>NZ_JBWKEI010000003.1:442290-560803 GCF_056435525.1 Streptomyces sp. NPDC043908 | reverse complement strand
AGCCAGCCATCGCACCCCAGCTGTGGACATAGCTAACACGGCTTCCGCCTTCCCTCCCCCCCCCCCCCCCCCCCCCCCCCCCCCCCCCCCCCCGCGCCCGTTCGTTGGTTCTTCTCGCGCCGTTTGACGCGTTTTCGCGCTGTTTATTCCTCTCCAACAGCAGATCCTGAGCTGGTTCAGGCATGCCCATCTCCATCGAAGGAGATCAACGTGCACTTCCTGTTCCAAAGATCTGCAGAGAGGGTGGCGGCGGCGGCCGCCACCCTGGCCCTGTGCACCGGCGGACTGATCATGGGTGGCGCGGGCGCCGCACACGCCGCCGCCGTCTGCGCCGGCACCAAGATCGACACCTTGGAGTTCTACACCGGCTACACCTACCTCTACTACAGCAGCGCGACGGGAATGAACTGCGCCTACACGGTTCCCAAGTCCGGCAGCGGCACCCGCCAGTTCATGTACGTGGGCCTCTTCCGGCAGAGCGACGGCGTCGGCGTGTGGGACGACGGGGACTTCACCCAGTACGCGGGCCCGGTCTACCTGCACGCACCCGGCACCTGCGTGCAGTTCAACGGTCAGGTCGGAACGTGGGCCGGGAACTCCGGATACGGGCACTGCGGGAGCCTGGCGCTCGCCACCACCAGGCCGCCCGCCACCGAAGCGGCGAGCGGCCGATGAAGGGCCTCTCGCGTCGCACACGACGACTGGGAACCATCTTCGGCACGCTGGCCCTGGCCGGTGCCGGAATGCTGGCGCTCCCCGCGACCGCGCAAGCCGCCTCGTACAACGGTGCGTGCGGGGCAGGTTACAGCGTCGTCGAGTCTGCGCCCATCGGTACCGCGGGCACGGTCTTTCTGACCTGGAACGGGTCGGTCGGCAAGAACTGTGCTGTTGCGGTACGCAATACCTCGGGTCCGGCTGTGTGGATGGAAACGTACATCACCCGCACCGCTGACTGGACCGGCGCCACCGACAGCGGCTACTTCACGACCTACGCCGGGCCCGTGTACATCAACGGCCGGAATACCTGCATCGCGTTCAGCGGGACCATCGGCAGCGAGTCAGCCACGCGGGGCCCGGGCCACTGCGGCTGAGGTGCGCCTCCCTGAGGTCCGGCGCTCCCGACGTTGCCGCCCGGCCGTCTGCATCCTGGGCGGCAACGTCAACCCCCTGGCGGCCCTCCGGTCACTGGAACGGCCGTGCGCGTCGGCCGCCTCTCGCCGCGCTGTGCGCGCAGACACTCACTGAGACGCTGAGCTTCTTCGAGCTGGTCTTCGAGAATGATGATGCGGCAGGCGGCCTCGATGGGGGTGCCCTGGTCGACGAGTTCGCGGGCGCGGGCGGCGATGCGTAGCTGGTGGCGGGTGTAGCGGCGGTGGCCGCCCGCCGAGCGCAGGGGTGTGATGAGGCGGTGTTCGCCGATGGCGCGGAGGAAGGTCTGGGTGGTACCGAGTATTTCGGCGGCCCGGCCCATGGTGTAGGCGGGGTAGTCGTCATCATCGAGACGACTGATCGAGACGTCTGCTGTCATTGCACCTCTCTCATGCAACATGGACATGCAACACGGGACACATGGAGGGGCCCGGGTGCCGTACCGGCACCCGGGCCCCGAAGGAACTGCTACACCATCTGCCGGCCCTGATACCGCGCCGGCCTTCTGTTTCCGCCACCCCGACCGAGAAGCTGCCGGGGATACGGGGATCGCGGTTGCTTGACCGGAGACCACCTCACTATCGATGTCCTGCGGTACCCGGACTCCGTAACACCAGCCCGGGCGATCCTGATGGCGTCCAATCCCTCCGTTCTTCCCTCTGGGATCAATCACTTACCTACTACTGGTACTGCCTACTGGTACTGCGAACTACTGGTGATGCGGATACTGCTCTTACTGCTGTACTGCGAACTGCTGGTCCTGCTGGTGTTGCGTCCTGCATGCGGCCTGTACCAGCGCCGCGCGTCGGCAGCCAGCCCCGTCGCCCGTCCTGCATCTGCTCCGGCTTGGAACCCCACTGCCGAACTTCCCCGGTGCGCGCGCCCGCAGCCGACGCCTTCACCGAGATACCACTCAACTGCACCTCACTGCGGTGTACTGCGCACTGCATCTACCACTGTTTCCTGCGGTACTGCTGATGACGGCCCCTCATCACCGCGGGCCACCCGGTCCGGTAGCCAGTCCCGTCGCCGTCCCGCAACCACTCTGGCTTCGACACTCCACCACCGCACCGCCCTACACACTGCAACTGCCTGTACTGCAACTACCTGTACTGCGGTACTGCTCCCCGGCAGTTCGTCTCTGCCGGGCCCTGCGTCTCTCTGCGTTACGAGAGAAACCATAACCACACCAGCGCCCAATGTCTACTCCGGCCAGCATAGATTTTTGGGCGTCAGGTCATCAGGTAGCCGACCTCGAACGCGACAAGCACAGACGGCGGCCTCCACCGGGTGAAGACCTCGGCGTGTCCGGTGTCCGGTGTCCGGTGTCCGTGGAGCCCGGGTCTCAGTCGATGGGCGCCTTGGCCTGCGAAGCGACTGGTGGAACGTCCGGATAGGGGCGGGGATAGCGGACGCCGATACCGAAGCGGTCCGCGAGTGCGTCGGCGAAAGCGGCGGCGATACGGATCTCGCCGTTGGGGTTGGGGTGGGTGCCGTCCCAGGTGTGCTCCGCCGCGACGAACTCCGCCGCGGTTTCGGCGATCACCACAGGGGAGGACGGAGTGGTGAGGTCGTCGGCCACCGCGCGCAGCCGGTCGTTGCAGGCGTCGAGCCGGGCACCGAAGTCGCGATCGTCGACTGCCTTGGCGCACTGCAGGATGGTGCCGAGGACGATCGTGACGTGCGGCTCGGCCCGGCGGGCTCCGGCGATGAACTCCCGTAGATTGGCCTCGAATTGCGCGGGTTCGACGCCGTACCAGAACAAGTCGTTGATGCCGAGCAGCACCAGCACGTAGTCGGGGCGGTGCTCACGGACCTTGGCCTCGATCTCGTCCTTCTCGGAGAGGTAGGGGCGGCCCCACTGGGCGTCGTGATCGGGGTCGAATTCCGGTTCGGCGTAGGTGGCGTCGTCGTCGCCGACCTCGGCGGTGCGGATGTTGTCGAGGGTGCCCTTGGGACCGACGAGGTCGATGCTCACGTCGTGCTCGTGCAGGTGTTTCCAGAACCGGTAGCGCCAGGTCCAGTCACCGCTGCTGCCATGACTGATCGAGTCGCCGACGATCATGATGTTCACCATGTCGGGGGTACGGGCGGGGTGGGCCAGGGACATGATCCTCCCTATGGACGCGGGACCGGCATACGACGTGCGGGGCGGTCAGCGCCGGAGTGTGGGGCCGGGCCCTTCGGCCCGCGTCCGCGGTGACGGGCCCAAGCTTCCTCGTGGCCGTACCCTCGTCACCGCCGGATCCGGGTGGACACCCCGCCGAGGAGGCGGCAGCCCGTGAACCAGCCGGAGGTTTCGAGAACGGGATAGCGCCACAGCACCGACCGACTGTCCGGGGACATGCTCGGACATGCCCTCACGCTACGCAGACCTCCGCGGTTGCGCCGCCGGGCGCGGTCGCCCGGGTGACGGACCGCAGACAACCAGAGCAGCAAGCGCTCCGGACCGTCGGCCTCCGCGGCACTCGTTCAGCACTGCGTCATTTGTTCCAGGTCAGGCTGACTTTCAACTGAGCCGAAGCCCCGGCCGCACTGATGATCGCTCCTGCCTGGGCGCTCAGTTCGACGCCGAACTCCACCACGAGGACGTCCGGCCGCTCCACAAGGTCCTCGATCTGACCGGCCACGCTACGGGCCACGCCCCGCACAGCGTGCATGACCGAATCAAACGTCGTTTCCGCCTTCTCGATCACCGTAGCCGACGCACTCCGAGTGAGCACGGAACCCGGCGCCTGCCCCTCGGAGACCCTGACGAGCACGGCACTGCCGTCGTCTAGCAGGAACTCCATAATGGTCATAAACTATGAACTACCACGAACTACCGGACAGCGCCAGATGGTTGACGGTTCTCATATTTCCGGAGCGTGGCTGCCCCAGCGAGCAGAGGGCAAGGGATCTCGACCGCACTGAATTCGGCCTCACCCCCGAAGGAGATGTGCGATGCCACTCGTCGTCAAGATCGCTCTTATCGTCATCGGTGTTGCCTTGCTGGCACTCGCTCTGATCGGGAGCGGAATCTCTCGCCGCCTGATGACCATCCCCAAGATGCATCGGGCACCGCGGATTGTGCTTGCCATCCTCGGCGTACTGCTACTGGCAGGCGGAATGTGGGGATTGTCGACCACCGAGTCGAAGAAAGCGCCGTCGGTGGCAGACGTGAAGGAACATATCCCTTCCAGCGTCAAGGCGGACCTGAACTGCACCGAGGCAACGGAGTCCCCCAAGGGGGCAGTGGAAGTGGACTGCAGTACGCAGAACAGCACCCCAGAATACGTTTACTACATCCTCTTCCCCAGTGTCGACGACATGCAGATGCACTGGCTAAAAACCACTGCGCCGGGAGACCTCTCGGGAAATCAGTGCCAGACGATGGACGACTACAAAAAGGGGAGCCATCAGACTTATTACACCAACGATCAGTCCGTCATCATTGGCGATTACGCCTGCTACACGTCTGGTGACTCCATCGTAGCTGTGTACACAGACCGGCGTTACAACGTCATCGTCTCGGCCTCCATTACCGACCCGAAGAACTTCCCCGAATTCATCAAGTGGGTCAACGAAACCTCGCAGCCTGTAGGGGACGAGGGCGCCACACCCGCTACCCCGTCGCAGACCGCCGCAGCGGGGCGCTGATCCCGCGGAGAGAAGGGCGCCATGGCGGCGGACTTCGATTTCGTGCTCGAGATGAGCGAGGCACCGGGTGGTTACCGCATCGAGGTGTCGTCGCCGTGCGGCGAGGACCACACCGTCACCAACATCGACGCGGACGAGCTGCTGCAGCGACTGCCTTCTCTCCAGGCGGCGGTTCTCGGTTCAGCCGTGCGCTCACGGGCCGCCGTAGGGACCGAGATGGAGGTGCCTGTTCGACAGGTCGGCGGCATCCTGTTCGACGCGGTGTTCCAGGGTTCCATCAGAGCGCTCTATCTCTCCAGCAGACAGAAAGCACGCGAGCATGACCGAAGGCTGCGCATGGTGCTCCGGGTCCGCTGCCCGGAACTCGCCGCCCTCCCCTGGGAACTCCTGCACGACCCAAAGCTCGGTGGTTACCTGTGCCTGCATCACCCCATCATTCGCTACGTCGACATCCTGGAACCGGTGTCACCGCTGCGCGTACAACCGCCCCTGCGCATCCTGGGCATGGTGTCCCTCCCCGGTTCGCTCGGGGCACTCGACGCGGAAGCCGAACAGGAGAGCCTGAGCACCGCGCTCAAGCCCCTCATCGATGAGGGAATGGTGCAACTGGACTGGGTGCGTGGCCAGACCAAGCAGCATCTCTTCGCCGCACTGTTCCATGGATGCCACATCTTCCATTTCGTGGGCCATGGAAGGTTCGACGAGGCCCGGCGCCAAGGAATGATCGTTTTCGCCGACGAACAGGGCCGGGAGGACCCCTTGCACGCCGAAGCCCTCGGCTCGCTGATCAGCATCGCCGAACCCGCCCCCCGCCTCGTCGTGCTCAACAGCTGCGAAACGGGGACGTCCCACGCACAGGACCTCTTCTCCAGCACGGCGGCCGAGCTGGAGTACACCGTGCCGGCCGTGGTGGCCATGCAGTTCGCGGTGACCGACAAAGCCGCCGTCCTCTTCTCCCGGGCTTTCTACCAGGCACTCGCCGCCAACCGCCCGGTCGACGAGGCGGTGCGCACGGCCCGCATCGCACTGCGGGCGGACAAGGACGACAGTCTCGAGTACTTCACGCCCGTCCTGTACCAGCGCAGTGGCGACGCCCAGCTCTTCGACCTCACCTCACCGCGGCGGCCCACTCCCCCGCAGGATGTGGTCGAGGAGATCAACGAGATTCAACGGGAAGCGGACCACGGCAAGGCCATCGACGAACCTGCCCCCGCACCGGGCGGTCCAGAGCCTGCTCGACAGACCGGGCCCCCCTCCGCGACGACCTCCCCCTCCCCCGGCATCGCGCCACGCCCGGAGATCGACACCGGGCGGTGGGTGGTCGGTCTGTCCGTCCATCCGCAGGGGCGGTTGCTCGCCACGGGCGCCCGCAAGCGCGTGCGCGTCTGGGACGTGATCACCGGTCAGGCAACGTGGGAGCACCCGTTCGGCGGATGGAGCACGATGGTGAACGCGGTCGCCTTCAGCCCCGACGGCGGGAGACTGGCGACCGGCAGTACGGACAATCTCGCACGCATCTGGGAGACGACGACCGGAACCATGGTCGCAGAGCTCGCCCACAACCACTTCGTCGACGCCGTCGACTTCGACACCAGCGGGAAATACCTGGCCACCGGAAGTGCGGATGCGACGGCCTCCGTCTGGGATCTCAACACGGGGAACCGGATTCGGCACCTGCGCCATGCCCGCGCGATCAAGGACGTGAAGTTCAGCCCGGACGGACGTCTGCTGCTCACGGCGTCCGAGGACGGCAAGGCCTATGTCTGGGACATCGCCAGCGGCTTGCAGAAGGCCCAGATCACGCACAGGAACTTCGTCCTCGGGGTCGCCTTCTCCCCGGACGGGAAGAAGATCGCCACCTGCAGCGAAGACCACTTCGCCCGGGTAACGGAGACGGAGACCTGGACACCGCTCTTCCACGTCGAGCACAGCAGCGGTCTGAGAGCGGTGGGTTTCAGCTCCGACAGCAGTCTGATCGCGACCGGCAGTGAAGACGGCGCCGTGTGCGTGTGGCGGGCCGACACCGGGCAGTCGGTGTTCAGCCTCCGGCACGCCCGCTCGGTGAACACCTTGGCCTTCTATCCCGACTGCCGGTTCCTTGCCAGCGCGGGTGAGGACAAGGTGGTACGCAGCACCCGGCTTCCCGAAGCCGGCGGATGACCACCCGGGCGACGTGTCCTGGTCCCACGCTCACTCAGCAGCGCGCCAGCGTGCCGGCCTTCAGTGTGGATTTGCCGCTGAACAGCCAGCCTTCGGTGGACGTGCCCTGGATTCGGGCGTAGATCCATTTGTTGCCCTGGGCATTGGTGACGTAGCAGTGGTAGTAGACCTTCACCCCTGTCTTGACCACGGTCACATAGGAGCACACCGCGTACGGTCCGGTGTAGAGGTGGGTGGTTTGGGACGCGTACCCGTAGCCGTCACTGCGGTTCGAGTGGGCCCAGCCGGTGCATGTCGTCGACACCGGGACGGGCTCCTTCACCGTCGGGCTGGGCTTGGCCTTCGGTGACGCGGACGGGGCCGCGGGCGACTCGCCGTCCTTGCCGGGTTTCGGCGTCGGAGATGCCGCCCGGTCCCCGCCCTTCTTCGACGCGGTACTGGACGGCCTCTCGCTGGGGTTGAGGGTCGTCAGGTCTCCCGGGGAGGTCGGGCCCTCGGTCGTACCGGGCAGGCCACCTCCGGCGGGGGTGCTCACCGGGGAATGCGCCGCGTTCGCCTCGCTGCCCCCGGATCCGGCCCGCATGTCCACCAGCGCGTAGGCGGCTCCGCCGCAGACCAGGACGCCGGCGGCCGCCACCGCGGCGACGGTACGGGTGCGGCGGCGCCGCGCGCGGACCACCGCCGTAGCGGTCTCGGAGTGGCTGCCGTGTCCGGCGTGCCCTATGTGCGGACCCGGTGTCATGCCCGGCCGCACGCCACCCTGCTGCGGAGAGGCGCCGTAGGCGTCGACCGGCGGGTAGGCGGCGACGGGCTGCGGGGCGGGAGGTGGGGCCGGCTGGAAGAACGGCGCGGCGGCCGGACCGAACCCCGGTGCGGCCTCGGGCTGCACGGCCTGCGCCTGACCCGGCCCCGGCCCCGGATTCACGGTCCCGCCCTCGGCGACCGCCTCCAGCATCTCGCGTGCCTGCCCGGCGTCGGGCCGGTGCAGCGGATCCTTCGCCATCAGCGCCCGCAGCACCGGGGTCAGGGGTCCGGCCCGCCGGGGCTCGGGCAGTGGTTCGCCGACGATCGCCGCCAACGTGGACAACACCGACGTACGGCGGAAGGCCGACGAGCCCTCCACCGCTGCGTACAGCGTCATGCCGAGCGCCCAGATGTCCGACGCGGCACCCGGTTCGCGGCCCTGGGCGCGCTCCGGCGGCAGGTAGTCGAGGGAGCCGACGATCTGGCCGCTCTGGGTCAGCTTGGCCAGGGCCTCGTCGCCGGGGGTATCCATGCTGGCGATGCCGAAGTCGGTGAGCACGACCCGGCCGCCGCGTTCGAGCAGGACGTTGCCGGGCTTGACGTCCCGGTGCAGGACCCCGGCCCGGTGCGCCGCGTCGAGCGCGTCCATCAGCTTGGCTCCGATCGCGGCCGCCTCGCGCGGGTCCAGTGTGCCGCGCTCCGCGAGCACGTCGTCCAGGGACGGCCCGTCGACCAGCTCCATGACGATGACCGGCAGCCCCTGCTCCTCGACCACGTCGTGCACGGTGACCACTCCGCCGTGCCGGATACGGGCGGCGGCCTGCGCCTCCCGCTGCATCCGGATCCGCAGATCGGCCAGCTCGTCCGGGGACGCGTCGGTGTAGGCCCGCACGACCTTGACGGCGACCTCGCGGTTCAGCAGCTGGTCCACTGCCCGGGCGACCACACCCATGCCACCGCGTCCGATCATCTCGGTCACGCGGTATCGCCCGCCCAGAACCACCCCGACCAGCTCCGCGCCGCTCGCCCCCGTCACCTGTCACGCTCCTTTGATGTCGCACTGCCCAAGATCCGCCGCCTGGCAGGGACCAGCGTAGGGGTACACGCACGGGCGGGTTCGGACGGCCCGGCCCTCGGCACGGGCGATGGCATCCCCTTGGGAGGCGGGCGCCCACCAACCCGCCCCCGGCCCACGCCCCATCCCCCCATTCGGTACACCTGCACCGACGAAACGATTCCCCGCCCCGGCGCTCCGTCTCGCCCGGTCGCCGCGAGCCGAACCGATAACCCCTACGGCCTAGTGACGGTTTGTCCTGGTCCGGTTACAGCCCGTTAGATGACGTCCCTCACTTGTCTATCGACGGTCCATCCATCTCCAATTCCGAAGAAAGCTGGCTGTGCATGTGGGACGAGGCGAAGTCAACGGACCGGGCCATCGCGGTAGTCGGGGCGGCGTGCCGACTTCCCGGCGGTATCGGTGACTTGGACCAGCTCTGGGACGCTCTTCGGCAGGGACGCGACTTGGTCGGTGAGGTGCCCGACGACCGGTTCGAGGCAGCCCGGTTCGTCGACACCTCGATGCCGCGCCCCGGCAAGAGCTACACCGCCGCGGGCGGTTTCCTCGACGACATCACCGGCTTCGACGCCGCCTATTTCGGCATCTCGCCGAAGGAGGCGTCCCGGATGGACCCGCAGCACCGGTTGCTGCTGGAACTGGCCGTCGAGGCGCTGGACGACGCCGGAATCCGTCCCGAGCGCCTGTCGGGCACCGACGCGGCCGTGTACGTCGGGGTGTCGGACACCTCCTACGGCGGCCTGCAGATGATGCTGCCGCAGGAGGTCAACGCCTACACCATGTCGGGCGCGGCTTCCTCGATCGCCGCCAACCGCCTGTCCCACTTCTTCGACCTGCGCGGACCGAGCATGGCGGTGGACACCGCCTGTTCCTCGTCGCTGGTGGCGCTGGACCGCGCCTGCCGCACCCTGCTCGACGGCAGCAGCCGGGTGGTGCTCTCCGCCGGAGTGAACGTCCTGCTCAGCCCGTATCACTACGTGGGGTTCTCCCAGGCGGCCATGTTGTCGCCGAGCGGCAGGTGCGCCTCCTTCTCGGCGGCGGCCGACGGGTTCGTACGCGCCGAGGGAGGCGGCCTGGTCGTCCTGAAGAAACTGGCGGACGCCGTCGCGGACGGTGACCGGATCCACGGGGTCATCCTCGCCAGCGCCTCCAACAGCGACGGCAGGACCATGGGGCTGGCACTGCCGAGCGCCGAGGCACAGGAGGACCTGCTGCGCTCGGTGTACGAGCAGGCCGACGTTTCCCCGGACGAACTGGTCTACCTCGAAGCACACGGGACGGGAACCCTGGTCGGTGACCCGCTGGAGTGCCGGGCCATCGGCCGGGCTCTGGGCCGCCGCCGCACCGCCGGGGTCCTGCCGATCGGTTCCGTCAAGACCAACATCGGGCACCTGGAGCCGGCTTCCGGAATCGCCGGTCTCCTCAAGGCCCTGCTCGTACTCCGGCACCGCGTGATCCCGCCGTCCTTGCACGCCTCCCCGCCCAACCCCGACATCGACTTCGCGGAACTGAACCTGGCGACCGCCGACAGCACGGTGTCCCTGGACACGGGCGGCCGTCCTGTCGTGGGCGTCAACTCCTTCGGCTTCGGCGGCTCCAACGCCCACGTCGTCCTCACCTCCGCACCCACCGCGCCACCCGCCCCACGCCAGGAACCCGGCAGCCACGGGACCACGGGTCACGAGCGGGCACTTCCGGTACTGGTCTCGGCGCGTACCCCGAAGGCACTGGCCGAGGCAGCCGCGCGGATGGCGGACCGGCTCGCCGGGGCCACCGCGCAGGAGTTCTACGACATCGCCCACACCTCCTGCCTGCGGCGGGGAACGCATCCGCACCGCGCGGTGGTCCTGGCCGGGCCCCAGGTCGCCGCGCAGCGGCTTCGGGCGGTCGCGGGCGCGCAGGCACCCGCCGAGGCGCCCGGAGCGGAGGAGTCCGGCTCAAGTGGCGCGGCCACGCAGGACGCGCCGGGTAGCGAGGGGCCGGGGCAGTCACCGTTCGTCCCCTCGCCCCGGGACGGGGACGAGGTCCGCTCCGCCACCGCCACCTTCCAGGCCGTGTCCCGGGGGCGGATCACGTTCGTCTTTGCCGGCAATGGTTCGCAGTGGCCGGGCATGGCGGCCGACCTGCTGGAGCACGATGCCGTCTTCCGCGCCGCCGTCACGCGGGTGGACGCCGCCGTGGCCCCCCTGCTGGGCTGGTCACTGGTCGAGGAGCTGGCGGCGCCGGGTGAGCGGGCGCGGCTCGCGCTGACCGAGGTGGCCCAGCCGCTCCTGTTCGCCGTGCAGGTCGGTCTGGTACGGATGCTGGAGGCACAGGGCATCACGCCTCACAGCGTGCTCGGCCACAGCGTGGGCGAGGTCGCCGCCGCCCATGTCGCGGGCGCGTTGGACCTGGAGCAGGCCGCACGGGTGATCGTCGGCCGGAGCCGCACCCAGGCGGCCACCGCGGGGACGGGCCGGATGGCGGCCGTGGCACTGCCCGTGGACGAGGCGGTCAAGGAACTGGCCGCCTGGCCCGGACTGGAAGTGGCGGCGGTCAACAGCGCGCGGGACGTGACCGTGGCGGGCCCGCCAGCCGTTCTGCGGGCGCTGCTGGCCGAGTTGGGGCAGAAGGGGGTCGCCTGCACGGAGCTGGATCTGGACTACGCCTTCCACAGCGCGGCGATGGACCCCATCGACGAGCCCCTGCGCCGGGAACTGGCCGGACTGCGGCCCGGGGCGTCCACGGTGACGATGTTCTCCTCCGTGACCGGCGACCGTATCGAGGGCGACCGCCTGGACAGCGCCTACTGGTGGCGCAACGTACGCGAACCCGTGCTCTTCGCCGCGGCGGCCGAGAAGGCCCTGGAGGACGGAACCGACATCTTCGTGGAGATCGGCCCGCACCCCGTCCTCCGCTCCTACCTGCACCGCGTCGCCCGCTCCCACACCCGGGACACGGTCGCGGTGACGCCGACCCTGCGGCGCGGCGCCGACGGTCCCGAGGCGGTGCACCAGGCGGTGACCACCCTCATGGCGCAGGGTGCCGACCTCGACTGGAGCGTGCACTTCCCGCGCCGGGGACGGGTGGTGGACCTTCCGGCGTACCCGTGGCAGCGCGAGCGCCACTGGAACGGCACCCCGCAGACGTGGTTGCGCACCAGCGGCTCCGGGCGCCTGGACCATCCCCTCCTCGGTGAGCGGCTGCCCTCACCCGTGCCGACCTGGGAAGGGGCTGTCGAGCCCGCGCTGACGCCGTGGCTGGCCGACCACCGGCTGGCGGGTTCGGTGGTGGTGCCGGCGACGGCCTACGTGGAGATGGCGATGACGGCCGGGCGCCTCATCCTCGACGGCCCGGCGGAGGTCGACTGTCTGGAGATCGCCCGCCCTCTGGTCGTTCCGTGGGCGGACGCCGGCAGTGTGCGGGTCCAGTTGTCCGTCACACCGGACGACGGGCTGGTGAGCATCACCAGCACCGAGTCACGGACCGCCGCCCTGCCGCGTGCGCACGTACGGGCCAGGGTGCGGGCCCTGCTCGGCCACGCACCCGCCGACGTGGACCTCGCCGCCGTCCGGGCGCGCTGCCACCGCGTGGTGGACGGCAAGGACCACTACGACGCGGTCGGACGCGCCGGTCTGCAGTACGGCCCCGCCTTCCAGGTGCTGCGCGAACTGCGCGTGGGGGACGGGGAGGTGGTGGCGGCCTACCGGCACGAGGCCCCCAGTGAGGAGTACCAGGCGCACCCGGCCCTGCTGGACGGCGCCCTCCAGGCGGGCGCCCCGCTGATCGGCTCGGCCGTGGAGGAGGGCACGGTCTACCTCCCCGCCGCGATCGGGTCCGCCCGGGTGTGGCGCACCCCCGCCTCCTCGGGGTGGATCCACGTACGCCGGCGGTCCTCCCTGGCGGCCGAGGAGTGCTGGGACATCGTGGTGACCGACGAGGACGGACGCGTCGCGGTCGAGCTGCTGCGCTGCCGCCTCCGTCGCCTGACCGGTGCCCCTCGTACCGCCCTGACGGTGTATCACACCACGATGCGGGCCGCGCCGGACGCGCTGCCGTGGTCGGGCGACGGGCCGCCGGTCACGCCCCAGCGGATCGCGTCGGGGGCCGCCGACCGCATCGCCGCCTGCCGCGCCGACTGGCACGACGCCGCATACGAACGCTTCGAGTCCCTCCTCAAGAACGCTGCCGCACACCGGTACGCCGCCGCCTTCGCCGCTCTCCTGCCCGACCACGGCGTGCCCTTCGGCGTCGACGACCTCGTCGCCGCGGGAATGGACCCCCGGTGCGTGCCGTTCGTCGAGGCGGTCGTCCCCGAGCTGATCCGCCACGGCTTGGCGCAGGAGGCGGACGGCGGCCGTCTGCGGCTGACCCGCTCGACGTTCGAGGACAGGGAACTGCTGCGCGCCCTGGTCCTGGAGCTCCCCCGGTACTCCACGGAGAACCGGCTCGCCATCAGCCGCACCCGCGACGTCCTGGGCCGCGAGGACGACGCCCGCGCGGAGCTCACCGCGGCCGACGGCAGTCTCACGGACGTCGAGCAGCTCTACGACACCGCCCTCACCTCCCGCTTCCACAACCGTCTCGCACAGGCACTCCTCCGCGAGACGGTACGGACCTGGCCGCAGGACCGGCCCCTGCGGGTGCTGGAGGTCGGGGCGGGCACCGGCGGCACGGCGGCGGCCCTGCTCCCCCTGCTGCCCACCGAGCGCACCCACTACGTCTACAGCGACGTCTCCCCCGCGTTCCTCGCCCGCGCCCAACGGCGCTTCGCGGCCTATGACTTCCTCACCTACCGCACGTTCGACCTGAACGAGGACCCGGTGGGGCAGGGACTGCCCGAGGCGGGCTTCGACCTCGTGATCGCCGCCAATGCGCTGCACACCGCCACCGACCTCGAAGCCGCGGTGCGACGCGTCGCCACCCTGCTCACGCCCGGCGGTCTGCTGCTCGCCATCGAGAGCCACGACCCGCACGTGCTGGCCCCCTTCTTCGGCACCCTGGAGTCGTTCTGGACCCGTACCGACCACGCGCTGCGCCCCAGCTCACCCCTGCTGGCCGGAGACCAGTGGCCGGAACTGCTCACCAGGTGTGGTTTCACCGACGTCGTACGCACCGGTGACGACGCGGCCGTCTGCCGCGACGACTTCTCCGTGCTGCTGGCCGCGGTCCCCCGGGGCGCCGGCCGGACGCCCGCCCTGCCGACGCCGGCGACGCCACGCCGCAGGATCGTCGCCGCCGAGACGGCCGGGGAACTTGCCCTCGCCACCGCCGTCGCCGAGCAACTGCCACCGGACGCGGACGGCACCCCGGCCTCGGTACGGATGGCGGACGACGACGCGGCCGACTGGGCGCACCTCCTCGGAGAGGAAGGCACACAGGTCTGCGTCCTCCTCGCTGCTGTGTCCGGGGACGAACCGGCCGAGGCCGTGGCCCTCACCACGCGACGCGCGGCGCTCCTGCGGTCCATCGCCCGGGCGGGCGCGGCCTTCACCGGCGGCGCACCGACGTCGCTGACCGTGGTGACCCGGCCCAGCGGCGCCCTGCCTTCGCCGGAGCGGGCCGAGGCGACCCATGACGCGGCGGTGTGGGGCATCGCCCGGACCCTCGCCAACGAGGAGCCCCGGTTGTCGGTCCGTACCGTCTCCCTGGACCGTTCGGGCACGACCGCCACCGACGCCTACCGGGTGGCCCGCGAACTGCTGACGGACGACACCGAGCCCGAGGTGGTGATCACCGCGGGCGGCGGACGCTTCGTACCCCGGGAGCGGGCACTGCCCGCCGACCACGCCGAGGTGACGGCCGCGTCCCAGGAGCCCTTCACGCTGGAGGTGCGCTCCCCCGGCCTGTCCTACCAGCTGGCATGGGTCGAGAACACTCCTCTCACCCCGGGACCCGGGCAGGTCTCCATCGCCGTACGGGCCGCAGCCCTGAACTACCGCGACATGATGCAGGCGGTCGGTCTCCTGCCCGCCGAGGCGATCGAGGGAACGTATACCGAGGTGGGCCTCGGCCTGGAATGCGCCGGGGTCGTCACGGCCGTCGGCCCCGACGTGACCGGTTTCCGGCCGGGCGACCGGGTGTACGGCCTGGCACCGGCGTCCCTGGCCTCCCACACCCTGACCGCCGCCCAGGCCCTCGGCCACATCCCCGACACCATGGGCTTCGCCGAGGCCGCCACCCTGCCCGTCATCTTCTCCACCGTGCACTACAGCCTCGACCACCTCGCACGCCTCAGGGCCGGGGAGACGGTCCTGGTCCACGGCGGCGCGGGCGGCATCGGCCTCGGCGTGCTCCAGTACGCCCGCCTGTGCGGTGCCCGCGTGATCGCCACCGCGGGCACGCCCGCCAAGCGGGAACTGCTGCACACCCTCGGGGTCGATCACGTCCTGGACTCCCGCAACCTCGACTTCGCCGTCCAGGTCATGGAGGTCACCGAGGGACGCGGCGTCGACGTGGTGGTCAACTCGCTCGCCGGGGAAGCGATCACCCGCAGCCTGGAACTGCTGCGGCCCGGCGGCAGGTTCATCGAGCTCGGCAAGCGCGACATCTACGAGAACAAGCCCCTGCTGCTGCGGCCCTTCCGGAACAACATCAGCTTCTTCGGCGTGGATCTCACCACCCTGGCCTTCGACCCCGACCGAGGGGCGGCACTCTTCGCGGACGTCACCGAGCGCGTCCACAACGGTTCGTACCGTCCGCTGCCGCACAGTGTGTACCCCGCGGCACGGGTGGCCGAGGCGTTCCAGCTCATGCAGCATTCCCGGCACGTCGGCAAGGTCGTCGTCACCTTGGACCCGCTGGACGAGCCGGTACGCGTGGAGCGGCGGACGCAGGCGCCCGCCCTCGACCCGCAGGCCACCTATCTGGTGACCGGAGGCCTGGGCGGATTCGGCGCCGCGACCGCCGGATGGCTGGCGGGCCGGGGCGCCCGGCACCTGGCACTGGTGGGCCGGCGCGGCGACGCGTCACCCGAGGCCGAGAAGGTGCTGGCCGGTCTCACCGAACGCGGCGTACAGGCCACGGCGTACGCCGCCGACGTCACCGACGCGGCCGCGATGCGGGAGATCCTCGCCCGGATCGACGCGGGCGGGCACCCGCTCCGCGGGGTCGTCCACTGTGCGATGCGGTTGGAGGACGACCTGCTGGTCGAGCTCTCCGACGAACGGTTCGCCGCCGCGCTGGCCCCGAAGATGGCCGGTGCGATGGTCCTCGACCGTCTGCTGGGCGACCGGGAACTGGACCTGTTCCTGCTGTACTCCTCCGGCACCACCTTCCTGGGCAACATCCGCCAGGCCAACTACGTGGCGGCCAACCTGTGGCTGGAGGCACTGGCACGGCGTCGGCGGCGGTCCGGCGCCGCCGGACAGGCCATCGCCTGGGGCGCCATCGGGGAGACCGGGTACGTCGCCCGCAACGACCTCACCGCGACGCTCGCCTCGGTGGGCATGGAGCCCGTGGCGCTGCGCGAGGCGTTCACCGCCCTGGAACTGCCGGCCGTGCGACGTGCCGAGGTGGCGGGCGTGGGGCGCTACAACTGGGCCCGGCTGCGCAGCCTCCTGCCGACCCTGGCCGCGCCGCGCTGCTCCACGCTGCTTCCCGAGCGCATGGACGAGGCCGACCACACGCGCGAGGAGATCGTGGCGGCACTGGCGGCCATGTCCTCGGCGGACGCCGTACGCGCCGTCGCCGGGACGCTCGCGCATCTGCTGGCCGGTGTGCTGCACATGAACGAGCAGGACCTCGACCACGACCGCCGACTCGACGAGTACGGGCTGGACTCGCTGATGCTCGCCGAGATGCTGGTGTCCCTGCGCACCCGGTTCGACATCGAGATCCCGCCGCTGGAGCTGCTGCGCAGCGGAGGAACCATCACCGACATCTCCCACCTGGTACTGCTGCGCCTCGGCCTGTCGAGCAGCCCGCAGACACCGGCCGGGAGCGAGGGGCCGACCGGGAGCGGCACGGTTCCGGCTTCCGGCCTGGTCGCGGATGACGAGGTGGCGGCTTCCTCCCAGGGATGACCGCGCGCGTCGGCCGCTCCCGGGGGCAGTGCAACGGTCCCCGGGCGCGGCCGCAGTCCTTCCGCCCCTCGGTCCCCCGCGCCGAGGGGCGGAATCAGCCGACCGGGTCCGAAGCCTTTCCGGCGCGGGCGCCCGGCACACTCGCTCCCGTGCGGGGCAGTGACTCGCCGCACCAACGGTCCAGCCCCAGGCGACGGTGGACGGCAGCGAGCGGGCGCGGTGCCCACCAGTTGGCGTGCCCGGTCAGCCTCATGAACGCCGGGACGAGCACACCCCGTACGACCGTGGCATCGAGCAGAACGGCCAGCGCAAGACCGCAGCCGATGAGCTTGAGGAGTGTGATGTCCGAGGTGACCAGGGGGAACAGCGCCGCCGCGAAGATGACGGCCGCGATGGTGATCATGCGTCCGGTGCGGGCGAGACCGCCGTACACCGCCGCGTGGTGGTCACCGGTGGCCCGGTACTCCTCCTGGATGCGCGAGATGAGGAAGAGTTCGTAGTCGACCGAGAGCGCGAAGGCGGCGCCGAACACCAGGACCGGCATGGAGGTCTCCAGCTCGCCGGTCACCGTGAAGTCGCCCAGCAGATGCCGCAGGTGCCCGTCCTGGAACACGTACACCATGGCGCCGAAGCTGGCGCTCAGGCTCAACGCGCCCATGACGACGGCCTTGACGGGGATCAGTACGGAGCCGGTGAACAGGAACAGCAGCAGCAGAGTGCTGCCGACGACGATGCCCGCGGCCCACGGCAGGGTCCGCAGGACGGCGTCCTTGGTGTCGAGTACGCGCGCGGGGCGGCCCGAGACGTAGTGGCGGCCGGGGGACGGCAGGGCGCGCAGCTCCCGTACCAGGCTCTCGTCCCGGTTCGGGGGTCCGTCGGCGGCTACGGCGAGCCAGGTGGCGCCCTGGGTGATGTACATGAGCGAGTCGGCCGAGGGACCGGAGTCGAGCCGGCCGTCCTTGTACGTGCCCAGGGCCGTGGCGGTGGCACCGACACCTGGCAGGGCGGAGACCGCGCGCGCGTAGCGGTCCAGTTCCTCTCCCTGGTCGATCACGTCCGCGTCGGGCAGCAGCACGGACAGGGTCCGCGTCCAGGGCAGGGCGAACTCTTCCTCGATCCGGGTGGCGGTGGCGTGGGACTCGGCCGTCGCCGGGAGGACACGCTGGTCGGCGACACCGAAGCGTACGTGCGCGAAGGGAACGGCGAGCGTGAGCAGGACGAGCGCGGCGCTGCCGCCCACCAGCACCGGCCGGGTGGTGGCCTGGCGAGCCACCCGCAGCCACAGGGGTGACCGCCGCGCGGTGATCCTGCGCAGGGGAGCGAAAAGATCACCCCGGTCGATACGGGTCCCGATGACGACGAGCAGGGCGGGCAGCACCAGATGGGTGGTCGCCGCGGCGAGGACCACCACGCTGATGCCCGCGAGCGCGAGGGACCGCAGGAAGCCCAGGGGGAACAGGAGGAGTGCGCTCAGGCAGACGACGACCGTGGCCGCCGAGTACAGCACGGTACGGCCGACCGTGCGCATGGTGGTTTCGACGGCCTCGAAGGGGGTTGCCCCGGCGGCCAGTTCCTCGCGGTAGCGGGTGACGACGAAGAGGCCGTAGTCCACGGCCAGGCCGAGGCCGAGTGCGGTGGTGATGTTGGCCGCGAACGCCGACAGCGGCATGACGTTCATCAGGACCCGCAGGACGGCGAAGGTGCCGGCCACCGCGAGGCCACCGACCGCGGCGGGCAGGAGCGCGGCCGTCAGCGACCCGAACGCGAAGAGCAGGATCAGCAACGCGGCGGGCACACCGATGAGTTCGGACTGCCATAGCTCCTGGCGGCTGAGCTGGGTGGCCTGGGCCATGACCCAGGCGGGGCCGGTCACCGACACCCGAAGACGTCCGGGCCCGTCGCTGCCGTCACTCTCGTCGCTTCCCTCGCGTCCTTGGTGCCCGTCGTCGTGCCCGCTGTACTTGGAGGTCAGCCGGGGGACCAGTGTGGCGGCCAGTCGCGCGGCCTCGTCCTCGGACCCGCGCAGATCGACGGTGACCAGCGCGGCCCGCCCGTCCTTGCTGCGGAGCCGGCTGTCCCCGACAGACCAGTACGAGAGGACCTCGCCCACTCCGGGTCGCCGCCCGACCTCCTGGGTGAGAGCGCGTCCGGCGCGCGTGACGGCCGGGTCGTCGACGGGCGCGTCCGCCCTCACATGGAGCACCAGGTCGGGAATGCCGGCGCCGAAGCGCTGGTGGAGCTGGGCCTCGGTCCGCGTTGCCTCGGTTCCCTCCGCGACATAGCCGCCGTTGGAAAGCCGTACGGGGGCCGCGACGGCGGCGAGCGCCAGCATCAAGCCGATGACCAGCGCCCCCGAAAGCACCCACCAGGGGTGACGCACGCCCCAGCGCACCCGGTCAGCAGGCGATGGCGCTCCGCTCGCGGAACCTGACGGCGACCGCAGGACGTGAGGCCATCGCATGACGGGTCCTTTCTCTCAACCAGGACAACCCTGGCGAGGCCGACTCGTCATGGTCAAACACCTCTTGATCCATACGAGTGATGAAATACCGCTACTCATACGGAACGAGCTACGTTGCCATGCGTCTCCACAGCGCCGGATGACCGCACGACGGCCCAGCACAGCACGCGTGGAGGTCGCCACGCGATCCGGCACGGAAGCTCCGTCAGGCACGAAACACCAGCAAGGAGAACCCCCTTCATGCGCAGGACTTCTCTCTTCCGCTCCGCCACGGTCGCCACAGCGACGCTCCTCACGCTGCTGACGTTCAGCACCGGGAGCGAGGCCGAGTCGCGGGTGTCCACCACCGCCGTATCCGGCGCATCCGGGATGCGCTCACAGAGCACGCTCTCCTGCACCCTCACCACGGGTCCGGGTGAACGTATCTCCTTCTCCCCCGCCGTCTCCAGCACTCCCCGCTCCGTCTCGGCCCGCGGCAGCGCCCAGTTGAACAACTGCTCCTCGCCGAACGGACGTCAGAGCCGTATCCGGTCCGGCCAACTGACCCTGAGCGGTACCGGCCGGGCGAGCTGTGCCCGCGCCTCCGGAATCAGGGGCAGCGGCACCATCACCTGGTACTCCGGCCCCCACCGCAGCGGGCGGATCGTCGGCCGCTCCGCACTGCGCCCCGCGAGCAACGGCTCGCGCGGATACACGCCGTTGGACTCCTTCCTCTCCGGCACCATCGTCTCCGGCCTCATGCAGGGCCACCCGTTCAGCGGTGTCGCGGTACCGACCAACGACGTCCGCCGGTGCTACGGCAGCGGCGTCGGGTACGTGCAGGGCCGCGGCCGCCTCTCCGTCGCCTGACCCCACCGGACGGCCCTGCCCCCGAGCGGCGGGGCAGGGCCGTGGTCACCGGTCTCGTTTTCCGCTGCGCCGACCAAAAGGCCGGTACGTTGAATGCCACGTTGCATGGCACGTTGAATGCCGGTTCTCCGGGCCGGCGCCCCAGGCCCCCCACACACGGGAGCATCAGCATGACCTGGATCCCCGCAAGGAAACGGCGCCCCGCCTCAGCACGCCCGCCCCGGCCCCGGCTGCGGTTCGACGGGTGGATCGCGGGCCTGGGCACGACGAGCGGCACCAGGATCGTGCTCGGCCACTGGCAGCGGACACCGTTCGGGCCGTTCAGCGACGTGATGCTGGAAAACGCCGACGGAGAGCGGCTGCTGCTCGCTCCCACATCCGAGACGGCCGACTTCATCAGCAGCACCTACACCTTCGACGCCGTACGTGTCGCCCCCGTCGAGGTGAGCGTCACCGATGACCTCTGGACGGTGAACGCCCCGCCGCTGGACCTGCGCTTCGTGGTCGGCCGCCGCGGCCCGCTGGGCCTGATGCTCCGCGCCGTTCCGGCACCGGTGGCCCGCCGCCCGGCGTGGAGCGCCCTGACGGACTATCCGGCGCGCGTCCTGCTCGCCGGAGTACGGACCCGGGGAAGCGCGGGAGCGGGGCGCAGGGAGTGGTACGGGGCCCAGGACGTGCGGCATCTGCGCGCGGCCTCGGCGAGCTTCGACGGGACCGACCTCGGCACGATGGCCCCCGTCACGCCGCCGGTGCGCTTCGGCTTCGCCTCGGCCCCTCGACGTCCCGCCCTCACCCGGGTCACCACGACGGTGGCGCTGGGCGGGACGTGACAAACCGGCGCTGGACGCCCGCGACCGCGCGCAATGGGTCGTCATCGCGTGCGAGACCGGCTCGTCCGTGCTGGGGAGGCGCAGGGGTGACGGCAACTGCCCTCGGGCGGCGCCGCACCGGGTAGGAGCACGAGGGCGGACCGCTACCCCAGGGCGAGCATCGCCTCGGCCACGTCACCGACCGCCGCATCGGGGATCGCCGTGGCGGCCTCCTTGAGGACGAGCAGCCGTGCTCGGGGGATCTCGCGCGCGATCGCCTCCCCGTTGCCGACGGGGAAGACCGGGTCGCGGCCGCCATGGACGACGAGCGTGGGAACCCCGATCTCGGGCAGGCGCTCGCGCCAGCGGGGTGCGCAGTCGAGCCTGGAGAACACCATGCGCATCTGGTTGGCCATCTGCACCGGGGGTGCGGTGGCGGGCGTACGGTCCCAGATGCGCGCGGCGACGGCCCGCGCGGCCACGGGGTCGTCGCCCACGATCTCCGCACCGGCGGCGGCGAACTCCGCGACCGCTTCGCGGTCGCTCCAATCGGGCATCGGACGCGCGAACAGCCGGCTCATGGTCGCCTGATAGTGGTCGGGGAGGTCGTCGTCGGGCGGGCCTGGGGCAACCGCGCGAGTGCCGACCAGGGTGAGCGCCGAGAACGCGCCCGGATGGTCGAGCACGGCCACCTGGGCGACCATCCCACCGACGCCGATCCCCGCGAGGTGCGCGGGCCCCCCGCCGAGCGCGTCAACGAGGGCCGCCGCGTCGGCGGCGAGGTGGCGCAGGGTGTAGGTGGGCGCCTGCGGATCCGCGGTCGTCGACTCCCCGCTGTCGCGCAGGTCGTACCGGACCACACGGCGACCGCCGGCGGCGAGGCGCTCGCACAGCGCGTCGGGCCAGGAGAGCATCGTCGTCCCGCCCGCGAGCAGGACGAGCGGCGCGTCGTCGTCACCGAACGACTCGATGCCCAAAGCGATCCCCTTGACGTTGACCGTGGTCATCGGATCACCGCAAGACGTCGTAGATCAGCCGAACCGGTTCTGGGGCGGCCGCAGGAGAAGAACGTCGCGGACGGACCGCCGTCCGGGCCGGGCTGGGGCCCGGACACGCAGGCGCCGGGAGAAACCGCGATACCAGCGATGTTTCGCTTCATGCCAGGACAGACTCGATCAGCCGCTGAAACTCATCGCTCACGCACGCAGCGCGTCAATCCCGACCCCGGGCGGGAAATGGGCACGTCCGAGCCGCGCGGGCGAGGGGTGGGGGGAAGCCTCGGGCCTGGTTGTTGGTCATGGACGGGGATCGTCCCGGCAGGCAGGGTGTGCTCCATATGCCGTCGTCGCGGGTGGTGGCGGTTGCGGCCCAGGAGGTACGCCCCGCGCCATCGGGACGCCGCGGAAGAAGGCAAGGGCCTTTCGCACCCACTGCGGATGCCCCCGATCGTCGCAGAGAGCAGCATGAGCATATGGACCATGACCACGGCGTCGCGCAGGCCGACGGGGACGGGGTGGCCCACGGCAGCAAGGGCAGCAAGGACGACACGGGCAGCACGGTCGCAGGCGACGCAACCCCTCTCGTCCAGACGGCACGCGAAGCCGTCGCCGACCGTGGCTGGCACCTGATGCCCCCGGACGTGGCCTCGCCCTGTGTGAACGCCGACCCGGCCGTGTGGGAGCGGTTCGCCGCGCACTGGGAGGACCTGGTCGTGGATCCGTACGCAGCCCAGGAAGGGACGCGCCGCCTGCGGCGTTACGGGCGGTTCCTGCTCACCCGGACGGGGGAGGTCGCACCGCTGGACCAAGAGGTGTTCGTGCAGCCCGGGGAGAGCAACCCCCTGTATGTGGGCGTCGAGCGCCGTTTCGAGCCGCTCACCGAGGCGTTCCGGTCGGAGCCGGTGCTGTACGCGCTGATCCGGCTGCTCGGCGACGTGGCCGGAGGTCTGGAGGACACCGCTGAATGGATCGTCAGGGTGCATCCGTTCCGGGTGATCGCACAGCCTGACACCCTGGGCCGGCCCACTCCTGAGGGCAGGCACAAGGACGGCGTCACCCTGGTGTCCTCGCTGCTGCTCGGCCGCGAGAACGTCACCGGTGGCCGCAGCACGCTCTATGACCCGGACGGTCGGGAGATCGCCGCCCACACGCTCAGCGAGCCCGGCACCCTGCTGCTGAGCGACGACCGGGCGACCTGGCATGCCGTCTCGCCCGTCCAGCCGCAGGACGCGTCCCGGCCCGGCCGCCGCGACGTCCTGGTGACGACGCTCACCGCCCGCTGACCCCACCCCCGGAGCCCCACCCACGAGCGGTGGCCACCACCAGCCGGTCCACGACCGCCTGCGGCCCGGCCCCTTCCCCCGCCGCCCAGGCGCGCTGCCGGGCCGCTCCGTCACCACGCTCGGCGAGCCGATCGAACAAACTCACGACCGCTTCCAGGTCCCCGGCCTCCTCCAGCGCCGGCCGCACGAAAGTCACCAGCTCCTCTGCCAGGGCCGCCACCGGCCTGGAGCGCCCGCTGAAGGGATCAAAGCCCTCCCCACTCCACCCGTCGCGGGCAGCCCGCCAGCACGCGGCGCGCACTACCTCCCCCGCCCACGCGGGTCCCGGGTCGCCGCCCCGCGCCCGGGCAGCGGCGGTGACCGTCAGGGCGCGCAGGAGGACAGCGACCGCGACGGTGTCGTCGAGATCGTGCAGTACGTCCATCGCCCGGATCTCCAACGTGGGCACCCGCGGGTTGGGTCGCAGGTCCCAGAACGGCGTATCCGCGTCCAGCATGGCCTCGGTGTCCGCGATCACCACGGCGAGCCGCTCGTGCTCCCGCAACGACGCCGCATAGGGCGGCGGGCCCAGGCAGGGGAACCGGCTGCGGATGACCGTCCGCCAGCTGGCGTAGCCGGTGTCGCGGCCGCGGTCGAACGGCGAGTTGGCGCTGAGCGCGATGAGCAGCGGCAGCCAGGGCCGCAGGTGGTTGCTCGTCAGAACCGCCAGCTCACGGTCGGGCAGGTGAACGTGGACGTGGAGGGCGCTGATGGCGAAGTCGTCCATCATGGTCCGGTACTGCGCCCGTCCCGCCAGGTAGCGCGGATGGTCGGCCACCAGCACCGGGCCGGCTTCCTGCATCACCGCCGTACCCGAGGCGCACAGTTCCGCACCCTCGGCGCGTGCCGCCGCGACCAGCGCTCCGCGCACCCGTTGCAGCTCCTCGCGTAGCTGACCGGCGGACAGGCACGGCGACGTGCGCCCCTCGACCTGGCACAGGGCGAACTCCTTCGTCACCAGATCGCCCACTTCTCCGGCGGCACGCTCGGCCACCGCCGGACCGGCCGGGACGAGGAAACGGGTGTGGGGGTCGACGAGGAAGAACTCCTCCTCCACCCCGATGGTCGGTACGGTGGCGGACAGACCGGAGGGCGGCGACGATGTGTTCACGCGGTCCAGCATCGCGACAGCACGGCTCCGCCGCGAGGTCCGGCACGCGCAGACCGGCAGACAGACGGAGCCGTTCGGGTCAACCGACTGTTCGGAGCCGGCTGCCCCTACCGCTGAGCCCGGGCGTCCACACGGCGTTCGGGGAGGCGCGTCCGGTTACGGGCACTCTCACCAGGTCTGCTTCTGTGTGACGCCGATGGGCGCCGCGGAATGCTACCGGGGCTCGGTCGGACGGATGGACTGTCGGTGGCGGAAGACGTTGCGGGGATCCCAGTGGGTCTTGGTGCGTTGTAGCCGTGCGTAGTTGTCCTGGTAGTAGAGGCGGTGCCAGGGCTGGTTGTCGGCCGGTGGGTTGAACGCGGGGTCGCTCAGATCGGCGTCGCAGTAGTTGATGTAGCAGCCGTCCGTGTTGTGCGTGGGCGAAGGCGCTGCCGGGTCCGGGACTGCGGGTACACCGCCCGTACTCGCGTACATGTCGCGGTAGAAGCTGCGAATCCAGTTCAGGTGGGGTGCGGCGATGCCCGGGTCCTCACGCGCGTCCTGGTAGTCGAAGACGCCGTCGTGGTTGGCGTCCTTGTTCCAGTTCCAGTAGGTCTGGAACTGGAGCTTGAGGACGGAGGACCGCTGGGGCACTGCTGTGGCGTCCGGTGGTACGTCGTTGATGCGGCCCCCGTAGGAGTCGATCTGGAGCAGTGCCTGGTCATTGTGGTAGTCCGACGTGGTGAGGTGGCGGTGGATGGCCTGCACCTGCTGGTCGGTGAAGTTCGCGGTGTGGTAGGCCGACTTGTACTTTCCGCACCGGTTGGGCCCGGAGTCGTTGAGGGTCTGGGTCGCGGTCAGCCAGGGCAGGCGGGTGGGAGTGTGCAGGGTGCTGAGCGGGGGGTGCTCCCCCATCTGGACGTCCAGGAGGGTCGGCGGGTAGTCGGCTTCGGGGGCCAGCCAGTCCAGGAACTGCTTCAGCCGCTGGGGTGAGTCCTCGCGCGTACCGTCCATCTGCACGATCAGACCGATCTTTCCGGCCGCGCGGTGGTTCAGTTTGAGGAGGGTGAACAGGTCCCGGTAGTCGTGCTGACCGCCCGGGAAGCCACCCGCGCCACTGTGTTCCGTGTCGAAGAACTGTCCGTAGCGCCGGACCAGTGAGGTGAACCGCTCAGGATGCTCCTCGAACAGCTTCCAGTCCCAGGCCAGGGTGCGCAGCAGCACCTGGGCCGGTGGCTGGGGCAGGTCGCGGAACCAGAATCGGGTCACGACGCCGAAGTTGCCGCCTCCGCCGCCGGTGTGTGCCCACCAGAGGTCCTGGAGCGCGGAGTTCGGGGAGTCCTTGCGCGCTACGGTCACGTGGGCGCGCGTGCGGTCGCGTACGGTGACGATCTCCACGGCGTACAGATAGTCGACGGTCAGCCCGTACTTGCGGGACAGTAACCCGAAGCCGCCGCCGGTGATGTGCCCGCCCGCGCCGACGGAATAGCAGGAGCCGCCCGGCAGGGCGAGTCCGTGACCGCGGTACAGCTGGGTGGTGCTGTGCCAGTTGCTCGCGCCGGCCTCGACGCAGTAGGCGTCCATGGAGGCGTCGTAGTACACCTGGTTCATGGAGGCCACGTCGATGATGACGGCGACATCATCGCCACAGACGAAGTCCTCGTAGCAGTGCCCTCCGGAGCGGACGGTGATCCGTCGCGGGGGCGTCTCGGTACCGGGGTGAGCCGCCAGCCACGCGTTCACCGCGGCCACCACGTCCTCCGTGTTCGTGGCGACCACCACGCGCTCCGGTGTGGCGACCCACCGCTGGTTGAAGCCGCGGCGCAGGGCGTCGTAACGGTCGTCGCCCGGTTCAACCGTCTGGTGGGCGGGGGAGACAGGATGGGCAGGCGTGATGGACATGAGCGGATCCTCCGCGGTAGTGACCGGCGCCGGTCACACCACGTTAGTGAGACATCGGATGTCCCCTGCTCCGCCATTCGAGCGATGGCGGCGGTGTGAAGGGGTACGGCCGGACGTCGACGAGCGCCGGTACGCCGCGGGGCTCAGCGCGCACTACCTCGCAGATCGCGGCCCTCCGCCATACGACGAGGCGACGAGGCGACGAGGCCACGAGCTAGCCTCTGCGGCCCGTCGCGGAGGCGAAGCCCAGCCAGGTGTGGCGGTTGCCCCACCAGCACCAGCCGACCTTCGCGGCGTTGCGTCGCTCGCGCCCGTCGCGCCCGGTGCCGTTGCTGATCCAGATCGCGGGGGTGCGGGCGTCCAGGGCGCCGTTTGCCTTACGGAGGCGGGATCCGATGGTCATGAAGCACCGGTTGCGTTCAAGGACTTCCGGCTGTTGGAGCACCCAGTGGATGCCTTCGGTGAGCAACAGCGGGGTACGGTTCGCTTCGGTGAGGGCGGGCAGCGCCTCCTCCGGGCTCCAGTTGGCCATGTGGTCACCGCGGTCGACGCCAGCGATCAGGTAGAGGGGAGCGTCGGGCAACTCGACAGTATTGGGCGCGAATTGGTCGACGTCCGGCATGTCGGTGACGACGAAGCCGGGCTTGCCCTCACGGCGCAGCAGCGGTGCCAGGGCCGAGGCGGGGGCGAGGTCCGGGTGGACGGCCAGCAGGGCGTGGGCGTGGGCGTGAGCGTGGCTGTCTGTGCGATCAGCGTCCTGGGCGAAGGCGCGCAGGGAGTCGGCGGGCATCCCCGCGAGCTGATGCACTCCGAGGTCGATCAGGTGCTCGGCTTGAGTGGCGAGCGGCGGCAGAGTCGGCAGAGAGGACACGGCGGCGATGGACGAGCTCTCGGGCAAGGCACTCCTTCGATTCACGGCGGGCGCAGCAGACCAAGGATCCAACGAAGCAGCCCCCCGCAGAATTCCCGGCATCCGCCACGTCGGCAAAGGACCGGGTTCCCGGGACGTGACACCTCGTACCACAGCGCCTCACACGCGTTGAGTGCCCGCGCTGTTGCGCCGACCGATGCGTGGCATGGAGACCTCGCCGACTCCGCCCGTCCCTACGCCGACGGAGGCCGGCAAGTACTGGTCATGTAGTTCCGCGCCACGCCCTTGCGCTCAACGGGAGGTGAGCATTCCGTCGCGCAGACGGGCGAGCGTGCGGGACAGGAGCCGGGAGACGTGCATCTGGGACACGCCCAGGCGCTCGCCGATCTGGGCCTGGGTGAGCTCCTCCACGAACCTCATGTGAATGATCTGCCGGTCCCGCTTGCCGAGTTCGGCGAGCAGCGGGGCGAGGGTGTGGAAGTCCTCCACCAGTTCCAGCGCCTGGTCCTCGGCACCGATGAAGTCCTGGAGGGCGCTCTCGCCGTCCTCGCTGCCGCCGATCGCGGCGTCCAGAGAAGCGGAGTTGTAGCCGTTGGCGGCCAGACGGGCCTCCCGCACCTCTTCCTCGGGCAGGCTCATCAGCTCCGACAGTTCCCGGACCGTGGGCGTACGCCCCAGACGGCTGCGCAGCTCCTCGGTGGCGCGGGCGAGCTGGACGCGCGCTTCCTGGAGCCGGCGTGGCACGTGCACCGCCCAGGACGTGTCGCGGAAGAACCGCTTGATCTCCCCCACGATGTAGGGGATCGCGAAGGAGGTGAACTCCACCTCGCGCGTCAGCTCGAAGCGGTCGATCGCCTTGATCAGGCCGATCATGCCGACCTGGACGATGTCCTCCATCTCCTCCGCGCCGCGGCTGCGGAACCGGCCGGCCGCGTAACGGACAAGGGACATGTTCAATTCGATCAGGGTGCTGCGGGCGTAGCTGTACTCGGGCGTGCCCTCTTCCAGGACCGCGAGCTGATCGAAGAACAGTCTGGAGAGCTCGCGCGCGTCCTTGGGCGCCACCCGGGAGGGTTCGGCGATCTCCGGCAGCTCGGTCGTCTGCGTGTCTGCTGTCGGAATGCTCATGAGCGCCATACTGTCCCTCCCATAGGTCGAGCCAACCGCCACTACTGCCTGCACAAACGGCCGACGCCGCAGCGTTTACCCCTTCATCCCGCGCTCACACCCATGTCGCAGAGGACTGGGGCCGCCACCCGCAACCAGAGCGTCCTACTGCTCGGTCAGCCCGGGAGGTAGCAGCGAATGGTGGTCCCGTCGGGACCGGTGTGGACGCGGACGAGGTCGGCGAGTTGGTGGACGAGCAGGAGTCCACGGCCGCCGGGCTGGGTGGGGTGCGGCGGGCGGCGGCCGGCCAGGGGGTCCGTCAGCTGTCCGCCGTCGTGGACCTCGCAGACGATCCGGCCGTCCTCGGCCCACATCCGCAGTATCCCCGAACCGGCGCCGTGGACAACGCTGTTGGTGGTCAGTTCCGCCACCGCGAGTTCCAGATCTCCCAGCCGCACGCCGGACACGCCCATGGACCGCGCCTGGGACACCGCGAAGTCCCGGGTGTTGGGCAGGCTTTCGGCACCGAAAGAGCAGGCCGCGGCGCCGACCGGGAAGACCAGGGGCTCGTTGTAGCGGGCGATGATCTGCTCGGGGCTGTAGGCGGTGGAGGCCGTCTCGCCGTCCGCGTCGATGACGACCGGGTGGGTCGCCAGAGCGTCACTGAGGACCTGCTTCTCCAGCTGGTCGGCGTCGTAGGGACACAGGATGGTGACCGCGCGCCCCGTGAAAGCGGCGTTGATCAATGCCTCGTGTTGCACACACGCCGGATATTCGACGGAGGAACGACCCTGCCAGATCGGTTCCCCGATGATGCGGATCCGCGAGGCGTCCGTGTGGGCGTCGGCGAACCTGCGCAGCACGCTGGGGATGATCCGGCCGGGGTTGCGGCCGGCCTCGGTCATGTCGATGAAGCGGACGGCAGCCGCCCGCTCACCCAGACCCTCACGGATCAGCTCCAGCCGGTCCGGCGGAGCGGCGACGGCCGCGGGCTCGCCGGCGTCCAGCGCTTCCCGCAGGAAGGGGACCGTGCCCGCGACGTACTGGTCCGCCCCGCGGTAGAAGAGCGCCGGGTGGACGAAAGGCTCGTGCGAGGTGGCTGTGCTCACTACGCAGCCACCTCGATCGCGTCGAGCTCGGGCCAGAAAAGCTCAAGGATGCGCGGCAGCTGCGGCGGCGGCTGGTGCAGCACCATCCGCTGCCCCTCAGGGAGGTGCTGAGCGGTAACCGCCAAGTCCGTCACTCCGGCCACATCCACGAAATTCACTCGGGAGAGATCCACATGCAGCACATCAGTGCGCTGTTCGACCAGTTCCCTCAGCGCATGCTGCCAAACGGTCCGTGTGTTCATACTAATCTCCCCGATCGCCCTCAGTCCGGAACTGTCAGGCAACGGATTGATTCGCAGTACCGCGCCACGTGGCGGCGCGACGGAGGACCCGCCTACGCCCGGTGGGACATCCACGCCCTGCCCCCCTCGTTCCCCGCACTCGGCCACACGGCGGCCCCTTTTCATCACCTTGCACGATACCCCGGCCAGGAACCCGCGGACGCCCGGTCCCCCGCCAGGCAAAGGAACACGGCCTGCGGCCCCCTCCGGTCCAGGTGGCCGCCGCCGCTCCTCGCACCTCTGTGCGAGCTCCCGGTCGCCTGGGCATTCCGCCCGCGACACCACTCCGCCTGCGTACCGGGTCCGGGCCTCGCCGCGAGCGGGCCGTCTCACCGCGTTGGGAGCCCGGGAAGCGGGGCAGACGGGGGCCATGGATGATCATGAAATAGCCGCGCACGGGGGAGCCAGGCACATATGACCGCGCCACTGGACCGACAGGCAACGACGAGCAGGCGGGCCTTCAGCCTCCGCCAGACCGTACTGGCCTTCGCGCTGCTCGCCCTCCTTCTGTGGGGGGCCGCGCTCACGGCGAAGACCCTCGCCCAGGCGGCCGGCGGCGGGCCTTCGGGCGCAGGCGTGGCCATGGTGGTGTGCGCGTCCGTGGCCCTCTTCGGGATGCGCCGGTCCCGCCGCCGACGCCTGACGGACCGCCTTGTCGACGCGGCCGACGCGATCAGCCAGGAGTTCACGGAGACCCCTCAGCCGGCAGGTCCCGCAGGTCCGACAGATCTGACAGTTCCGACAGGTGCGACAGCTCCGCAGGCGGATCCGGAGATCACTGCCCCGTACACGTACGAGGCGGACACGCTGGCCGCCGAGACCGTGGCCTTCACCGCGGAGGAGTACGGCGCGATGGACGCGGACACCTTCGAGCAGGCGATAGCCGCCCTGTGCGAGCGCGACGGCTGCACGAACGTGCAGGTCGTCGGCGGTGCGGGCGACCTGGGAGCGGACGTGCTCGCGACCGCCCCCGACGGCCGCACAGTGGTCATCCAGTGCAAGCGGTACGGGCCCGTGAACAAGGTGGGATCGCAGGAACTCCAGCGCTTCGGCGGCACCTGCTTCGCCGTCCACGAAGCCCAGGTCGCCGCCGTCGTCACCACGGGTGAGTTCACGCAGCCCGCCGTCGAGTACGCCGAGCAGTGCGCGATCCTCTGCGTGGACCACACGCGCCTCGCCGCCTGGACCGACGGCACCGGCCCGGCACCCTGGAACGAGGTCGCGCCCTGAGCGCCACGGGGACAACTCGCATCGACGGCTCCGGGAACCGTTTCCCGGGATCCTGCGTGACGACGTGATGGGTAGTCGGCGGATGGAATGAGGGAGGGTTCGGATGAGAGCGCGAACGATGGTGAGCGTGGCGGTATCGGCGTGCGTGGCGGTGCTGGCGTGCGCGTGCGGTCCGGAGAAGACGAAGGAGGACGGGGACGCGAAGCCTTCGCAGCCGTCCGCGTCCACGCGGACGGCAGAGCCGCCGGTCACGCCGTCCGCGTCCGCTCGTACCGGGAAGCCCTCCCCCACCCCGACCGGTGAGCAGCCCGCGCCCAAGACGAAGGAGCGGGCGATCCAGCGGTACGAGTCGTACCTCCACGCCCTGGGCCGCGAGGACATCCACACCGTCTGCGAAGTGGCCGGGCCCGGCGCGAAGAAGGCGGAGGAGAAGGGATTCGGACCGTGTACGTCGACGTTCGTCGCCGTGTTCCAGATGATCTCCCCCGCGCAGAAGAAGGCCCTGCGAACCGCGACGGTCGACCCGCAGCGCGTGACCGTACGTACGCTCGACCGGATCGTGATGCCGCTCGAAGCGGTCAGGTCCTCGGCCACCTTCTCCGAGAGCGACCTCGGCAGCTACACCCTGGAGTACCTCAAGAACGACTACTACATCATCGACGGATCGTGACGCTTCAGGACGCCGCAGCGACACCGATGCCGATGACGATGAACAGCCAGCCCGTCGTCAGCTCCCAGCGGTGGCGGATCTTGGGGCGGGCCAGGAGCGCGCGGAGCCGCGCGGCGACGGCGACGAGGGCGAACCAGTAGGCGACGCCGATCAGGATGTCCAGGGTGCCGAGGAGGAAGACGAGGTAGGCGGCGCCCAGCAGCTTGATGGCGTCGTAGACCACCGGGGAGCGGGCGGCGATCAGCGACAGCCCGGCAGCGGCGGCGATCATGTGGATGCACAGCCCGGCCTGGGCGCCCAACGCGGCGGCCCGTCCTTTGCCGGGCGACTCGGTGGCCGATCGGACCACCACGAGGAAGTCGGGGCCCGGGACCACGTAGGCCACCAATACGACGCCGAGGAAGCCGACGAGGTCGACCGACATCCGCTCTCCCTTTCGTTGGCCTTGGGACCTGCTCGCCTACCCCCGATGGCGTCCCTCAAGAGAGCGGCCCTGGAGGGGAGCACGCGTGCCTGGGCGGCGCACCAGAGCCGGGTGACACGGGAAGGGACGGGGTCCCACCCGATCCGGCACGTTCCTTCCCGCGCTGGGGTGGCGAACACGAAGCGGCGCCCCTGTGAGCCCACAATGCCCCCATGAACGCGGATCTCCTGCCGGAATCAACGCTGCGTGATGTCGTCGATCTGACCGTGCGGCTTGTCGAGTTCGCCGGTGCTCTGATCATCTTCGCCGGTGCGGCCTGGGCATTCGTCCAGTTCATCGGCTACGGCGCGGGCAGGCTGCGCAACTGGAAGGCGTCCTCGGGCACCGCCTTCGGCTTCAATCGGATCAGGCTGACCCTGGGCCGTTTCCTGGCGCTCGGCCTTGAGTTCCAGCTCGCCGGGGACATCCTGCGCACAGCCATCGCGCCCTCCTTCACGGAGATCGGGCAACTGGCCGCGATCGCCGCGATCCGGACCGTACTGAACTACGTCCTCGGCAGGGAGATCGAGCAGGAGCGGCGGGAGATCGACCGGCTCTCCCCTCAGCACGGTGCCCCGGCTCCGGGACCCGCCTCATGACCGGGTTGCTGGCGCAGGCCGCCGTCCTGATCACGACGTTCGGTCTGATCAGCGCCGTCTGCGTCGGCCTTCGGATCCGCAGGGTACAGCCCGGCGTTGCGGTGCTGACGGACTTCCTCGTCGCCGCCGGCCTCATCCGCCTCGCGGGCCGGCCGTCCTGGGCGTCCCTCGCCACCGCCTCGGCCGTCATCGGCGTACGCCTGCTCATCAACTCCGGTCTGAAAGCGTGGCCGAAGCGGCAACGCTCGACCTGAGACCCCCCTTCAGAAGGTAAAGGCTTAACTCAAGCCGAAAGGAAAGTGTGCCCACCTTCTTGACCGATGCATGACCGGCGGGCATGGTTCCGGAGAGCGCTCTCCCAACTCCTTCTCTCCCGTCAACTCGCGGCCCGAGGGGGCGAGTTCGCGCCGCGCGCCCCACAGGACCGTGGCCATCCCGCCTCCGGACCACGCCTGGCCCAGCGCGCTGTTCACGACCGTTCACCACCGAGCGGCCACGCATCCCGCCCCCACTCACGGAGCCGCCATGCGGGCAGTCCCAGACGTCACATCTGCTACCAGGCGACGACCAGGCGACCCGATCCGTCAGGAGCAACCGTGCCCAGACCCTCGTCCCCACTCCCCCGCGTGCGCGGTGCCGGGACCACCCTCCTCGCACTCGGCGCACTCCTCTCCTCCTCCCTCACCGTCGCCCTCGCGCCGAGCGCGCACGCGGCGGACACCCTCCTGTCCCAGGGCCGACCCGCCACGGCCTCCTCGCAGGAAGGGGACGGCTACGCGGCCACCGCAGCGGTGGACGGCAACCTGACCAGCACCCGGTGGGCCAGCCAGTGGAGCGACCAGCAGTGGCTCCAGGTCGACCTGGGGCAGCAGGCCGACCTCCGTCGCATCGTCCTGACCTGGGAGAGCGCCTACGGCAAGGACTACGCGATCCAGGCGTCCGACAACGGCACCGACTGGCACACCCTGAAAACCGTGACCGGCGGCGACGGCGGCACCGACGACCTCACCGTGTCAGGCAGCGGCCGTTACGTCCGTATGCAGGGCATCGCCCGCTCCGGCGGCTACGGGTACTCGCTGTGGGAGATGCAGGTCTACGGCTCTCCCGGCGGCTCCACCCCGCCCGCCACGGGGACCGTCAAGGTCGAGGGCGGCCAGGGCAGTTGGCGGCTGACCGTGGGCGGACAGCCCTATACCGTCAAGGGGGTCACCTGGGGCCCCGCCGTCTCCGACGGCCCGGCCTACTTGCCGGATGTCAGGGCGATGGGCGCCAACACCATCCGCACCTGGGGCACCGACGCTTCCAGCAAGGCCCTCCTGGACGCGGCCACGGCCAACGGCATCCACGTGATCAACGGCTTCTGGCTCCAGCCGGGCGGCGGGCCGGGCTCGGGCGGCTGCGTCAATTACGTGACCGACACCGCGTACAAGAACAACGCGCTCGGCGAGTTCGCCAAGTGGGTGGACGCCTACAAGAGCCATCCCGCCACGCTGATGTGGAACGTCGGCAACGAGTCGGTCCTCGGCCTCCAGAACTGCTACAGCGGCAACGAGCTCGAAGCGCAGCGCAACGCCTACACCGGCTTCGTCAACGACGTCGCCAAGAAGATCCACAGCCTCGACCCCGACCACCCGGTCACCTCCACCGACGCGTGGACCGGCGCCTGGCCCTACTACAAGCGCAACGCCCCCGACCTCGATCTGTACGCGATGAACTCCTACAGCAACGTGTGCAAGGTCCGCCAGGACTGGATCGACGGGGGGTACACCAAGCCCTACATCATCACCGAGACCGGTCCGGCCGGTGAGTGGGAGGTACCCGACGACGTCAACGGTGTTCCCGACGAGCCGACGGACGTGCAGAAGGCGGACGGGTACACCAAGGCCTGGAGCTGTGTGACGGGCCATCAGGGCGTCGCCCTGGGCGCCACCCTGTTCCACTACGGCACCGAGCACGACTTCGGCGGCATCTGGTTCAACCTCGTACCCGGTGGGCTGAAGCGGCTGTCGTACTACGCCGTCAAGAAGGCGTACACCGGCTCCACGGCCGCGGACAACACCCCGCCGGTCCTCAGCAACATGACGGTCTCCCCCGCCTCCTCCGCGCCCGCAGGCGGCGAGTTCACCGTGCACACCGAGGTGCGCGACCCCGACGGCGACCCGATCACGTACAAGGTCTTCCTCAGCGGCAACTACGCCACCGGCGACAAGAGCCTCGTCCCGGCGCAGTGGCGCTCCACCGGCAACGGGAACTTCACCGTCACCGCCCCGCAGAAGCTCGGCGTGTGGAAGGTGTACGTCCAGGCCGAGGACGGGCACGGCAACGCGGGCATCGAGGCCAAGTCCGTCAGGGTCGTCGCCCCGCCGGTGAACGGCACCAACGTGGCGTTGAACCGGCCCGCGACGGCCTCCTCCTTCCAGCAGTCCTACGGCGACTGCCCCTGCCCGCCGACGCTCGCTGTCGACGGCCGCGCCAACACCCGCTGGGCGAGCGACTGGAGCGACCCGCAGTGGTTCCAGGTCGACCTCGGTGCCTCGAAGGCCCTGCGCAGACTGCAACTGGTGTGGGACCCGGCCTTCGCCAAGTCCTACGAGGTGCGTGTCTCGGACGACGGGACCACCTGGCGGTCGGTGTACTCCACGGCCGCCGGTGACGGAGACGTCGACACCGTCGACGTCTCGGCCACCGCGCGCTACGTACGTCTTCAGCTGACGGCACGCGGCACGGGCTGGGGCTACTCCCTCCACGAGCTGGGGATCTACAGCTGACCGCAGTACCGCTCAAGACGGTGGCGCATCCCGCAGAACAGGTGTCACCGCCCCCGCACCACCGATCGCACCACCCGCGTGACACGTACGCGTGTGCGCGGCCCTCTTCCCACCCCCACGGGCAGGAGATCCCATGAGATCGCGTCCGAAACGACTCCCCGCGCTCCTCGTCGGCGCCGCCCTCCTCGCCAGTGCCCTCGGCATCGGCACGGTCGCCTCCGCCGCCACCGACGGCCAAGGCGAAACGGCGGCCGTGACCGCGGTCGCCCCCGCCGGGCACACGATGGCCGTGTCCACCCAGGCGTCCGGCGATGACCCGGACGGCGACGGCTACATACCTGCCGTTCCGCAGGTCACCGGCGTCGTCCCGTCCACGGCCACACCACCCTCGCGCTACTTCCACGAGTTCCAGGCCAACTGCTCGGTCACCCACACCGCCCCGGACGACCCCATCGTCTACCCGGGCCAGCCGGGCAAGTCCCACGACCACACCTTCATGGGCAACACCTCGACGAACGCGGGCAGCACGACGGCTTCCCTCTACGGCGGCGCCACCACCTGCAAGGCTCCGGCCGATGCCTCCGCGTACTGGATGCCCTCGCTGTACAAGGGCGACCAGAAGATCCTTCCCGTCGGCCCGCAGACCATCTACTACAAGGCGGGCGTCACCGACTACACCAGCGTGCGCCCCTTCCCCAAGGGGCTGCGGTTCGTGGTGGGTGATCCCATGCAGAGCGCCGACGCGTTCCGCCACCACCGCGGTTTCGTCGAAGGGTGGGAGTGCGGCGACAGCTACTTCAACGTCGACTTCCCGGCGAGCTGTCCGAACCGGCCCGACGTGCAGCTCAACATCCGCTTCCAGGCCCCCAGTTGCTGGGACGGCAAGTACCTCGACACTCCCGACCACAAGAGCCACATGGCCTACCCGGTCGTCAAACCCGGCACCAACGACAACATGTGTCCCGCCGACCATCCGGTCGCGGTGCCGATGATCGAGTTCAAGATGGCCTTCCCGGTCAACGGCGACATGAGCCAGGTGCGCCTGGCGAGCGGCCGCGGATACTCCTTCCACTACGACTTCTTCAACGCCTGGGAGGACCGCACACTCAAGGCGCTGGTCGACCACTGCGTCGTGGGCGGCCTTCAGTGCGACGCCCGCGGCTACGACCAGACGCATCCGGAGGCGGGCGCGACCCTCACCACGGACTACCTGCTGCCCTGACCGGCGCTCCGCCCGGTGCGGCCCGGCCCTTTCCGCCCACGCCCCGGCGGGAAGGGCCCGGGCCGAGCGGAAGGGCCCGGCCGAGCGAAGGCGTGCGTGTGCGAGGTCCGCCTCTCCTACTCAGGCGTCATCTGCCGGGCGGCGACCGTCAGCGTCGAGCCGGCGCAGATCCTCCTCGTCCCACTTCCGTGTGTCGCGCGGCTCGGTGTAGGGCTCCTGGTGCGGTGGCAGACCACCGGCGATCGCCCGCTGCCGTACGATCTCGGCGTCGAACTCCAGGCCGAGCAGGATCGCCAGGTTGCTGATCCACAGCCAGATGAGGAAGACGATGACACCGGCCATGGTGCCGTACGTCTTGTTGTACGAGGAGAAGTGGGCGACGTACAACGCGAAACCGGCCGAGGCGATCATCCAGATGACCAGGGCGAGGAAGCTGCCCGGGGTGATCCACCGGAATCCCTTCACCTTGGCGTTCGGAGCGGCCCAGTACAGCAGCGCGATCATGGTCGTGACCAGCAGGACCAGGACGGGCCACTTGGCGATCGACCACGCCGTCAGCGCGGTGTCACCGATCCCCAGGGCCGTGCCGGCCCGGCGGGCCAGTGTGCCGGTGAAGACGACGATCAGGGCGCTGACGACCGCGAGCACCATCAGGGCCACCGTCAGCCCGACCCGTACGGGCAGGATCTTCCACACCGGGCGGCCCTCCGGCATGTCGTACACGCGGTTGGACGCGCGGATGAAGGCTGCCACATACCCCGAGGCCGACCACACCGCCAGGATGATGCCGACGACCGCCATGACCGATCCGAGACCGGTGTTGTTCTGCAACTGCGTGACGGCCCCGGTGATGATGTCGCGGGCGGAGCCCGGGGTGAACTGCTGAAGGTGGTCCAGCACACTGTCGGTCGTGGATTTGCCGGTGAGGCCGAACAGCGACACCAGCACCAGCAACGCCGGGAACAGCGACAACAGGCCGTAGTACGTCAGGGCGGCGGCCCGGTCCGTCAGCTCGTCGTCCTTGAACTCCCGCAGGCTGCCCTTGAGCGCTGCCCCCCACGCCGTCTTCGGCAACTGCGTGGGTGTATCCGGTGCGCGCCGCTCCACCCCGGGGCCGGGGCCGGCCTCCTCGGGAGGCGGTACCCCGCGTTCCGGTGCCTCGTCGGTTCCGTGGTGTTCTTTGCGTCTCAGGAGATGCAGGTTCATGCCCGGCGAGTACCCCTGCGCGACCATTGCATCAGAACACCGAGGTATCAGGTTCCGACGGACTTCCCGCCGCCGGCGGCCGGAGCCTGAGGGTGTTCAGCCCGTCACGGACGGTCGGGGTACGGTTGGGGGCCGGCCGGGTCAGGTCGAAGAGTGAGCCGAGGTCGCGGTCGATGACCGGAGAGGCCGTGCCGGGCCGGGGCGGCTGTCTTGTTCTCGATCTTCACGGAGAGGGAAGCCGGGGACGGACATCGCCTTGTATCCCGACAGGGGAAAAGCGGTGTTTCCCAGAAGTGGACTCCCCGGACAACAGAGCTGATATTTCGCGTGCACCCACCGGCTCAGCGCCACCTCGGCACTGCGCTGCTCGGTTGAGCTGAAGCGTCAACCCTGGGGTTGACGACACCCGTTCCGGCCGACGGTAGCGTCGAGCGATGCGCACGAGGTTCGCGATGCCCGGCGGCACCTGGCCAGTCCGTCGTCGGCAGCAGATATTCGACGTCGCACTCGCCGCCGTGATCGCCGCGAGTGGCTGCGTCGCCGGGCACGAATACCACCCCGACGGCTGGGCCCTCTTCGACGGTCGCGCCTACCTGCTCAGCTGCCTGGTAGCCCTCCCCATCGTCTGGCGACGGGCAGCCCCGATGGCCACCGTGGCCGCCACCTGCATGACGTACTCCCTGTACCTGGCTCTCGGATACCAGCCCTCGGTGAACTGGTGGGCACCGATGATCGCCCTGGTCAGCCTCACAGCGCGGCGGTCCCTGCGGACCTCGGCGCTGGGCGCCGTACTCACCGCCGGCGCCGTGCTGCACAGCGGCATCGCCGGTCATCTCTCCGTGTTCATGGCCGCCGCCCAGGCCCTGCTCATCTCCCTCGTCGCTGTCTTCCTGGGCCGTACCCAGCGGCTGCTGGCCGAACGCAACCGCGAACTCAGACGGCTCACCGAGCAGTTGCGGAGAGAGCAGCGGGAACGGGCCCGACGGGCCGTCGTCGACGAACGCATGCGTATCGCGCGGGAGCTGCACGACGTGGTCGCCCACCACATGTCGGTGATCACCGTCCAGGCCGGACTCGCCGGGTATGTCTTCGCCACTGAGCCCGAGACCGCCCGTACCGCATTGGACAACATCGCGGGAGCGGGCCGCGAGGCGCTGGCGGACCTGCGCAGGCTCCTGTCCGTGCTCCGGGTCGACATCGACGAAGACGACGTCCCCGACCCGCAGCAGACCTGGGGGCCCGCGCTCAGCAGACTCGACGAACTGGCCGAACGTGTCAGAGCGGCCGGCGTCGACGTGACGGTCCACACCGAAGGACACCCCGGCCCACTGCCTCCAGGGCTGGAGATGTGCGCCTACCGGATCGTGCAGGAGGCACTCACCAATGTCGTCAAACACGCGGGCCCAACCCGGGCCGAGATCACGGTCAGCCATCTGCCGAACGAACTGCGTGTCACTGTGCGGGACGACGGTGGCAGTGCGGATCCGGCCACATCACCCCACGGATCCGGACACGGCCTGATCGGCATGCGCGAGAGGGCAAAGGCCTACGGAGGTACGCTGGTTGCCGGAGCGCGGCGCGCAGGGGGATTCGAGGTCCGGCTCACCCTGCCGACCAACGCCGGGCATCCGGCAACGGAGACTGCTTGACCGCGGTGGACATCAGGGGGAGCCCGCTGTGACCAGAGTTCTGGTGGTCGATGACCAAGACCTCATCAGGGCGGGTCTGGCGGCCATCCTGCGCGCCACCCCGGGCTTCACCTCCGTCTGGGAGACCGCGGACGGCGAGACGGCCGTGGCCCTGGCGATGGAACACCGCCCCGACGTGATCCTGATGGACATCCGCCTGCCGGGCATCAACGGCATCACGACGACCGAGCGCATCCTGGCCCAGTACACCTCCCCCACCCCCAAGATCATCGTCCTCACGACCTTCGACACGGACGAGTACGTCTACGGTGCCCTGCGCGCCGGAGCGTGCGGCTTCCTCCTCAAGGACATCCCCCCGGCCCGCCTCATCGCCGCCATCGCCGCGATCCGCTCCGGCGACATGCTCTTCGCCCCCTCCGTCACGCGCCGCCTGATCGAGGCCTACGCACCGCAGCCGAGCGGGACGGCCCACCGGCCCGAGAGCCTGCACCAGCTCACCGCACGCGAGACGGAAGTACTGCGGCTTGTCGGCCAGGGACTGGCCAACGACGAGATCGCCCAGGAGCTCTACGTCAGCGAGGCGACCGTCAAGACCCATATCAACCGCACCATGGCCAAGCTCGATCTGCGCAGCCGCGCCCAAGCCGTCGTCACCGCCTATGAAACCGGCCTCGTCGTGCCGCGCGGCACGCGCTAGGAGCGGAGCGTCACCCGGCACCCGGCACCCCGCCTCCGGCGCCCGGCACCCGGTGGCCGGTGGCCAATGCCGGCCGCCCGCTCAGCCGGTCGTCGTCCAGTCGGGCCACGGGCCGCCAGAGAGGCAGTCCTGCCAGGAGTGGCAGCCCTGGTCGACGTAGACGACGATGCAACGGCGTGGATCACCGGCCCCGTTCGGGCCCAGCATGTTGGCCGCGCGGCCGTTGCCCGGCATCTCCTTCCAGCCGCCCGCAGCCTTCCCGGCGTACCGGATGGTCCGGTCCGGCGCGATGACGACGACCTCGTCGGTGCGGCCGTCCCGGTCCCAGTCGAAGCCGCTGGGTTCGGTGCCGGATTCGTAGGATCCCCGGTAACCCCCGCCTCTGATGGGCCTCCTGCAACTCGCCGCGGACAGGGCGCCCTCTTGGTGCGCGATCGCCGAGCTGACCGCCTCGGCCGACAGAGACGTGCCCGTCAGACCTGCCAGAGCCACCGCCATACCGAGAGCGGCCTGTGTGATGACGTGCATCGGCTCTCCGTTTCTGTGTGAGCGGACCGGTTTGCGTGGGGGTGAGCGCTACGGTTTTTACGTGAGTGGTCGTCCCGCGCGGATACCGCGGCGAGCCCCAGCAGGACTCGCGGCGGGCGGACCGCGCCATCCGGCGCACGTCACCAAGGTTGCTGGCCATTCCGGGGCGGGGCCAGCCAAGCCCGTCCCCTTGGGACACCGTGGGACGTCCCGGGCGTTGAGCTGGGAGGACGCCCGGCAGAACTCGGCACGGCTGGGACGTACGCCCGAGCGGCGACTGGCCGAAAGAGAGGAAATGACACCTTGGCCACGCCCATGGCATGTGCGCAAGGTGTACCTAGCGGAGAAAAAGAAATGGAAAGCCTCGGGGATCCTTGACACATACGGAGTGCAGCATGCCGCGTTGGCAGGAATTGCCGGATCCGCTTGACCAGAGGGTCCGGCAACTCGTCGTCCAGTTACGCAGGTTGAAGGATCGCAGCGGTCTGAGCCTGGCCGCTCTCTCCTCCAAGACCGGATACAGCCGCTCGTCGTGGGAACGCTATCTCAACGGCAAGGCGCTGCCGCCGCGGCACGCGGTGGAGGAGCTGGCTCGGGTCGCGGGGGCGGATCCGGTCCGGCTGCTGGTGCTGCACGAGGTGGCCGAGGAGGCCTGGCAGCAGCCCTCCGCACCGCCGTCGTCGCCCGCGACGGAGGATGCGACCGGGCCGGGAGCAGAGGACGAGGCCGCCGCCGCCGCCGGCTCGGGCGCGGTCGAGGGCACTCCGGAGCCGAGGGAGGACCCCAGCGCCCCGGAGGAGCCGCTCTCGGCAGCGCGGCCTCGCGGTGTGCGCAGAGTCGTCGCCCTTGCCGCCGTGGTGGCGGCCGCGCTCTTCGGGCTGGGCGCGGGCATGCTGATCGGCCAGTCCTGGAGCGACGACGACGGCGACGGCGGGCGCGACGAGGCTCCGGTGGCAGCGGGGAAGCCCACCCCGCGCCCGAGCGGCAACAGTCCCACGACCACCGCCCAGGGACCCGGCCGGTACGTCTTCACGCCGGGCAAGTCCTACCCCTGCAACGTCCACCGGACGAACGCGGCTGGCGCGGAACTGGTCGCCGGGTACAGCACCACACGTACCGCCGTCCTCGCCGGCCCTGGCTGGGACGTCGTCGAGGCCCAGTGCCTGCTGAGCTATCGCAAGATGGATCCGGGCATCGTCGACGGCGTCTACGGACAGCAGACCATCGCGGCCGTGATCCGCCTCCAGAAGAGCGCCGGACTGCCGGCGGACGGCGTCGTCGGCCCGCACACCTGGAAGGCGCTGCGGGGATGACCGCTCCCGCACCGGAGTGCGTGGCCCTGGCCGAGGGGCTCCGCGAGATGAGGGCGCGTACGGGCCTGAGCCTGGCCGCTCTGGCCGAACGCACCACGTACAGCAAGTCGTCGTGGGAACGCTATCTCAACGGCAAGGTTCCCGTGCCCCGCCAGGCCATCGAGGCGCTGTGCGCGATGGCGGGAGAGCCCGCCGGACGCCTGCTCGCGCTCTGGGAGCTGGCGGACGCCGAATGGAGCGGCCGCGCCCGCCAGACCCGCCCCGCTGCCCCATCGCCCCCAGGGTTCTCGCCCCCCCCAACGGCCGCGGTGGGCACCACGAATGTCCCCGGCCGGACTCGCCGTCCATGGGTGTTCGTCGCCGGCGCGGCCCTGGCCGCAGTGGCCGTCGCCACGATGCTGGCGGCGACGACCGTGCGGGGCCACAGCGCCGGACAACCGGCGGTCCTGACATCCCCCGTCCTGGACCCCGCTCCCGGTTGCCACGGGAAGACGTGTGACGGCAAGGACCCGACAGACATGTTCTGCGGCGCACTGCCCGGCCGCGCCGACTCGCTCGGGGCGCAGCACCTCACCCGGACCGGTACGCGAGTGGAGATCCGGTACAGCCCGGTGTGCGCTGCCGCCTGGGGCCGGCTCTGGCACGCGAAGGTCGGGGACGCGATCGAGATCTCGGCACCCGGCACCCGCACGCAACGCGTTGTCATCAGCAACCCGGCGGACGCGAGCTCCTATCACTACACCGCGATGGTCGGCGGCCCGGACCGTGCCGGGTTACGGCTGTGCTTCACAGCGAAGGACGGGACGGGCCGGGAATGCTTCGGCCCCTGAAGGGGCCACCATCCACCGTCCTGACCCAATCAGTGGCTACAGCGGGTTTGCGTCACGCCTCTCATGGGACGGGAGACGTGTGGAGGAGACGACCGCGCCCCGGCCGGAACGGGAGAACGAGGCGCGACAACACGTACGTATCAAGGCGCCACGGCCTTACTGCACCCCGCGTGCGACCGGCGGTGCGAGGGGCTCGGGTGACTCGGCGGCGCCGCGTGCGTTGAACCACGCATGACGACCACGACAATCCGGCGCAGGCCCGTCATCGGCGCGCAGCGCAGCGGCACAACGGTCCCCCTGCCCGAGCTGGAGCCGATCTTCACCGAACTCGTCCGCCTGTGGGAGAGAACCGGTCGTCTCGTGCCCGGCCGCCACGACGAGGAATGGGCGATCCTCACCCGCCCGTATCCCTGGGCGAGGTATCCCCAGCGGTGAGCGGGCCGGACCGGCAGGAGGGAGGCCTCAACGCTCCGACCGGAGCGCTGAGGCCTCGTGTTCTGCGGGAGTAGAACAAGCTGTTCAACGAGACCCCGCTGCAACCGTTGCGCGTTCATCAGTCCGGCCCTGCCGCCGTTCCCCGCACGGCTCGCCGGGCCCGTACCACCACCCGCCACACCATGTACGCGGCGACGGCGCCCCCTGCGAACGGCGCCGCGGCCCCCAGAGCCATCAACAGCCATCGCATAGCGGTGACGAAGGCATGCCAGCCGCCCCCGACGGCGTCCAGGACACCTGGCCCGCCGCCGTCGGCCTCCTGGTCGGGCAGCGGCGCCGTGAGTCCCATGGTGATCGTGGCGAGGCCTATGCGGTCCTTCAAGGAGGCCTGCCGCGCCAGAAGCGCGTCCAAGTCGGCCTGTCGACGGCTCAGTTCACCTTCCAGAGCGACGATGTCACTCAGCTTCCCCGCCCCGTCCATCAGTGCGCGTACCCGCGTGACACTCGAACGCTGGGTGGCGATGCGACTCTCCGCATCCACCACCTGATCGGTGACATCCTGCACCTTGGCCTTGCGGCTGACCACTTTGCCGACGCCCGACAGACGCGCGAGGACGCTGTCGTACTTCGCCTCCGGGACCCGCAGCACGACGTGCGAGACGACACGACCGTGTGCGTCCCGGTTGGTGGTCTCATCACCCACATACCCGTCCGCCTCGTGAACGGCCGCCCGGGCGGCGGCGAGCGCCTGCGCGACGTCGGGCACCACGAGCGTGAGTTCGGCGGTGCGGATCACCTGGGGGGCCTGCGACAGCGACGGTTTGACGTGCGACTTGTGGGGCCCGGTATCCCCGGGCCGCGACGCCGGATCGCCGACCGCGCCCCCCTGCGCCGCAACGGTGGCATTTCTCCCTCCCTCGTCTTCCGATTTCGCGTCAGCGGAGCCACCCGCGCCGCAACCGGCAAGGGCCAGTGAAGCAGCCAGAAGAACGGACCCCACCGTCCCGACTGGCCGGTGCCAGACCCTCTGTCGTACCTGCATGTCGACTCCCGGGGGAAGGATGGGCGGTCTGTGTACTCGCTGAACGGACCGTGCGGCGGAGTGAAGAGGAGGATTCCAGCACCACGCTGAGAGGGTCCTGAAGCTTCCTGAGGATCCTTCAGGAACCGTCGAGCGCCGCGTGAAGTACGGCATCGTGGAAGCCATGCGGATACTGGTGGTGGAAGACGACCAGCGACTGGCCGAGTTACTGCGCCGGGGACTCTCCGGGGACGGATTCGCCGTTGATGTGGCCCATGACGGGCTGAGGGGCTGGAGTTGGCCCTCACGAGTGAGTACGACGTGATCGTGCTCGATGTCCTGCTGCCCGGCCTCAACGGGTTCCGGCTCTGCGCCCGGCTACGGGAGGCCGACGTATGGACCCCCGTGCTGATGCTCACCGCGAAGGACGGCGAGTACGACGAAGCCGAAGGGCTGGACACCGGCGCGGACGACTACGTCACCAAGCCCTTCTCCTACGTCGCCCTCGTCGCCCGGCTGCGCGCCCTGATCAGGCGCGGGCAGCGTGAACGCCCGGCCGCCATCGACATCGGCGATCTCCATATCGACCCCGCGGCCCGCCGCTGCAACCGCGGAGAACACGACCTCGGCCTCACCGCACGGGAGTTCGCGGTCCTGGAATTCCTCGCCCGCCGCCATGGCGAGACCGTCACCAAGACCGAGGTCCTCGAACACGTGTGGGACCAGGCGTTCGACGGTGACGTCAATATCGTCGAGGTGTACGTATGCGCCCTCCGCCGCAAGATCGACGCCCCGTTCGGCCGCCACACCATCCACACCGTTCGCGGCGTCGGCTACCGCGTCGAGCAGGACAGGACCACGGCATGACGGGTCTCTTCGTGTCGCGCCTGCTCCACCCCACCACCGCACGTGCCCGCCTGACCCGGCGGGCCGCCACGATCGCCGCCCTCGGCACCCTCGCGGTGCTGTCGATGCTCGCCGTACTGCTCGCCACGGGAAACAGCGTCAGCAGTGACATGGGCGGAACAAGAGCCACGGACCCGGGGACGGTGAAGTTGTGCCGACGCCTGGGGCTGATTCCCCCCGACAGCGCGCGGCCGAATCCCACGGTGTCCGGGTGGGTGTGGCTGACCGCCCTCGCCGGGGTGACCGCGGTCGTCGCGGTGACGTCCTGGTTCGTCCTTGGCAGCGTGCTGCGGCCCGTGGAGGCTGCCCGCAACCGCTTCGCCCAGCTCGCCCCGGAGGCTTCCCGGCGCCGCGTCCCCCTGCCCCGGCACGACGACGAGATCGCCGGCCTCGTCCAGACGATGAACACCGGCCTCGGCCGCCTCCAAGCCACCGTCGAGCAGCAGCGCAGGTTCGTCGCCGACGCCTCCCACGAACTGCGCAGCCCCCTCGCGGCCCTCCAGGCCGAACTCGAGATCGCCCTGACCAGGCCCGACCGCGCCGACTGGCCCGAGGTGGTGCGCGCCGCGCTGGGGGACACCCGCCGCCTTCAGCGCCTCACCGAGGACCTGCTGCTCCTGGCCCGGCTCGACCTCGACAAGCCCGTCGAGCGTCACCGTATGGAGATCGTGGACCTGACCGACCTGGTCCGGGAGGAAGCCGCCCGCCACCGGCCCGCCCCGAACCTCGCCCTCCACCTGGAGGTCCCGGAGGCCTCCCTGCCGGTCCGCGGCCACCCTGCCCTGCTCGCCCAGGTCCTCGGCAACCTCCTCGACAACGCCGAGCGCCATGCGACCAGCAGCATCACCGTCCGCCTGAGCCACGAGCCCGAAGAGCGACAGGCCGTCCTGGAGGTCCTGGACGACGGCCCGGGCATGCCGCCCGCCGACCACGCGCGCGTGTTCGAACGCTTCACCCGCCTCGACTCCGCCCGCACGCGTCAGACCGGCGGCACCGGCCTCGGCCTCGCCATCGCCCGCCGCATCACCACGCTCCACCACGGCACGCTCACCATCGCACCCACCGACCGCGGAGCCCGCCTCACCGCTCGCCTCCCCGCCTCCGTGGGGATCACAGAACGCCTTCCGCACGCCACGGAGAACGGATGACGCGGCATCCTCCCCACCGACTGGTTCGCGCCGTACGGGCTGAACCTGAGGGAGACCTTGAATGTCTCCACTTCTCCATGCCGCAAGGGCAGAACAGGCAATTCGGGCATCGCGTCGCAGAGGGATCTCCTGCGGCGGAGCGCTGAGCACCGCGGCCAGATGGCGCAGGGCGGTGCGCGTTTTCGCTAAGGTGCCTGCTCGACGAAGCCAGGGAAGACCGAGCTCGGGCGCGGTGCGCCCGGACCCGCCGCAGAGGGAGAGAGGCGCATGGAAGACGCGATCGAGACCGTGCTGGAGAAGGCCCTGGCGATCGAGGGCGCCACCGGGGTGGCCGTGGTCGACTTCCACCAGCGCCGCGTCCTGGGCTCCCTGGACAGGGGGAGCGGCCTTGACATGGACAAGGTCGCCTACGGCGACAGCGACGTCATGCGCGCCAAGCTCTACACCCTGGAACTCCTCGGGTACGCACCCGACAGCGTCGAGGACATCCTCATCACTCTCCGGAGTGAACTTCACATGATCCGTCCTCTCCCCCGACTGCGTGAAGACGGACTCTTCATTTACCTCGTCCTCCAACGCGACCAGACGCCGCCCCTGGACGACATCCGTCGGCAGCTGCACGCCCTGGAACCTCTGCTGGAGCTTTAGCCACCCCGTATGCAGGGGTACGTATGTGCGCCCCTGCACACGGGGGGGCTACGGCGGGCTCGGCCGCGCGGGCCGGAGCGGACTGGAGCAGCTCAGACGCGCGTCCTGGCCGCGGCCAGGGCTTCCTTGACCTCTCGCACCACGCGGGCGGCGTCCTCGTGGTTCTTCACCACATTGGTGTTGTTCATGTCGATGACCAGGACGTCGCTGGCCGCGTAGTGCTGGTGCACCCAGTCGTCGTACCCGGACCACAGCGTCCGGTAGTACTCGACGAGGTGCTCGTCCTGCTCGAAATCGCGGCCTCGCAGCCCGATGCGGCGCAATACCGTCTCGAAGTCGGCCTTGAGGTAGACCATGAGATCGGGTGCCTTGCGGTACGGCAGGCCCTCGATTTCGCGCATCATCTCGGCGAGCAGCCCCTCGTACACCTGCATTTCGAGGGAGCTGATCCGGCCCAGATCGTGATTGACCTTCGCGAAATACCAGTCCTCGTAAATGGACCGGTCCAGGACGTTGTCGCCCTGCTTGTACGCCTCCTTGATCGACGCGAATCGCGTCTGGAGGAAGTAGAGCTGAAGCAGGAAGGGGTAGCGCTTGGCCTGGATCTCCTCGGGGCTCGCCGTGTAGAACAGCGGCAGGATCGGATTGTCTTCCACGCTTTCGTAGAAGACGTTGCTGCCCAGCTCCTTGGCGAGCAGCTCGGCAACGCTCGTCTTGCCGATCCCGATCATGCCTCCGACGCAGATCACTGCCATACCTCACTTCTCCCCGGGGGGTCCTCTGCCCGCGGGCGGATGCGCTGGGCGGCCCACGTCACCCAGAGACATGCCGACGGGGGCCACTCATTCTCTCGCCATGATCATGCTCAGCCGAACGCGGTCCCCGTCCAGGCCGAGGCGCCGACGCCGGCTGCGGTCCCCCACCGGTCGAGGACCAACCATTTCGGAGGGGTCACGCCCAAGCGACGAGCCCATCCCCTCTGCGGCTGTCCTGAAGCATAAACGGCTCTCCGCGCAACGGCCGCCAGAGCAGTGGGTAGCCTTCATCCTCATGACCCGCGCTTGGATCTTGCCGGTGCTCCTGCTGCTCTGCGGCTCCCTCGTCGCGACCAGGCTGATCTTCAGCGGGTCGCCCGGCGCCGCCGTGGCACTCCTCCTCGTGTTCGCGCTGCTCGCCGGGGCGAACTCGCCTCTGGTCTTCCCCACGTCGATCGATGAGCCGGAGGCACAGCGCCGCAGCCTGGCCGACGGTCGACCGGTCGTCTACTGGCGGCCGGGCTGCGCGTACTGTCTGCGCCTGCGCATCCGCTTGGGCTCCCGGGCCCGTCGACTGCATTGGGTCAACATCTGGCGTGACCCGGCCGGGGCGGCGGTGGTGAGGGCAGCCAACGACGGCAACGAGACCGTACCCACCGTCGTCGTCGCGGGCCGACCGCACACCAACCCCGATCCCGCTTGGGTGCGCGAACAACTCTCCCGTCACGTGTGAGGGAGCAGAGCGAAGCCGGCCGGGAAGCCGATGGTGGAGCGTTCTCGGTGCGCCCAGACGTATCCGCGCGAGGACGGGGTAGGGCACGGGAACGAGGCGGCGTGAGGCGTCGCCGCGACCGCAGGAGAAGGAGAGCCGATGACGTACCAACAGCCCTTGCCCGACCCCGAGTCGGCGGTGGAGGGTCCCACCGAGGCCGAGCACGCGGGGCGGGCGGCGGTACGTCGCCAGGCCCAGGGCATGACCCATCATGAGGCGGCCAAGGCGTTCCACCGGCTGGCCGCGCGCCCGGACAGCCCGGCGCCGGAGGACATCGGGGACCCGTCGGCCCAGCCGGACGGCGGGCGCCGGGCCGCCGAACTCGCCGAGTGGGAACGCATCGTGGACCAACTGGCCGTCCACGCGGGCACCTACGACGTCGAGCTGGACCCCTACGTACAGGGCGAACGCGCCGCTTCCGGCGAGTCGTAGGGGCGGCGCCCGGAGCGCAGCACGGGACCCCGTCGTCTGCATACGGCCACGGCGGGAGGCTCTGCTCTGATCCGCCGCCCTCTCCCCTCACCCTCCCCCGCGCGAGGTGATCCAGCTGCGGTCAGGGCGCACTTTCCCGCACGTAGGCGGGCGCAGGCTCCGGTGTCGCCATGGTTGTCAGTTCCTGCGCCACCGCGTCGGCGATCAGCCTGGAGGCGTCCGGGCGGAGGTGGCTCACCACGGTGAGCATGTAGGCGTCAGCGGTCTGGACGAGGGTGAGGTTCGCCGTGCCGGGTGAGGAGACCGCCGGCAGGGGGACGATGCCCGTCAGACGGCGAGTGTGCAGGTGGCACGGGTTGTCACGCCATTTGAACGCCGTACACACCGCTGTGGTGACATCGGGCCGAACCATGCGCTTGGCCAGCGCTGTCGTCATCCACGGCATCGCCCGTACCAGCCCATCCACGAAGGGAAGTACCACTGTGTGGGCCCGGCGACGGTTGGGCAGCGCCGCCATGAGGCCTTGGCACGCGTGCAGGCGTCCGGCTGGGGAGTCGATACCGACGGGCAGTTGGACACGGATGGCGGTGATGAAGTTGCCGAGTTTCTGTGCCTCGTGCCGACTCCGTAGGTCCACGGGGACCGTCGCGTAGAGAGCGACAGGCCCTTGGGGCCACGACGTGGAGGCGGTGCTGTAGCAGGCGGGGAGAGCGCCCGCCACGGCACCAAGAAGCAGTTCGTTCAGGGTTGCTCCACGTCCGTCGGCCGGGCGGCGGCGGGCGGAGCGCATCACGTCCGGGTCGAGTCGGGCGACAGCGACGGAGGGACGGAGGTCTCCGGGGACTACCGGCAAGGACTGGCCCAAGACGTTGTTGTCGCGGAACTCCCTGAACAGCGCGGCGGGGCGCACGCGCTGGCGCGGTGTCTCGGGGAGCCTCGCCAACGGCCCGCTTCGGGCGAGCGGGGAGTCGTCCATCAGCAGACGCAGGAGAGTTTCCAGGGAACTGCCGTCGAGGAGCGCGTGGTGGGCCAGCAGAACCAGGGCGTGTTCGTCGGGGGAAACGGATTTCGGGAGCAGAAGCTGCCACAGGGGCCGGTCAGTCGGCAGCCGTTGGCTGACTGCCGTGGTCAGGAGCGGCTGGAGTTCCTGTTCGGACGCGGTGACATGGAACGCGGGGTCGAACGGTTCCCCCGTAGCCCAACGGTGGCTCGACAGGGCGGCCGGCCCACGGGGAGGCAGCAGAAGCCGACGCATCCGCTCCAGGTCTCCCCAACGCTCGCTGACGCGAGTCCGGAGCCCGGCCAGGTCGAAGGGGTCGCCGGTGAAGACCGCGGCAACACCGATCGTGCCGGGCAACCCACTGCGCACATAGGCTTCGTCGACCCCGGACAGCCCCGACACCCGTGACACTCGTGACAGCCGTGACACCCGTGACGGCCTTGACGACCCCGGCAACCCCGACAGCCCCATGTGTACGCCCCTTCTCACTCTCTATCGACGTGGAGCTGCTCGGTCAGCGCTGGGCAGCGTCGAAGACGACGCAGGCGTTGTGCCCTCCGAAACCGAAACTGTTGCTGATCGCTGGGCCTGCGGAGAGCTTGCGGGGCTGGACGACCACGTCCAGCTCGCACTGGGGGTCCAGCCGCGCGAGATGGGCGGTGGGAGGCACGAGTCCCTCGTGCAGCGACAGAGTGGTGATCACGGCTTCCAGCGCTCCCGCCGCCCCGATGGCGTGCCCGGTGACCGACTTGGAGGCGGTCACCGGAACGGCGGCCGGGCCGAACACGGCGGTGATGGCGCGCGCTTCCGCCGCGTCGTTGAGGAGCGTGCCGGTGCCGTGCGCGTTGACGTGGGTGACGGCCTCGGCGGTGGTGCCGGCATCGGCGAGTGCCTGTTCCATGCATGCTCTCGCACCGGCGCCATCGGGATGCGGTGCCGTGATGTGGTAGGCGTCGGACGTGCACCCGTACCCGACGAGCGTGGCGTAGATCCGCGCGTTGCGGAGGAGGGCGTGGTCCAGTCGTTCGAGCACCAGGAAAGCGGCCGCCTCGGCGAGGAGGAAGCCCTGCCGGTCCGCGTCGAACGGCCGTGAGGCACGGGCCGGATCCTCGCAGTCGGTGACCATCGCGCCGGACCGTCCGAAGGAAAGGGCGGTCGTCGCCGTCAGCGGGCTGTCGTGACCTCCGGCCACGACGACGTCGGCGCGCCCGGCGCGGATCAACTGGAGTGCTTCACCCACCGCGTACGTACCGGAGGCACACGCCATGGCGAAGGTCAGAGTGGGGCCGGTGACGCCGCACTTGGCGCTGATCCAGTGCGCGGCGGCGTTGGACATCAGCCGGGTCGGATAGAGCACATCGGGCCGGCCGAGACCCTGCTCCTGGCTGATCAGTCCGCCATAGCCGGTGCCGGTGACGACCGCCCTGCGCCCAGCGGGCGGGTGCAGGCCTCCGGCGTCCGTGACCGCGTCCATGGCGGCACAGACCGCCATCTGCACGGTCCGGTCCGTACGGCGTACCTCCTTCGCCGCGAGGTAGCCCTCGGGCGTGAACCCGGGCATGGGGCATGCGGGATAGACGACGGTTCCCTCGTCGTCGAAGGCGTGCATCGTGGCCGAGGAGCGGCCGTGCAGCAGGTTCTGCCACAGTTCGCCCGGCGTCGATCCGGCGCCGCAGCGCACTCCCAGGCCCGTGACCGCGACCGCGTCCTTGGGTGTCATCGAACCACCGCGCCGGGGACGGATCGGGTGCGCTGCTCGGTGATGAGAGCAGCGACGTCGCCTACGGTGGACACCGCAGCCGGTTCGGCGCCCCTGAGGGAGACGCCGAAACGCTCCTCCGCGGCGACTTGCAGTTCGTTGACGTCCAGGCTGTCGGCTCCCAGGTCCGCGACGAGCCGGGCGTGCGGGAGTACCGACTCCAGGGGTACGGCCATGATGTGCGCGCACAGGGCGCGCAACTCGGCCCATACATCCGCGTGTTCTGCTTCCACGGTGCTTTTCTCTCTTCTGGTGGCGTCACGCACAGCCACTGGCCCCCCTCAGCACCGTTCGGCATCTGCGCGGATCGTCGTCACAGAAAAAACGAGATGAGGCGCAGGAAGTTACGAGTCGGTGCGCGCGGCGGGCCAACTAATGGTTTGTGCCCGCCAGTTCGACGTCGCTCTGTTGGGTCGTCAGGTCGTCAACACCTGTCTGTCAGCCTGTGGTCTGGTATGGCGTACCGGTCATGCGTGTCGGCACGCTGAGGGCCGGCTTGCCGATGTGGGCGAGGGACGCCAGTTCGCGCACGAAGGCGTCTGCCAGTGGCTGGGCGTAGCCCGTAGGAGTGTGACCGACCACGCAGAGGGTGAAAACACCCGCGCAGTCCGTCAAGACCAGATTGACCCTCCCCCGCCCCTGTGCCGACGACAGGGGAATCACGCGTTCCATCGGTGCGCTCCCCAGGGTCCACGCACCCCGGCGCCATTTGATGGCCGTACACAACACGGGGTTCCAGCTGGGCGAATTGGCTCGCTGGGAGAGCCGGCGCACCGCCCAGGATCCCAGACGGGCGGCAGCGCGGATCACACGCACCGACTTCTCCGCGCCACGCCCGAAGACCGAGGCCGCCAGCAGGGCGCGGCATACCCTCAGCCGTTCCTGGGGGCTATCGGTCGCCACGGGCAGCGGTACGCGCACCACGGAGACGATGTTGCCCAGCACCTCGGCCTCCTGCGGGGTGCGCAGGTCGACGGAGAGCACTGCGTACAGCGGGTGGCGGGCTCCGGGCCAGGCGGCCGGATCGCCGTGGACTGCCCGCAGGGCGCCCGCGGACACCGCCATCAGTACCTCGTTGAGGGTGGCACCGAGGCCGGGGAGGGCCCGTCGGGCAGCCCGTACCGTGTCGGCGTCCAGGTCCACCCAGGCCAGGTCCCTCGTCGGGCACGGCGCGTCGGAGGGCAGCGGGAGAGCCTGCCCCGGACTCAACAGGCGGGGCAACCGGTAGGCGCCCGCCGCTGCCTTGTCTGTCGTCAGCGCGTCTCTCAGATGGGTGATTTGACGCTTTCGAGTAACCGGTCGTCCGGTGTCGCTGACCCTGCCTGTGCGACCGGCTCCGCCGTCGAGGAGCCTGCTCAGCAGGGATTCGAAGGAGCGTCCGTCAATGAGGGCGTGATGGGCGGACAGCACGAGGGCGAATCGCGCCTCCCCGTGGGGGTGCGGCTCCAGGCGGACAAGCCGCAACCACCAGGGCGGCACCCCCTCTGGCACGGGCTGGGAGACCAGTCGGCCGAGGAGGTCCGTGAAGGCTGCGTCATCCAGGCCTTCACTCCCCCACCGGCCTTCGGCGTGGGCATCGAGGACATGGGTGCGTACGTCGAAGTCGTCGAGCGGAAACCAGCGGTGCCCACGCACCCCACCGTGCCGGGCGGGGCGCAGCAGCGTCCGGCGCAGCAACGGAACGCTGCCCCACCGCTCGGCCACACGGTCACGCAGTTCGTCGAGGCGTGGTGGCTCCCCCGTGAACAGGACGGCCATTCCGCTGGGAGCCTCGGGGACCGGTCCGGTACCGCAGAGGAATTCCTCGACCGGCGACAGAGGGATGCTGTTTCTCATGCGTTGGCTGCTCGCATTTCGCGTACGGGGCGGGGGCCGGGCCTGCCGGGGCGTGGAACCGCCCCGCGCATACTCACGGCACCGGCAACTCGGCTTCGGCGGCGGCACCGGACGAGGCATCGATGACCGCGGCGATCTGGCCCACAGTCGTGTCCAGCGTGATCTGACTCTCGTGGAACCGCAGACCGGTTTGCTCCTCCAAGGCGACGGCGAACAGAACCTGCGCCAGGGAGTCCAGGTCCACGTCCTCCATGGTGGCGTCGGGCGACAAATCGCCCTCCACGCACTGGAATTCGTTCACCAGAACGCTGACCACAGTGCCGTATCCCTTGCCCATCACTTCTCCTGGTGGCGTGAATCAAGCTCGCTACTGTCCCCGTAACGTCCCATATTCACGACGCGGCTCTCCCATGACCGTCACTCAGGGGTATTTCACCTGGATGAGGGAGGGGGGCGCGGCCGACGCAGGGCGCTCACCTCCATGGAACGCACATACGAGTGCGCCTCGCTCGCCGGTCAGGCCGCGGCCGCGGCTCCGTGCTCCGGGGCGTCGCGGTCGCGGCCGCCGGGGTGGCGGTGGCGCCAGAACCAGAAGATCCCGCACGACAGCAGGGACCACCCCGCCAGGACGAGGTAGGGGAAGGCGTGCTGGGCGTCGGCGAAGTACACCGCGGTGTGCTGGGCGTTGACCGACGCTCCGGGCGGCAGCCACCGTCCGACATGTCCGAAGACGGACGGCAGCAGCGGCCAGGACACCGCGCCTCCGGAGGAGGGATTGCCGAGCAGCACCATGAGCCCCCAGGTCGGCAGCATGGCCCAGCGGCCGATCAGGGTGTTGAACATCGTGAAGACCATCCCCGACGTGAACATCGTGAACGCGAGGATCAGCCAGGACTGGACGAACGGCAGGCGTACCGCGCCGAGCCCCCAGTCGACCACCGCGGCGATGGCGAACCCGCCGAGCAGGGAGTACGCCATCGTGAAGGCGATGCGTTCCAGCGGGTTCAGTGCGCGCGCGTGCACGCTCAGCTGGATGGAGCCGACGAATCCCAGCACGACGGCGGCCAGGGAGATGTAGAACAGGGCGAGGCCGCGCGGGTCGCCCCGCTGGAGCGGCTTGACGTCGGTGATCGTCATGGGTACGCCCAGGGTCTTGGCCACCTGGGGCGCAGCCTGTGTGAGCACCTGCGCCACGGAGGCGCCGGCCGCGCCCGCGACGTGCAGGCGCACCCCGTCCGGCCGTACGTCGATGATCGCGAAGACGCTCTGGTCCTCCATGGCCTTCCGGGCCGCGCGCTCGTCCGCGTACCGGCGCGGCGCGAGCGAGGTGTTGAGGGCCCGGTCCATCCCGGCCACGAACCTCTTCGCCACGACCGAGTCGGCCGGCGCGACCAGCGCGCTGGGGATGTGGTGCGGGGTGGGGTTGGCCATGGAGTACGTGTACGAGCCGGCGAACAGTCCCGCCGCGGCGGCCAGGATGAAGACCAGCACGGTCGCCGGGAGGAACGGGGAGTCCTTGAACTCCGTCCAGACCCGGCCGGCCGCCCCGCGCCCTCCGGCGGGCGCGGCGTGCTTGCCGTGTCCGCCGGACGGTTCTTCCTGCTCGGCACTGCGGCCGGTGTCCTCTTCTTCCATGGGCATGTACGACCGCTCCGTCACCGGGGACATTGTCTGCGCCGTCTACCCCGCCCGGCCTTCCCGATCACGGGGCCTTCGGCATGTCACCCCGACGGCGTACTCATGACCGAGCACTGTTCATGTGTCCAGCGGGAACAACGAGGACGGCCGCCGCTGTTACACCGGCCATGACCGGCGCCGCGCGGCGTGGAACACGATGAGCGGCAGGCCGTCCTGGCATGGTGCGGGTCCACGGGGTCGCGGCACACCGGCCATCCGACAATTCGACAGTGGGGCGGTCGCTCACGCGCCCGCCACCGCCTCGGACCGAGCCCTTTCCCTGCTGGAGGACAGTTTCATGAACAACCGGCCCTTGACACTCATGGCCGTGCACGCCCACCCGGACGACGAGGCCACGGGAACGGGCGGTGTCCTCGCGCGGTACGCGGCGGAGGGCGTTCGGACGGTCCTGGTGACCTGTACCGACGGCGGTTGCGGTGACGGACCCGGAGGCGTCAAGCCGGGCGATCCCGGACACGACCCCGCGGCCGTCGTCTCGATGCGTCGTCAGGAACTCGAGGCCAGCTGCGAGATCCTGAAGATCAGTCACCTGGAGACGTTGGACTACGCCGACTCGGGGATGATGGGCTGGTCCACCAACGACGCCCCAGGCTCCTTCTGGCAGACACCCGTCGAGGAGGGTGCCGCACGGCTCGCGGAGCTCCTGCGACGCTATGAGCCCGATGTGGTCGTCACGTACGACGAGAACGGCTTCTACGGCCACCCCGACCACATCCAGGCCAACCGCATCACGATGGCGGCCCTGAAGATGACCGAGCTGGCTCCGAAGGTGTACTGGACGACGGCGCCCCGCTCGATGATGCAGCGGTTCGGCGAGGTCATGCGCGAGTTCGGTACGGAGGGTCAGGAACCGGACCCCGCCGAGGCCGCCGCGCTGGCCGAAATCGGGCTTCCCGACGAGGAGATCACCACCTGGGTGGACACCACCGCGTTCGGCGGTCAGAAGTTCGAGGCGCTGGCGGCGCACGCCAGCCAGGGCGAGAACATCTTCTTCCTCAAGATGGGCCAGGAGAGGTTCACCGACCTGATGGGCGTGGAGACCTTCGTACGCGTCCAGGACACCACCGACGCGCCCGTACCCGAGAACGACCTCTTCGCCGGACTGCACTGATCCGCTCGCCCCTGGAGGGGTGAGTCCCTGCCCGGAGAGAGTCAAGGCCCGTACCTGCGGGAATAGCCCGAAACCGGGTGGGGAGCCGGTCGTATGCCAGGCTGCCCGTAGGACGGTGGCCTGGCATCGTCCGTCGGACCGATCGTGAACGGTTTGCTGGACGCCAGCAGCCGACTGCCGCAGGAGAGCTGGACCCAGTACGTGCCCAGGGTGAGGCGCGGCACGGTGACGGTCGCGCCGCCGTGGTGGGGGTCGAGGTCCGTGGCCAACTGGGCGACGGTGCCCCGCCATTGGTCGGCGGTGACGAGCTTCAGAGTGACCAGCTTCAGGCCGACCGCCCGGCGATCGCCTCCGTCGGGATGGACGCGCCACAGGACCCTTTGGCGCGTGCCGCAAGCCCATCGAGTGCACGGGCCGGGGGTCAGGACATGCAGGAGGTCGGGTTCGGGCTCCCACTCGGGCGGGGCGTTCCCCCGGGTGGCGAACTCCCAGGCCCGGTCCAGGTGATGACGGGCAGGCGCCATGATGCTCCCCTCCTTCGGGCGGACCGTCAGCCCGGCCGGACCGAGCACCCCGCATCCTCGTGCACTGTTTCTGCCCTGCCCGTTCTGGAAAGCACGGGCCCGACGGCCCGACCCGTGGGGGACTTCCGTCCCGCGCTCAAGGACACTGCCGCTGACGGGGGTGGTCAGGCCGCCTCGTAGTGGTGGGCGCGGCCGCCGCGCCATTCGATCATCTGCGAGTCCCCCGCCACCATGTCCTCGGCCACGCTCTCCTCGATCCCGGCCCGGCGCAGGATCTCCGTCAGGTCCCGGTCGGAGTAGGCCAGGCCCACGATCTGCCCGCGGATCGTCACCCGCCGCCCGCCCGTGCCGCGCGGCGGGTGCACGACTATCGGCGCCTCACTCATGGTTCCAGGGTGCCCCGCACGGGCGGTCGCAGCACACCGGGGCCTTGGCGAACGGGGTGGGGTGAGGGCGGGGGCGGGTTCGCCGGAGAGGCGCAAGGTGAGCGAGGAGCGGCAAGAAGGAGGAGTATGGGAGGTGCCGATACGTGGCGATACCCGAGGGCAGCTACCTACCCGGGTGCGGTATCCCGCCGCGGCTTGCCCACTGCCGCTCTCCTCTGGCTCATGGCTCATGTCATCCCTCGCGCGGATCTTCTGGAGATCACTGACCGCCGTACTGGTGAGTATCACGGTCGCGTGGGCCCCGGCGGCCTCTTCGGCGCCGAACCCGGTCCTCAAGGAGGAAGCGCTCCTCCTGACCCCGGACACGGGCCCGCCCGAGACTTCCGTACGCGTCGGTTTCGCGAGCTGTGTCGCACCGACCTATATCAGTGGCATCACGTGGGACGGAGACCCCTTCGACTTCTCGGGAACAGATGAGCCCGGCGTCGTCAACATCACCGTGCCGGTCAAGGCCACACTCGGCTCTCATGACGTGAGGGCCAGGTGCGCCACGAATTCCAAACTGGGGCCGATGTACGGCACGGCTTCGTTCACCGTCACGGCACCGGATCCCCCCGCCATCACACTGGACCCCACCCAAGGTGAGGAACAGACCCCTGTCACGGTGAGTGGTTCTCAATTCAAGTGCTCGTATGTGGATCTGCTGTGGGACAGCACGTCGCTTCCGGGGAGCGACGTTACGAGCGAGGGGACCTTCAGCGCGGTGTTCCAAGTTCCGGCCGGGTCGACTGCGACAACGCACACCGTGCGAGCCGCCTGCACGGACTATCCCGAAAGGAGCGGTCAGGCTGATTTCACGGTCACGGACCCAGGCACGAACGAAACCTCGGCCACCGGCGAGACCAGCAACGGAGACAACAGCACGGGGAGCACCAACGGGGACAGCAACGGGAGCACCACGGGAGACACGAGCGGGGACACCAACGGTGACACCAACGGAAGCACCACAGGCGACACCAACGGGGACACCACGGGCAACGCCACAGGCACCACCGGCACCACCGGTGAAAACAGCAACGGAACAGGGAGCACCACCGGCGACTCCAACGGCATCTCCCACGGCGGCACGGCGACCCCGGTCGGCTGGGTCGTCGGGCCCAGCCTCTTCGGGGCCCTGCTGCTCCTGGCCGCCCTGTTCTCCCTGATGAACCATCGCCACCGCGGCCCGCGCTGGGTCCACGACCACATCCGTGCGACGCTCCGCTCCGGAGCCGGGGCGGTCGCCCTGCAAGAGCCTCAGGACACCGGTTCAGCGAACCGCACGATACGACTCGAACCCCACACGGATCCAGGTGATCAGCGCCTCTATTGATACCTCTACCGGTCTCCGCTGACCTGCGTACCTGCGGTGACCCGCACCAGCCGCCTGTCCGCCCCCTCCGAGGTGAAGCCCATGACCACGACCGCCGCGGCCACAGAACCGTTCACCGCCCGAGCTTTCCTTTTCGGTCGGGAGGAGGGCGGCCCGCCCGACGCGCTCCTCGGCCCGCTCCAGGGCACCGGGGCGGCCAGAGTGGTCCTCGCCGGAACGAGCCGTCCTCTCACAGCGGCAGCTCAACGAGCTGTCGAAGGTGAGATGGCGTCCGTCATCGACTCTTTTCTCAGCCTGGATCTCTTCGACGTGGCAGCGGGCGGTTGGCGCAAGCACGTTGCTCTCAGGGACGCCGCGCGCCGCACCCGAGCCACCCCGGGCAGCGAGGAGGTGGTCGCGCTCGCGACCCACGAGATCACCTCGCGCCACCGCCCTTACGTCGATGTGCTCGTGGACGGCGTCAACCTCGGGACCCTTGACGTGGGCCTCGACCTGACCTTCCGGATCACCGGGCTCGTCGCCGTGGTACGCGACGCCCAGTTGGTCGCCCTGCGCAGCGGGGAGTGCAAGCTGACCGGGTATCTCACCGTCCAGCAGATCCTGTTGGCGAAGCGCCAGGCGCAAGTGGACCTCCCGGGCATCTGGCGCCTGCACCGCCCGCTACCGCTGCTCCGTAGCGAGGCACCCCCTCCCCCGCCTCCCCCGCCCCCTCCCCCTCCTCAAGACACGTACTGGCGCGGGCCGCGCGGCCGATAGACGTGCGGGGGCTCCAGGAGGCGGGGAGGCAGCACCGTCGGCGGGGGTCGGCCGGGCGCGTGCGGGGCCGCGTCGCGCCCGTCTGCGCCCCGCCTCGTCATTCCCGGTTCTCGTCGGCCGGTGGCAGGTCCTCGTCCGAGATGACGTGCATCGCGGCCTCCTCGGCGCCCGCCGCGCCCCCGTCGATGCCCTCGTCCGTGGCGACGGCCTCCTTGGTGGTGTCCGGGTGTGCGCCCTCGTCCGGGGCCACCAGCCGGCCCGCGCGCCTCTCGCCGGACTCGGGGTCGATGGGCTCGCCCTCTCCCCCGGGCAGATCGCCGATGCCGTCACCAGCGGGCGGCTCCACGTCCGGGACTTCCTGCTTCAGCCGCTCGTCGAGCGACTCGCCCTCGCGCTGCTCCCGGGCCGTGGTGCCCGTCTTGGTGACGCCCAGGGGCTTCTCGGGGGGCGAGTAGCCCTCGTCGAGCATGTCGTCGTACGTACGCTCGTCCACCGCGTCCTGGAGGTCCAGCGGGGACGCGTCCTCCTGCTCCTCGTTGGTGCCGGTGGGCTGGTAGGCGTCGTCCGCCATGTTCTGGTCGCTCATGACTACCTCGCGTCAGGGGTCTCGTTGAGATCGCGCTTCGCCCTCTGATCGTCGCGCGTAGATCCTCGGGGTGCCCGCGGCACACTCCTCCAAACGCCCCAGCACGTGATCACCGGCGTTCGTCCGGGCCGTGGGTCGGTCGGAGAAAAGGCGCCGTAAAGAGGAGAAGACGCCGTAAAACCGGGCCCCGGGGCGTTTACGAAGCCACCTTCGCAAGAACACATCACTCATGGACCACTCGAAGGCTCCCGTACTGGAAGCGCTGGCCGCCTACCACGCCGAGGGACAGACACCGTTCACCCCGCCCGGCCACAAGCAGGGACGCGGCGCCGACCCGCGTGTGCGTGCGGTGCTCGGAGACGCGGTCTTCCGCTCGGACGTGCTCGCCACCAGCGGCCTGGACGACCGCACCTCCTCGCACGGCGTCATCGAACGGGCCCAGGAGCTGATGGCGGACGCCGTCGGAGCGCAGCACACCTTCTTTTCCACCTGTGGCAGCTCCCTGTCCGTCAAGGCGGCCATGCTGTCCGTCGCGGGCCCGCACGAGAAACTGCTCGTCGGGCGGGACGCGCACAAGTCCGTGGTCTCCGGGCTCGTCCTCGCCGGCATCCGCCCAGTCTGGGTGGATCCGCAGTGGGACCCCGAGCGCCACCTGGCGCACCCCCCGTCGGCGGACGCGTACCGCGCGGCACTGGCCGAGCACCCCGACGTCCGGGGCGCGCTGGTGACGACCCCCACGCCGTACGGCACCTGCTCGGACCTCGCCGCGATCGCCGACGCCTGTCACGAGCACGGTGTCCCGCTCATCGTCGACGAGGCCTGGGGCGCGCACCTGCCCTTCCATCCGGACCTGCCGACCTGGGCCATGGACGCCGGGGCGGACGTGTGCGTCACCTCGGTGCACAAGATGGGCTCCGGACTCGAACAGGGCAGCGTCTTCCACCTCCAGGGTGACCTGGTCCAGGCGCACGTCCTCGAGAGCCGTGAGGACCTGCTGGGCACCACCAGTCCGTCCGTACTGCTGTACGCCGCGCTCGACGGCTGGCGGCGGCAGATGGTCGAGCACGGCCGCGAGCTGTACGACGCCGCGCTCGCCCTGGCCACGCGCACCCGCGCCCGCATCGGGGAGCTGGACGGGTTGCATGTGCACGGCAGGGAGGACTTCTGCGGCCCCGGGCGTGCCTTCGACCTCGATCCGCTCCAGATCACCATGGATGTCACGGCGCTGCGGACGACCGGGTACCGGCTCGCCGACTGGCTGCGCGAGCACCACCGCGTCAACCTGCACCTGGCCGACCACCGGCGCATCAGCGCGCAGCTGACACACGCCGACGACGAGCGGAGCGTGGACACGCTGCTGACGGCGCTGTCGGACATGCTGGCCCACGTCGGGGAGCTGCGTCCCGCCCCCGAGGTGGACGTGCCCGACCCGCGGGAGCTGCGGCTGGAGCAGGCGGTCCTGCCGCGCGACGCCTACTTCGGGCGGGTCGAAGAGGTGCCGCTGGCCAAGGCCGTCGGCCGGATCGCCGCGGAGATGCTGACCCCGTACCCGCCGGGCATTCCGGCCGCCCTGCCCGGCGAGCGGCTGAACGAGGCCGTGGTGCGCTATCTGCGGACCGGCGTGGACGCGGGCATGGTGGTCCCGGACGCGGCGGACTCCGAGCTCTCCTCGGTGCGGGTGACCGTGGAGGAGTGAGGGCGGCCCGTTCCGCCGGACCGTGTCGGCGGTGGTTTCGCCCACCGCCGACGAAGCCGGGCGGGCAGGGCGGTCGGACGGGCGGGGTGTCGCACGTGTCGGCCCCGCCCGCCTTTCGGGTCACAGCCCGGCCGCCGCCTTCTCCCGCAGCCGCGCCCAGGCCTCCTCGCGGACACCGGGTCCGATCAGTACGTCGGCGGCCGTGCACGCGAGCGCCTCGGCGGCGGCCAGCATCACCCCGCGGGCCCGCGTCCCGCCCGCCGCCTCGGCGAACTCGGGCGTGTGGTCGGAAGCGTCGGCGTCCATGATCGCGACGAACGGGTGGATGGCGGGCAGGCGGGTGCTGACGTTGCCGATGTCGGACGAGCCCAGGTACACCCCTGGGACGGGCTCGGTCAGCTCGATCCCGCGCCGGGCGATGTGGCGGGCGAACCGCCGCGACAGCACGTCGTTGTCGCGGAAGTGCTCGTACGTCTCCCCCACGCGCTCCACCACCACCCCGGTGCCGGTCGCCGACGCCACCCCGCGGGCCGTGGAGTCCACTTGGGCCACCAGTTCCTCCAGCGCGGCGGTCGTGGCCGCGCGCAGCCCGAAGAGCCCCTCGGCGTACTCGGGGATGATGTTGGTGGCCTCGCCGCCGCGCGTCACGATGCCCTGGATGTGGGACCCGGAGGGCAGCCGCCGGCTCAGTACGGAGACGGTGTTGAAGAACTGGATCAGCGCGGCCAGCGCGTCGATGCCCTCGGTGGGATTGCCCGTGGGGTGCGCTGCCCGGCCGTGGAATCCCAGCCGTACCTGAGTCTGCGCGGTCAGCGGCGCCCACGACCAGTTCTGCACCCCTGGGTGGAACATCAGGGCGCAGTCCGCCCCCTCGAAGAGCCCGGCGGCCACCTCGGCCACCTTCCCCCCGCCCCGCTCCTCCGCGGGCGTGCCGACCGCCAGCACGGTCCCCGGGATCTCCGCGAACGCGTCACGCAGCGCGAGCGCCGCACCGAGCCCGGCTCCGGCGATCAGGTTGTGCCCGCAGGCGTGACCGAGCCCGGGCAGCGCGTCGTACTCCATCAGCAGCGCCACACGCGGCCCCTCGCCGGTGCCGGCGCGCGCCAGGAACGCCGTGGGCAGACCGGCCACGCCGCGCTGCACCCGGAACCCGGCGCCCTCCAGCTCCCCGCTCAGGGTCGCCGCCGCGCGGTACTCCTCGTAGGACGGTTCCGGATCCTTGTGCAGGAGCGAGCTCACGTCCCACAGCCGGTCCGCGCGGGTGGTGATGCTGCGGCCTATACGGTCGTACGTCGATGCGAGAGTGTCCGGCACGTACCTCTCCTGCCCTGGTGCGCTGAGTGCCCGGCGGGCCGGGCCGTTCAGGCAGCCGGGTTCCACGCCAGGCGCACCTGATGCCTGCGCGCCGACGCGGGACCCGTCTCGCTCGCATGGCCTAACGCCGTCCGGTCGAAGGGGTGAGCCCCCACACGGCTCTCCGCGGCACGGAAGCGCGTGGTGCGCCGACCCCGGAGACGGCGGCCACCGTTTGCGGGACTGCCTGGTACGGGCGGGAATGGGTGGCAGGGCGCGGCCTTTCCCACGGGGCGCACGGCCGCCGGGGCAACGAGCCGGGTCGTGGCGGCGGGCGCGGTCCGCAGCACTGAACCACCGGCATCGAGCTGCCGGGCGTCACCAGGGTGACGGCCCGAGCGAACGAGACGCCCGGCCACGGCGAGGAGGCGGCGACAAGCCCCTCGACGCGGCCGGGCACCCGCATGCCCGGACACCGGACGAAGCACGACCAGTTCGCCGACATCACCGACCCCGTGACCCCGGAAGTCACCGAAGGGCTCGACGCGCAGCTCGACCGCTGACACCCCGGCTCCGCACGGCCGGACAGAGGCGAACAGGGCGTCGGACGAACCACGGGAGCAGGCAGGTGGGGGCAGGGGGTTAACCCCACCTCAAAGCGGGTGGCTGACGGGATCCCAGGTACAGGCCCTGACCGGAAATATTGGGTCCCACAGTCCAGTTGTCACCCACCGGCCTCCCGGGAGCCTTCGTGTACGAGCACACCCATGCAGCAGACGGATCACTTTCCAGCACGAGGAAGGTGGGTCGCAGGACCGGGGCTGCGCCGAGGCTGCGGGTGGGCGCTGTCGGGGCGGTCGCCCTGGCGGTGCTGGCCGCCGGATTCACCCTGCCCGCGTCAGCGGCGAGTGCTGAGGACACCGGTAAGGCGCCGACCACGCGCGCCGACCACGATGCCACGCAGGCGGCCTTGGACGGGGTGGTCCAGGGCGGGCCGCCCGGCGGGATCGCGCTCGCCCAGCGCGGGCACGACGTCTGGGCGGGCCGTGCGGGCACCGCCGATCTGGCAACCGGACGCCCGGCACGCCCCGATGACCGCTTCCGGGCGGGGTCGATCACGAAGACGTTCGTGGCCACCGTCGTCCTCCAGCTCGAAGCCGAGGGCCGGCTCAGCCTGGACGACACCGTGGACCACTGGCTGCCGGGCCTGGTCCAGGGCAACGGCCACGACGGCTCGAAGATCACCCTGCGCCGGCTCCTCAACCACACCAGCGGCATCTACAGCTACACCGACGACGCGGACTTCAAGCGCAGGGAGTTCAGCACCGACTTCCTCCGGCACCGCTACGACACCTGGACGCCGCGGCAGATCGTCCACCTCGCCATGTCCCATCAGCCGGCCTTCCGCCCCGGCGCCGGGTGGAGCTACTCCGACACCAACTACGTCCTCGCCGCCATGGTGATCGAGAAGGCCACCGGGCATCCGTACGCCCGCGAGATCGAGCGGCGGATCCTGCGCCCCCTGCACATGGACGCCACCACCATGCCGGGCACGCGGACCCGCGTACCGGGCCCCAGCGGACGCGCCTACTCCAAGCTGACCGGGGAACTCGCCGGGCCGGGCGAACCGAACAGCCCCACATACGACGTCACGGAGTTCAACCCCTCCCTCGCGGGCGCCGCGGGGGAGATCATCTCCAGCACCCGTGATCTCAACCGGTTCTACCAGGCCCTGCTCTCCGGTCGACTCCTCGACAGGCGTCAGCTGGCGAAGATGACCACGACCGAGCCGATCAAGGAGATGCCGACCGTCTCCTACGGGCTGGGCCTGATGAAGATCAAGCTTTCCTGCGGCGTCGACGTCTGGGGGCACAACGGCGGCATCCAGGGGTCCGTCTCGCAGACCATGGCGACTGCGGACGGCGGCCACGTACTGTCGCTGAACTTCAACGGCGACTGGAACGTCCACGAACAGCGGCTCGTCGAAGCCGAGTTCTGCGGCGCGTGAGACGCGAGCACGTGCGGCGAGCGCCGTCCCCTCGCACCCGCGCACGCCCCACCGGGCGGACGGCCTCCGGAGCACGGTAACGGCCGCCGTACTGGACGGACTCCCAGGTCACGGCCGCGGGTCACCGGTCACCCGAGCCCGCGCGGCGCGCCCCGGCCCGCCCCGCGGGAATCGGGCTTCTGGTCCGGGTTCACAGCCGGGCGGGCGGTGACGGCCGGGGGAAAGTCCCCGAACCCCTGAGGAGGCCACGGGGTCGTCGGCACTATGGGGTCATGAGCCATGGGCGTAAGGGGCCGAACAGGGCACGGCGACTGGTCGTGCGGGTCCCCGTGGAACCGGTGGAAGCCGTCATGGAGGCAGACGCGGTGGACGCGCTGCGGACGGAGAGCCTGGCGGTGCGCGGTCCGCTGTTCGGCATCGCGGCACAGAGCGCGCAGGACGGACCGCGGTGGCGGGTGGTGGTCCCGGTGACGGCCGACAACCCCCAGGAGGCCCGCGACACCCTGAACTCGCGGCTGTGGTTCCGCGCGAAGGACCGCGCCGAGGACAGGGCGGAGCGCCGCGCGCTGCTGGCGGCGGTCGCTCGCCTCGACCGTGAGCGGGTCACCGAACTCACGGTCCTGGGGACCCGCTACCGCGTCGTACGTGCCGAGGAGTACGCGGGCATGGGCAACGACGGCCTGGAGCTGCCGCGTCCGACCGACCCCGAGCCGGCCGTGCCCGACTGGAGTCCGGCCATCCCGGCGGCGCGGACCGACGACGGCCTGGTCCTGGACCCGGACGCGGCGGTCACCCCGGCCCAGGCCGCGGAAAGGCTGGCCCTACGGCAACTGTCCTACTCCGGCACGCGGTTCCCCCGGTCCGTCCTGGACGACTCGCGCCGGGCACTGGCCACTCACCCGGATGTCGTCCTGATGCCCGTGGCCTTCACGGTCGTAGAGCGAGGGAGAGAGGGGTGGACGCCCTCCAGCTCGCTGCACCCCACCGCTCACGACGCCCGCAGGACCCTGGAGTTCACCCTGCTGCAATGGCGGCCACGCCAGCGGGGGCTCGTCAAGGACGTACACGCCGACGCCCGTACCGTACTGGCCGCAAAGGACTGCGATCCGCGGACCGCCGCGGAGCTGGCCGTATACGTGGCGGCCGCCGACCGCCTCCGGGCCGGATCGCTCAACGAACTCAAGGTCCGGGGCATCGTCTACCGCATCGCCCGGACACGCCGCATGCTGCGCTGGGGCCCTGACGGCCCCGAAAGTCCCCGCCCTTCCGACCCGAGGGGCGAAGCTCCCTGCCCGATCCACGTGCCCTTGGACGAGGACGGCAACTATCTGCCCGAGGATGACGCGGATGACGCGGAGGATGTATGAGTGAGGCGGACCGCGCGGAGCCCGGGGCGGGCGAGCCTCGGCGGGTGGACTCAGGAGCCGCCGACAAGTACGGCAGTCGTCGCCAGGGTGGTGTAGGTCATCGTGAAGCGTCCGCCCAGGGAATCGATGGCGCCGCCGACCGCGTCCAGGATCCCGGTCAGTTGTTCGGGACGGAGTCCGGTGAGGCCACCGGTCGTGGGGAGCAGGTCCAGCCATTGGTCACGTGTGTAGGACTGCTCCCAGTCGTACCGCCACTGCTCGGGCTCGTCGAACCGCCCGGTCTCGCGGATCCTGTCGGCGAACTTCGCGTACGCCGCCTGGTAGAGGCCGAGCGGACGTCGGGCCGGCCGGACGTTGAGCGGGGAATCCGGCGCCGCCCGTCGGTATGCGGCGGCGAACGGCTCGGCCACTTCAGCAGGCGGCTCGTACACGTGACCGAAGATCGCCAGCCGTCCCCCTGGACGCAGCACGTGTGCCGCCTTCACGGCGCCTGCGACCGGGTCCACCCAGTGCCACGACTGGGCGGCGATGACGGTGTCGAACCTCCGACCGGCCGACTCCCAGGTCTCGAAGCCCGCCACCTCCACCTCCAGGCCGTGGGCCCGGGCGCAGTCGGCCATCCGCGCGTCGGGCTCGACACCGAGCACGGCGCAACCCGCGGCCCGGAACTGACGGGCCGCGATGCCGGTCCCGCAGCCGACGTCGAGCACCTCGGGCCCGGGGCTTCCGGCGATGACCCGCGCCACCAACGTATCGGGGTAGCCGGGCCGGGACCGGTCGTAGCGCTGCGCGTCGGTGCCGAACGACTCAGCTGTCCGCCGGGCCCTGTGCGGCTCGTTCGAGGACGGTTCCGGCTGCTCCTGCCGTAAAGTGGGCATGCGCCCACCTTAATGGGCGCATGCCCACTGGGCAATGGATGCCAGTGGCCGACACACGAAAGGACCTGTCCCTTGCCGACCGGGGTACACCTGCGCGACGCGCGGCAGCAACTGTTCGACGCTGCCGAACGCGTACTTCTGCGGGACGGGCCGAACGGGCTGACCAGCCGGGCCGTCACCGACGAGGCAGGCTGCGCAAAGGGCGTTCTGCACCGCCACTTCAGCGACTTCGACGCCTTCCTCACCGACCTCGTGCTCGACCGGGCCGCGCACCTGGAAAAGCAGGTGGGCGCGCTGCGCGGGTCCGCCGGGAGCGGGGCGGTGGTCGACAACCTCACCACCGCGCTGACCACCCTGTTCGGGCCCGTTCCGGTAGCGCTCATCCCGCTCATCACCTTTCGGGATGAGCTGCGCGCACGTCTGCGGAGAGCGATACCGGGAGGCGGCATCGCGATCCTGGCCCAGGCAGCGAGCGAACTCTCCGCCTATCTGACCGCCGAGCGTCACCTGGGGCGCATCGCGGCCGACGCCGACATTGATTCCCTCACCCTCTCCCTGGTCGGCGGCGGGCATCTCCTCTTCGCGGACCGGGATTCCGGGCCGCCCACCACGGCGGCCGTCAGCAGACTCGTGACGGCAGTCATCGCGGACGCGGTGCGACGCGGAACCGGAACCGGAGCCGGATTCGCGTGAGACGACACCGGCCCTCGCATGGCGCGATCCTGTACGTGTGTGGTGATCACATCGGGGCACGGGGGCTGAGAGCGTCCGAAACACGCCGCCCCAAGGACCCGAGGAAGAGGACCCATGGACAACGGATTTCCGAGCGGGGACTTCCGGATCATCAACGTCGAAACCGGCCTGTGCCTGTACGCCCCGCGCGAGACCCCCGAGGAACAGAGGGCTCTTGGCGACCCCCGGGATGCCCGTGACACCCGTGATGCCCGTGACACCCGCGATACTCCCGCCGCCCCTGAGATGCTGACCGGCCAGGCAACCCCCCGTCGGGAACCGGCCACCGGCCCCACCCCCGAGCTCGCCATCCGCGAGCCGCAGGGAACAGAGGACGAGAAGTGGTGCTTCGACACGCGCCGTGACCGGGAAGGCATGGCCCCGGCCAACCAGCTGGTCTGCGCGCCCACGCACGCGTCCGGCGGCCAGTACGCCCTCGACGCCGGGCAGGCCGGTCTGTATGCCACGGAGAAGGACGAGGCCCGGGCCGACACGCTGAGCCGGCTCATCCAGGCGGAGGAGGAGCAGGCCAGGCTGGAGGCGATGACCACGGATCCGGAGAAGGAGGAAGAGGCCGTACGGCGGCTTCAGGAGCTGGCCGCCGACGAAGAGCTGGAGGATCTGCGCGAAACGGTCGGCTTCGTGGGTCTGGGAGCGCTGCGCGCCCAGCTCCGTCTGGCGCGGGGTCTGGACCTCCTCCCGCAGGACGTGGCTCACCTGCTGGGCGGTGTCGGGCTGGTGGGGGCCGATACGTCCCCCGTGTCGAAGTGGGCGGCCCACGACGGGGCGCTGGTCCTGGAGGACAAGCCGGACCAGCAGGTCGTCATCTACGAGTTGCCCAACACCGGCGAATACCGGCCCGCGCTGATCCACAAGAAGGCCACGGGTCCGGGTCTGCACCGGACGTGGCGCTTCGAGAAGGCGTGAGCGGCGGAACACCGGTACGGGCGGGCGGGTCAGCCGTGCGCCCGCCCCAGAAAGGCATGATGACCAGATGGACAAGCAGCTTCCCGCCGCCATCGAGCAGACGCTCGTCGCCCGCAACCACATGAGCGAGGCGCGGCCCTACGACCACACGCGCCAGGTCATGACCTTCCTCTACCAGCGGGGCGACGAGGCGATCGACCTCGGCCTCTTCGAAGGTCCCTTGCCCATCCCCACCGTGGGTCAGCCGGTGACGCTCTGGATCACCGGCAACCCCCTGATCGTGACCCGCGTCGAGACGCATTACGGGATCGGCCAGCACGGCGAGGACAAGCAGGGCGCACAGGTGGCGTCTGTTCTGGTGTTCGTCGAGCCTGCCGCCGAGCACCCGTAGGCGTGTTCGGCGGCACTGGGCCGTTCTCCTCAGGTGCGCGATGGTCTCGGCCGTGCTGCTGGCGACGTCGAGCTAGGTGATCCGCTCCTCGCGCCTCTCCCCCAACGGACGGGCGGCGCGGCCGTTGCCGCGGGCCGGAACCGTATTCCCGGCCGCACCGTCCCAGGGGCAACTCGCTACCGAGAGGCCCGCCCTGCCATGAGAAGCCCGCGCACGTCCCTGTTCCTCGCATCCGCCGGACTCCTCCTTGCCGCCGCCCCCGGCTGCACCGCGGCCGAGACGCGTCCTGCCCCCGAGCCAACGTCCTGGTCCGAGCCGGACCGGTACACCTACCGGCTGCTCTCCACGTCCGGGGACCGACCGGGCACCGGCGACTTCCAGGTCACCGTGGACCGGGGAAAGGTCGTCAAGGCACTCGGCCTGGACGACGGACACCGGCACACCGTCGAGCGGAACCCCCGCGACATCCCGACGCTGAGCGGTCTTCTCACCCGGGTCGCAGAGGCCCGTGCGGCCCACGCCGACGTGGCGCGCACGATGCTCGCCACGGACGGACACCCCACGGAGGTCCACATCGACTGGCTGAAGAAAGCCATCGACGACGAGGCCGACTACTTCGTCACGGAATACCGCGTGCTGACCTCCTGACCTCCTGACCTCATGACCCGTGAACGGTCGGCGAAGAGAGCGTGCGGGGCGGCCTGTTCAGCGGGCTGCGCCGCCGCAGCCACGTCGTCGGCGGCTGCGGCGACACCGTGTGCCCACGGGCTAGGACCCGGCGCGGGTCAGTTCGCACCTTCCGTTCGCGCACGACCGGCGCAGCCGCGCACCCGAGACGGTCTCGACGAGGCCGATGATCCAGCACATCGGGCAACCGCGCAGCGCGATCAGGCCGACCGGGGCGAGCAGCAGACTCACCGGCCCGATGACCGGCAGCAGGGCCAGGGAAGCGGCGAGCGCGCCGAAGCCGATGGCCCCGCGGGCCAGATGGCGTGGAACGGTGACACTGGCGAAGCCGGCGCTCGTCGGCGCGGCGTGTGCGTCGGCGGGATCCGGCGCGGAGGTGCGGGTCGCCGGGGGCGTGTCATTCCGCACGTCATGCCTCATGGTCGGCCTCCCTCGTTCCGGCGGGTTCGTCGCGCAGTACCTCGCGTACCGTCGAACGGGCCCGGTGCAGTCGGGACTTCATCGCGGCGGTGCTCAGCCCGAGCCGGTCGGCGACCATACGGCCGGGAAGGCCCTGGATGTCCCGCATGACCAGCACCTGCCGCTGGTCCTCGGGCAGGGCGGCGACGGCGGCCGCGACGCGTTCGGCCTCCAGGCGCAGCAGGACGTCCTCCTCCGCGGACCGCACCGCTCCGCCCACCGCGTCGGAGTCGGTCTTCGTGTCGCAGTGGTCGGGCTCGTGGACCGGCGCGTGACGGAGCAATGCGCGGGTACGACGCAGGCACTCGTTGCGTACGATCCGGAACATCCACGACGCCAGCGCCCCGGAGGCGCGCAGCATGCCGATCTTCCGGTAGAGAATGATCAGCGCTTCCTGGGCGGCGTCCTCCGCGTCCTGCGGTGTGGCGCACAGTGTGTGGGCGAACCGCTGCACATGCGGGTAGGAGCCGTACACCAGAGCGGTGAGCGCTTCGACGTCGCCGCGTTGTGCCGCCGCGACCAGGGTCCCGCCGGGCCAGGTGTGCTCAGCCACGCCGACGGCTCCGGCGGCGCAGCAGCGTGACGGTGCACGCGCACAGCAGCAACGCGGCGGCAGCCGCGGCGATGACGACGGTGGTCATGGTGTCCTCCCGGTGGGGTGTGTGCGGACCCGTTCGTCCGTACACCTATGAGAGGCACGCGGGGCGCGGAAGGATTCACCCCTGTCGTGCGGTGCCGTCGTCCCGTGCGGGGTGCTGCTCACTCCGCCCTCATCGGGACTGCCCTCGCCCTTGCCATCGCCGTCCGCGACCGGCCCAGGACCACCAGGGGCCGGGCCGGTCACGGTCGCCGCGACAACACTTCCCCGCTGGGCGAGGGGGCTTCGGATCGGATCAGCCGAGCTTCTTCATCTGGGCGTCGATCACGGCCTTCGGCTGCTCCGCCTTGCCGGCCAGGCTCCAGGCGTAGAACGTGGCGAGCGTGGCGCCCTTGCGGATGGCCACCAGGTGGAACGTGCTGGGGGTGCCGTCCATGTCGGCGGTCAGCGTGTAGGCAGCCGCCTCGTCGCCCCCGGTGTAGGCGGCGGGAGCGACCTTGGTGATGGCGCTCTTGTCGCCTTCGGCGATCACGCTGAAGCCGCCCGCGCAGTCCGTCCCCGCCTTCTTCAGCGTGGCCAGGGCATCGGCGGCGCCAGTGCCGTCGTAGGAGGCCAGTGTGTCGGAGGTCATCGTCGTCCCCAGCGCGGCGAGACCGGCCTTCGCCTTCTCCTCGGCGGAAGCGCCCGCGGCCGGGCCCTTCGGCACCGCGATGACCTTGCGGATCGCGGACGCGGCCGGGGCGCCGACCGTGCGCAGCGACATGACGTCGTTGAGCGGCTTGCAGGCGGCCTTGTCCGTGGTGACGGTCTTGCTGGACGCGACGTCCGCCGCGGTGGGCTTGGTGACCTTGTGGTCCTTCAGGTCGGCCTCGGTCAGGGCGAGCTTGTCCAGCTCGCCCTGGGACAGGGCCTTCTGGCCGCCGGTCGCGGGCGTGCCCGACGACGCCTTGCCCTTCGGCTCATCCTTCGCCGACGACCCGTCCGAGCCGCAGGCGCTGACGAGCAGGGCGAGCGAGAGCGTGGACGCGGCGAGGGCGGTACGGCGGACAGTGGTGCGGCGCATGACTGAAACAGCTTCCTTCGCATTGGGGGACGACGACCCTCCCGCGGACCGCCCACTGACGCGTGGACCTGCGGAAACATCGTGTAAAGATCAATCTATGCGCGACCTGGCCCGCCAAGGGGCGGCCGCCTTCGCAGCGGCCTGATCGTGACGACAGCGCAACCTCACCTGCATGCGATCGATATTCCGACGCGTACAACCTTCCGCGTACGGCGACGGGCACCGCGGACGTCCCCGGACCTGCCCCACCCCGGTCTCAGGGCTTCAGCGTGTCGACGAACCGGTACCGCCCGCCCCCGTCGTCGCGTGCCGCGGGGGGTCCGAGTTCGACCAGGGCCATCGGGCGGTCGGACGGTTCACCCGTGTCCGGTGTGAACGCGATCTCACCGCTGACGCCCCGCACCTTGTACGTCCCGTTGGTCTGGCCGAGCAGGTCGAGGACCGTGCTCGCGGTGGCCTTGTCCAGGCCGTAGGTGTCCACGGCCCGGCGGGCCGCGATACCGGCCGTGTACACCGCGTCGTGGCCCACCATGGCCTGCCCGTTGGCGAGTTCGCCCGCGCTGCCGCCGCGCAGCGCCAGGTAGCGGCGCCGGAAGTCGGGGAACGGGCCGCGCTCCTGGCCCCCGTATATCCGTGCGGAGGCGTCGGGGTGGGCGTACGCCGTGTAGTACGCCCGCAGGCCGCTGGCCTTCCAGCGCCGACCCAGCTCGTCGAGTCCGGCCGTCTCCGTACGGCCGCTGGTGCCGAAGTACATGCCCACGGCGCTGGAGCCGGAGAGGACGGTGACCGGGCAGCTGCGCCGGTTCTCCCCCGCCGCCTCCACGAAGCTGCGGAGCTCCCGCCCCCGCGCGGCGAAGTAGACGCCGTCCGGAGTGGCGCCGGGGACGCAGATCTTCTCGGCGACCACCCGCAGGGCGTTGCCGCTGCCCGGCGCCGCGCCCGAGGTGAACGGCACCACCGTCTCGACCTTGAGGCCCGTGCGCCGCGCGGCGGCCATGAACCCCGAGTAGAGCGAGGCGTTGTAGATGTCCCCCGCCTTGTTGTCCTTCACGACCTGGAGGCGGTATCCGGGCCGTCTGTCCTGCTGCTGCTTGAAGTAGCGGGCCGCGGCCGAGGCCTGCTCTCCGGCGGGGAACGACACGCGGAAGAACCCGGGCGTGGCCGACCTCATCTCGTCCCCGGCGACCGTCGCCCCCACGACCGGCACCCCGGCGGCCCGCAGCTTCTCGACCGCCGCGAGCGTACGGGCGTTGCTCTGCCCGATCCCGGCGACCGCCACGAGGCGCTGCTCGTCCTTCATCCGCAGGAGCTGGTCCACCACTTCGGCCGCGTACGCGTCGTTGCGGCCGGTGTTGGCGAGCAGCAGGCGTACCCGCGGCAGGGTGCCGCGCTCGTCGTTGATCTCCTGCTGGGCGACGAGCGCACCGGTGACCGACTGGCGGGTGCCTTCGGGGCCGCGGTCCTCGGAGCCGCCGGACATCGACTCCAGGTAGGCGAGGGTCACCGACCTCTCGTGGGACTTCTCCACCTCGCGGTTCTCGTCGTGGATCCTCGCGCTGAGGTCGCCGACGGCGGGGAAGGCGAACGACCCGTCGGTCACCCCGACACACTCGCCGCCGGACTTCCTGGCGACGCCCCGGGCGCAGTCCGTCTCGGGTGCGCAGGCCCTGACCAGGAAGAGGGTGAGCAGCGCCACGAGTGCGACGCCGAGGACCGACCACAGCACCTTGCGGCTGGGCGGTCGGGGCAGGGTGAGGGTCGGTGTGCTCATCGCCAGGGCTCCTCGGTGTACTGCTGTGCCTTGTCCTGCAGCACGTTGGCCCAGGAGACGCGCTGGGTGTGGGCTGCGGCGAGGGTGTGGAAGCGGGCGTAGACCTCGCGGTAGAGCGAGGCGTACGGGTCGCCGAGCAGGTCCCGGTAGGGGTCCCCGACCAGGTCGGTGGCCGGGTCCTCGGCGGGCTCCGGGGCGATCCAGCTCGCGGCGAGCAGGCGTGTGACGGTACGCAGCCGGGGCGCCGTGTCGTCGCGCAGATGCCGTACCAGGGCCTCGTAGCGCTCCCAGGGATCGCTTCCCGGGCCGGAGACGGAGTGGGGCAGCGGTGCCCGGCGCAGTCGGCAGAGTTGGGCGCACCACTGCTCGGGGGTGTCCTGCTCGAAGGCCGCGTCCAGATGGGCCGAGGCGGCGGGCAGGTCGCCGCCGGCCAGGGCGTGGTAGGCCGCCAGGTCCGGCTCGCCCCGTGCCTCCGCCTCCGCGCGCAGCCCGGCGTGCAGGGCGGCCGGGTCCGCCACGGTGTTCAGGAGCAGGCGGCGCAGGAGGGGGTGCGGGGTGCCCGGGGGGCCGTCGGTGAGCGGGGCGCCGGTGTCGAGGTGCATGGTGCGCAGCCGGTCCCTGGTGAAGGCGTGGAACTCCTGGCCGAGGTGGGCCCTGGCCTCGATCTCGGACTGCAGCCAGTGGGCGACGGTGGCCTGGGCGAGGTCCGGTGCGGCGGCGGCCCTGGCCAGCGCGCCGCGCAGCCCCTGCGGCGGGTCGATGGGCAGCAGCCGGTCCAGGAGGGCGGTGCTGAAGTCGCCCATCGGCTCCAGGATGCGGCGCAGCCGTTCCTCCCAGGGCTCCGTGGGCTCGCCCCCGTGCAGCGCGGCCAGGACACGGGCGGTCGCCTCGGGCTGCCCGCGGGTGATCTCGTACACCGCCCAGCCGAGCCATCGCGCTCCCGCGTGGCTGCGGGGCGGGGGCGCGGTGGCGGACTGGAAGACGTCCTTGGCCTGCTGCTCCACCTCGCCGCGGGTCAGATCGCGCAGCCGGCCGATCCGCAGACCGGCCGTGACCTCCTGCGGGGCGAAGGCCGTGCCGGGCGGCCAGGGGACCGGATAGCCGTCGGCCGCGTACTGCCAACCGAAGTCGACGTCCTGGAGCGCCTTCGGGTAGCTGCCCGCCATGGCCACGGCGACCAGCGGGTCGTGGTCGGTGGTCCGGCGCTCCTGGACGAGCAGGCGCAGCACCTCGCCGCCGAGCTGGTTGTCGGCGTTGTCCAGCAGGACCAGGCAGCGGACCGCCCATCCCTTCCTGGTGTAGCAGCGGCGCAGTTCCTGGAGGAAGAGACCGCAGACGATGCGCTCGGTGGTGGCGCGGTCCTCCGGGGCGGCGCCGTGGTAGGCGTGGTTGAGCTCGACGAGGATGTCCAGGGCCGAGGCGACGGCGGAGGCCCGCCGGATCCGGGAGAGCCTGCGGAGCATCTGGCCGTGCCGCAGCACCCGTTCGATGGTGGGCAGCACCCGGAACAGTTCCGTGAACGGGGACGGCAGCCCGGCCATGGACCCCGCCGCCTGGCCGACCTGGACGATGTGGGGCAGCCAGGCCGACGGCGGCCCGGACAGCTCCTGGGCCAGCTGCCGACGGGCCACCGCCCGGTCCTGGGTGTCGAGTTCCAGCGCGAGCGCCGCGCACATCAAGTGGAAGGCGGGCAGGGACATGCGCGGTACGTGCTTCTTGCGCGGCTCGATGCCGTAGGCGAGCGCCCGCAGGACGTCGACGGGCCGCTGCTCGTGGCGGGCCAGTTCGGCCAGGTCGAGCCGGACCACCGGGCCCGCCGCCGCCCAGGCGCCGAGCGCCCGCAGCAGGGTCGTCTTGCCGCTGCCACGCGGGCCGAGCAGCAGCGTGACCGGGTGCTGCTCGGCCGCGCGGCCGCCGCCCTCGCCGGGCAGCAACTGCGCCTCGACGTACCCCTGCACCAGCCGGTCGCGCTCGGACTGCCCCGCCCACTCCCGCGGCATCGGCCCCCCTACCCCACGGTTGGGTACCACCACGGTGTGGTACCAGCGGAGATCAATATCCCTGGGGCGTATGGGGGTTGCAAGGGCTGCCGGGAATTCCGGACGAACGGGAGAGGGAGACCGGTCGCGCCCGGTGCCTTCCTGCGCGGCGGCCGGCCGGAGGAGTAGCGGGGCGGCCGGTCGGAGGGGAAGCGGGGCGGTCAATCCGTGGCGGCGACTTCTTTGCCCGTGGTGGTGACTCTTTGAGGCGCGCGTCCGCCGGCGCCCGTCGATGCCCTGTCGGTGCCGTGTCGGTGGTTTGTCGACGGCCGGGGGGACATTGGTCGTGGCCGGCGCCGGCCACGACGACATCGGCGCCGGCAGCTCGATGTCCCGACTCCCTGGAGCGGTTGCCCCGGTATGACCGGCCGGGCGCACGCCCCGGAGTCCACGCTCACGGAGGACCCCAGATGACCACCGACATCACCATCATCGGCGCCGGACTCGGCGGCCTCACGCTCGCCCGCGTCCTGCATGTCCACGGGATACCGGCCACGGTCTACGAGGCGGAGCCCTCCCCAGCCGCGCGCTCGCAGGGCGGCATGCTCGACATCCACGACTACAACGGACAACTCGCTCTCGAAGCGGCCTCCTTGATGGACGAGTTCCGCGCGATCATCATCGAGGGCCGCCAGGCGATGAGGGTCCTCGAACCGGACGGGACCGTCGTTCTGGACGAGGCCGACGACGGCACAGGGGGACGCCCCGAGGTGCAGCGCGGTGAACTGCGCCAGATCCTGCTCGACTCGCTCCCGCCCGGCACCGTCCGGTGGGGGCGGAAAGTCACCGGCAGCCGCACCCGCGGCGACGGACGTCACGAGGTGACGTTCGCCGACGGCACCACGGTGGTCAGCGGTCTGCTGGTCGGCGCGGACGGCGCCTGGTCACGGATCCGGCCGCTGCTCTCCCCCGCCACGCCGGAGTACATCGGCAAGTCGGTCGTCGAGACCTACCTGTTCCACGCCGACACCCGCCACCCCACCGCCGCCGGAACCGTCGGCGGCGGCGCGATGATCGCGCACGCGCCGGGCCGGGAGATCTTCGCCCACCGGGAGAAGGACGACACCCTGCACGCCTACGTGGGAGTGTCCGAACCGCAGGAGTGGTTCGCCGCCGTCGACTTCACCGATGCCGCCGCGGCCACCGCACGTATCGCCCAGGAATTCGACGGCTGGGCGCCGGAGCTCATCTCACTGATCACCGACAGCGACACCGCGCCCGTCCTGCGGCCGCTCTACGCACTGCCGACCGGGCACCGGTGGGAGCGGGTACCCGGGGTGACCCTCCTCGGCGACGCCGCACACCTCTCGGCCCCGAACGGCGAAGGCGCCAACGTGGCCATGCTCGACGGTGCCGAACTCGCCGAGGCCCTCGCCGCGCATCCCGACGACGTCGAGACCGCGCTCACCGTGTACGAACAGGCTCTGTTTCGCCGCAGCGCCGAGGCGGGCCTCTTCACGCACGCCGAAGGAAACGCGAGTGACGCCGACCACAACGCGGTCAACGACCTGATCGCCGCGTACACCCGGGAGGGCCGGACCCCGTGATCCCTGTGCCGCGGCCGCCCCGCGCGTCGGGCGGCCCGGTGTCGGCCGGGCCACGGCTCTGCCCGCGTTATCGCACGCCCGCCCGGGGTAAGTGGGGATCGCTGGGCGGAAGAGGCAGAGATCCGCCACGAGGCGGCTTGCGCGTCGGTGCTTCGGGTAGGGCGTCTGAATGAGCGGGACATCCGCGCAGCCCGGAGATTACTGAAAGAGACGCGTTGTGACCCATCTCGGCGGCCCCGGCGACGACGCTGCGAAGGGAGCGGACGACGGCGCTGATGCCGTCGCGCGGGACATCGCTGATGCCGTGGACCAGCTGACCAGCCTGTGGTCACTGGCCGCCCACGAGGCTCCCGTACGGCTCTCCCTGCACCAGTTGCGGGCCCTGCGCGTCCTCCAGGCGGCCCCGGAGCTGAACCTGACGGGGCTGGCGGACCGGCTGGACATAGGGCTGCCCACCGCCAGCCGCCTGTGCGACCGGCTGGAGGCGGCCGGCCTGCTGGAGCGGACGCTTCATCCGCACAGCCGTCGCGAGGTGCGGCTGAGTCTCACCCCGCACGGCGGACACGTGTTGCGGGACGTGGCCGACCGGCGGATCCAGGCGCTGGTGGGCGCGTTGGAGCAGATGACCCGGGCCGAACGTCTGGCCCTGAGTCGCGGACTGCGTGCCTTCCTCGCCGTACGGGATGTCGCACGGGCGCGCCCCGACGATTCGGAGCATGCCTAGCCGAGCACGGAAGGTGCTGGTGCGCCGGGGCTCACCAGCGTCCGCCCTCCCCGCCGGCGGCTTCCACGCCGGCGGGTCGTGTGCGGGGTGCGGGCACTGCGCAGCCCATGGCCGCCGGCGCGTCGACACGGGTGTGGCACAGCAGCAGGCATACGTCGTCGTCGCGTTCGGAGTCGCACAGCATCGGCTCCAGCAGGGTTTCGGCCGCCGCGTCCAGATCCTGTCGCAGGTCCGTGGGGGCCAGCGAGGCCAGGGCCCGGGTGAGACGGTCGATGCCGACGTCGATGCCCGCGCTGCGGCGCTCGACCAGCCCGTCCGTGTACAGGGCGAGCGTCGAGCCGGGCGCCAGGTGGGCGGTGTGGTCCTGGTACTCGTACGCCATCGGGATACCGAGCATGATCCCCGGACGGGAGTCCAGGATCCGCACCGAACCGTCGGGGGCGCGCACGACCGGCGGGGGGTGTCCGGCGGCGGCCCACAAGATGTGGGGGTCGCCGGGGCGGAAACGGACGACGGCGGCCGTGGCGTACAGCTCGGGCTGGAGGTGGCGGAGCATGCCGTGCAGCCGGGTGAGGATCCGGCCGGGCCCGTCGCCTTCGAAGGCGTAGGCGCGCAGGGCGGTGCGCAGTTGCCCCATCATGACGGCCGCGCGCAGACCGTGGCCGGTGACGTCGCCGATGACGGCCAGCAGACTGCCGTCGGGCTGGAGGAAGGCGTCATACCAGTCGCCGCCGATGTTCAGGCCATGGGTGGCGGGCAGATAGCGGGCGGCGAGGTGGAGGTGGGAGCTGGCGGGCAGGTCGGTGAGCTGGGCGCGCTGGAGTGCTTCGGCGGTGTCGCGGTGCTGCTCGTAGCGGCGGGCGTTGTCCAGGGCGGTCGCGGTGCGGCGGGCGAGCTCGACGAGCATGACGCTCTCGTCGGGTGCGAAGCGGCGGTCGGCGGTGAGGATGAGCACGCCCAGGAGCCGGCGCGCGGTGAGGGGGATGCAGAGCACGGCCTGGCCGGGGGCCAGGGCCGACGGCGGCAGGTCGTCGACGCCGGGCAGGCCGCCGGGGTGGGCGGCGGCGTGTTGCGGACGGCCGGTGCGGGCTGCGGCGACCGCGGCGGCCGGGTGGTGGTCGTGGTGCGGGGTGTGCTCGTCCTCGTCGAAGAGCCAGACGTCGACGCGGGCGGCGTAGCCGGGGACGAGCAGGTCGGGCAGCCGGCCCAGAATGTCCTCGTGGTCGAGGGAGGCGGCCACGGCGTCGCTGGCGTCAGCCAGGAACGTCAGCAGGCGTCGGGCGTTCTCCGCCTCCGCCCGGGCGGCCTGTTCGGCGGCCAGGAGGTCCTTCTGGACGCGGGCCGCGGCCTCCAGGTCGGCGTGGATCGCCACGACGCCCTGATTGGTCTGGTGCAGTTCCTCGCGGTGGAAGGCGAGCAGGCTCTCCGCCTCCTCCAGCCGGTCCAGGAGGGCGGCGGTGTCCTCGTCGGAGGCCAGGACCGCCTCGGCGAAGGCGTCGTCGTCCAGGGACGTGGGGTGTGCGCGGGAGAGGCGCGGTGTCTCGGCGCAGTCGAGCGAGCGCTGCCAGGGCGCGCCGTCCCCCTGCTGATGACCGGCCGGACGGAGCGTGATCCGCAGGCGCGGGCGGTGCCCGGGCGCGGGCCGCGGTGCGTGGACGAGCAGTTCCCAGACACCGCCCTGGCTGAGGCAGTGGCGCAGGTGGGCAGCGAGGTCGGTCAGGAAGCGCGCACGCCGGAGCGGGGGCGCGCCGGCGTCCACCGCCAGGCGGGCCAGCGCCACCCGGGCGCGGGCCGCGTCCTGGGCCGAGGTGATCTTCCAGAGGTCAGTGGTGTCGGTCATGGTCGCCTGTCCGGCGGTCGGGGGCCAGTACGGCCACGCTGGTGTCGTCGCGCAGGGGGCTGGCGGCGCTGCCGGCGTCCCGCAGGATGGCCGCGGCCACCACCGCCGGGTCGCGGGTGAGCAGGTAGGGGTCGTGCGGCGGTGTCCAGCGGCTGGGCAGACCGTCGCTGTGCAGGACGAGGAGGCTGTCGGGCCGCCACGGCACCTGGTGTACGGGCACGGTGGCGGGGCGCTGGGCGCCGACGATGCCGGGACGGGACAGGAGCGGGCGCCAGGTGCCCTCGGTGTACAGACGGGCGCCGATGTTGCCGATCCCGGCGAAGGACAACTGGAGCTGGTCCAGGTCCAGTCGGGCCACCGCGACGGCCGCGCCGCGGGTGGGTCGCAGCGCGGTGTCCAGGCGGCGCAGGAGGTCGGCGGGCGGCAGATGGGCGCTCGTGCGCAGCTCCCCGGTCGCGGCGATGGAGGCCCGGGCGGCTTCGGGGCCGTGGCCGAGCCCGTCGGCGAGCAGCAGGGTCAGATGTGTGTCGGAGCGTGCCCAGTGCCAGGCGTCGCCGGAGCAATCCGCCTCCGCCAGGGGGACGTTGATCCCGCCCGCCCGCAGCCGGAGTGCACGCCGGTCGTCCTCCGGGGGCGTCGGCCGGGGCAGGCCGCCGATCCGGGCGACCGCGACCGTCCCGCGTCCGGGGGTGCTGTGCAGATCGAAGTCGTCGGATATGCGCCGGCACGTGCCCAGTCCGGCACCGAGGGAGGACCGGCTGGTGGTGTAGCCGTCGGTCAGGGCGGTCGCGACGTCGGGGATGCCCCGGCCGTGGTCCAGGGACACCATCTGTACGAGGGGTTCGCCCGGCGCTGCCGAGGTGTCCACGCCGTCGACCACGCTGATCGTGATACGGCCGCCGCCCGCGTGCTTGAGGAGGTTGGTCGCCAGCTCGGTCGCCACCAGGGCGGCGGCCGCGGTACGGCGCGGCGCGAGCCCCGCCCGGGCGCAGGCGGCCTCGGCGGCGACCCGTACGTCCCGCACCCGGGTCGAGTCCTGCACGGGGATGTCCCACACCCGGCTCATTCCGGTCCCGTCCGCGGCCGGGCCAGGGGCGTGGCCCAGGCGATGACGGTGACGGTGGTGCCCTGGCCCGGGCGGCTGTCGATGGTGAACTCCTGGACGAGGCGTTTGGCTCCGCTCAGCCCCAGGCCCAGGCCGCCGCCGGAGGTGTAGCCGTCGGTCATCGCCTGTTCCAGGTCGCGGATTCCGGGTCCGGAGTCGGAGAAGGTCACCCGCAGCCCGCGTACGGGACCGCCGGTCAGCGGGGTCACCTCCGCGTGCCCGCCGCCCCCGTGGATGAGGGTGTTGCGGGCCAGCTCGCTGGCCGCGGTCACCAGCTTGGTCTGCTGCACGAGTCCGAAGCCGAGCTCGGCCGCCGCCTGCCGCACCTCCTGCCTGACCCAGGCCAGGTCCGCGTCCGAGCCGATCGGCAGGCAGGTGGTGCCGGTGTGGCGGGAGGCGTGCGTCACGCGTCCTCCCCCACGGGCAGGGCGGTCGCCGGGTCGTGCCCCAGCAGGGCCAGGGCGCGCTCGACGTCGAGGGCGGTCTCCAGACCGGGCAGGGTCAGTCCGAGCTCGACGAGCGTGATGGCCACGGCGGGACGCATCCCCGCCAGCACGGTCCGTGCCGCGAGGAGGCGGGCGCTGGAGGCGATCTCGGCCAGGACCCGGCCCAGGAACGAGTCGACGAACTCCACTGCGGACAGGTCGATCACCACGCCGGTCACCGGACTGCGGGCGATGCGCTCGGTGAGGTCGTGCTGGAGCTGCTCGGCCGCCCCGTCGTACAGCTCGCCGTGGAGCGTGACCAGGAGGAGACTGCCCAGAGCCAGGACCGGCACCTGAGCCGAGGAGCCCATGGGCGGTCCGTTCATCGCAGGCTCGCTCCACCGGGTGTGCCGCCGCTGACCGCGACGCCCTGCTGGCGCAGCGCGTAGGCCAGGGCGTCGGCGAGGGTGGCGTGGGTGACGACGGTGCCGAGGTCGATGCCGAGGTGGACGATGGTCTGCGCGATGGCCGGCCGGATACCGGACACCAGGCATTCGGCGCCCATCAGGCGGGCCGCCGCCACCGTCTTCATCAGGTGCTGCGCCACCAGGGAGTCGACGGTGGGCACGCCGGTGATGTCGAGGATGGCGTACCGGGCCCGCTGCGCGACGATCGCGTCCAGCAGGTTCTCCATCACGACCTGGCTGCGCGCGCTGTCGAGGGTGCCGATCAGCGGAACCGCGACGACGCTCTCCCACAACTGGATGACGGGCGTGGCGACTTCCATCAGCTGCTGGCGCTGCCGCTCGATCAGCTCCTGCCCGGAGCTGAGCGCGGTCTCCATCACCACCAGGCGCAGTGTGCCCATGAGCACGGCCAGCGCCAGCGCGCACTCCTGCGCCTCTTCGCCGGAGGGATCCTCGAACTCGTCGCGCAGCAGGGCGGCGACTGGGTCACGCAGCGCCGCGACCTCGTCGGCGATCTGCGCGGCGGTGGCTCCCGTACGCGTCAGGGAGGCGGCCATCCGCTGGAGCTGTTCGCGTACGGAGTCGAAGCCGGGCGCCATGATGTCCTCAAGGCGCCGGGAGGCGGCCACCGTGGACAGCGCGTCCACGACGGCCTTGCCCGCTTCCACGGCCTCGTCACGGGACAGGGTGAACACCGTGCGGAACAGGGCCGCGTCGGCCCACCGCTGGGCGATCTGCTCCTGCCGGCGCTCGAGGAAGTCGGCTGTCTGCTTCGCCGCCGACTCCTGGGCCGCGTCCTGTTCCGACACCCGCATACGTCTCCTTCGTGCTCTGGGGCTCTTCGGCCCGCCGCACGGCAGACCTTCCGACAATTGTTGCAGCATGACAAACATTAGCGGCGGGGTGCGGCGCGGACAACCGTGTGATCGCCGCAGGCCGCGCCCGGGCGGAGAGCCCGGTCACGTCGACCGCCCCCGCCAGTCCAGACAGATCACCAGCGCGTCGTCGTTCGGCGTGGGGTCGCCGCGGTAACCGGCCAGCTCGCGCAGGATCGCGCGGGGCACCTCGGCCGCCGGCAGCAGACGGGTCGCCGTGATCGCCCGGGAGAGGGCAGCACTCCCGTACGCCTCACCGGCCGGCGAGGCGACCGAGTACACCCCGTCGCTCACGAAGATGAACCGGTCCCCCGGCTCCGCCTGGAAGTCCTGGGCCACGTAGTCCGTCTCCTCGAACATGCCCAGCGGAAGCTGCGCCTCGAAGTGGACGCGTTCCACCACCCCGTCGCGCAGCCGCAGCATCTGCGGCGAACCGGCGTCCACCACCCGCGCCCGGCCCGAGGCGAGGTCGAAGTCGAACATGAGCACCGACAGGTAACAGCGCCCCCGGTAGTGGGCGTAGACCGCCTGGTCGGCGAGGGCGGCCTGGTCGGCGAGCGCGATCCCCGCCCGCCGCGCGTTGCGCAGGGCGTTGACGGCGAGGTTCGTCAGCAGGGAGGCCTCTATCCCCTCGCCCATGCCGTTGGAGACGTACAGCATGAACCGGTCGGCCGTCGCCGACCAGTCGAAGTTGTCGCCGAAGATCCCGTACGCCGGCTCCAGCTGCGCGCCCAGCTCGTACTCCGGGCGCGCGCAGGACCTGCCCGGCAGGAGCTGCCACTGCATCTCCGCGGCCAGGGTGAGCCGGTCCTTGCGCCGCGCCTGCAAGTACAGATCGGTGTCCCGCTCGGCGACGATCACCTCGTGCCCGAGCATCTCCGCGATCTGCGTCAGCTCCGTCAGGCAGTCGGCGACCGGCTCCCGGCTCGCGTACGCCACCGTCAGCACACCGAGCCGGTCGCCGCGCACAGTGACGGGCAGATGCACCCGCACCGGTCCGCCGTCCGGCCCCTCGATGAAGGGCTCCTGGGCACCGAAGGCCCGGCCGGCCGGGCTGTTGTGCACCGACACAGGCTCCAGGGTGTGCGGAAGCACGGACACCGGCTGGAGCACCGACAGGCCGTAGTCGGCCATGAAGAGCTCGACGGAGTCCGCCGCGTACTGCTCGATCAGCACACGACGGACAGCGTCGAGCACCTCGTGGGGCGCCGCCGTGCGCAAAGCACGCTCTGCTGCCATATATCTGTTCACGATGGAAATCACCAATCCCTTACCGGAGGGTCATGTACCGCCCTCAAGCGGCGTAGCCGTCCGGTTCGACCACGCCGGTATTGCCACGGCATCTGCGCCGACGCCCGCGCCTAGTAGGCTGGCAGCCGTCCCAGTGCCTGCGAGAGTGTGACCGTGACCGACTTCCGCCCCCGCCCCGTGCCGAACGAGGTCGCGCGCGTGACCTCCACGGCCGCGGAGCTGCTGGAAGTCCTGTGGGGCAGGGCCTCCACGGCACCGGCGTCCGCGTCCCAGCTGCGCGTCCTGCTCATCCTGGAGCACAACAGCGGCATCAACCTGCGCACCCTCGCCGACTTCCTGGCCTCCACCCCGCCCTCGACGAGCCGCCTGTGCGACCGCCTCCAGGCCGCGGGCTTCGTGGAGCGCGAAGTGAGCCCGGTCGACCGGCGCGAGGTGCGCCTGCACCTCAGCGGCCGGGGCCAGGCCTTCATCACCGATCTGCGGGCCCGCCGGGAACAAGCCGTGCAGGCAGTCCTCGAACAGATGCCGAACGCCGAGCGGGCCGCACTGCTGCGGGGTCTGGAGGCGTTCTGCGTCGCCGCGGAGGCGCAGATACACGACGGCTCCGCGGACTCCGACAGCCGCACGGCCTGAGCGTCGCGCGGCAGCGCGACATCCCTGATCGCCGCCGACTGCCGACGATCAGCGCACGGAACGGCGTCCGCCCACCGGAACATTCCAGGTCCTTTCCCGTGCACGGTCCGCACGGCCTCTTGGTTGCCTTCCTCCACAGTTGCCAGAAGGCAACTATTCACTCTCCGCCACTCTCTCACACGGCGTTCGTGTACCCCCTGTCGCCACACGCCTTACCCCTTGTGGGCAAGATCTCGTGGCTATACGGGGGGCGCGAAGGTGCGCCAGGCGCACAACAACGGCGCGGACCAGGTCCGTTGCGCGGCCCGGTGACCGACTGCGCCGTGCGTCTTGTCCGCGTGGCCGGCGACTGCCATCGTCGGAACCGACGCCGCCCGGCATCAGGGCCCGGGTGGGGGGAAACGGGGGAAACGTGATGAAGATTCTCAGAAGGCCGAAGCCGAGGCCCAGGGCGTTCGTGCTGGGGATCCTCGTGGTGCTCGCGAGCCTGCTGCAAGCACCGGCCGCGTCCGCGAGCGACACGGCAGCCGCGCCTCCCGGCTACGGCGGACCGTTCAGCTCCTGCCCCGGCCAGACATGGAAAACGGTGACCCTGCGTAACGGAACCAGGGAACTCGGGTACATGCAGATCTGGTACTCCGGCAGCTACAAGGGAGGCACCTACTGCGCACGGGCCGGCGAGTCGATCTCCGGGGCGCACCACATGGAGATCGTCGTCCGCCGCGGGGACTGGCAGACGTCCTGGTCCGACTCGGGCACCTACAACGACTATGCCGGGTACATCGACGTGTACGGCGCCGCGACCAAGTGCGTCCACTTCTTCGGACGGGTCACGGTGAACGGGGTGAACTACGAGCGGACCTGGCTGACCCCCGAGTGCCTGTGACGGCGACTGCCGGGGACGTCTGCTTGCCACGCGCCGCGCGCCACCAGGCCGCATACCGCCTGGTACGCGGGCTCCCCTAGTGCGCTGCCAGCCTCTCCACCAGCTCGACCGCCCGCGCCAGCGCCTCCCGCTCCTCCGCCGTCAGCTCCGCCTCGATCGCCCGCGCGAGCCAGTCCGCCCGACGCCCCCGCGCCTCCGCCAGCAGCGCCTCGCCCGCGGAGGAGAGCTCGACCAGACTCTTGCGGCCGTCGGTGGGGTGCGCGCGGCGCGTGATCAGCCCCTGTTCCATGAGCAGTCCGACGGCCCGGGCCATGGACTGCGGGCGCACCCGCTGGTCCGCCGCCAGTTCGCTGGTCGTCATCGCACCGCTGCGGTCCAGCGCACCGAGGACGGCCACCTGGCCGAGCGGCATCTGGTCCTCGAGCTTCACGCGTCGCGTGAGCTTGCCCATCGCGGTGCGCAGTTCGGCCGCGACGGCAGTGGATTCCGGAAGGGGCATACCCGATTTTACCGCAGCCCGGCTGTGCAGCCTTCCTGCACACCTGAACTGAACAGCACAACTGCACAGGGCAACTGAACAGCGAAACTGCACAGCACTGCTGTAGAGTCGCGGATGCCGGGTTCAGCGCCACCGTCGCCGCAGCCGAACCCCGGCACGCGACAACGGGAAGGCTTCCCATGACCGTCATCACCTCCGTAACCGGCCGCCGCGTCCTCGACAGCAGGGGCAACCCCACCGTCGAGGTGGACGTGGAACTGGCGGACGGATCCATCGGCCGCGCCGCGGTCCCCTCCGGCGCTTCGACCGGCGCCCGCGAGGCCGTCGAACTCCGCGACGGCGACCCGGCCCGCTGGCACGGCAAGGGCGTCGACCGCGCGGTGCACCACGTCAACACGGAACTCGCGGAGGCCGTCACCGGACGCGAGGCCGAGGACCAGGCCGGGCTCGACGCGGCCCTCGTCACCACGGACGGCACCCCCACCAAGTCCCGGCTCGGCGCCAACGCGCTCCTCGGGGTGTCACTCGCCGCCGCCAAGGCCGCCGCCGCGGCCCACCGACTGCCGCTCTACCGCTACCTCGGCGGTTCCGGCGCCCGGCTGCTGCCCGTACCGATGATGAACATCGTCAACGGGGGCGCCCACGCCGACAATCCGCTGGACTTCCAGGAGTTCATGATCGCCCCGATCGGCGCGGAGACCTTCGCCGAGGCCGTACGGATGGGGTCCGAGATCTTCCACACCCTGCGCCGCGACCTGCTGGCCGCCGGGCACTCCACGGGAGTGGGTGACGAGGGCGGTTTCGCACCCGCCCTGCGCACCGCGGAGGAGGCCCTCGACTTCGTGGTGACCGCCGTCGAGCGCACAGGGTACCGGCCCGGCACGGACATCGGTCTGGTCATGGATCCGGCGTCGTCCGAGTTCTTCCGCGACGGTGTCTACGACTACACCGGGGAAGGAGTGCGGCGTACACCCGCCGAACACGCCGACTACCTGGTCAAGCTGATCGACGCCTATCCGATCGTGTCGATTGAGGACCCGATGGCCGAGGACGACCTGGCGGGATGGCGGGACCTGACCGCGCGGGTCGGTGCGCGCTGCCAGCTCACCGGTGACGACGTGTTCTGCACGAACGAGACCCTCCTTCGCGAGGGCATCTCCTCCGGCGTCGCCAACTCGGTCCTGGTCAAGGTCAACCAGATCGGCACCCTCACGGAGGCGCTGGCGACCGTCGACGCGGCCCACCGGGCGGGCTACACCGTCGTCATGTCGCACCGCTCGGGCGAGACGGAGGACACCACGATCGCCGACCTGGCGGTGGCCACCGGGTGCGGCCAGATCAAGACCGGCTCCCTGTCCCGCTCCGACCGCACCGCCAAGTACAACCAACTCATCCGTATCGAGGAGCAGTTGGGCGCCAGCGCCCAGTACGCGGGCGCGGAGGCGCTGCGCCGCTAGCGCCGGGGAACGCGACCCGGCCCCCGGCCCCGCGAGGGGGTCGGGGGCCGGGCGCTACAACAGACGCCTGCCGTCCGGCCGTGCAACCGTCCGGCGGTCTGGCCGTCCAGTGGCGGAACGCGTGCTCTAGTGGCGGAACGCGTCCTTCGTCTTCTCCTTGGCCTGGCGGGCATCGCCCTTGGCCTGGTCGGCACGGCCTTCGGCGGTCATGCGTTCGTTGCCGACCGCGCGGCCGACAGCCTCCTTGGCCTTGCCCTTGGCCTGCTCGACGTGCGCCTTGGTCTTCTGCTCGCCCGACATCGGGGACCTCCTCGTAAAGTACCGGTTTGGTCGTGACAGGCTCCTGCTCGCATCCTGCGGCCTCAAACCCCCGAGGTGGGAGGGACGGATGACATGCCACCCGCGGCGCCGCGGGCGCGGTCACTGTCTCTGAGCGCCCGCAGGCCGAAGCCCGTCGACAGGCGTCCGTCATTCCTTGCTGACGACGACCACTTCGTCCCTGGCCGCCCAGGAGCGCCGCTCGTCCTTGGGCGGGTTGATCCGCACGCCGTACCCCAGACGCGTCGACGAGCCGTCGTGGCTCCGGTATCCGATGGCGCATTCACCGCGCAGACGTGCCGCCGCCACGACGGTGGCGAAGGACGTCTCCAGGCCCGGGCGTACGTAGTCGGGGGCCGGCCGCAGGCGTACCCCGGTGCCGTCGGCGGAGAACAGTTCCTCGAACACCGCTGCCAGGTGCCGGTTCTGGGAGATCTGCGCCATGAGCAGGCCGATGAGCTTGCCACTGATGATCACATCGGCGCCGGGGTTGATGGGTGCCAGCGCGCGGTTGCGGTCGTCGACCAGTTCGGTGACGACCGGCAGTTCGCGCCCGGTGGTCTCCTCCAGCTGCCGCAGCAGCAGCAGGGTCACGAGCGTACGGTTGTCGGGGTCGTCCGGCGGCGCTCCCGGGGCCGGGTCCTGGCCGAGCACGATGATGCTGTCGTAGGAGTGGACGTCCAGGCGTTCCAGGGTTTCGGGACGGGTGATGTCCGCGTCGTGCAGGGACACGGTCAGATTGGTGCCGCTGCGCGCGTCGGCCTCGTCCACCTGCCGGGCTGTCGCTCCGCCGCCCCCGGTCACCACGTCGATGGCCGATCCGGGCCGGGCACAGCGGCGCAGTTGGTCGACCAGGAGCGGCGCTCGGCGGTTCCAGCCCAGCAGAAGCACCCGCTCCGCGCGTGCGGGTGTCGACGGACCGGAGGCGATCGCCGCGTCCTCGACCGACCGCGCGCAGTCGTCCAGCACGGTCGTGTCGTCGTCACGGGAGATGACGATGAGCAGGTCGCCGGGAGCGAGCGGCGTCTGCGGTGGCGGATTCAGCAGCGGGGTGTTGTCTCGTATGACCCCGACGACGCTTGACGTCCGGAAGGACAGCAGTGCGTCGCCGAACGTGCGGCCGGTGAGGCTCGGTTCGTTGACCAGGTAGAACTCGTCGCCGGCGAAGTCGATGAGTTCCTGGTGGACGAGGGAGAGCCCGGGGCGGCGGGCGGCCTGGACGATCAGCCGGGCGGTGATGGTGTCGCTCTCCAGGACGACGCCGTCCGGCCCGGCGGCCAGACGGGCGGCCAGGCGGTACCGGTCGTCCCGGACGGCGGCGACGACGGGTGGACGGGTCTTCTCCCCGGCCAGCGCGGCCCTGAGCGCCAGCAGTGTCTTGACCACCTCGGGGTCTGCTTCGGGTTCGTCGTGGGGCAGCACCAGCACGACGTCGGCCGTGACCGCGCTCGTCAGGGCGAGCACCGCCGGGTCGGTGGGGGGACCGCTGCGGCAGATCAGCCGCGTACGCCCGAAGGGGCCCACCTTCGTCTTCAGGGCCTCCTCCATCGCGCTCTTGTCCCGGTCGGCGAGCACCACCACGGCCGCGCGCCGCTGGTTCGCGTTGGCGGCCACCAGCTCGCTCACCACGGTGAACACCTGCTCCGACCACCCGAGGACCACGGCGTGCCCCTGTTCGAGCACGGTGGAACGGCCGCGCCGCAGCGCGTTGAGCCGCTCCGTGAGGGTCGCCGTGATCAGGCTGACGAGGGTCGAGACGTACAGCAGGGCGACCAGGGCGAGCAGCACCGACAAGGCCACCCGCAGCGGCCTGCCCGTGGCGCCCCCCAGCCGCAGCGTCTCCCCGGTGACATGCCACACCTGCACCAGCCGGTCGGTCAGGGACGCCGGCGCGTGCGGGTCGGTCCACACCATGACCGCGCTGGCGGGGACCACGATGGCCAGACACAGCACGGCCATCCATCCGACCAGGGCGACGGCGCCGCGGGTCAGCGTGCTGTCGAACCAGTAACGGGCCCGTTCCGCCAGCCGCGTACGCCGCTGCGCCACGCTTGTCCCTCCGTCGCCCGCGCTCTCGTGCGGCCCTCTCGGCGCCGGGTACGGGATGCGCCGCGCGGGCTCGCTGGAGAGGACGGATGTGGATATGCCTATGGCAGTGTGCGGGATCGACCGCGGCGGCGGCCCCGGATCGCTCGGCATTCACCCCTTCGGGTCTGCCGACCGGCCCCCGGGCCTCTCCCCCGACGGCCCGGCTGCCGTGACGTCAGGCTTTGTCACCGCGTCGCTCCTTCGAGTCAATGCCGCTGTATGTGCGGGTTACCGGCCACGGCAGCCGTTACAAATGGGCGCCATGACTGAAGATCACGCGGTGCGCTCAGAGGGCGGTCTCTCCCGGCGGAGCTTCGCGGCGGTGGCCGGCACGGCCACGGTCGCGACGGCCCTCACCGGCTCGGCCGCCGCGGCCCCGCCGACAGCGGACACTCCGGTCCGCAGCCATGGCGCCGACTTCGACCGGTGCCTCGCCGTCGCTCGCGCCCTGCTCGTACTGGACTCCGACGACCACCCTCTCGTCCCGCGCTACCAGCACGTCCTCCGCGAGGGCCTGCCTGCTCAGCGGCGCACCGGCCCCAAGAACGTCCTGGTCGTCGGCGCCGGGCCCGCCGGGCTGGTCACCGCCTGGTTGCTGAAGCGGGCGGGGCACCGGGTGACGGTCCTGGAGGCCAACGGCAACCGCGTCGGCGGACGCGTCAAGACCTTCCGCACGGGCGGCCACGAACACGCCGAGCAGCCCTTCGCCGATCCCCGCCAGTACGCCGAGGCGGGCGCGATGCGCCTGCCCGGCAGCCATACGCTGGTGATGGAGCTGATCGACCGGTTCGGCCTGAAGAAGCGGCCGTTCCACTACGTCGACATCGACCACGAGGGGCGTCCCGCCAACCGCACCTGGATCCACGTCAACGGCATCCGCATGCGGCGCGCCGACTACGCCCGTGCGCCCCGGCGCATCAACCGGTCCTTCGGCGTCCCCCAGGCGCACTGGGACACCCCCGCCGCGGCCATCCTGCGCTCCGTACTCGACCCGGTGCGCAACGAGTTCAGCTATCTCGGCCGTGACGGCAAGCGCGTCGAGAAGCCGCTCCCGGAGCGGTTGCGGGGCTGGGCGCGCGTGGTGCAGCGGTTCGGCGACTGGTCGATGTTCCGCTTCCTGACCGAGCACGCGGGCTTCGACGAGCGGACCATCGACCTGATCGGCACCGTGGAGAACCTCACCTCACGGCTGCCGCTGTCCTTCATCCACAGTTTCATCGGCTCCTCCCTGATCAGCCCCGACACACCCTTCTACGAGCTGGAGGGCGGCACGGCCGTACTGCCGGACGCCCTTCTGAAGCGCGTGCGCGAGGACGTGCGGTTCGACCGCCGGGTCACGCGCATCGAGTACCACCACGCCGACCGTTCCTCACCGGACGCCGGGCACGTGCGGGGCAAGGGCCCGCGGGTCTGGATGGACACCGTCTCCGAGGGCCGCGACGGTCCCGTCGTCCGCGAGCAGTTCACCGCGGACGCCGCCGTGGTCACGGTGCCGTTCGCCGGACTGCGCCACGTGCAGATCGACCCGCCCATGTCGTACGCCAAGCGCCGCGCGGTCTGCGAACTCCACTACGACAGCGCGACCAAGGTCCTGCTGGAGTTCAGCCGCCGGTGGTGGGAGTTCGACGAGGCCGACTGGAAGCGCGAGCTGCGCGCGATCGACGCCGGCCTGTACGACGACTACCGCACCGGCCGCGCCGTCGCGGACGGCAGTCTGCTCGGCGCCCACCCCTCCGTGCCCGGCGGCCACATCACCGCGGACCAGCGCACCCACTACGCCGCCAACCGCGCGGTGGTGCGGGACCAGCCGGAGGCGGTCGACGTCGTGGGCGGCGGCTCGGTGTCGGACAACGCCAACCGCTTCATGTTCCACCCCTCCCACCCGGTCCCCCACAGCGCCGGCGGGGTGGTCCTGGCCTCCTACAGCTGGTCGGACGACGCACGGCGCTGGGACGCCCTGGACGACGAGGCGCGCTACCCGTACGCCCTGTGCGGCCTCCAGCAGGTCTACGGGCAGCGCATCGAGGTCTTCTACACCGGCGCGGGCCGTACGCAGAGCTGGGCGCGCGACCCGTACGCCTTCGGCGAGGCGTCCGTGCTCCTGCCCGGGCAGCACACGGAGTTGCTGCCCTGCATCCCCCTGCCCGAAGGGCCGTTGCACTTCGCCGGGGACCACACGTCCGTCAAGCCGGCCTGGATCGAGGGAGCCGTGGAGTCTGCCGTGCGTGCTTCCTTGGAGGTCCACACGGGCGGATGACGGCAGGCTCGTGCCTGCTGGGCGCAGGTCCCGCGCTCATGGCATCGGCCCGGCGGCCCCGCGTACGGCTTGGTGGACAGCGCGGGCCAGGCGGGCGCCCCACAGCGAGCGCGGGCCGGCGAAGGCGTGCACCTCCGCCCCGTCCACGGGCGACCGGGCGGCGACGCACACGGCGTCCGTGGGGGTGCCCGAGCAGTCGTAGCCGGTGTCGAGCAGAGCCTGCACCTTGGCTTCGGTGGCCGTGGCCACGGCGTTGACCAGCGCCGCGTCGGTCATGGCCACCGGAACCGCGACCACGATGTTGATCGTGCCGGGCCGCGGGGTCATGGCCGGGGCCGGCGTCGCGGCGGCCGCCCAGCCGCGTACTCCGAGGCCCGCGGTGGCCACCGCGTCCACCCCCTCGTCGTCCCCGTGACCGTACGCCCGGACGTCGGCGGCCGTCATCAGCCCGACCCCCGGCCCGCGGGCGCCCGCCTGGCGGGCCAGCTCGGCGAGGTGGCGGTCGGGGTCGCGGCGCTGATAGCCGTGGGACACCTGGGCGTTGAGGACCCAGGAGCGTTCCCCGATACCGCCGCCGAGCACCGCACTGCTGATCATCCGCCAGCCGTCACCGGCCCGCCACAGCAGGCTGTGCAGTCGTTCACCGTCCTCCAAGCGGGACAGCTGCCGCACCGGCAGGGCCGCGGCGGCAGGTCGTGGCGGAACAACGGCGGTCACGGACGAGTACTCCTCATGGGGCGGAAACCGCTTGATCGTACGTTGCTCCGCCCACGCCACCCTGGGAGGCGGGTGCAGGGGCAGGGGCGGGCCCGCGTGCCGTCGGCGCTGCTACACGTTCAGGTGCGGCCTGGCAGCGGCTGCGGCCGCGTGAGCCGTCGTCAGTGGATCGCGGGGCGCTCGGCCGAGGAGGTCGGTGAGGTCGGGTGCGGTGCCGTCCAGGAAGCCGTGCCGGATGCCGGTGGCGATCGAGGCGAGCATCGGCGGCTGGAACGGCAGCAGCCCCGGTGTGTCCTCAAGGAGCCTGCGCCGGTACTCGCCGAGGCTGATGGGGCCGTGGGTGACGCCGAGTGCGTCGGCCACCTGTCCGGCCGTGATCGGCGTGCCGACGAGGTCGTAGACGCGTCCGCGATGGGGTGCGGGGTCCGACGCCACCACCGCCGCGGCCTCCGCCAGGTCCTCGCGCGCGACCGCGGCCAGGGCGCCGTCCCCGAACGCGGACTCCACACCGTCACCGGCCCACATCAGCAAACCGCCGAAGAGTTCGGCGTACAGGCCGTTGCGCAGGATCGTCCACGGCAAGTCGCTCTCCCGCACCAGGTGTTCGGTCGCGCGGTGCGCGAGGGCGAAACCGAGGTGGTCACCGGCGGTCGTCAGGCTCGTGTAGACGACGTGGCCGACGCCGTCACGCACGGCGGCGTCCAGGACCGCCGCGTGCCGGGCGACGACCTGGTCGTCCTCTCCGTAACCGGCGGAGACGAGCACCAGAGTCGACACACCGGTGAGGTCGAGACCGGCTCGGTCGTCGAAGTCCACACGCCGCATGCCCTCGCCCGGAACCCGGCTGCCGCCCACTGCGAGAGCACCACGGGTGTGCAACGCCGCGAGGGTGGCCGAGCCGAGGTTCCCGTTCGCTCCGGTCACCAAAATCATGATCAATCACAGTCTTCCGTCGTCGTGCCCACCAGTGACTACGCTTGATCCTCGGACGCACGCCAACCGGCCACAAGAAGGCAGTTCGATGTCACTCACGCACACCGGGGTAACCACCACCCCCGCCGAACTCGACCCGTGCGGAAGCGAAGACCACCCCGACTGCGGCATCCGCGATCTCCTGGACCGCATCGGTGACAAGTGGTCGGTGCTCGTGATCGTCGAACTCGCCGGCGGGCCACGTCGCTTCCGTGAACTCCAGCGCGCCATCGACGGCATCTCCCAGCGCATGCTCACCCTCACCGTGCGCAGGCTCGAACGCGACGGTCTTGTGCTGCGCACCGTGTACCCCACCGTCCCGGCCCAGGTCGACTACCGTCTGACCGAGACCGGGGCGGGCCTGACCCACCTGGTCAAGGCACTCGCCGACTGGTCCCTCGCCCACCGCCCCGTCATCGCCGAGTCGCGGCACGCCTACGACCAGGCGCACCCCGACCACGACATCCACTGAGGCGGGCAGTTGTCCCCCGGACCCCGTGCGTGGAGATACCTCACCCCGCCCGTCGCATGACAGGGTGCGGCCAGGGCCGCACGGGTTCCAGCCGCAGCCGCCGGACCGGCCAGGGCGGGGCCTCGGCCGGGCCGAACCAGACCCGGACGTCCTCCCCGGCCCGGACGGGCAACAGGGGGTAGTCGTTCTCGGCGTGCTCCGTGCGGTGCAGTGCGTGACCCGGTTCCAGGTGCAGGGCGGCGTACGTGTCGAAGGCAGCCGCGTCGGACGGGTGACAGATGGTCGCGATCACCTCGCGGGTGCCCGGCGCCGGGGCGAAACCGGGGCCGCGCAGCAGCAGGACGTCGTCACTGTCGATCATGGTGGCGTTGGCCGCCTCACGGTGCTCCCGCCAGACGGGGCCGGTGTAGAACGCCTCCAGTGCGCGTCGGCGGTGCGCCATGTCGGGGAAGGCACGCAGCCACACGAAACGGTCCGGGTCGTCGAGGTCGCGGAACCGGCCGCCCACGGTGATGCCGACCGCCTGCTGACCGGTCACGAAGGCGCGCTCGAACAGTTCGATCAGGGTCTCCCGGGTGCCGGGACGCAGGGTGTACTGCCGAAGCTCGACGATGCTCATACGGCGCTCGCTCCGGTGCGGGTGAAGTCCATCGTCCAGTTGAGCTCCCAGGTGCGACCCTCGTCCGCGGAGAACTCCTGCTCCCAGCGGGCGGTGTCCGGGCCGAGCGGTGCGGTGGGACGGCGGTTGGCCACGTCCCAGGTGCCGTGCAGGAAGTCGAAGTGGTGCGGGAAGCCGAAGTCGTTCATACCCGCAGGCTAGGGACACTCACCTGACATCCTGTGTCAGTGGATAGGTGAATACTGGGCCGTATGCGCGCGAGCCGGTTGGTCACCCTGCTTCTCCTGCTCCAGAACCGGGGCCGGATGACGGCCCGGCAACTGGCCGAGGAGCTTCAGGTCTCCGTCCGTACGGTCTACCGGGACGTCGAGGCGCTCGGCGCCGCCGGTATCCCGCTGTACGGCGAGGCGGGGCACGCGGGCGGTTACCGGCTGGTCGACGGCTACCGGACCCGGCTCACCGGACTGACCGCGGACGAGGCGCAGGCCGCGTTCCTCGCCGCGCTCCCCGGCACCGCCGCCGAGCTCGGTCTCGGCGAGGCGCTCGCCACCGCCCAGCTCAAACTGCGGGCCGCCCTGCCGGCGGAGCTGCGCGAACACGCCGGGCGGATCCAGGAGCGGTTCCTGCTCGACGCCCCCGGCTGGTACGGCGACGGCGACCGTACGCCTCACCTGGCGGCGGTCGCCACCGCGGTGTGGACGCGGCGGGCCGTGGTCCTGCGGTACCGGCGCTGGCGGGCGCCGGAGGAGATCGAGCGACGGGTGGAGCCGTACGGGCTCGTCCTGAAGGCGGGCCGCTGGTATCTGGTCGCCGCCGGGCCGTCCGGTATCCGCACCTACCGGGTCGACCAGATCGACGAACTGCGGCCGCTGGAGGAGGAGTTCACCGTCCCGGACGGATTCGGCCTGGCCGCGCACTGGAAGGGCTATCTGGCCGACTTCCGCGCCCGGCTGCACACCGGGGAGGCCCTGGTGCGACTCACCGGGGAGGGAGCCCGACGCCTCGGTGTCACGCCCGGGGAGGGCGAGTGGACCCAGGCCCGGGTGCCCATCGAATCCCTCGACCACGCCCACCAGGAGTTCCTGCGGCTGGGCACCGATGTCGAGGTCCTCGCCCCGGAAGAACTCCGCGCCCGTGTCGCCGAGACGGTACGCGCCCTGGCCGCCCGCTACACGCGGTGAATCCTTCCACGGACAGGTGCGCGGGGGTGTCGCCGCGAGGCTCGGCACGGAGTCACCCGGCTCGGGGTGGGATGCGGGGCGGGAGCAGCGGTGTGAGACTCGAATGGCTTCCGCATCCTTCCCTCAAGGTCTGACCGAGAGTGAGCGACCCGCGTGGACCGACCGACCTTGCAGTCCGTGCCGGGCGAGCGCCTGGCGGACCTGCCGCAGCTCCAGGGGCTCGACGAGAGAACGCGCCGGGACATGAAGGTCGTCGCCGCCGTACTGCCGTTCAAGGTCAACCGCTATGTCCTCGAAGAACTGATCGACTGGGACAGGGTCCCCGACGATCCCCTCTACCGGCTCACCTTCCCCCACCGGGACATGCTTCCCGCCGCGATGTTCACCGAAATGGACATGCTCCAGGGATCCGGGGCGACGAGCCGTGACCTTCGCGAGGTCGCGCTCAAGCTGCGACGGCAGCTCAACCCGCATCCGTCCGGCCAGATCGAGTACAACATCCCGACGCTCGGCGGGCGGCCCGTCCCAGGCCTCCAGCACAAGTACCGGCACACCGTCCTGCTCTTCCCCGCGGCGGGGCAGACCTGCCACGCCTACTGCGGGTACTGCTTCCGCTGGGCCCAGTTCGTCGGGGTGCCCGAATGGAAGCAGAGTCTGCGCCAGGCCGAGGACTCCGTGGCGTATCTGCGGGCGCACCCCGAGGTGTCGGACGTCCTCATCACCGGCGGAGACCCCATGATCATGTCCGCCGACCGGCTGCGCACCACCATCGCCCCCCTGCTCGCGCCGGACCTCGCCCACCTCCAGAACATCCGGATCGGCACCAAGGCACTCAGCTACTGGCCCTACCGCTTCCTGACGGACCGGGACGCCGACGACGTCCTGCGTCTGCTGGAAGAGTGCGTCGCGGCCGGACGCTCGGTCTCCGTCATGGCCCATTTCTCCCACACCAGGGAGCTGGGCACCGCCGCCGCCCGCGAGGCCGTCGCCCGCATCCGGGCGACCGGCGCGGTGGTACGCGCCCAGGCACCTCTCGTCCGGTACGTCAACGACGACCCGGACGCCTGGGCCGACATGTGGCGGGAGATGGTGCGCCTGGGCATTCAGCCGTACTACATGTTCGTGGAGCGCGACACGGGCGCCGAGAACTACTTCGCCGTACCCCTGGCGCGGGCCTTGGACATCTACCATTCCGCGGTCCGCAAGGTCTCCGGGCTCGCCCGCACGGCCCGCGGCCCCGTCATGTCCGCGACTCCCGGGAAGGTCCACCTCGCGGGCGAGGCGTCCGTCCAGGGCGAGCGGGTGTTCGTCTGCCAGTTCCTGCAAGCCCGCGACGAGACGATGCTCGGGCGCCCCTTCTTCGCCCGGTGGAACGCGGAGGCGACCTGGTTCGAGCAGCTCCGTCCGGCCTTCGACGGCGACCCGTTCCCCTTCGGCACGGAGCCGGTCGCGCACGGCCCCGGCGGAACAGGCGTTCAGCGCAGGAGATCCGGATAGCGCGCGAGTGCCTCTTGATAGGCGTCCGGGCCGACGCTCACCCCGCCACCGTAAGGGTGGTTGAGGGCCAGAACGAGGTAGATCATGTAGCCGAAGCCGGCGGCCCCGAACCCGAGCAACACGTAGTGGACCTTGGTGACGGGGTGCCCGAAGAACGCGATGACGGCGAGGGTGGCGACGCCCGCGCCGATCATGAGGGACAGAATCGGCAGGGGCACCTGCGCGTCCTTCTCCGCCAGTCGCTCACGCCGTGCCACGTACACCTCCCGAAGCCGCTGGTTCACTTCCGACTTGGCCGCCCGGGCGTCGCGGTCCGGGCTGGCACTGCGGTAGACGTAGGACCGCAGCATGTCGAGCCCCCGCACGGTGGCCGGGTCCGCCCGGCCCTCGCTCATCGCCGGCCACTCCGCGCTGATGACCGAACGGGTGTACCCGACGAGTTCCCGGCGGACCCGGTCCCGGTCCGCCGCCGGCAGCCCTTGTGCGGCGAAGTAGGCATCCTTGAGGGCACTCGCCTCGGAGAGGCCGGCTTTCCGGGCGGCGGTCAGTTCCGACTGGGCGTTCACGGCGAGGAAGGCGAAGGAGAACACGAAGAGACCGCTGATGGCCCCGATGGCCATCTCGACCCCCTTCGGGAGATCGGTGGTCTTTTTATCGCTTCTTCGCGACATGAGATAAGCGGTCAGAACGACCGAGAACGCGGCAACGAGCATGACCAGCAGGGAATTGAAGAGCACAGGGGGCATTATTCAGGCGCGGCGTGTCCAGTACGGCGCGACGCGACCTGGGAAGAGACGGTTACAGAAGTCCCCCCGGAAAAAGGCTCTTTGGCCCTCTTCTTTCGGGTTCCTCGGCTTCTTCCGGTTGCTCGGCTTCTTCGGCTTCTTCGGCTCTTCGCCTCTTCGTCTCTTCGGCGGATCGCGTCGGCGTGGGTCCGGCTGTCGGCCGTGCTCGCAAGGGGCACCTACCGCGTACGCGCGCCCAGTTCACCCGACCTCGTCCAGGAACGGGACGATCGCATCGATGAAGTGCTCGTTCCGGTCGCCCACCACCATGTGTCCCGCGCCGGCCACCTCGACGCACCGCGCCCGGGGAACCCTCGCGCAGAACTCCTCGGCGACGTCTTCGCGCACGAGGTCACTGATCCCGCCGCGCACCAGCAGGATCGGCACGTCGGCGTGGCGTGCGGCGTCGAGGAGGCGGTCCGCCATGCCCGGCGGGTCCATCCGGCCCGCGAAGCTGTCCAGCAGGCTCGGGTCCCAGTGCCAGAACCAGCGATCGCCCTGGCGGCGCAGGGAGGTCCGTAGCCCTTCGCCGTCATCCCGACGCGGGCGTTGCGGTGCGGGCGAGGAGAGGGCCGCAGCCGCTTCCCGCACACTGGCGAAGCCGTCGGGCCGACGGCGCATGAGTTCGACGACGCGGCGCATCCCGCGCGGGTCCGGCCGATGGGCGACGTCGACGAGTACCAGAGCGCGGATCGCCGCTTCAGGTGCCTCCCCGGCGGCGAGCAGCGAGCCCAGGCCGCCGAGCGATGCACCGACCAGCACCGGCCGCGCGTCGAGTTGGGCAACCAACGCCCGGACGTCGTCGGCGAACAGGCGGAGGTCGTAGTCACCGTCGGGCGACCATGCGCTGGCGCCGTGTCCCCGCAGGTCCGGGGCGACGACGCGCCATCCCAGCGCGGCAAGCCGGGGGCCGGTCCGACGCCAGGCGTGTCGCGTCTGACCGCCCGCGTGCAGCAGGACGAGCGGCGGCGAAGCCGCCTCACCCCATTCGTCCGCCACGAGCCGGATCCCGCCCTGGCCGAGGAAGCCGCGCTGGCGTGGCAGAGCGTCGGCGGTCATACCGCGCCCCGGTCGCGCAGCGGCGTGAGCAACTGCTCGCGATGGGGATCCGCGGCCGCCGCGGCGAGTGCGACGTCCAGCGCGAACAGGGCACGCGCCAGGAACCGGTCATCGTCGATCAGGGCCGCCACCCACTGGTGCAGCGCGCCGACGCACGCGGTGGCGACGACGGTGGCCAGGCCGTCGGTGTCGATGTCGGCGCGGAGGAGGCCCTGCGACCGCGCGTCCGCCAGGGCCCGGCGGAGCTGGGTCAGCGGGCTGCGGGCGAACACGAGGCCGCTTGCCTCCCATTCGCGCACCAGGCGACGCGATACGACGGGGTCGGCCACGAAGAGTTGGACGGTCGACCGGACGACGTCCTGCGGGCCGCAGTTCGCCAACTCCCCCAGACAGCGCTCCAGTTCGTCCATGAACCCGGTGGCGAGTGCCTCCCAGACCTTGTCGCGGGGGCCGATGAGGTTGTACACCGTGGCCGGGGCGACCCCCGCTCGCTCGGCGATCCGCTCCGTACTGAGCGCCGACTCGGGGCTCTCGCGCAGGAGCCGGCGCGTCGCCTCGAGGATGCGGATCCGTCGCTGGGCCTTGTGGTGCTCGCGCAGTCCCCCTTCGACTGGCTGCATACGCGCGCCCCTCTCCTGGGAAGTTAGAGAGCCCTCTAAATTTAGGCGCACCCCCAGGGACGGTCAAGCGGCGACCTCACCGGGGTCGATACCCGTGTCCGCCGCGACCGTTAAAGCAGTGGACAGTCGTCCAGCGCTGGGCGAGCATCTCCCGCGATGAACAACCAACCTCTTCCCGGCCCCAAGCGCCTCCGCTTCGTCGAGCTCAACGCCAAGGCACTGCGCGCGCTTGCGGACGGGGACCTCCCCGCCGCCGACGCCGAGGCCGGGGTCGCCCTCGACGAGCACTTCATCAGCGACCGGGCCCGCTCGATCTTCGGCTACCGCGCCGACCAACTCGTCAGGGAACCCTCCGCCGCGCCGTGGATCACCCGTGCCGTGGTGTCCGAGCCGGACGGGGTCGTCGTCGGCGACGCCGGGTTCCACGGTCCGCCGGACGCGGCCGGAATGGTCGAGGTCGGCTACACCGTGGTGCCCGGGTTCCGGCGCCGGGGCTATGCCCGGGCCATGCTGACGGCGCTGCTCCAGCGGGCGGCCGCCGAACCCGGTGTCACGACCGTGCGCGCCAGGATCGGCTCCGACAACGCGGCTTCCCTGGCCACCATCGCGGGGTTCGGCTTCACACGCGTCGGTGAGCAGGGAGACGAAGGCGACGGACTCACGGTCGTCTTCGAAGTCCCGGCGGCGGCGACAACCACCGGGCACCCCGGCCGCCTCGGCGGGGCGTGACCCGCCCGGCCCGGCGCCGGGGAAAGCTCTTCAGCGTCGTGGCACCGGACCTGCCTACGGGTTCGTCGATTCGGCGGCGCGACGGTATTCGGCGTTGATGCGCTGGGCTTCTTCGAGCTGGTCCTCAAGGATGACGATGCGACAGGCGGCCTCGATGGGCGTGCCCTGGTCGACGAGTTCACGCGCGCGGGCCGCGATGCGCAGCTGGTAGCGGGAGTAGCGGCGGTGGCCGCCGGCGGAGCGGAGCGGCGTGATGAGCCGGGCTTCGCCGATGGCGCGGAGGAAGCCCTGGGTGGTGCCGATCATCTCGGCGGCCCGGCCCATGGTGTAGGCCGGATAGTCGTCGTCGTCGAGACGACTGTTGGAGTCCTCTACTGTCATTTGCACCTCTCTGTGGCACGCGTTGAGGGGCCCTGGTGCCATATGGCACCAGGGCCCCGAAGGAACTGCTACACCATCTGCCGGCCCTGGTACTGCGCCGGCCTTCTGTTTCCGCCGTTCCGACCCGGTTGCTGTCGGAGATGCGGGGATCGCGGTTGCTTGACCGGAGACCACCTCACTATCGATGTCCTGCGGTACCCGGGCTCAGCCATCCGCCCGGGCGATCCTGATGGCGCTGGGCTCCTCCGTCCTTCCCTCTGGGATCAATCACTTGCGTACTGCTGGTACTGCTCACTGCGGTACTGCTGTGGCGGCCCCTGATCACTGCGGGCCACCCGGTCCGATGGTCAGTCCCGTCACCGTCCTGCACCTGCTCTGGCTTCGGAACTCCACCACCGCACCGTCCTGCGAACTGCGGCTACTGCTGCCCGGCAGTTCGTCTCTGCCGGGCCTTGTCGATCTGAGCTACAAGAGAAACCATAGCCACACCAGCACCCAATGTCTACTCCGGCCGACATAGATTTTCTTGCGTTCGACAGGGGAGCTATCGGCCTCGAACACAGCAGGGCCTCGTGCTGATCAGCGGCACCGTCCCGGCCTCCCACACCGTCGTCCTTTCGACGACGACATGTTTGTCATCCATTGGATGACGTGCTACAACGGACGTGTTGAAGCGCATTGGCGGGTACAGCCCGAACCTTCTGGAGGTGTTTCACGATGTTGATGCGCACCGACCCCTTCCGTGAACTCGACCGCCTCGCCCAGCAGCTGACCGGCACAGGCACCGGTACCTGGACGCGACCTGCCGCGATGGCGATGGACGCCTACCGCGAGGGCGACGAGTACGTGGTGGCCTTCGACCTTCCGGGCGTCAGCGCGGAGGCGATCGACATCGACGTCGAGCGGAACATGCTGACCGTCAAGGCCGAGCGCCGCCCCGTCGCCAAGGCCGAGAACGTACAGATGGAACTGTCGGAACGGCCGCTGGGTGTCTTCTCCCGTCAGCTCGTGCTGGCCGACACGCTCGACACCGAACGCATCAAGGCGGACTACGAGGCCGGCGTGCTGACCCTGCGCATCCCGATCGCCGAGCGCGCCAAGCCCCGCAAGATCACCATCAGCGGGGACTCCTCCCGCAAGGAGATCTCCAGCTGAACACGGCGACCTGAGCCGAAACAGCGGCGCAGGACGGGCCCCTGATCTCCCCCCCTCCGCCCGTCCTGCGCTCTCCTCAGTCCAGAGAGGCGGTGGCTGACGTGTCCCTGCGAAGGGAAGCGTTCCTCGACCAGGTGAAGGAACGCGGCGAGTACAAGAACGTCCAGGAAGCCGAACGGGCGGCCCGCGTCGTTCTCGCCCTGCTCGGGGCCCACCTGGTCGGCCGGGTCCGTGCCGAGCTGGCCGCGTGTCTGCCGGAAGCCTTCGCCCTGATCCTCCTCAACCCCTTGCAGAGCGCCGAACCGCTCTCGCCCGAACGATTCGTACGCGCCACGGCGGCCTGGATCGAAGGGGCTACCGAGACGACCGCCACCTGGGACGTCAGCGCCGTCCTCAGCACCGCCGCCGACGCGGCGGGCGACCAGCTCATGGAGCAGATCCTGCTCCAGTTGCCGGCCGGCTACGACCTTCTCTTCGGCCGCCCCCAGGTCGGCTCCGCACATCCATGAGCCTGCACATCCATGAGCCCATGGCCGTCCTGAGCCCCGGAAGAGCGATCGAGGCTCGCAATCGGGGCGGGCGCCTCGGCCGGATCAGGTGATCGTGGGGCTGCGGCGCTCCACGAGGACAACGTCGCGCCATACGCCGTGATGGCGGCCGATGCGCTCACGCGTGCCGACGACCCGGAACCCGGCCCGCCCGTGCAGGGCAAGGCTCGCGGTGTTCTCCGGGAAGACGCCGGACTGCACCGTCCAGATCCCGGCGGCGTCGGTGGAGGCCAGCAAGGCGTTCAGCAGGGCCATGCCGACTCCGCGACCGCGCGCGTCGGGGTGGACGTAGACGGAGTGCTCGACGACACCGGCGTACGCACAGCGGTCCGAGACCGGCACCACCGCCGCCCAGCCGAGGACCCGGTCCCCGGCGAGGGCGACCAGGCGGTGGGCGGGGAGTTTGGCCGCGTCGAACGCCTCCCAGGTGGGGGCCGTGGTCTCGAAGGAGGCCTGGCCTTCGTCGAGACCCAACTGGTAGACCGCCAGGACCTGCTCAGCGTGTTCCGGCCGCAGCGGAGCGATGCGTAGGCCGGGGTCAGTCCTCGTCACGCCGTCGCCCTGATGCCGAGTTCCGTGAGGAGGACGCGGACGCGCCGCTCGATCTCGTCGCGGATCGGGCGGACCGCCGCGACGCCCTGGCCGGCCGGGTCGTCGAGCTGCCAGTCGAGGTACCGCTTGCCGGGGAAGTACGGGCAGGCGTCGCCGCAGCCCATGGTGATCACCACGTCCGAGGACCGCACCGCCTCGGTGGTGAGGACCTTGGGGGTCCGGTCCGACAGATCGATGCCGACCTCCTTCATGGCCTCCAGCACGGCCGGGTTCACCGCGTCGGCGGGGGCGGATCCGGCGGAGCGGACCTGGACGCGGTCCGCGCCGAGGTGGGCGAGGAAGGCGGCGGCCATCTGGGACCGTCCGGCGTTGTGCACGCACACGAACAGCACGGAAGGTACGTCGGAGGTGCTCATCACGTCAGTGCGCTTTCTTCGGCGGAGGGGGTGGGGATGGAGGTCTGCCGTCCGTCGTGGGGGACGACCACCTCGTCCTCGCTCGCGGGAGCCGGGCGGCCGAAGCAGAGCGCGACCAGGCCCAGACCGACGGCGGCTCCGACGAGTTGGGCGGCGAGGAACGGCAGCACGGACGCGGGGGCGATGCCGGCGAAGGTGTCGGTGAACGCCCTGCCGACCGTCACGGCCGGGTTGGCGAAGCTCGTGGAGGACGTGAACCAGTACGCCGCTCCGATGTACGAGGCGACCAGCAGCGGCGCCTGGTGTGCGCGGCCCGCGCGGGCCAGGCCGAAGACGAGCCAGACCAGCCCGGCGGTGGCCACGACCTCGCCCAGCCAGAGGTGTCCGGCCGACCGGTCGTGGGTGGAGAAACGCACCAGCGGCTCGGCGAACATGGCGTCGGCCAGCATCGCACCGGCGACCGCCCCGGCGATCTGGGCGGGTACGTAGGCGATGACGTCGCGCAGAGGAGTGGCCTCGCCCCCGGCACGGCGACCGGTGAACCAGGCCGCGAGGCTGACCACCGGGTTGAAGTGCGCTCCCGACACCGGCCCGAGCAGGGCGATCAGCACTCCGAGGCCGAAGACGGTGGCGAGGGAGTTGGCCAGCAGTCGCACCCCGATGTCGTGGGTCAGCGCGGTGGCCTGGATCCCGGAGCCGACCACCACCGCGACCAGCGCTGCCGTGCCGAGCGCCTCGGCGGCCACCCGCCGCACCAGCGGCGCGGGCACGCTCACGCCGGAACCGCCGAGGACGCGACGGGGATCTGGAGCAGGGCGGACAGCTTCGCCAGGGCCTCGGGCAGCACCCAGTAGTACACCCAGGTCCCCCGCCGCTCGGAGCCGACCAGGCCGGCCTCGCGGAGCACCTTCAGATGGTGGGAGATCGTCGGCTGGGACACGTCGAACGGGCCCACGAGGTCGCACACGCAGGCCTCGCCGCCCTCATGGGAGGCGATCAGTGACAGCAGCCGCAGCCGGATCGGGTCCGACAGCGCCTTGAACATCCGCGACAGCTCGGCCGCGGTCTCCTCCCCCAGTGGCTCGCGCACCATCGGGGCGCAGCACGCCTCGTCGTCCTGCCCGAGCATCGGCAGACCAGCTTGTTTCGACATGCCTCTATGTTGACAGCCATCTAATCCGGTGACAACCTCGCTTGTATCGACAGCCGTCGATACAAGCAGTTCTCACGGATGGGAATCCGCCATGTCCCGTGTTCAGCTCGCCCTCCGCGTCGCCGACCTGGAAGGCTCGGTCGCCTTCTACTCCAAGCTCTTCGGGACCGCCCCGGCCAAGCGCCGCGAGGGATACGCCAACTTCGCCATCGCCGAACCCCCGCTCAAGCTCGTCCTCATCGAGGGCGAGAGGGGCGAGGACACCCGCCTGGACCACCTCGGCGTCGAGGTGACGTCGACCGACGAGGTCACCGCGGCTGCCGGGCGGCTCAAGGACACGGGCCTGGCGACCTTCGAGGAGAACGACACCTCCTGCTGCTACGCCGTGCAGGACAAGGTGTGGGTCACCGGTCCCGGCAAGGAGCCGTGGGAGGTCTATGTCGTCAAGGCCGACGTCGACACCCGCGAGAAGGCCGGCACCGCCCCGGACGCCTGCTGCGGCACCACCGCCTGCTGCACCCCCGGCGAGCAGGCCCTCGACCCGGCCCGGACTCCCGCCGAGGCGAAGAGCGCCGCCGGGTGCGCGTGCGCCGACTGAACCCGGCTGGTTCCGCCGTCCGCTCGGGGATCGGGGCCGCCGTGACGCGCTCGCGTGCCCGTCCGTGGTGTACGACGACCGACGCCCCGCCCTGACCGCTTGTGCCGTTGCCCGCCTCCGGAAGCCTCCCGGGGGCGGGCAACGGCACAAGTGCGGCCGCTCGCACGGGTCCCGGCCGTACCGCTCCTCAACTCGCGTACATATCCTCACCTGTTGACGACTGCCCCTCGCCTCATTACTGTCCGCCTCGAAATCCCGAACCATCGACCGATGTTCGATATTTCGCCGCGTGGGAGCGCTCCCGCTCCGTGCCCTCCCGGAAAGGACCCTCCGCGGACCGTGCCGACGTCACGTCACCTCCCCCGGCGCACGGCCCCGCTCACCCGGCCCACTCCACCCGTCTGACCTCCCACCGACCTCCCAGGAGCCGCTCATGCCCCCCACCCCGTCGCCCGGCCGGGCCAGAAGCCTCGCCGCCGCCCTGCTGGCAGGCTGCCTCCTCGGCGGCGGCGTCCTGGCCACACCCGCCGCGTCGGCCCCCTCGGCGGCCGCTACGACGGCCGTCCGCGTCAACCAGGTCGGCTACCTGCCGGACGGACCCAAGCGCGCCACCGTCGTCACCACCGCGACCCAGCCCCTCACCTGGCAACTGCGCGACGCGTCCGGGACCGTGGTCGCCTCCGGAGCCACCGCCCCGCGCGGCGCGGACGCCCCCTCCGGGCAGTCCGTCCACGTGGCCGACTTCTCCTCGTACCAGGGGACGGGCTCGGGATACGTCCTGTCGGTGGACGGCAGCAGCAGCGTGCCCTTCGACGTCCGCGCCGGCCTCTACGACGGGCTGCGCTCCGACTCGATGGCCTTCTTCTACCACCAGCGCAGCGGCGTCGCCATCGACGCCTCCCTGGTGGGCTCCTCCTACGCGCGCCCGGCCGGGCACCTGAACGTGGCGCCCAACAAGGGCGATGTCTCGGTCCCCTGCCAAGCGGGGGTGTGCGACTACACCCAGGACGTCAGGGGCGGCTGGTACGACGCGGGCGACCACGGCAAGTACGTGGTCAACGGCGGTATTTCCACCTGGCTGGTCGTCGGCTCCTTCGAGCGCGCCAAGCGGGCGGGCACGGATGCGGCACTGGGCGACTCGACCCTGCGCGTCCCCGAGCGCGGCAACAGTGTTCCGGACGTCCTGGACGAGGCGCGCTGGGAGCTCGACTTCCTGATGCGGATGCAGGTACCCGCGGGCAAGCCGTACGCGGGCATGGCGTTCCACAAGGTCCATGACGCGGCCTGGACCGGGATGCCGACCAGGCCCGACCAGGACACCCAGCCCCGCGAGCTGCACCGGCCGTCCACCGCGGCGACCCTGAACCTGGCGGCGGCCGGGGCGCAGTGCGCCCGGGTCTTCCGGCCCTACGACGCCGCGTTCGCCGACCGCTGCCTCTCCGCGGCCCGCCGCGCCTGGGCCGCCGCACAGGCCAACCCGGCCCTGCTCGCCCCGGATTCGGACAGTACGGGAGGTGGCGCCTACGGCGACGCGCAGGTAGGCGACGAGTTCTACTGGGCGGCCGCCGAGCTGTACGCGACGACCGGCGAGAGCACATTCCGGGACGCGGTGACGTCCTCGTCCTGGCACACCTCGGCCGCCGCCTTCTCGCCCTACGGCTTCGGCTGGGCGGACACCGCCGCGCTCGGCCGCCTCACCCTGGCCACGGTGCCCAACGGGCTGCCCGCCTCGGATCTGGCCCGCGTACGTGCGTCGGTGACCGCGGCCGCCGACAGCCACCTGTCCAGGATGGGTGCCCAGGGTTACGCGGTGCCGGTCCCGGCGGACGGGTACTTCTGGGGCTCGAACAGCGAGGTCGCGGACAACGCGATCATCCTGGCCGTCGCCGGGGAGCTGACGGGCGACGCCCGCTACCGCACCGGCGCGCTGGAGGCGATGGACTACCTGCTCGGCCGCAACGCGCTCGGCCAGTCCTACGTCTCCGGCTACGGCGAGACGTCCTCGCAGAACCAGCACCACCGCTTCTGGGCGCACCAGTTGGACGCCTCGCTGCCGCACCCCCCGGCCGGGTCGCTCGCGGGTGGTCCCGACAGCGCGCTCCAGGACCCGGTGGCCCAGGCGAAACTCCCGGGCTGCGCGCCCGCCGCGTGCTACATCGACGACATCGGCTCGTACTCCACCAACGAGGTGGCGGTCAACTGGAACGCCCCGCTGGCCTGGCTCGCCGCCTACGCCGCCGAGGGGGACTCCTCCGGTGAACCGCCCACCGCGGCCTGCGCCGTGACGTACAAGGTGGACAGCGTGTGGAACACCGGTTTCACGGCGACGGTCACCGTCAAGAACACGGCCCCGGCCGCCGTGAACGGCTGGCAGCTCACCTGGACCTACCCGGCCGGCCAGCGGACCACGGGCGCCTGGAACGCGACCGTCACCCAGAACGGTACCTCCGTCAGCGCCCGCGACGCCGGCTGGAACCGGACGATCGCACCCGGCGCCACGGCGAGCTTCGGAGTCCAGGGGACGTACACCGGAACCAACCCGTCCCCCACCGGCTTCACCCTCAACGGAAGCGCCTGCACCTGAGACACCGTCACCGAGGCCGTCAGGGCCCAGCCCCTGCGATCCCGTGCGGCCCCGCCGGACCACCGGCGGGGCCGTACTCTGCAGGGAAATCGGTACATCCTTTGGAGGTTGACCGGCACTTGGTGGCTGCGCGTCGGCGCGTGAACGGCCACCCGGACCAACACGGAAGGGTCCGGCGGGGCCGCTGTTAGCCTCACCGCATGATCGAGAAGAGCGGCGCGCCACGGATATCCCGTCTGCCGGCGCCCGAGGGTCCCCAGCGCGCTCTCATCGTCGCCGCCTTCGTCAGCCGGGTGGGCAACGGGCTGTTCAACACCGCCGCGGTGCTCTACTTCACGCTGGTGGTGCACCTGCCCGCCGCGCGGGTCGGCGCCGGTCTGACGATCGCCGGGCTGGTCGGGCTGGTGGCCGGGATCCCGGCGGGGAACCTGGCCGACCGGTACGGGCCGCGCACGGTCTGGCTGGCGGCCCTCGCGATGCAGGCTGTGACGATGGCCGCGTTCGTCTTCATCCACGGCTGGCTCACGTTCACGCTCATCGCCACCCTGGACCGGCTGGCGGCGACCGCGAGCGGCGCCGCGGGCGGTGCGCTCGTCGCCCGCGCCGGCGGTGAACGCCCGGCCGCCTTCCGGGCGAAACTCCGTACATTCGTCAACCTCGGCGTCGTTCTGGGCACCCTGGGCGCCGCCTTCGCCGTCTCGGTCGACACGCGCTCGGCCTACACCGTGCTCATCCTCGCCAACGCCGCCAGCTTCGCGTGTGCCGGTCTGATCGCCCTGGCCGGCGTCCCCGATTACCGACCACTCCCCCGGCCCACGGAGCACCACCGCGTGGCCGTGCTGTCCGACCGGCCGTACGTCACCTTCGTCGCGCTCTACGGCGCGATGGGCTTGCAGTACCAGACCGTGTCGCTGCTGCTGCCGATCTGGCTCTCCGCCCACACCGACGCGCCCCGCTGGACCGTGGCTGCGGTGTACGCGGTCAACAGCGGCGTGTGCGTGCTGCTCCAGAGCAGGATCGGCTCCCGGGTGGAGACAGCGCGCCAAGGCGGCCGGGCGTTCCGTCTCGCGGGGTTGTTCTTCCTGGTCAGCTGCCCCTTGATGGCGCTGACCGCCGACGTCCCGGCCTGGATCGCACCGGGCCTCGCCGTCCTCGCCGTCGCCGTGCACAGCCTCGGAGAGGTGTGGGAGTCCTCGGGCGGCTACGCCCTCGGCTTCGGTCTCGCCCCCGACCACGCCCAGGGCCAGTACCAGGGCCTGTTCGGCGTCGGCTTCGACGCCGGGCAGGCCCTGGCCCCGGTCGTCCTCACGACGGCGGTCCTGGGCCTGGGGCACGCGGGGTGGCTGCTGCTCGGCGTGTTCTTCATGGCGCTGGGCGCGGCGGGCCCGCCGGTGGCCGCATGGGCGGAACGCACCCGCCGCCCTGCCCACCACACGGCCGACCACACGGCCGACGGGACACAGGGGCGCCCCGAGGAGACCCCGCTTCCCGACACCGCCTGATCACGCCGTCAGGGCCGTGGCGCGCGGGAGGGGTGACTCGGTGGCCGTAAGACTTTCGTCATACGGATCCGGGAGCGCCGCGCCTCCGTCCAGCCGTCCTATGGGGGCAGGGACACATCGGCGAGGTGGAGGCATGACATGGAACGCGTACGCAAGGCGTTTGACAGGCCGTGGTTCATCACCGTCCTGCTCTTCGGAGTGGTCGCGGTGGGCGCGGGGCTCTTCTGGTTCCAGCCGTGGAAGCTGTGGGTGGACGAGACCGTGCGCGAGCAGATCCCCCTCGCCGCCTCCGCGCCGCCCTCGACGCCGGTCGCCGGCGAAATCCGCGCGCCGAGCAAGCCGCAGGACCTGGCCAAGGGGGAGCTTGTCAGCCACGAGCACGAGACGAGCGGGGCGGTGCGCGTCCTGCGCCTCCCGGACGGGACCCGCATCCTGCGGTTGATGGACCTGGACACGAGCAACGGGCCCGATCTGCGGGTCTGGCTCACCGACGCGGAGGTGAAGCCGGGCAAGGACGGCTGGCGCGTCTTCGACGACGGCCGGCACGTCAGCCTCGGCAAGCTCAAGGGCAACAAGGGCGACCAGAACTACACGCTCCCCGCCGACCTCGACCTGGACCGGTACCGCAGTGTCACCATCTGGTGCGACCGCTTCGACGTGTCCTTCGGCGCCGCCGAACTGGCCCGCGTCTGAACCCGTACGCCGGTACGGGTGACGGCCGGAGCCAGCGGTGCACAGCCGACAGGGAGGGCCCGCCACCCTCCCCCTCTGACGGCGCCTGTACGGACCGCCGGCGCCGGTCGCCCGCGACCATCACAGCCAGCCGTTGCGGCGGAAGGCCCGGTACAGCAACCCCGCTCCCACGGCCATCAGGGCGAGCGCGGACGGGTAGCCGTAGCGCCAGTCCAGTTCGGGCATGTGGGCGAAGTTCATGCCGTAGATACCGGCCACCATGGTGGGGATGGCGAGGATGGCCGCCCACGCGCTGATGCGGCGCATGTCGTCGTTCTGCCAGGTGCCCACCTTGGCCAGATGGGCGTCCAGGACGGAGGCGAGCAGGTCGTCCAGGGCGCGCACTTCGGTGTCGGTGCGGGTGAGGTGGTCGACCACGTCACGGAAGTACGGCACGATCTGCGGCGGCCACTCCTCCCGTGCCGTGAGGAAGGGCCGTACCACCGGGACGAGCGGCTGGATCGCGTCGCGGAACTCCACCACTTCACGCTTGAGCGAGTAGATCCGCTCCGTCAGGTCGTCGCGGGCCGGCGAGAAGACGCACCGCTCCAACTCGGTCAGATCCGTGCGTACTTGGGCGGCGGCCTCGGCGTAGGCGTCGACGATCACATCGGTCACCGCGTGCAGGACGCTGACCGGCCCGAACTCCCGCATACGGGGCTGCTCCGCGAGCCTGCGCGCCGCCTCCTCGGTGGGGTCGCTCGCCCCGTGCCGTACGGTCAGCGCGAAGGACGGCCCGATGAAGATCATCACCTCGCCGGTCTCCACGTCCGCGGTCCGCTCGACAAACCACAGCGTCTTCACCGCGACCGCCAGCACATCACCGTAGCGCTCCTGCTTGGGATGCTGGTGGGCCTGGACCGCGTCCTCGACGGCCAGAGGGTGCAGCTTCAGAGAGTGGCCGAGCCGCTCCAGCTCCTCCTCGCGGGGCTCGTCCATGCGTATCCAGGCGAACTCCCGCGGCTTCAGCGCGGCAAGGCGGTCGAGGACGGCCTCGCATCCCGTGTCCGCCTGTCGGCAGTCCAGCTGCTCGCACTCACCCGTCTGCTCCTGATAGATCACGCATTCCATGCCCTCTCGCATGCTTCGGCCGCCGCATTCCATGCTTCCCGGAGGGCAAAGGCCTGCTGACCTGAACCGATGCAGGCAGGCCATGCCGTCACCGGACCTTCGCGTGGGACGGCCGAGTCGGCCGGAGTTCGGCCGGAGTCAGGCCCCGCGGGGGCCGGCCGCGCCGCCGTCCGGATCGTCTAGGAGCGCCACGCTGGCGGTGACGCGCTTGCCGACCGGCTCGCGCCGCGCCTCGAAGCCCTGGGCCACCGCCATGACGATCTCCAAGCCGTGCTGGCCCACCCGGCCGGCGTCGGCGGCCCGGGCCACCGGCAGCACCGGGTCGCTGTCCCAGACCACGACCTCCACCACCGTGCCGGTGACGCGCAGATCGAGGAGCACCGGGCCGGGAGCGTACTTGCGGGCGTTGGTGACGAGTTCGCTGACGACGAGCTGCGTGAGGTCCATCGCGCGCGCCGAGACGGGGATCCCCTGCTCGCTCCGGAGCCGGGCGAGGAAGTCCGCCGCGAAGTGGCGGGCTTCGGCGATACAGGCACCGTCGCCCTCCAGCGCCGCCGAGACCTGCCAAGGCTCCGGATGCCGCACTATGGGACCCTCCCCGCCGAGAGGGACCGACTCCACCCCCACCACTTGTGTCCCCCGTCCATAGGCCCGCGCGTACCCGCAACCCCTCTTTGTACACCTGTAACCTCCCGTCGGCACAGGAACGCCGTCGAGGACGTCCCCGTAGGATCCAGACCAGGCCGACAGGCAGCCGCCGACGAGGTCACCGACCGAAGCCACCGAGCGTTGTGGAGACCAGCGTGACCGACAAGAAGGACATCGTGGAGCCGGACAGCTTGGCGATCACCTCCGCGACCGTCGACGACGTCGAGGTCATCACCGTCAGCGGGGAGATCGATTACCACACCTGCGAGTTCCTCCGCCAGGCTCTCCGCTTCCCCGCGAGCACGGGCGCACCACGGATGGTGGTGGATCTCAGCGGGGTGACGTTCATGGACTCCAGCGGCATCAACATCCTCATCTCCGCGCGCTCCGCGATCTGCGGCGCGAACGGCTGGCTGCGTCTGGCCGGTGCCACCGGATCCGTCCTGCGCACCCTGCAACTCGTCGGACTCGACACGATCATCGACTGCTACTCCACCGTCCGCGAGGCCGTCGACGCCTGACGACGCGCACCGGGACGTGACCCCGCGCGCCGGGACAGTGATGACATGAGCAGGGCGCGGAGGGGTATCCGGGGCCCATGACGAAGCTCCATCTCCCCGGGCGGAAAGCGCGCCACGACAGCGACGCGACGAAAGAACACGACATCACGCCCGAGGAGGCCGGGCCCGGACCGGAGGTGGAGCGTCGCGCGCCGGACACGCCGACGAAGCTCCCCAAGCGGGCCTGGGGTGCGGTACTCAAGGGCGCGCTGCGGGAGTTCAAGGACGATGAGCTGAGCGACCGCGCGGCGGCCCTGACGTACTACGGCGTGCTGTCGCTGTTCCCGGCGCTGCTGGTCCTCGTGTCGCTGCTGGGCATCACCGGCAAGTCGGCGACCGACTCGGTGCTCGAGAACATCAAGAAGTTCGCGCCCGGCTCGGCCAGGGACATCATCACCCAGGCCGTGGTGCAGTTGCAGGGCAACGCCGGTGTCGGCTCCCTCATGGCGATCGTCGGTCTCGTCCTGGCGGTGTGGTCGGCCTCCGGCTATGTGGCCGCGTTCATCCGCGCCGCGAACGCCGTCTACGACATGCCCGAGGGCCGCCCGGTGTGGAAGATCCTGCCGATCCGGGTCGGAGTGACGGTCGTGCTGATGGTGCTGGCCGTCGCCAGCGCGCTGATCGTCGTGTTCACCGGCGGCGTGGCCCACCAGGCGGGCACCGCGCTGGGCATCGGGGACTCCGCGCTGACGGCGTGGTCGATCGCCAAGTGGCCCGTGCTCGTCCTCCTGGTCACCATCATGATCGCGATCCTGTACTGGGCCACCCCGAACGCGAAGGTGAGGGGGCTCAAGTGGATCACTCCGGGCAGCTTCCTCGCCCTGGTCATCTGGATGATCGCCTCCGCCGGGTTCGCGTTCTACGTCGCCAACTTCGCCAGCTACAACAAGACCTACGGCACCATGGCCGGTGTCATCGTCTTCCTCCTCTGGCTGTGGATCACCAATCTGGCCATCCTGCTGGGGCTGGAGTTCGACGCCGAGACCGCCCGTCAGCGGGCCATCGCCGGCGGCCTGCCGCCCGAGGCCGAGCCGTACACGGAACCCCGCGACACCCGCACGTGGGACGAGGAGGACCGTCGCCGCCTCGGCGAGGCGTGACCCGCCAATCGGTGATCTTGGGGTGTACGTCGATGACCTCGGGATACTTGTCGTTCATGAGGTATTTCGTGGGGTTGCGCGACGCTGAGCGATCGCTGACCAAGAAGACGGCCACCGGCATTCCTCCCCGCGTCGGCAAGATGCTCTCCGTGGTGGAGGAGACCGCGGAGAGTACGAAGCTGTGGTGCGGCACCGCCGTGGCGATGGCGGCGCTGGGCGGATGGCGCGGCCGCAGGGCGGCGGCCGCCGGTCTGACCGCCCTGGTGGTGGCACAGCTGGTCTCGAACGGCGTGTGCAAGCAGGTGGCGGGCCGGCCCCGGCCGCCCAAGGACTGGTTCCCGCACGACGAGGTCCACGACCGCCCCGACTCCTCGTCCTTCCCCTCCGGCCACACCGCCGCCGCGGTGGCGTTCACCGCCGCCGTGGCACCCCGGTGGCCCGCCGTCGGCGCGGCGTGCGCGGTGCCCGCCGCCCTGGTGGCGGTCGAGCGGGTGCAGAGCGGCGCCCACTACCCCAGCGACGTGGTCGCCGGGGCGGCGGTCGGGCTGGCCAGCGCCTGGGCGACCCGCCGCTCCCTGCGGGTGGTCCTGCGCCACTGGCTGTTCTAGGACCGCGGCCGGTCGTCGGGAGGGGTCAGCAGCGGCCGCCACCAGCCCGGCCGTAGGCCGCGGTCTCTCGCCGGAGCAGCCTCCCCGCGGCGTCGCGGGGAGGCTGCTCCGGCGAGACTGATCCAGCCATCCGCCCTCTTCGATGACCCCGGGCGGCGAGAAGCCGACGCTCATCCCGAACAGTGCTGGGACAGGCTCAGGTCGCTCCACCTTCACCTCGACGGCGAGCACCCGGGCAGGCGAATACGCTGAGGATCGATTCCCGGCCAGGACCCGGAGGGGTACGTCGGTGAGGTCTGGGCACACGAACTCCATGCAGCGACACGCGCGTCCCACGAGCACCCTGTTCGGTTCGGCCGGAACGGCTCACTCCTCGCCGTCCGGTCCGTCTGGCGCCAAGCACGCGCGCCCCAGCCGGCTCACCGCCCGGCTGCAACGCCGGATCCTCGCCTACAGCGCGATCGATTTCCTGTCCACCCACATCCCCGGCACGGCGGACTCCGACGAAGAGTGCCTGCTCCTCGTCCATGTCCGCCAGGTCGTCGGGCAGGTCCGCTACCGGATCTGCTCCCCCTGCGCGCAGGGTGTCATCACCGCCGTCGCCATCAACGAGCCGTTCGACAACACGGGACTGGACACTCGGGCGCTCTCGCATCTGCGGGCACGCAACCCGGATGTCGCCTGGCACAGCACATCGGACTCTGGCGTCACGCGCGATCTCCTGCTCCGCATGCGCATCCCCGCCACCACCTCCCTCACACCCTGCCCGCACGCCCCGAACACTGCCTGAAGCAGCACGTTCCGGCGCCTGACCGGACCACACCCGCCCCCCGGTGGCCGGGGACTTCGCGCTGCCCCTTCGGTGTGCCGAGTCGGTGCAGCAGGGCCCGGTGCGCGGCACGGCATCCGCGCGGTGACGCGGCGTCGTGCTCTGCTCCGGGGACCGGCGCGCCGTAGATCAGGTGGCGGTTCTCCCGCGATGAAGGATCCGACCGCGCGCCGTCGGGGCCAAAGGGCGGGGGTCAACCGGCCCTCGTGGTCATGGAATTGAGGGTGCCCGGGGGCTCGCGCTTGAATCACCCGTCCGCCCCGTCCGGGCCGGTGCCGGGCAGGCCGAGGCCCGCCCCGTCGCCCAGGACTCAGCGGGCGGCGTAACGGCCGGGCCACAGAAACCGCTGTCACGCGTGTTGACCCCGAGCCGACGATGGCCCACATTACCTATCAGTAGTAACCGGCGGTAATCCCGCCTCCGCTACTGCCCTGCCGTCGGCGTACACACCACGGCCCGGCCGCCCCGCCCACCCCCCCTGCTCCGCTTGCTCAAGCCGCTTCTTTCTCATGAAGCCCGGCCGCGTTCGGCGCGGCCTCCCCCACTCGCACCGCTCCTGAGAAGAGAGAGCACATGACCAAGCTCGTTTCTGTCATGACTGCGTCAGCCATGGCAGGCGCACTCGCCGCCGCTTTCACCGGTGCCACCGCCCACGCCGCCTCGCCGCTCGACTACGTCGCCCTGGGTGACAGCTACAGCGCCGGTTCGGGCGTCCTGCCCATCGACGCCGGCAACCTCCTGTGTCTGCGCTCCACCGCGAACTACCCCCACGTCCTCGCCTCCCGGACCGGCAGCCACCTCAAGGACGTGACCTGCGGCGCGGCCCAGACCAAGGACTTCACCGCCTCCCAATACCCGGGCGTGGCACCCCAGTTGGACGCGCTGAGCGCCGACACCGATCTGGTGACCTTCACGATGGGCGGCAACGACAACAACACCTTCATCAACGCCGTGACGGCCTGCGGAACGGCCGGCATCCTCAGCGGGGGGAAGGGCAGCCCCTGCAAGGACAAGAACGGCACCGCCTTCCAGGACCAGATCGACGCGAACACCTATCCCGCGCTGAAGAAGGCCTTGCAGAACATCCGCGCCAAGTCGCCCGGGGCACGCGTGGCGGCGCTGGGCTACCCCTGGATCATGCCCGCCACCGCCGATCCGTCCTGCTTCGTGAAGCTCCCGATCGCCGCCGGGGACGTGCCGTACCTGCGCGACATCCAGCAGCACCTCAACGACGCCGTGCGGCGCGCGGCCCAGGAGACCGGGGCCACCTATGTGGACTTCACCGAGGTGTCCGAGGGGCACGACGCCTGCAAGGCCGCCGGCACCCGCTGGATCGAGCCGCTCCTGTTCGGACAGAACATCGTGCCCGTGCACCCCAACGCGCTGGGAGAGCGGCGCATGGCCGAGCGCACGATGAGTGTGCTGCGACTCGGCTGATCGCCGCGGCCGTCCGCAGAGCCACGGCACCAGGCACGCCCGCTGCGCGCAGGCCCCCGACCGGATCGCCCGGTCGGGGGCCTGCGGCGTCCGGTGGGCGCGCTCACCACCGGGCTCGTCGGCAACTCCACGGCCGGGAAACGACAAAGGCAAGGAGCGATGTATCTCCTTGCCACTATCAAGATATAGCGCGTCAGGGGGCTTGCCGCAAGGCCCAGGGCGTATCGCACAATCGTCGGCCAAGGCCACAACCTGCGGAATTGAGGGCACGACGTGCGTGTGTTGTTGTCGAGGTCCGGCGGACCCGGTGACGTCGGAGCAAGGGTGGGACCGGCCGGACGGCCGCGGGACGGGCAGCCCGGAACGAGAACGTGCCTGACAAGGAATACGACAGATCCGCAAACACCGGTGGTTGGATCGGCCCGTGCGGGACGACGCGGCACGGCTGCCTGGAAGGTATCGCGATGAACGAGCAGTACGTGTGGGATCTCCGAGCGGCCGACGAGACACAGGGCGCGATCGTCGGCGGCAAGGGGGCGCATCTGGGCGGGCTCTCGCGGCTCGAAGGCATCCGTGTGCCCGGGGGCTTCTGCGTGACGACGGACGCCTTCCGCCGGATCATGACGGAGGCGCCGTCGATCGCGGAGCGGCTTGAGCAGTTGTCGCACCTGGGCCCGGACGACCGGGAGGCGACCCGTACGCTCAGCGCGGAGCTCCGCCGGACCATCGAGGGCGTCACCATCCCCGGCGATCTCGCGGCGGAGGTCACCGGCGCGCTCGCGCGGTTCGGCGAGCAGTCCGCGTACGCCGTACGGTCCAGCGCGACGGCCGAGGACCTGCCGACGGCCTCTTTCGCCGGCCAGCAGGACACGTACCTGAACGTCGTGGGACCGGAGGCGGTCCTCCAGCACATCAGCCGGTGCTGGGCCTCCCTGTTCACCGAGCGGGCCGTCGTCTACCGCCAGCGCAACGGCATCGACCACCGCACGGTCCACATGGCCGTCGTCGTGCAGCGGATGGTCTTCCCGGACGCGTCGGGCATCCTGTTCACGGCCGATCCCGTCACGGGCAACCGGAAGGTCGCCACCGTCGACGCCGGCTTCGGCCTCGGTGAGGCGCTGGTCTCCGGTCTGGTGAACCCGGACGTCTTCACGGTGCGCGACGGCGAAATCATCGCCAGGACGATCGCCGCCAAACAGCGCGCCCTGTACGCCCTGCCGGCCGGCGGTACCCAGGAAGTCGTCCTCGACTCCCGGCAGCAGGAGCAACCCGCGCTGACGGATGCTCAGGCCCTGCGGCTCGTCCAGCTCGGGCGGCGGATCGAAGCGCACTTCGGCTGCCCGCAGGACATCGAGTGGTGCCTGGCCGACGACGACTTCCTCGTCGTCCAGAGCCGCCCGATCACGACCCTGTTCCCCATCCCCGAGGCCGACGACGAGGACAACCACCTCTACGTCTCGGTCGGACATCAGCAGATGATGACCGATCCCATGACGCCGCTGGGGCTCTCGGTGTGGCGGCGGACGGCCATGGCGACGATGCAGGAGGCCGGGGGAAGGCTCTTCGTCGACGTCACCCGGCGCCTGGCCTCGCCCGCGAGCCGCACCGCGCTCCTGGACCTCATGGGCCGGGGCGATCCGCTGGTCCGGGACGCGCTGGAGACCGTACTCGACCGCGACGACTTCGTCCCCTCGCTCCCCGACGCGGACCCCGGCGGGGGGCCGGGCGGGGGGCCGCCCGCCCCCACCGAGAACAACCCGGTCCCCACCCCCAAACATGTCGAGCGCAACAAAGAGTCCCTCGAGACCCCCCCTCGCG
>NZ_JBWKEI010000003.1:242350-442280 GCF_056435525.1 Streptomyces sp. NPDC043908 | reverse complement strand
GGGGGAGGTCTGCTGGCATAGAACGCGTGGGAGCTCTTACTCGATCACGACATTTTTTCCCCCTCGCTCCCCGATACGGCCCCTGGTGGCCCGCCGGCCGGCGCCCCGCCCGCCCCGATCGAGACCGATCCGGCCCTCGTCACCGAGCTGGTCGAGCGCAGCGAGGCGTCCATCGAGGCCCTGCGGCGCGACATCCGCACCAGGACGGGACCCGAGCTGTTCGACTTCCTGCTGGAGGCCTTCGAGGAGCACAAGCGGGTCCTCGGCGACCGGCTGAGCATGCAGGTGATCATGGCGGGGATGGAGGCCACCTGGTGGCTCAATGACCAGCTGCGGGAGTGGCTGGGCGAGAAGAACGCGGCCGACACCCTCACCCTGTCCGCGCCCGGCAACATCACCTCGGAGATGGGCCTGGCGTTGTTGGACGTCGCGGACGTGATCCGCCCCCGGCCCGAGGTGGTGGCGTTCCTCCAGGGCGTCGAGGACGAGGACTTCCTCGACGAGCTGGCGAAACTGCCGGGCGGGGCCGAGGCGCGCGACGCCATCGAGGCCTACCTCGACCGGTACGGGATGCGCTGCGTCGGCGAGATCGACATCACGAGGCCGCGTTGGCGCGAACGCCCCACCACGCTCGTGCCCGTCATCCTGGACAACGTGCGGAACGCCGAGCCGGGCGCCGCCGCACGGCGCTTCGAACACGGCCGGCACGAGGCGCTGAAGAAGGAGCAGGACGTGCTGTCCCGCCTGCGGGCCCTGCCGGACGGGGACCGGAAGGCCGACGAGACGAAGCGGATGATCGACCGCGTCCGCACCTTCATCGGCTACCGCGAGTACCCCAAGTACGGCATCATCAGCCGCTACTTCCTCTACAAGCAGGCCCTGATGGCGGAAGCCGAGCGCCTCGTGCGGGCCGGTGTGATCTCCGACAAGGAGGACGTCTTCTACCTCACGTTCCAGGAGTTCCACGACGCCGTACGCACCCATCAGGTGGACGCCGGGCTCATCCGGGTGCGCAGGGAGGCGTTCCAGTCGTACCACGCGCTCACTCCGCCCCGGGTGCTGACCTCGGACGGCGAGACCCTCAACGGGGCGTACCGGCGCGACGACGTGCCGCCCGGCGCCCTGGTCGGCCTCCCCGTCTCGGCCGGCACCGTCGAGGGGCGGGCCCGCGTCATCCTCGACATGGCCCGGGCCGACCTCGAAGCGGGCGACATCCTGGTGACGTCCTACACGGACCCCAGTTGGTCGCCCCTGTTCGTCGGCATCACGGGCCTGGTGACGGAGGTGGGCGGTCTGATGACCCACGGCGCGGTCATCGCGCGGGAGTACGGTCTGCCCGCCGTCGTGGGCGTGGAGCGGGCCACCCAGCTGATCCGGGACGGGCAGCGCATCCGCGTGCACGGAACCGACGGGTACGTCGAGATCCTCTCGTGAACGACCCCAGGGGGAAACCGGCTCCGCCTTCTCGGGCGATGTGATGCCGGCAGCCGGCCGCCGCGTCCCCGCGCGGTGGCCGCTGTCGGGGTCGGCTAATCTCCCCAGGGCGGCCGATCAGCCGTTTTCCGGCAAACGCAGCAAAGGACTTGTCGTGCGGCATGGGATACGCGGGGCGGCCGTGACCGCACTGGCGGCAGCACTGCTTACGGGGTGCGGCGGGGAGAAGGAGTCCTCGGGCAAGCCCACGGCCTCCCCCACGGGAACGTCCTCGACGGGATCCCAGAAGGCGTCCGGCGCGCCGGTGGCCGCGGGCCGCACCACAGTGGGGGCCGCCGGATCGGCGTGCCGGCTGCCCGTGTCCTTCACCACCGCCGACAACTGGAAGGCGAAGGCGTTCACGCTGGACGGTACGGAGTTCGACGCCCTCGCCAAGCAGGGCCCGTTCACCATGGCCTGTGAGATCGACGCCAAGCCCGCCGGGAACATCGGCTTCCTGCGCGCCTGGACCAGCGACCTCCAGGGCGGCACCCCGCGCGCCGCCCTGGAGGCCTTCGTCCGCGCCGAGAAGAACGCGCGCAAGGCCACGTACACCGAGATCAAGGCGGGCTCGCTGCCCGCCACCGAGGTGGTGTACGAGACGTACAGCGAACTCATGGAGGAGTCGAAGCAGGAGCACGCCCTGGCGGTCACGACCCCGGGCGGTGCCGTGGTCCTGCACCTGGGCGGCATCGACACCGACGAACACAAGGAAATGCTCCCCGCCTACGAACTGGCCAAGAAGAGCCTGCGGGTCATCGCCCCGTAGCGGTCCGCGCTCGTCGCCGTCCACCGGTCACGACGTGCGCCCGCGCTCCATGGCGCGCCTCTTCGAGCGAAGGGACCGAACCCCCTAGCTTGACGGGTCTACCGACCTGCCCGAGCACGCCGTGACCCGAGGGCTCACGCCTCACGCGCCGGAGAGCACCCATGAAGATCCACCTCACCAGCGTCTTCGTCGACGACCAGGAGCGGGCCCTGCGCTTCTATACCGACGTGCTGGGCTTCGTGAAGAAGCACGACATCCCGATGGGTCCGGCCCGGTGGCTGACCGTGGTCTCGCCGGAGGAGCCCGAGGGGACGGAACTGCTGCTGGAACCGTCCGAGCACCCCGCGGTGCCGCCGTACAAGACGGCGTTGGTCCGGGACGGCATCCCCGCCGCCTCCTTCGCCGTGGAGGACGTACGGGCGGAGTTCGAGCGGCTGCGTGGGCTCAGGGTGCGGTTCACGCAGGAGCCGACGGAGGTGGACACAGTGACCCTGGCGGTGCTGGACGACACCTGCGGCAACCTCATCCAGATCGCGCAGACCTCGTAGGGGGGCGGATCGAGGCAGCCCTGACTGGGACCAGGGCAGGGGCCGCGGGTAACCGCCCACCACGTGGGAACCGCCGTGACCGCCGTGTCTTCCTCTCCCCGCTCGTGTGGTCTCAGGACCGCGAGAGCGTGAAGGCCGCGAGGAACCCCAGGACCGTGGTGAGGCCGGCGAGCAGATGGGCGTCCTCGAATGCCTCCGGGATCATCGTGTCCGCGATCATCGCCAGAATGGCCCCGGCGGCCACCGCGGTGATCATCGCCATCACGGTGTCGGAAGCCCCGCCCAGGAGGGTGTAGCCGGCCAGCGCGGCCAGACCCGAGATGAGCGCGATCGCCGTCCACAAGCCGAAGACGTAGCCGCGCCCGCGCCCCGCCTGCTTCATCCCCGCCGCGCTCGCCATACCCTCGGGCAGGTTGCTCAGGAAGACCGCAACGACCGTGGCCGTCCCCACGCTCCCCCCGCCCAGCAGGCTGGTGCCGATGACGACCGACTCGGGTACGCCGTCCAGGAGCGCGCCCAGAGCGATGGCGCCGCCCGAGCCGGGCTGCTCGCCTTCGGTGGGCTGCTGAGAGCCCGCCCTCTTGCGGTGGCGGGCGCCCCGCGCGGCGAGCGCCACGTTCGCCAGGGAGTACACGCCCGCGCCGACCAGCGCGCCGAGGGCTGTCGGTGCGAGACCGCCCTGGTCGTCGGCCTCGGCGATCAGATCGTAGGAGACCGCCGAGATCAGTACGCCGCTGCCGAAGGCCATCACCAGAGCGACCCACCGGGCGGGCACCCGGAACAGCGAGCCCGCCGCCGCGCCGACCAGCAGCGCGCTCCCGGCGAGCAGCCCCCATCCCCCAGCAACCAGCGCTCCCACCGCGTCCTCCTTCACCCCTGCTGTGCCGTGGGGCGCCCTTACCCGGGAAATGGCCTCCGACGCCCCGACGCCCCGGCGGCCTCCCGCTTCGGCGGAGAGCCCAGGGGGGCGGTGATCGGTCCAGGACGGATAGCGGGGGCCCGGGAAAGGAACGGGTCGGTGATGACGTTGTGTGGCGGGTGGGCAGCGAAAAGTAGCCGGATTGCGATGGTGTTTCGGGGGTAACGGCCTCGGTACTGGGATCGACTTCAGGACGCGAGGCTGACCGGATGAACCGAGCTGGACAGGGCACGAGCTTGCAGCCCTTGGTGGAACGTTCGATATCGGTGTCGGCCGCGTTCGAGAGCAGTGAGGACATCGCGGCTGCCCGCTCCATGGCCAGGGACTTCCTGGTGGAGGTGCAGACCGTGCACGGGCTGCCGGTGTCGAAGCGGGCCATGGGCATGGTCCAGCTGGTGGTGAGCGAGCTGGTGACCAACGCCCGCAAATACGCGCCGGGGCCCTGTCTGCTGACGCTGGAAATCAGCCAGGGCGCCGTGGAGGTGACGGTGTGGGACAGCAGCACGACGCTGCCGCTGATCCTGCCGCCGGACCCGACCCGGGTGGGCCAGCACGGGCTGGAGATCGTCATGGCGGTGTGCCGCAGCTTCGAGGTGCACCGCGAACCGGTGGGCAAGCGCGTCAGGACGGCCGTCGTCCTGGCCGACGACCCGGGTGGAGACGCGGCCGGCCGCCAGGTGATGTGACGCACGGCCGAGGCCGCCCGCGACGAGCGGACAGCGCTCGTGCGACGGCAGCGGACGCGTGGTGAACACGGGCGCCGGTCCCCCCATCCCGGACCCCCACCCCGGACCTCCCGAAGCAGTGCCCACGCCAGGCCCGCAGGTACCGGAACCCCGCGACATCCCCCGGCACCCCGCCGCATCTCACGCTCTCGACCTGAGCACGCCGAGGCCCTGATTTCATCGGCGGTCCTTCGGAGGTTCTTCGGACGCCCACCCCAGGCTGGCGGGTTCGCGGGCCGGTGCGGCAGGATGCGTCCGCAGTGATCGTGAGCGACGGGGGCGCGGGATGACGACGGACGGCAACGAAATCACCGAGGCGATCGAGCAGTTGCGTACGCAGCTGGCTCAGGCGCAGGAGTACGGGAAGGACGCGCGGCTCCAATTCCGTATCACCGAGGTGGAGATGGAGTTCCTCGTCGAGGTACGCAAGGACGCCGGCGGGTCGGGGGGCATGCGCCTGGGGGTGGTCAAGCTCGGCGCCGACGCGAAGGTGTCGCAGGGCACGACCCATCGGCTGCGCCTCAAGCTCGATGTGCGCGACACCCTGACCGGTGATCCCGCCTCCGTCTCCGACCGGCGATGACGGCTCCGCGGACCGAAGGCGCCGACGGCGAGGGGCCGTTGCACCCGGGGCTCGTGGCGGTCACCGCGGGCCCGGCCGACGCCGAGGGGCGCAAGGAGTTCTCGTCCGGGCGGCTGCTCGCGCCCGCGCTGGTCCTCACCTCCCGCCACGGGGTGGCGTTCCCCGACGGCCGGCACCGGCCCGACATCACCGTCAGGGCCGTCGTCGGAGGGCGAGGGGCCGTGCGTCTCACCGACCCCGTGCCGTGCACCGTCCTCTGGCAGGGGGACGCCGGGCTCGACGCGGCACTGCTGCGCGTCGGCGCCGGCGGCTTCGCCGAATCCCTCGGCGTTCCCGAGCCGCGCTGGGCCGAGGTGACCGGGACCGAACCGGTCGCCGTCGCCGTGACCGGTATGTCGGCCGCCGCGGCACGCAGCACGGGCGACGGCACGGAGACCGAGACGGTACGCGGCGTGCTGGACCCGCTCACCTACACGCGCAGCGACCGCTACGCCATCGACGTGTCGACCGCCTGGCCGGCCGGCTGGGACCAGTGGTCGGGCATGTCCGGCAGCGCGGTGGTCCACAAGAGCGGCGCGCTGCTGGGTGTCGTCGCCTGGAGCGACCGGCCCTACGAGGGGCGGCGGCTGACGGCCGTTCCGGTCCGGGCGCTGCTCGCGGACCCCGGGTTCCGTGACGCCGTGCGGGGACTGACCGGCCACGACCCGCTGTTGCGCGCGCTGGATCCGGAGCGTCCGGCCGGGTCGGCCCGGCTGTCCTCCGCCCAGGGGCCGGCCGCGGCGGTGCGCACCACCCTCAAGGCGCCGCCCCGCCAGATCGTGGACCGGGTCGTGGAGCGCCGGCGGCTGCCCGAGCTGGTCGCCGGGAGCATCACGGGGCGGCCGGAGCTGGTGCATGCCATCGTCGGGATGCCGGGGGTCGGCAAGTCCGCCCTGGCCCGGCACCTGGCCCATCAGCTCGCCGCCGACTTCCCCGACGCGCAGTTCGAACTCGACCTGTACGGCCACACTCCCGACCGTGCGCCGCTCGACGCGCAGGCCGCGATGGAGGCGCTGCTGACCTGGGCGGGCATCCGTGGCGACGACGCGCCGACACTGGACGCGAAGGCCGCGCTGTGGCGGAACTGGCTGCACGGCAGACGCGGTCTGCTGCTGCTCGACAACGCGGCGTCGCTCGACCAGGTGTCCTGCCTGCTTCCCGGCGACGACAGCAGTCTCGTCCTGATCACCAGCCGTATCGCGCTCCACGACCCCGACCGCATCACGCTCACCGCGCTCGACGTGCTGCCCGCCGACGAAGCGGTGCGGTTGCTGGTGTCGGGCGCCGGACTGGCCGGGGAGGAGGCGGCCGATCCCGCCCTGGAGGAGATCTGCCGGGCCTGCGGGTTCCTGCCGCTGGCCGTGCAGGCGGTCGCCGCCCGGCTGCGCTTCGAGGAGCCGGAGGAACTGCTGCTGGCCATGCGGGAGACGGACTCGCCGCTCCTTGAGGTGCCGGACGCCGACCGGCGGGTGGGCGCGGCGTTCGCGGTGTCCTGGCAGGCACTGGAGGCGGCGGACCCGGTGCAGGCGGGCCTGTTGCGGGTACTGGCCATGCATCCGGGTTCCGAACTGGAGGTGGAGGCGTGCGCGGCGATGACCGGGATGGCGGTGCGCGAGTGCCGCCGTCGTATGGCCGACCTGGCGGAGAGACATCTGTTGCAGCGCCACGGCCGGGGGCGCTTCGGCTTCCACGACCTGTTCCTCGCGTACGCCCGGAGTCTGGCGGTGGCGCAGGAGCCGCAGGAGCGCTGGGACGAGGCCCTCGACCGGCTCTTCACCCACCAGGCGAGCCGGGGCGAGGCGGCGCGGGAGTCGCTGGTCACCGGAAGGGGCGAGCCGGGCGCCGCACGGGCCTGGCTGGAGGCCGAGCGCGGCAATCTGATCGCGGTGACGGTGGCCGCCGTGGAACGCCGTTCTCCGCACGCCCGGCGTCTTGCCGCGCTGGCGCACTCCGTCCTGGGCGGGCTCGGCGCCACCACCGAACTCGCCCGGATCTGGGTCACCATGAGGGACGCCGCCATGGCTGACCACGACCGGCCCAGCCTGGCCGACGCCCTGCGGGGCCTGGCCGACACGGAACGCACCCGCGGCGACCTGGTGGCCGCGCGGGACAACTACCGGGCCGCCCACGAGTTGTACGAGGCTCTCGACGACCGGCGGGGTCAGGCGGACGCCCTGTGGGGCCTCGCCGAGACCGAACGCGCCCGCAGCCGCTACGACGACGCCCGCGAGCTCTTCACCGGCGCGCTGCGCGGCTACGAGGAGCTGGACGACCGGGCGGGCCGTGCCGACGCGCTCTGGGGCCTGGCCAACGTCAGCGTCTCGCAGGGCCGTTACGAGACGGCCACCGACGCGTTCCGCCAGGCCCGTGAGCTGTACTCCGCGCTCACCGACCGCCGGGGCGAGGCGCAGGCGCTGCGCGGCCTGGCCGACATCGCGCGCAACCGGGGCCGGGGCGTGGAGGCGCACGAGGGCTACCGGGCCGCCCTGGTGACGTACGAGGAGATCGGCGACCTGCGCGGGCAGGCACAGGCGCTGCGGGGCCTGGGTCATGTGGCGCGCGTCGACGGCCGCCACGACGAGGCCGCCGACCTGTTCGTGCGGGCCCGTGACCTGTCCCGCCGCATCGGCGACCGGCGCGGGGAGGCCGACATGCTGCGCGGGCTCGGCGACGTGCAGCGTCTGCGGGGCCACTACGCGCAGGCCCGTGAGACGCTGTCCCGCTCCGCCGCCGTCCACCGCGAGCTGGGCAACGCGGGCGGCCTGGGCTTCACGCTGCGCGCGCTCGGCGACACCGAACGCGCCGACGGCCGCCCGGACCGGGCGCGCGCCGCCTACGACGAGGCACGCGCCGCCTTCGAGCGCGTGGGCTCCCGTCGCGGCCTCGCCGACATCCTGTGCGCCCTCGGCGGCGTCCTGCCCCGCCCCGGTGAGGCACGGGCGGCGTACACCCAGGCGCTCGCCCTCTACGAGCAACTCGGCGCGGACAGCGCGGCGGCGGGCTGCCGCGAGCGGCTGACGGCACTCGACGGGGAGGCGCGCACCGAGCAGTGACGGCTTGCGGGGGCGACGCCCGGCGTCCGCGTCCCCGCAGCACACCCCTCAGTCGTCGAGGGGCTCCGCCTCGTGCGCGGCGGCGATGGAGTCGATGCGGGCGGCGAGGTTGAAGTCGGCCGCGGTGAGCCGGTGGCCCGCGTCGCGCGTGGTGATGGTGAACCGCACCGAGTCCCAGCGCAGATCGATGTCCGCGTGATGGCCGATCAGGCGCTCGACGTCCGCGACATGGACGATCAGCGCGACTCCCCCGTGGTAGCGGATCGCGAAGGTCCGGGTGATCTGCTCGCCTGTTCGGCGCCAGCCGGGCACGTGCCGCAGGGCGGCTTCGATCGCCGCCTCCGACAAGGGCTCGGGCCTGCTCCCGGCCATGTCCGCTCCCCTCGTTCACGGGCGCCGGCACCCCGTCGAGGTCCCGGCCGACCGGGGCATAGTGCCACGCCCGCCCAGGATCAGCCAAAGGGAGTACACGGGCGGGACTGGTGCCGCACGGTCACGTGAAGTAGCTTGACGGTCACTCCCCGTGCGCTACCGCGTCTGAACGCGGGCCCCGAGCGCGCTGAGAACAGAAAGGCACTTCATGCAGCACCGGCACCGCATGCGGAACCTCTCCCGTACTTGTGTCCTCGCCTTCGCGGGTCTCCTGGCGACGGCCACCTCGTCCGCATGGCCCGTGTCCGCCGTTCCCGCACCCGCCGCGGCGTCCCCGGCCGTCCGGGCCGCCGACTGCCGCGGCGTCGGCACGGCGTTCAACGACCGGCTGCTGCCCGGACAGTGCCTGCGCAACGGGGGCTACCGGCTGGAGATGCAGTACGACGGCAATCTGGTCCTGTACTCGGGCGGGCGGGCGTGCTGGGCGAGCGGCACGGACGGGACGGACGGTGTGTACGCGAAGTTCTCCGGGGACTGGAAGCTCGACTCGCCGTACATGACGCTGGAGTCGCAGTTCGGCGAGTTGCGCAAATACCGGGGCAAGTACACCTACCTGCACAAGACCGGCGGCGACGTCAGCCTCAACAACAAGGGTGAAGTGTGGATCGCGTACGCGAAGATGGTCGGATGCTGACAACGGCCGGCGGGCAGGTGCGGGTACGGATGCGCCGGGGAATCGCCCGGGCGGTGGCCGCGGCGGCCGTCGTCGCGGTCGCCTTGCTGGGGGGCGTCCCCTCTACGGCGACCGCCGTGACGAGTACGCCGGTCACCGCGGCGGACGCCTGCGCCGCCAACGACAACCTCGGGGAGATCGCCAACAACTTCATCTCGCGCTGCCGCAAGGCCTCCATCCGGCAGGTGTTCCCCGGGCAGCACTACGGGGACTCCCTCGGGCACATCAAGGACTGCCGGGACAGCTCCTGCAAGACTGCCTGGAAGCTGTTGAACGACAACCGGTTCAAGAAGTAGGCGGAAGATGAGCGGAGCGTGGAGCCTTTACGTCGCCGTCCTGCTGTGCGAGGCGTCGACCACGGCCGACGGCCAGGCTCCGCTCTACCAGGAGAACTTCGTCCTGCTGCGGGCGCGGGACGAGGACGAGGCCCGGGACAAGGCGCTGGCCCACGGCAGGCGCCTGGAGACGAGCTACGAGAACGAGCTCGGCGACACCGTCTCCTGGAAACTGCTCCACGTGGTGGACGTCAGCGAGGTCGGGGAGACCGGCCTCGGTGACGGTTCCGAGGTCTACACCCGGCACTTCAGGAACTACGCGGCCTACCGGTCCTTCGAGCCGCTGCTGTCGGGAGAAGACCTCTGACCCGCCGCTGACACGCCCCGAACGGGCGCGGACCTGTCGCCCTACCCCGGACGAGCCGCTCCTGTCAGTCCGTAACCTTCCGGATTCTCCGCGCGCGGTGCGCGTCACTACCCTCCGAAGCGCCTGTCACACAGCGGTCGGTCCCCACCGCCGCCGCGCTTCCCCCAGGAGGTCCCGTTGACCGCGCACCACCCCACCCGCAGGAGCATCCTCAAGTCCGCCGGCGGGATCACCGCCGCCATGGCCCTCGGCGCCGGAGGCGTGCTCGCGTCGGCCACGACGGCCGCCGCGGCCGACGACGGCTTCGGGCTGCACATCGTGGACCGCAACGAGAGCGACCCGAGGATGTGGTACTACCGCTTCCAGACCGAGGCGATCGGCTGGAACCCGGCTGTCAACGTGCTGCTGCCCGACGACTACCACGGGAGCGGCCGTACCTACCCGGTCCTCTACCTCTTCCACGGCGGCGGAACGGACCAGGACTTCATCACCTTCGACCGCGAGGGCATCCGCCAGTGGACCGCCGGGAAGCCGATCATCGTCGTCATGCCCGACGGCGGCCACGCCGGCTGGTACTCCAACCCCGTCAGCTCCAACGTCGGCCCCCGCAACTGGGAGCACTTCCACATCGACCAGCTGCTTCCCTGGGTCGAGGCCAACTTCCGTACGTTCGCCGAGTACGACGGCCGGGCCGTGGCCGGGTTCTCCATGGGCGGCTTCGGCGCGCTGAAGTACGCCGCCAAGTACTACGGCCACTTCGCGTCCGTCAGCGCCCACTCCGGACCCGCCAGTCTGCGCCGTGACGGCGGCCTCGTCGTGCACTGGGCCAACGCCTCCGCCGCCGTCCTCGACCTGGGCGGCGGCACCATCTACGGCGCCCCGCTGTGGGACGAGGCCCGGGTGAGCGCCGACAACCCGGTCCAGCGGATCGAGAGCTACCGCAACAAGCGGGTGTTCCTCGTCGCCGGCACCAGCCCGGACCCGGTCAACTGGTTCGACACCGTCAACGAGACCCAGGTGCTCGCCGGACAGCGGGAGTTCCGCGGTCTGCTGGACCGGGCGGGGATCCCGCACGAGTCCTACGAGGTACCCGGCGGCCACTTCATCCGCCACGACCTGATGCAGCGCGACATCGACGGCATCATCGACCGCCTGCGCAAGGCGTGACAGGAGACCGTCCCATGTCGCTCACCTCATCCGCGCGGCGCGCGGCGCGCCCAGGGCTCGCGACGGTCGCGGCGCTGCTGCTCGGCCTGCTGGCCCCGGCTCCCTCCGCGGGCGCGGCCGAGACCGGCGCGCGACCGGCCGCCCGGGCCGCCGGCTTCGCCGCCGCCTGCCCGACGACCGGCTTCATCTCCCAGTACTACAGCTCCGGCCACAACGGCATCGACATCGCCAACGCCACCGGCACCCCGATCTACGCGGTCGGCGACGGAGAGGTGACGATCTCCGGGTACGAGCCGGGCTACGGCCAGTGGATCCGCGTCCAGCACCCCGACGGCACCATCACCGAGTACGGCCACATGTACGAGCGGGACGTCCAGGCGGGCGACCACGTGGTGGCCGGCCAGCAGATCGCTCTCATGGGCAGCGAGGGCGAGGCCACCGGCCCGCACCTGCATCTGCGGGTCTGGACGGACCCGAGCGCGAGCGTGGGGACCGACCCCGTCCCGTATCTCGCGGAACGCGGCATCGACATGCCCTGTACTCCCGGTACCGGCCCGCATCCCAAGCCGCTGGAGTATCCGGCGGAGTCGGGGCGTGTGGTGTCGGCCCGCTCGGCGGACGGCCGCCTGGAAGTCTTCGCGGCCGGATCCGACGGCGTCCACCACGCCTGGCAGAAAGGCGTCAACGGCGCCTGGTCCGACTGGGAGCCGCTGGGCGGACCCGGTGGCGCGGAACTCGCCATCGGCCCGAACGCCGACGGCCGCCTGGAGGTCTTCGCCATCAACGGCGACGTCTTCCAGCACCGCTACCAGCTCTCGCCCTCGGGTGCCTGGTCCGGCTGGGAGACCTTCGGCGGCGGCGGCCGCGACATCGCCGTCGGCGCCAACGGCGACGGACGGCTCGAAGTCTTCGCCTCCGGACCCGTGGGCGTGTTCCACCGCTACCAGAACGCCCCGAACAGCGGCTGGTCGGAGTGGGAGAACACCGGCGGCGGCCCCGCCAACAGCCGCGTGGAGATGGAGAAGTCACCCGACGGGCGCCTCGAAGCCTTCGCCCTCAACGGCGATGTCTTCCAGCACCAGTACCAGACGGCCGTCAGCGGCGGGTGGTCCGGCTGGGAGGACTTCGGCGGGGGCGGCCGTGACCTGACCGTGGACCACAACCAGGACGGACGCCTGGAGGTCTTCGCCTCCGGACCCGCCGGAGTCTTCCACAAGTACCAGACCGACCGGGCCAGTTGGTCGGGGTGGGAATCGACCGGCGGTCCCGCCGACTCGCAGCTGACCAGCCAGCCGACCGCCGACGGCCGGGTGGAGGTCTTCGCCATCAACGGCAGCGTCGCCCAGCACCTGTGGCAGACCGGGGTGAACGCCCCGTACAGCCCATGGGAGACCTTCGGCGGCGGCGGTACGGAGGTCACCGCGGTGGCCAACGCGGACGGCCGCATCGAGGTCTTCGGCACGAGCCGTGCCGGCGTCCACCACAAGTGGCAGACGGGCTTCGCGACCTGGTCCGAATGGGCCTGGCTCAACACCACACCCGGCCCCGCCGTCAATTGAGGAGACAGCAGGTGAGAACCGTGCAGCGCGCTCACCGCGCACCCCGTCGCGCCGTCCTGGCGACCTTCGCCTCGCTCCTGCTCGGGGCGGGCGTCCTGGTGGGCGCCTCGCCCGCGTACGCCGCGCCGAGCGATCTGTGCGCCCAGGTCGGCTACAACGCCGGTTTCCGCGGCGAGAGCCTGGTGACCGCCATCGCGGTCGCCCTCGCCGAATCCAGCTGCGACCCGACGGCGACCAACGTCCAGAACAACCAGCCCCCCTCCACCGACCGGGGCCTGTGGCAGATCAACGACCACTGGCACCGGGAGGTGGACGACACCTGCGCGTTCGACCCCCAGTGCAACGCCAACGCGGCCTTCCGGATCTCCTCCGAGGGCACCGACTGGCGGCAGTGGTCCACCTACAACGCGGGCGCCCATCTGCGCCACCTGGACGAGGCGCGGGCCGCGGTGGACCGGCTGGGCCACCACGAGCCCGGGCCGAGCCCGCTGGTGTATCCGGCGGAGTCGGGGCGTGTGGTGTCGGCCCGCTCGGCGGACGGCCGCCTTGAGGTCTTCGCGGCCGGAGCCGACGGCGTCCACCACGCCTGGCAGAAGGGCGTCAACGGCGCCTGGTCCGACTGGGAGCCGCTGGGCGGGCCCGGTGGCGCGGAACTGGCCATCGGGTCGAACGCCGACGGCCGGCTGGAGATGTTCGCGATCAACGGTGACGTCTTCCAGCACCGCTACCAGCTCTCGCCCTCGGGCGGCTGGTCCGGCTGGGAGACCTTCGGGGGCGGCGGCCGCGACATCGCCGTCGGCGCCAACGGCGACGGACGCCTGGAGGTCTTCGCGTCCGGGCCGGCCGGGGTGTTCCACAAGTACCAGAACGCCCCGAACAGCGGCTGGTCGGAGTGGGAGTCCGCGGGAGGCGGCCCGGCCAACAGCAGGATCGAGATGGAGAAGTCCTCCGACGGGCGCCTGGAAGTCTTCGCGATCAACGGGGACGTGTTCCAGCACCAGTACCAGACGGCCGTCAGCGGCGGCTGGTCCGGCTGGGAGGACTTCGGCGGCGGCGGCCGTGACCTGACCGTGGACCACAACCAGGACGGACGCCTGGAGGTCTTCGCCTCCGGACCCGCCGGAGTGTTCCACAAGTACCAGACCGACCGGACCGGCTGGTCGGGGTGGGAGTCCACCGGCGGCCCCGCCGACTCCCAGATCAGCAGCGAACGCTCACCCGACGGCCGGGTGGAGGTCTTCGCCATCAACGGCAGCGTCGCCCAGCACCTGTGGCAGACCGGGGTGAACGCCCCGTACGGCCAGTGGGACACGTTCGGCGGCGGCGGTACGGAAGTCACCGCGGCCACCAACGCCGACGGCCGCATCGAGGTGTTCGGAACAAGCCGTGCCGGCGTCCACCACAAGTGGCAGACCGGTGTGTCGACCTGGTCCGAGTGGGCCTGGCTCAACACCGGTCCCGGCCCCGCCGTCAACTGACCGCCCGAACGGTCCCTTCGGAGTAGAGCCATGTATCCGATCAGCAGGCGGGGCGTGCTGCGTACGGCCGGAGCGGGAGCCCTCGTGCTCCCGCTCGCGGACCGTGCCACCGCCTCCGCCTCCGCCGTCCCCGCCGACGTCCCGCCCCACCAGTGGATCGACGCCGGCCGCTTCGTCCCCGTCCACGACCCGTCCACACCCGGCCGGCGCCGCTACCTCAACGACCACACCCTGATCCGGAGGGACGGCCGCTGGCACCTGTTCGCCATAGTCGGCGACGGCGTGGCGCCCGGCGAGGCCCCGGACAGCGGCGCCGAGACCGCCTTCGCCCATGCCTCCGCGCCCGAACTCCACGGCCCGTGGACCAGCCACCCCGACGCCCTGACCGTCGATCCCGGCTACTACGGCGAACAGCACCTGTGGGCACCGCACGTCATCGAGGCCGCGGGCACCTACTGGATGTTCTACGCCGCGGGCGGCAGCGCCGGCGCCGCCATCAACCTGGCCACCTCCACCGACCTGTTCAGCTGGACCCGCGTGCCGTCGGGACCGCTGTTCCGGGGGCGGGCGGCCCGCGACCCCATGGTGGTGCGGATCGGCGGCGACTGGGTCATGTACTACACCGAACTCTCCGCCGACGGCCACCACCTCGTCTGCCTGCGCCGTTCGGCCGACCTGCTGCACTGGAGCGCGCCGGCCGCCGCGTTCACCGACGACACCACCGCCGCCCAGGGCGTGTCGGTCACCGAATCGCCGTACGTCGTCGAACGCGACGGCTGGTTCTACCTGTTCATCGGGCCGCGCGGCGGTTACGAGGGAACCGACGTGCTCGCCTCCCGTGACCCCGCGCGCTTCACCCTCGACGGATACGCGGGCCACGTCCCCGGCCACGCCGTCGAACCGGTCACCGACGGGCGGGACTGGTACGCGAGTGCCGCGGGCTGGTTCCGCCACGGACTGCGCGTCGCGCCGCTGGCCTGGCAGGACACCCCGCCGGTGTGGTCGAGCCCGGACAATCCGGTCGCCGCGCTCGACGTGCGCGGCCGTCTGACGGTGTTCGCCCTCGACGCGGCCGACCGCTCGATGCTGCGACGCGTCCAGCTCGACCCGGAGGCCGACAGCTGGTCGGCATGGGAGCCGTTCGGCGGGCCGGCCGGGGCGGTGCCCACACTCGGCCGGAACACCGACGGCCGCCTCGAGGTGTTCTCGCTCGCCCCGGGCGGCGCCAACCTGCACCACAGGGTGCAGCGCTCGGACGGCGACTGGGAGGAGTGGGAGGAGTTCGGCGGGCCGGCCGGAGCCGCGCCCGCCGTGGCCCCCGGCGCCGACGGCAGGCTGGAGGTCTTCGCCCCGGGCCCGGGCGGCGCCCTGATCGCCCGCCGCCGCCAGACGTCGCCGGGCGCCCGGACCTGGGATCCGTGGGACGCGGGGTTCGGCGGGCCCGTCGGAGCGCCGCCCGTCGTCGGCGTCAACGCCGACGGACGCCTGGAGGTCTTCGCGCTCACGCGCGGCGGCACGGCGATCCTGCACCGCTGGCAGCGGACACCGGGCGGCGCCTGGTCCCCGTGGGACCGCTTCGGCACGGCGGCCGGCGCGGCCCCGCGGGTGGGCAGCGACGGGAGCGGCAGGATGACCGTCGCCGCGATCGCCCCGTCCGGCGTGGCGGCCTTCCAGCGGCGCCAGTCGGTCCCCAGCGGCGGCTGGGACGACTGGCAGGCGCTGTCCGGCTGGTCGGCCGCGGGCCCGCTGCTCGTCCCCGGCGCCGACGGTCGTCTCGAATGCCTCGCCCTCGCCCCCGGCGGCGAGCGGCTCACCCACCGCTGGCAGCTCTCCCCCGGCGGCGCCTGGGCCACGGGCGAGGACATCGCCGAGGCCGGGCTCGCGCTCGCCGCCACCCCGTCCGCGGCGGCCGACCAGACCGGCCGGCTGCACCTGTTCGCGGTCACCGAGGACGGCCGGATGCGCACCCGCGTCCAGGAGCGGCCGAGCGGCGGCTGGCGTCCCTGGACCGCCTTCGGCACCCGCCTCATCGCCCCCTGACCTCGTCCGGGACCCCCTCCCCCTATCACCCCCCTGATCGTTCCGGCCCGTGACGGACGCGCCCCGAAGTGGCGCAAGCCACGCGGTGAAACGCCGTGGACAGGCGGTAACGTTCCCTGTGTCGGACAACGGGGACGGTCGGCACGCGGGACGGGGGAGCGGTGAGCGGGATAGTCATCCATCTGCCGGAGGCGGGCGGCGACGACGCGGTGACCCTGCGCCTCGGCCCCGGGGAGCGCGTCCGCTTCGGGCGCGGTTCGTCCCGTACACCCGTCGAACTCCGCCTCGCCGACGAGTCGGTGTCCCGCCTCGCGGGGGAGATCCGGGCGACGGACGACCACTGGCAGCTGAGCAACCTCAGCGCCACCCACGGCTATCTGGTGGAGAACCCGGAAGGTGCGGGCGAGTACCTGCGCGTGCCCCCGCGCCGCGTCGGGGCTCCCATCCCCTTCGAGTTCGCCCGGGTGGTCCTGCCCTCCCGCCGTGAAACCCCGCTATCCTTCCAGGTGTTCGCGCCCGACCACGTCTATCTGGACCCGCACGCGCTCGGCGGCGGCTCCTGGGAGAGCCGGACACTCACCGCGTACTCCCTGGACGAGAGCGCCACGTACTTCCTGGTGCTCGTCGCGCTCTGCGAGCCCTGGCTGCGCGACCGGTCACCGGTGGCCGTGCCGACCACCCCGCAGGTCGTCGAACGGCTCGCCGGTCACGGGCCCGGCGCGGGTCTGACGGCCCGCGCGGTCAGTTCGCACATCGACTACCTCGCCGACGAGAAGCTGCGCATCGCCGCGGCCACGGCCCCCGAGGGCGCCGACCGCGCGGGCCGCCGCAACGGCAAGCGCGAGGCCGTCGTCGCCCTCGCCCTGAAGTTCGGGATCGTACGGGAGGAGCACCTCGCCCTGTTACCCCCGCGCACCGAGCCGGCCGAGCGCGGACGGTAGGACGCGGTGATGGTGCGGAGCAGGGCGCTTCCGGCGGACAGCGGTGAGCCGGAACTCCTGCCGGCGGGCCACCGGATCGGCTCCTGGATCGTCGGCGAGCCCATCGGTGCGGGCGCCTGGGCCACGGTCTATGCCGGGCGGGCCGCGGACGGGCCCGGTACCCGCGCCGGGAACGGCGGGGAACAGGACACGGGCGAGCCGGCGGACCAGGAGGTCGCCCTCAAGGTCATGCCGACCGCCGGACTCGCGCCCCGCCAGGCGCGCAGCGTGGCCGAGGCCGCCCGACGGGAACTGGAACTGGGCCGGGAGGCGGGCCGTCCCCGGCTCGTGCGGCTCCTGGACTCCGTGGTCCTCAGCGCGCCCGACCGGCCGTCCCTCGACGGGGCGATCGTCCTCGTCATGGAGCGGGCCCGGTGCAGCCTGCGCGAACTGCTCGCCGCCCCGGTCACCGAGGCCGAGGGCGCCCGGCTCGTCACGGGCATCTGCGAGGGACTGGAACAGATGCACCGCGGCGGCTGGGTGCACGCCGACCTCAAGCCCGAGAACATCCTCATCGGCCGGGACGGCGAAGTGCGCCTGTCGGACTTCGGGTTCGCCATCGAGCTCACCGGTACCCACGGCTGGACGGCCCCGATGGGCACCCTGGACTACCTGCCGCCCGAGCGGTGGCGCGAACCGCTCGCGGAGCGCGGCATCCAGATGCGTCCCAGCGCCGACATCTGGGCGCTCGGCATCATCATCCACGAGGTGTTCGCCCAGGGCGCCTACCCCTTCCCCGGCGCCACACCGACCGCGCGCGGCGCGGCCGTACAGGAGTACGCTGAGGGCCGCGCGGCGTTACGGATGGACGGCGCACTCCCGGAGTTCTGGCGGGACCTCGCCGCCGACTGCCTGGCCCCCACCCACGCGGACCGCGCTCCGCACACCGCCGAAAGCCTCCTCGAACGCATCCGCGCCCATACCGTCGAGGACGGCACCCGACCCTCCCGCGTCGCACTCCCCCGCCGGTCCCGCGTCCGGCGCCGTCTGCGCCGGACCGTCCTGCTCGCCGTCACCGGCTGCGCGGCGGCGGGCGCCGCACTCTGGGCGTACGCGGCGGGCGGCGGCGATTCCGACCAAGGGCCCGCCCGCATACGGGTGTTCAACGCCGAGCGGGGCTGCCAGGACCGCGGGGACCGCGAACGCCAGTGCAGCCTCGGTCTCGCGATCGACCCGCTGCGCCCCTACACCGCCGACAACGTCGTGCCCACGCGGGTGTGGCACGGCGACGTCCTGGACGCGGAATGCCAGTTGCCGCAGGGGCTGCCGGTCATCGACGAGGAGGACCTGACCTCCACCCTCTGGTTCCGGGTCCGCCTGCCGGGGACCGGGACCGCCGCGGCGCGGCCCGCGACCGCATGGCTGCCCGCCGTCCGTACGAAGGACCGCCCCTCTCTCCCCCACTGCGCCGCGCCCACCCGGTGAACACCATGGCGGCAAAGAGGCGGACACCGTGGGGCGTTAGCATCGTGCGAGGTTGTGTCCGTTAGAGAAAGCGATTGCCCGCGATGGCCGACGACGCCTACCTCTTCCTCCTTCCCGAGCGTCACCCCCGGCTGGGGGCCGCCCTGGCCGCCGTCGGAGAGCTCGAATGCTCACAGACGCCGGCCGTCCACGGCTGGCTGCAGGCCCACGGGGTCTCCGCCTCCTCCGAGCACGTCCGGATCCTGCCGGCCGGGTCGGAGGCGTTCATCCCGGAGGAGGCCGAACGCCTGCCGGTTCCGCTGAGCGAGGAGGAGACCGTACGGGTCCAGCAGGAGTGCGCGCCCCAGTCCGTGACGGAACTGGAGACCGAGCTGCTGGAGTTCCGCGAGACGACCGAGGACTGGGAGGCACTCGTCCACCGGGCCCTGACGGCGGGCGTACCGGCTTCGCGCATCGCGCAGCTGACCGGCCTCGACCCGCGGGACATCGCGCATCTGACCGTGTGAGTCTCCAGAAAGCGCTTCGCCCCGGCCGGTGCGGTACGCCGCCCGGGGCGCCGCGCCGAGGTGGGACGGCCTCGGCCTCGCCCTTGGGCGGGGTGCCGCGTTTGCCCCGTATGCCTGCCGGGTACAGCGTTGCGTCACGTGAGAAGTGAGGCCGCAGCACGACCACGAGGAGATCCGCATGCCCGCCCCCACCTCGCCCGCGCCCAAGGCCGCCCTGGTCACCGGATCCGACTCCGGGATCGGCCGCGCCACCGCCGTCCGTCTGGCGGAGGCGGGCCTCGACGTCGCCATCACCTGGCACAGCGACGAGACGGGCGCCCAGGAGACCGCCGACGAGGTCCGCGCCACCGGCCGCCGGGCGGTGGTGGGACGCATGGACCTCACCCGGCTGCCGGACGCCCTCGACACGATGGACGACCTGTGCGCGCAACTCGGCCGCCTGGACGTCCTGGTGAACAACGCCGGTACGGGCACGGCCACGCCGTTCCTCGACCTCAGCGAACACGACCTGCGCCGCGTCCTGGACGTGGACCTGGTGGGCCCGTTCCTGTGCGGGCAGAAGGCCGCCCGGCGGATGATTGAGCAGGGTGACGGGGGCCGGATCATCAACGTGACCTCGGTGCACGAGCACCAGCCACGGGTGGGGGCCGCCCCCTACTGCGCGGCCAAGGGCGGCCTGGGGCTGCTCACCCAGACCATGGCCCTCGAACTGGCCGAGCACGGCATCACGGTGAACGCGGTCGCCCCGGGCGAGATCGCCACCCCGATGACCGGCCAGGAGGACGCGGACGTGCACGCCACGCACCGCCCCGGCGTTCCGCTCGGCCGCCCCGGCGACGCCCGTGAGGTCGCCGCCGTCATCGCCTTCCTCGCCGGGCCCGACGCCTCGTACGTCACCGGCGCGTCCTACAGCGTCGACGGCGGCATGCTCCGGATGGGCCCGATGGCCGGCTCCCACCTCACCGGCGACGACTGTCGCCGCCCCTGAGCGGCCCGACCGTGCGTCAGGGGGCGCGAGGTGCACGCGAGAGGGGCTCGGGGTGCGCACCGCGCGCTCCCGTACCCGGCGCCGGGACATCCCGCGCTTCCACGCGCCCCCGCAAGCCCTTTCGGCCATCCGCGCGCGGGCGTCGCGCCGAGGGACGCGAGGGACGGCCGACGGCAACCACCCTCGTACGCTTGTCCCGTGCCACCCTCCTCCCCGCTGCGGCGCGTCGCCGTCCTCGTGCTCGAAGGCGCCAAGCCGCTCGATGTCGGCATTCCCGCGCAGGTGTTCACGACCCGCGCCAGCATGCCGTACGAAGTGCGGGTGTGCGGGGCCGCGCCCGGACTCGTGACCGGCGGCGACGGGCTGTCCTACTCCGTCGCCCACGGCCTCGACGCGCTCGCCTGGGCCGATCTCGTCTTCGTCCCCGGCTACCGGTTCCCGGGCCGTGCGGATCCGCCGCGGGACGTCCTCGACGCGCTGGTCGCCGCCCACAGCCGGGGCGCGCGGCTCGCCGCGATCTCCACGGGTGCCTTCGCGCTCGCCGCCACCGGACTGCTCGACGGCAGGCGCGCCACCACGCACTGGCACTACACCCGGGCCCTCGCCGAGAAGCACCCACGGGTACGGGTCGACGAGAACGTGCTGTTCGTGGACGAGGGCAGGGTGCTCACCTCGGCGGGTGCCGCCTCCGGGATCGACCTGTGCCTGCACATCCTGCGCGGCGACCTCGGTGTGGCCGCGTCCAACCACGCGGCCCGGCGCCTGGTCGCGGCCCCGTACCGCAGCGGCGGGCAGGCGCAGTACGTGCCGCGCAGTGTGCCCGAGCCGCTGGGCGAGCGGTTCGCCGCCACCCGGGAGTGGGCGCTGCACCACCTGGACGAACCCCTCACCCTGGAGGCGCTGGCCCGGCACGCGGCGGTGTCGGCGCGGACGTTCTCGCGGCGCTTCGCCGAGGACACCGGGTACACGCCGATGCAGTGGGTCATGCGCGCCCGTATCGACAGGGCGCGTGAGCTGCTGGAGCGTTCGGAGCGGGGCGTCGAGCAGATCGCGACGGACGTGGGACTGGGGACGGGCGCGAATCTGCGGCTGCACTTCCAGCGCGTGCTCGGCACCACGCCCACCGAGTACCGGCGGACTTTCACCCGCGGGCAATAGGACGCCCGGCTCGCGCCACCCACTGGGCTCACCCCACCGCCCGCTGGCGGGATCCTTGCGAACCATGGCGCTCACGCCACTGCCACCGCCGTCCCTGCCGAGCGAGGCTGGGGGCGAACCGAAGGGACGGACATTACCCATGACTCGTATCGCCATCAACGGATTCGGCCGTATCGGACGCAACGTGCTGCGCGCGCTGCTCGAACGCGACAGTGATCTGGAGGTCGTCGCCGTCAACGACCTCACCGAGCCCGCCGCCCTCGCGCGGCTGCTCGCCTTCGACTCGACGTCCGGCCGGCTCGGCCGCCCGGTGACCGTGGAAGGGGACACGCTCGTCGTCGACGGCCGCCGCATCAAGGTGCTGGCCGAGCGCGAGCCCGCCTCCCTGCCGTGGGCCGAGCTGAACGTGGACCTCGTACTGGAGGCGACGGGCCGCTTCACCTCCGCCAGGGCCGCCCGGGCGCACCTGGACGCGGGCGCGAGGAAGGTCCTGGTCAGCGCGCCGTCCGACGGGGCCGACGTCACCCTCGCGTTCGGCGTCAACACCGACGCGTACGACCCCGAGACGCACACGATCGTCTCCAACGCCTCCTGCACCACGAACGCGCTCGCCCCGCTGGCCTCGGTACTCGACGAACTCGCCGGGATCGAGCACGGGTTCATGACGACCGTGCACGCGTACACCCAGGAGCAGAACCTCCAGGACGGCCCGCACCGCGACCCCCGCCGCGCCCGCGCCGCCGGCGTCAACATCGTGCCGACCACCACGGGTGCGGCCAAGGCGATCGGCCATGTCCTGCCCAACCTCGACGGCAAGCTGTCGGGCGACTCGATCCGGGTGCCGGTCCCGGTGGGTTCGATCGTCGAGCTGAACACGACCGTCGCCCGTGACGTGACGCGCGAGGACGTGCTGGCCGCCTACCGCGCGGCGGCCGAGGGGCCGCTGGCGGGCGTGCTGGAGTACTCGGACGACCCGCTGGTGTCGTCGGACATCACCGGCAACCCCGCCTCCTCGATCTTCGACTCGGCCCTCACCCGCGTGGACGGCCGCCACGTCAAGGTGGTCGCCTGGTACGACAACGAGTGGGGTTTCTCCCACCGGGTGATCGACACACTGGAGCTGCTCGCCAGGCCGTGACGTACGGCGGTTGTCGGTCCGGACCGGGGCGCCCCTCGCCCGGTCCGGACCGTCCGCCGTTACCGGTGGCGGTCCCCACGGCCGGTCGCGGTCACGGCCAGGCCGGGCCGGTGGGCGGCGCGCCTCCCGCCAGCACCAAGAGCGCCGCGTCGAGCCCGGCCATGGCCAGGACGACGACGAACGGCACCCGGCCGTGTGCCAGAGCGGACGGCCCGGCCACCGCCACGAGGCAGAGCGCGAGGGTCACCGCGATGGCGCCCGCTCCCACCGGAGCCACCCGGCCGGTCGGCCCCACCGTCAGCACCACACAGGACGCCAGGGCCAGGACCGCCGCGGCCGCCACCGCTCCACGGCGGCCGATCCGCTGCGGGAGCCCGCGCACCCCGCCCTCGATGTCGTCCTCCATATCGGGCAGCACGTTGGCGAAGTGGGCGCTGGTGCCGAGGAGCGCCGCCGCGACCGTGAGCCACAACGGTGGCCAGGGACGGCCCGGCAGAGTCAGCGTCAGGAAGGCCGGGAGCAGGCCGAAGGCGAGAGCGTACGGAAGCCAGGACAGGGCGGTCCGTTTGAGCCACAGGTTGTAGGCCCACGCGGCGCCGACACAGACGAGATGCACCGCCCCGGCCAGAAGCCCGCAGGCCAGCGACAGGGCGACGCACACCAGCAGGGCCGCCCAGGCCGCCGTGCCCACCGTGGCCGGCCGTACGGCCCCCGTGACCAGGGGCTTGTCCTGACGTGCGGCGGCCCGGTCACGCCGCAGGTCCAGCCGGTCGTTGCACCAGCCGACCGACAACTGCCCCGCGGCGACAGCGGCCACCGCCAGGGCCCCGGAGGCAAAGTCCGACCCGAACGCTGCGGCCAGCAGCGCCGCGAGGAGCGTCACCCCCGCGGTCGGCAGCGGATGACACGCCCTCAGCAGACCCGCGGCGACCGAGTGTTCCGCAGGATCCGGCGCGGCCGGCCCGACGAGGCGGGAGTTTCCTTCATCGGTGGTGGAGGACATCGCACCACGCTAGGCGACGGCGCGCCCACGGGCGCCGGGTTGAGGGCACCGGCGTCGTGCTGTCCCTATGTTGGAGCAATGACCCGCGTCCTTTGCGGTGAGTACGGTCTTCCCGCCGCACCGCTCCGTGCGGCACCAGGTCACCGAAGACCTCGTCCCCGCATTCGTCCTTCTGGGCTGGTGAGCCTCCTGTGACGCCGTACACCGTACTGATCCTGCTGGTCGTCGCCGAGCGGTTCGCCGAGCTGGCCGTGGCGCGCCGCAACGGCGCCTGGAGCCTGGCCCGTGGCGGCCGTGAGTACGGTCGCGGGCACTATCCGGTGATGGTCGGGCTGCACACGCTGTTCCTCCTCGGCTGCCTCGTCGAGCCGTGGGCGGCGGACCGGCCGTTCCTGCCCTGGCTCGGCCTGTCCGCTCTCGCCCTCGCGCTGGCCGCGCAGGCGCTGCGCTGGTGGTGCATCGCCGCCCTCGGCCCCCGCTGGCACACCCGTGTCCTGATCGTCCCCGGTCTCGCGCTGATCTCCTCGGGTCCCTACCGGTATCTGCGGCACCCCAACTACGTGGCCGTCGTCGTCGAAGGCGTCGCACTGCCCTTGGTGCACACCGCCTGGCTGACCGCCTTGGCCTTCACGGTCCTCAACGCCGCGCTGCTGACCGTACGCATCCGCTGTGAGAGTGCCGCGCTGGCGCCGTCGCGCGCTCTGCCCGGCCCCGGTGCCGCGTCGTGATCGACCTCCTCATCGTCGGCGGCGGCCCGGCGGGGCTCGCCGCCGCCATCCACGCCGTGCGACGCGGCTTCGACGTCGTGGTGGCCGAGCCGCGTCCCTCTCCCGTCGACAAGGCGTGCGGCGAGGGATTGATGCCCTCAGGCGTGGACGCCCTGCACACCCTCGGCGTGCCTGCGTCCGGCAGGCCCCTCCACGGCATCCGCTACCTCGACGCCACCGGCGGCCGGCACGCCGAGGCGCGGTTCCCCTCAAGCCCCGGACTCGGCATCCGCCGGACCGTACTGCACGAGGCGCTCAGCGCCCGGGCCGCCGAACTCGGCGTTCCCGTCATCCCGCACCGCGTCCGCCGGGTGACCCAGTCCGACACGTATGTGACGGCCGACGGCATCACCGCCCGCTACCTCGTGGCGGCCGACGGACTGCACTCCCCCACCCGCCGGGCGCTCGGCTTGACCGTCCGCCCGCCCACCCGGCGGGGCACCCTCCGGTACGGTCTGCGGCGCCACTACACCGTCGAGCCGTGGGCCGATGTGGTCGAGGTGTACTGGTCCGCCGACTGCGAGGCCTACGTCACCCCGCTCGGCCCCCGGCAGGTCGGCGTCGCCATCCTCACCTCGCGCCAACTGCCCTACGACGAGCAGCTGGCCCACTTCCCCCTCCTGGCCGAGCGCCTCCTCACCGCCGACAGGACAGCGGTCAGGGGCGCCGGGCCGCTGCGTCAGCGGGCCCGTTCCCGGGTGGCGGGCCGTGTGCTGTTCGTGGGGGACGCCGCGGGGTACGTCGACGCGTTGACGGGCGAGGGGCTGACGCTGGCGCTGACGGCGGCGGACGCCCTCGTACGCTGCCTGCGCGAGGGCCGCCCGCAGGCGTACGAACAGGCCTGGAGCCGCCTGTCCCGCAGCTACCGCCTCCTGACCCACTCCCTCCTGTGGGTCCGGAACCAGCCCCGTCTGGCGCCTCTGGTCACCCCGGCGGCCGCCCGGTTCCCCCGGCTCTTCCGGAGCGCCGTACGCCTGCTCGCCTGACCGTCGCCGTCAGGACACCGGACGGGGAGGGCCGAGGCGGACGGGGCCCACCCCCGGGGACAGGTGCACGAGCGAGACGGGACCCGGCTCGGGAAGGCCGGCGGCACCGGTCAGCGTCTGGCGCAGCTCCGTGAGCGTCCCGCGCCGCAGCGTCCAGGGTTCATGGTGCACCGGGGTGAGCCACAACCGGCCCGCGCGCCGGGAGAAGGCGCCCCACCGCGAGGTGAGCCACTCGTCGAGCGGGGAGAGCTCCCCGACGGGCTCGTCCGCACCGATGCGCAGCCGGTACCCGACGCCCCGCGCGCCCCGGCGGCGACCGGTGTAGAGCGTGTCGGCGCCCTGTTCCCGCACCGACAGCGTCGCGAGCCGGTAGGGCACGCCGATCGCCCGCGCCGCCAGCATGTGGGGGGCGGTGACGTCGAGGGAGAAGAACCACAGCCCGCTGCGCCCGTCCGGCAGCCGTACGTACGTCCGCAGGTTGGTCTCGGGGAAGGCGGCGGGAGGCAGCGGCACGACCCCGAGGCCGCGCACGGACGCCATCGTGAACGGCGTCAGACTGACCCAGGCCCGGTCCTCGAAGCGGTCCACGAGCAGTCCGGGCGGCAGCAGGCGCTGGACGGCCTCGGCCTCGTACCGCCAGTGCGCCATCGCGAGCCGCTCCCACCGCATGGTCAACACCGGGAAGGCGACCGGCTCGGGAACACGCGGGGGCGGCGCAGTCGTCAACACTTCTCCAAGCTCGCGAACTGGTCCAGGGGACGCAATCAGACGGAATCCGGCCGCCAGGGGCCCCTTGACCTCAGCCCTCCGGTCAGGGGCCCCATGCTCCGCTTCACCGCCCCTCACCACCGGCAGCGACACGGCCGCTGTCGCCGAACGGGCGGTTCAGCCGTCCTTGCCCATGGCCTTGCGGACGGCGTCCTTGGTGCGGTCCATCAACGCGGCGACGGGCCCCAGGGCCAGGTTGGCCGCGCGTGACTCCACCCCGGGGTGGGGCCGGGTGGGCGCCAGGGCCTCGGCGGCCTTGACCGCCTTGGCCATCGCGGCCAGCTGGGTGACGTCGGTGCTGCGGCGGAGGTGGGTGAACTCGTAGCGCTCCTCCGCGCGTGCGTGTTCCTGGACGTCCTTGCGCAGCTTCAGGAGCTGCGGCATGAACTTCGGGTCGTCGGTGTCGTAGTCGTCCAGGGCCGACAGCACCTCCTTGGCCGCCTTCTCCTCGGCGAGCCGGTCCTCCACGATCTGCTTGCCGCCGACGATCGCTCCCCGGAGGAAGGGGTGGACGACCTCCTCCTCCGCCGTCTCGTGCACCGCGAGCAGACGCACCAGGCGGCGGAACGCCTCGCGGCGCTCTTCTCCCTTGCCGGCCTCGACCTCGTCGAACAGATTGCGAATGTCGCCGTGCTGACGCATCAGCAACGACACCACGTCGGTGTCGGGTGCGTGGTCGTCTCCCGCGTGCGGGGTGGTGAGCTCACTCATCCGCGGTGCCTCACTTCTCGCGCTGGGAGGGGTCGGGGTGCTCGCCCTCGGTCTGGAGGCGGTACTCGCGGCCGAACATCGCGTCGTGCTCGACCATGACGCGATCGCTCGGGGGCGCCTCCCCGCCGTGGACGCGCTCCTGCATCTGCTCGAACCGCTCGTGGGCCTCGCGCACATATCCCGCGCCCAGCGTCGTCAGGTCCATCTGGGTGTCCAGCAGCTCACGCAGATAGGCCTTGTTCGGCTCGAAGGTCAGCACGTTCGGCAGCTCGGGTGCCAGCACCGACTCAGGTTCGCGGCCGTCGTGCCGCCGCATCAGGTCGCAGGCGATGTGCAGATGCTCCAGCTCCATGTTGAGATGCAGCTCCCAGATCGCCTTGACCCGGGGGTCGCTCTCCTGCTCCATGAACGAGTAGTAGAGGTAGCACTCGTTGTACTCGTGGTTGACCAACTGCTCCCACCACGTCTCGCCCGGGTCGACCAGCGACTCGTAGTGCGTGACGTGCTCCTCCTCGATGAGCCCGATCTCCTGGTAGAGCTGCCGCGCGATCGGCTCCATGTAGGTGGGGCCGGTGTTCATGTAGAAGTTCATCGTCTGCTGCTCCGCGGACATGATCGTCAGCGCGTGCAGCTTCGACAGCGGGTTCGTCTCGTCCTTGACGTAGGGGTCGCGGACGTTGTCGTACGGGTCGCGGTGGTGGAACCGCGTCGGCCTGCCGGGCATGACCTCGGTCAGCCCGTCCACGATCGACTCCGCCTTGCGGTGCTCGATCATCTCGTACAGGTTGGCGTACCGGTAGAGATGGTCGAAGTCCTCCAGCACACCGAACTGGTACGCCTGGCGCAGATACGGGTCGGGCTCCATCCGCGCCACCCACGCCGTCAGGTCGACCGCCACCTGCTCGTAGGCGATGGTCGTCTCCAGCACCGAGGACACGCCCGGCAGCAGCCAGTTGACGACCTTCTGCTGCTGCGCCTCGATGTAGCGGGTCCCGGCCAGCTGCCGCTTCACCTCCGGGTCCACCGTGTTGCGGGCCAGTTGGTGGCTGAACATGATCGCCTCGACCTCGATGCCGTTCATGGTGATGATGCGGCAGCGGGTGTACGGGTCGCAGTGGTCGGGGTCGATCGGCTTGACGTCCAGCTCACGCCAACTGCGTAGCTGACGGTCCAGCGGGATGCCGCGGTGTTCGAGCGGGTTGAAAGTCATGCGGGTCCTCCTCCTGTGGGGCGAGTGGGCGAAGTACCCCCGCGGCCGCGCTTCATGTCCGCCCGGGGCGGGAGTCGGCGCGGACTCCCGGCAACGGCGTGTTTCCACCCCTCACTCGGTGGGCTCCGGGCCGGCCGGGTGCCGGACGGCGTCGTCGTCGTCGATGATGTCGCGCCCGGTGTGGCGCGCCGGGTCCAGGGCGGTGATCTCCGGATGGTGCAGGTCGAAGGCGGGGGACTCGGAGCGGACCCGGGGCAGGGTGGAGAAGTTGTGCCGCGGCGGCGGACAGGAGGTGGCCCACTCCAGGGACCGGCCGAATCCCCACGGGTCGTCCATCGTGACGCGCGGCGCGTATTTCGCCGTCTTCCACACGTTGTAGAAGAACGGCAGCGTGGAGGCGCCGAGCAGGAACGCGCCGATCGAGGAGAGCGTGTTGAGCGCGGTGAAGCCGTCGGCGGCCAGATAGTCGGCGTAGCGGCGTGGCATTCCTTCCGCGCCGAGCCAGTGCTGCACGAGGAAGGTGAGGTGGAATCCGACGAACAGGGTCCAGAAGTGAATCTTCCCGAGCCGTTCGTCGAGGAGTTTGCCCGTGAACTTCGGCCACCAGAAATAGAAACCGGCGAAGGTGGCGAAGACGACCGTGCCGAAGACCACGTAGTGGAAATGGGCCACGACGAAGTACGAGTCGGTGACGTGGAAGTCCATCGGCGGGGAGGCCAGGATGATGCCGGTGAGGCCGCCGAAGAGGAACGTGACGAGGAATCCGATGGACCACAGCATCGGTGTCTCGAACGACAGCGATCCGTTCCACATGGTGCCGATCCAGTTGAAGAACTTCACTCCGGTGGGCACGGCGATCAGGAAGGTCATGAAGGAGAAGAACGGCAGAAGTACGGCCTGGGTGGCGAACATGTGGTGGGCCCACACGGTCACGGACAGCCCGGCGATCGAGACGGTGGCGCCGACCAGTCCGATGTATCCGAAAATGGGTTTGCGGGAGAACACCGGGATGATCTCGGTGATGATGCCGAAGAACGGCAGCGCGATGATGTAGACCTCCGGATGCCCGAAGAACCAGAACAGGTGCTGCCACAGGACGGCACCACCGTTCTCCGCGTTGAACACCTGCGCGCCGAAACGCCGGTCGGCCTCCAGCACCAGGAGCGCCGCCGCGAGCACGGGGAAGGCGAACAGGACCAGCACCGACGTCAGCAGGACGTTCCAGGTGAAGATCGGCATCCGGAACATGGTCATCCCGGGCATACGCATACAGATGATGGTCGTCACGAAGTTGACCGACCCGAGGATCGTCCCGAATCCGGAGAGCGCCAGACCCATGATCCACATATCGCCGCCCACGAACGGGGTGCGCTCACCGCCGCTGAGCGGCGTATAGGCGGTCCAGCCGAAGTCGGCGGCTCCCTCCGAGGTGAGCAGGCTGCCCACGACGATCAGCCCGCCGAAAAGAAACAGCCAGAACGCGAGCATGTTCAGCCGTGGGAACGCCACATCGGGTGCGCCGATCTGCAAAGGCATGATCGCGTTGGCGAAACCCGCGAAGGTCGGGGTCGCGAAGAAGAGCAGCATGATCGTGCCGTGCAGGGTGAACACCTGGTTGTACTGCTCGCTGGAAACGATCTGCAGGCCGGGGCGGGCCAGCTCCGCGCGCAGCACCAGCGCCATGACCCCGCCGATCAGGAAGAACCCGAACGACGCGATCAGATAGAGATGACCGATCTTCTTGTGGTCCGTGGTGGTCAGCCACGAAACCAGCACCTGTCCGCGCGTACGGCCCTTGACCGGGACCGGCGCGACGGACTCGGTTGAAGTCCCCATGGATGCTTCCTTCGGTCGGATCTGCCGCCTGGGTGCTTTGGCGCAGGCGTCAGTACCCACCGAGACGGGTCTTACGCCCGGCCTACAGGTGTACTACGGAAAGTGACCGAAACGAAGACTTCGCCCCACGGACAACTCGGTTGGCCCTCACCCGTGCGCATACCGTGCGGGTCACCTTCAGGAGGGGCGCGTGTGGGGAATCGAACCGGGTACACGGCATGTGCGCGTGTCACATGGCCCGCGTTTTCACGATCGAGTTGCCCACCGGGCGGAAGTAGGCGGCGTTCGATGGGAAAAATCGAGGGTCTGCGGTCCCACAGCGGCCATCTGGGTGCTCTGGCGGCGTGGGGCGGATACACAGCCGGCTGGGCCGTCCTGCTGCGGCGCCGGGGACGGCCGCTGCCGGTCTCCCCCGAGCCCTGGGATGTCCTGCTCACCGCGGCGGCGACGTTCCGGCTCAGCCGACTGATCGGGAAGGCGACGGTCACCCGTCCGCTGCGCGCTCCCTTCACCGAGGTGGACGGGGCCGGGGCGCCCGGCGAGCTGAACGAGACCCCGAGCGAGGAACCCGGTCGCCAGACCATCGGCGAGCTGCTCAGCTGCCCGTTCTGCCTGAGCGTGTGGATCGTGACCACCTTCACCGGCGCCAAGGGGATCTGGCCCCGGGCCACGCGCACGGTCACCGGGGGTCTGACCGCGCTGGCCGTGGCGGATGCGCTTCAGTTCGCGCACTCGGCCCTGGTCCAGCAGACCGAGGAGTGACCGTCCCCGGCCGTCGGGGACGTGGGGGGACCCCCTAGTTCGCGATGTCGCGGTCCAGGGGTCCCCAACGGCCGGGCAGGTGCCTGATGATGTCCACGGCTTCGGTGACGACGTCGTCGGTGATCCAGGCGAGCGGCTCCACGTCGACGACCAGCGGTTCGTTGTCCGGGCCCCGGCCCACCTCCCGGCCGCGCAGGACCCAGGGCCGGGTGGCCGGGTCCTTCACCGCGGGCAGGTGGCAGTAGTCGTACAGACGTCTGGCGACCCATACGCGAGCGGGGCGCCTCCCCCACCACTCCTCGACACCCAGTGCGCTGGCGGACAGGCCCGGCAGCTGGATACCGGTCAGGTCATCCGTGCTGGAGACGCTGGTGAGGTCCCACTCGGGCCCCCGCGACCAGCGCACGTAGAGGTCCTGCCGGTCGGCCACCAGCGAGGTGACGGCATCCAGGCCGGAGAGGGTGGGCAGAGACACGACGTCCATGGCGAGCGAGCGGGAACGGCGGTTCAGCCGGCGAGCGCGAAGTCGCCCTCGGTACGGGCGCTGCTCATCCGGCGGTGCGCCGCGGCCAGAGCGGCCTCGATGTCGCGGGTCCCCGTGGACACGCACAGGGTGTAGGTGACGTCCTCGATGCGCCGCCCCACCTCGGCCGAAGCCTCCTGCGCATACAGGGTCCGCAGCGTCTCGTACCGCTCGACCAGGTCCTTCAGTACCGCGGGGTGCGCCATCAGCATGGGGGCCTCTCCTTACCAGAGCCACGGAAGGTGTACGGAGGTATGTTCGATGTCACGCATGTGCCCCGGAACGCACGGGGTAACCGTGCGGCAGTCGACACCCGTTTGCACCAACTGCTCGACCTCCTCCACACAGTGCATGGAAGCCCGAATCGCGGCAACCGGACCTGGTGAACACGCCTCGCTCCCCTCCCCCCGCACGGCCCGGCACCGTCGGTCCGGCGATCGCGGAGCTTCCCCAGGTGTTTCACTGGCCGAAGATCCCCTCGTGGAAGGACTCCCTCATGGCCGTCCGTCACCGGCTGGTCCGACGTCCCCCGCAGGCGGTATGGGACGTGCTGTGCGATCCGAGGCTCTACGGCGAGTGGGTGGTGGGGCCCTCCCACTCCACACCGCTCGACGAAACCTGGCCGAAGACCGGGTCGCGGCTCAGCTTCACCCTGAAACTCGGCCCCTGGTCCACCAAGGGCGTGACGGTCGTCCGCCACCAGGAACCGGCCAAGGAGCTGGAGCTGGAGGCGGTGGTCGAGACCCTGGGCACCGCGCGGATCCTGCTCCAGCTGCGGCCCTGGGGCGAGGAGACCCTGGTCGTCTGCGACGAGCACCCCCTGCACGGCCTCGGCGGCACCTTCCACAATCCCGTGGTCGAAGCGGTGCTCCAGCTCCGCCACCGGGGCATGCTGGGCCGTCTTGCCGCGCTCGTCGAGAAGAACCACGCCCCCGCACGCCATGCCTGACGCCGTGGTGATCGGCGCCGGCCCCAACGGGCTGGTGGCCGCCAACCTGCTGGTCGACGCCGGGTGGAGCGTGGAGGTCCTGGAGGCGCAGAGCGAGCCGGGCGGCGCGGTCCGCAGCGACCGAGGTGTCCACCCCGACTACGTCTCGGACCTCTTCAGCGCCTTCTATCCCCTGGCGGCCGCCTCCCCGGTGCTCGCCCGCCTCGACCTCGCCGCCGAGGGCCTGCGCTGGAGCCACGCACCGCGCGTCCTGGCCCACCCCCTCGGCGACGGCCGGTGTGCCGTGCTGGAGCGGCGTGCGCAGGACACCTGCGCCGGTCTGGCGGAGTTCGCCGCGGAGGACGCGGACGCCTGGCGGGACATGTACGCGATGTGGCGCCGGGTGGGGCCCGATCTCGTACGGACCCTGTTCACGCCGTTCCCGCCGGTCCGTTCCGGGCTGCGGCTGGCCGCGCGGCTGCGGGGACCCGGCGGTCTGCGGCTCGCCCGCAACCTCGCTCTTCCCGTACGCAGGCTGGGAGAGGAGGAGTTCCGGGGCGAGGGCGGCCGGCTGCTGCTGGCGGGGAACGCCCTGCACGCGGATCTGGGGCCGGAGGCCGCGGGGAGCGGCGGGTTCGGCTGGCTGATGTCGATGCTGGCGCAGAGCCACGGCTTCCCCGTGCCCGTCGGAGGGGCCGGAGCCCTCACCGGGGCGCTCGTACGCCGTCTGCGGCGCCGCGGTGGTGTGCTGCGCTGCGGGGAGCGCGTGGAGACCGTCGTGGTGCGCGGCGGGACGGCGGTGGGCGTCAGGACGGCCGCCGGGGAGACGATCGGCGTGCGCCGGGCGGTGCTGGCCGACGTCTCGGCGCCGGCGCTGTACCGGGATCTGGTGGGCGAGGAGCACCTGCCGTCCCGGCTGCTGCGGGACCTGGAGCGCTTCCAGTGGGACTTCGCGACCTTCAAGGTCGACTGGGCGCTGTCCGGGCCGGTGCCCTGGACGGCGCCGCAGGCCGCCGGGGCCGGGACGGTCCACCTCAGCGACGGCGTCGACGCCCTGACGCGGTTCGCCTGTCAGCTCGCGGTCGGACAGGTGCCGGACGAACCCTTCGCCCTGTTCGGCCAGATGACCACGGCGGACCCCACCCGCTCCCCCGCGGGCACGGAGTCGGCGTGGGCCTACACCCACCTCCCGCAGCACATCACCGGCGACGCCGGGCCCGACGGCATCACCGGCCGCTGGGACGCCCACGAGCAGGAAGCCATGGCGGACCGGATCGAAGCCCAGGTGGAACGCTTCGCCCCCGGTTTCCGCTCCCTCGTCCGCGCCCGCCGGATCCTGGCGCCCCCCACGCTCCAGGCCATGAACGAGAACCTCCACAACGGAGCCATCAACAACGGCACCACCGCCCTGCACCAGCAGGCCATCTTCCGGCCGGTACCCGGAACCGGCCGCCCGGAGACGCCCGTCAAGCGGCTGTACCTCGCCTCCGCGGCCGCCCATCCCGGCGGCGGAGTGCATGGTGCCCCGGGCGCGAACGCGGCGCGTGCCGCGTTGCGGCCCGAGGCTCTGCGCACTCTGCTCCATCGCGCGCAGCTTCTGTGAACCACCCGCCACGGCGCGGTGCCCGGAGCACGTCCTAGAGCCAGCCGGCGCGCACGCTGGTGGCGGACGGGCCCGTGCCGGTGGGCGGGCGGCCGAGTTCGCCGGACCACACGCGCTCCAGGAGCCGGCGGACGGTGTCCGTGATCTCGGGTGCCGCCGTGCGCAGGGCGTCCGCGTCGGCCGCGGGGATGAAGTCAAAGGCGATGCCGGTCTCCTTCAACAGGGCCGGCAGGTCGGTGAGTTTGCCGGTCAGCCACGCCAGCGGGTCGCGGGTCAGCTCCTCGACGAAGACCCGGGGTCCGGGGTCCCAGTCGGTGAAGCCGGGGTGGTGGTGCGTGCGGTCGAAGGTGTGCGGGGCGGCGTGCGCGTCCTGGAGGAGGTCCACCCGCCACAGGGGGCGGCCGACGGTGATGGGGCGTGCGGCGTAGAGGGATCCGGGCGGCTCGCCGCCCTCGAGGACGCGCAGTTCCAGCCGGACCCCGCGCTCGGGGGACTCCTGCCCCGGCAGCGGTTCGGGATCGACGAAGTACAGGTCGCCCACGACGACGCCGAGCCGCTCGAAGCCGAATGCGTACAACATGTCAACCGACCCCCATGAGTGGCTGCCCGACACCTGCGTCCGTGCACTGCCGAGCCTAGGGCGCTTCCGGCGGCGTCAACAACGCCGGAGTCAGCCGCGTTCCGGGCATGGAAGCTCTTCCGATTCTTCGACTATTCTCATAATCCAACTAGTCGGGGTGCTGGGGAGGGACCATGCCGGACGTCCAGGCCGTGTGGCTGCGCGCGTCGTTGCCGCTGTGCCTGCTCGGCGTGCTGGCCACCGAGGGCGAGAGCTACGGCTACGCGCTCATCCAGCGCCTCGGTGAGGCCGGGCTCGGGGGCCTCAAGGCGGCCACCCTCTACCCGGCTCTCGGCAGGCTGGAGGAAGAGGGGGCGGTCGAGGTGCGATGGAGTGCGGGAGACGGCGGGCCGGGGCGGAAGTACTACCGCCTCACCCCCGCCGGACACACCCGGCTCGCCCAGGAGTACCGGTCCTGGCGCGCCCTGGACGACGTGGTGAGCGCGCTGGCCGGGGGCCGCTCTCCCGCACCGACGGCACCCGTGAACCAGGAGGGTGAGCGCCGATGACGCGCGGTACCGGGCAACGGCAGGTCTGGACGCGTCAGGACGACGAGCGGTGGGCGGCGCAGTTCGAGCTCGCGCTGATCGGCCGCCACAACCCGCCGCGCGGGCTGGCGGACGAGGTGCTCGCCGAGGTGCGGGAGATCGCGGAGGAGGCGGACCGTCCCGTACGGGACGTGGTCGGTGAGCCGGACGCGTACGCCGACACGGTCGCGGCGGAGCGCATCAGCGAGACGCGGCGCAGCGCCGACGGCCTGGACGGGTTCGCGCCGGGCGGCCGGTTCACGGCCGGGCTGATCATGGCGGCCGTTCAGACGGTGCTGTTCGGCATCCTGCTCTGGGTGAGCGACGGGTTCTGGCTCACCGCGGGGTGGCCCGAACTGGCGGGCGGGACGCTGCTTGCGGTGCTGTCCGTGGTGGTGTCCGGGGTGCTGCCCGAGCTGCGGGCCGCCGCGCGGCCGCGGGCCTGGCGCGTCGCGCTGGCCGCCGTCTGCGTCCTCGTCGTGACGGCCGCCACCCTGTTCACCTCGGTCCCCTCCGAGCCGCTGGCCGAGGTGCCCGCGCCCGCGTTGCTCGGCGTCGGGGCCCTGCTGGCCGTCGCGGGTTTCCAGCTCTCCGACGAACGGGCCGCGCGCTGGTTCCTCGGGCGGCGCGCGGCGGCCGAGCCGGTCGACGACAAGGCCTGGCTGGCGCGTCTGGAGACGCTGCTCCGAGGGCGGCACGGCTACCGGCCCGCCGCGGCGGCCCGCTGCCGGGAGGAGGCCCGGGACCATCTGCGGGCGTCCGGCGGCAGCGCGGCCGACGAGTTCGGACCGGTCGAGGTCTACGCGCTGCGGATGGCCGACACCTCGGGGCGCGCGGGACGCGCGGCGCGCGCCCGGCTGATCCCGACCCTGGCCATGTGCGCGCTGAGCGCCGGGTGGGTGTACGACCTGCTCGCCCACCCGGAGCCCGGCTCGGTGTGGTTCTGGCTCAAGGCCGCCCTGGTGCTGCCGGCCCTGTGGATGTACGCCTCGGCGCTGCTCCAGATCCGTACGGCTCTGCGCGACCGGTCCGCGTAGGGGCGACGACGGCGAGAGACAGGCCCGGCTGCGTAACCACCCATCGCGGTCACGCACAGCTACCATCAGCTACGCCAGGTAGCCACCTGTCACTCCCCGTACCCGCACCCCGGACAGGACCCGTATGAGACCCCCCACCCCACGCCGCGCCGCGTCCCGCTTCCTCACCGGGCTCGCCCTCTGCGGATCGCTCCTGCTCGGCGCCGTCCCGAACGCCGCGCCCGCGGCGGCCGCGACCGACACCCCGCCCGGCGCGGCACTCCAGGGGAGACCGGCCACGTACCCCGAAAAGGTGCGCGAGCGGGCCGACTTCCTTCAGTCGCGTAACTACCGCGAGTTCCCCACCTACGCCCGGCACCACGAGAGGCCCTTCGACTGGCGCACCGACGGCTGCTCGCCCCCCACCCCCCGCCTGTGGGCGCAGGTCTTCCACGACGCGTGCGTCATCCACGACTTCGGCTACCGCAACTACGGCGGACAGGGGCTGCGTCTGGACCCCACCGAAGGCCGGCGCAGGCACGTCGACGACCGCTTCTACGAGGAGATGCTCCGGATCTGCGTCGACCACCCGGACGCTCTCGCCAACTGCACCGGCACGGCACGGCTGATGTACCAGGTCGTACGGCAGTACGGAGGCCCCGCGTTCTACGGTGCGTAGGCGGGTTGAGGGGGCTGCGGTCCGCGACCGGCTCCCGCGAAGAGGTCACGTCACCCGGCCCGGGGCGGGACCTCGGCCAGGACCCGGCGGGCGGCGGCTTCCCAGGTGACCGCCGCGGCGAGGCGATCGCGTACGCCATGCATCCTCTCGAACGCCTCGTCACGGCCGGTCAGGCACTTCTCGATCCGCGCCGCCCATTCCCGGCTGTCCTCCTCGAAGTCGCCGGTGACGGGAACGATCACGTGGTCGGCGTCGGCGCCGAGTTGCTCGCGCAGGAGCTGCGCGAGTCCGCTCTGGTCGCTGACGAGCACCGGTACGCCCCGCAGGATGGCCTCCTGTCCGACCAGGCCGAAGGCCTCGGAGCGGGACGGCATCACCACCAGTCCGGCGCGCAGCATGTCGGACTCCAGTTTGCGCGGGTCGGCGGAGTAGGGGCGTACCACCACGCGCAGGCCGGGGCAGCCCGACCAGTCCCGGATGAGCTGCTGCTGTTCGTCGGCCTTCTCCGGCGGCGCGCCGCGCACGAGCAGTTCGATGGGCTCCCCCGCCGTCCTGGACCGCAGTTCGTGCACCATCCCGCAGGCCCGGGCGGCGAGGTCGACGCCCTTGAGCCGGACGTCCTCGGTACGGCCGACGAACAGCACCTTGCGCAGCCCGTCCGGCGGGGGCCTGCGGCGGGCGAAGGCCGTCGACGGCGCGCCGGGCCGTCCGGTGGACAGGGGCGAGTCGAAGCCCGGGTCCAGGCGCAGCGGTTCGGGCACTCCGGCGTCCCACAGCTCGTTGATGAAACGGCGTTGCAGAGCGGGGCCGACCGTGACCACCCGGTGGGCCGTCGCCCCCAGCTCGCGCTCGATCTCGGTGCGCTCCTCCGCCTGCCGGGCGCGGTCGACGCCGTCACCCAGCTTGTGCCATTCGATCTCGTCCGGAGCCATGTGGACGAAGTGCAGCCTGCGGGCGTGCGGGAAGAAGTCCTCCGTGAGGTGGGCGGCAGCCGGTCCGGTGATGCGGGCGTGGCCGATGACCAGGTCGGGCAGGACGCCGTGCGGGAGGGCGACCCGACGGGTGAGCCGGCCGTACTCCGGGGCCCCCGGCGCGCCCGGGTGGGTGAGCAGGGTGACGCCCTTCTCCTTGGCGTCGGTCACCTCCGAGGCGTCGGCGTCCAGCACGATGCAGAAGACCTGGGCGCCGGCCGTCGCCATCGCCACGCACAAATGCCGGTTGAAGGTGCTCAGGCCTCCGCGCCCCGAGGACCACTCGGTGGCGACGACCAGGACGTGGGGCCGCTCCGACAGGACCTGCGCGGCGGCGAGTTCACCGGCGTCCACCGGGTCGAAGTCGAAGGCGTCGTCCTCGGCCACGCGGGCATCGATGTACACGTCCCCATCGGTCTCGCGGGCGTCGGTGCCCACGTCCTCGTCCGTGCTCATGCCCTCGTCGGCGGCGTCGTCGACGCCCAGGTCCTCGTCCGCCGTCGTCTCGGGCCGGGTGCCGGCGCCCAGGTCCTGGTCCTCGGCCGTCGGGGCCGCCGGGTTGTCGGCGCCGCTGTCCGCGAGCGCGCGCAGCAGCGGCCCGGGCACCGCGTGGCGCAGGTAGGTGCTGTCCAGCACCAGTTCGCCGAGGATCCGGCCCGCCGCCGCGTGGGCGGCGAGGTGTTCGAGGATGTACGGGTCCGCCGCGGCCCAGTCGCGCCGCCCGTCGGCCGTGCGCGGCACCAGGCTGACCAGTCCCCGGGTCATGCGCCGGTGCTGGTCCCGCTCGTCGGCGGAGGCCCGCAGGTACTCGATGAGCGCGACGTGGAAGAGCCGGTGGGCCGGGGTGCCGTCGGGCCGGGTGCCGGTGACCACGAGGTCGGCCGCCCGGTCGCGGAACCGGCGAAGCTCCTCGGGCGCGCACACCTCGCCGGTGAGGGCCTCCACAAGGGGCGCCCACAGTCCGTACGGAAGGCCCGTTCCCTGCGCGTAGGCGAGCGGCGCCAGCAGGCGCCGCGTGCGGGCCTCGTCGGGGCCGAGCCGCTGGAGCAGCCTCCGGAACAGCGCGGCGAGGTCCCCCGCGTCCGGCGGTACGGTCTCGGCCGTCAGCGCACCCGCCGCCAGCAGGTGCAGCATCAGGAAGGAGTGCTCCACCTCGCGGGTGACGTTCTCCCCGAGCTCCGCGAGGACCTCCCCGGCCCGGCCGGGGTCCCGGGCCAGGCGGTGGGCGACCTGGTGCAGGGCGTCCTCGTCGCGGTACTGGGGCGAGTCGAGGTCGAGGACCTCGACGTCCTCGCCCAGGGACGCGAGGCGTTCCGCGCGGGTCGCGACGAGGAGCCGCACCGCGGGTACGCGCCCGAGCCCGCGCACGAAGTGGGCGAGGGCGTCGTCGTACGAGGACGGCGCGATCTCGTCGAGTCCGTCGAGGACGATGACGACGGGGTCGGTCCGCGCACGCAGCGCCTCCAGTACGTCCCCCGCGCCCGCCCCCGAACGCCGGCCCAGGGCAGTGGACAACTGGTCGCAGAGAGACCGTAGCCCGCTGACACCGTGGCCGCTGAGCGGAATGACGGCCAGCCCCGGCGGCGGCAGCGTCTCGGGCGCGGTGTTCATCCTGGCCGGGCTGTCGGGGTCGGTCAGCGCCAGGAAGCGTCCGAGCAGGGCGGACTTGCCGGCGCCCGGCGCCCCGAGGACCACCAGCGGGGGCACCGCGGCGCCGGGCGCCGCCCGCACCCAGGAGGCGATCCGCGCCAGGGCTTCGGTCCGCCCCACGAAGAAGTCACCGGGTTCGGCGGCGTGCGCGACGCCACGGCCGCGCGGCTCGAAGTGGTCGCGGTACTTGTGCCGCAGCCGGGCCACACCTACGGGATCGAGGGCGTCGCGCGGCAGATCCGGTACGTAGTGGGGGTTCGGGAAGAGGGAGTCCGCTCCCCCGGTCCCGTATCCGGCGTATCGGGGTTCCCCGCCCGACATCCCCTGGGACACGAGGTGGTGGCGCGTGTCTTCGAATACTTGGGTGACGGGGAGGTAGCGCTGCCGCACCCCGACGTTCGCGTGGGTGAGCGCGTACGTCCAGGAGGCCGCCAGGGACCCGGAGCCGTCGGCGGCGTCCCGCCGGTGCGACACCCAGTGGTAGGTGAGGTACGGAAGCCGCGCGTGGAGATGCGGCATGGACCATCCGGCCGCGGCGGGGTCACCCTCCGGCGCCGTGCACACGTCGAAAACGGTCAGGGCGCTTCCCACACCGCTCTCGGCGACCAGGGCGGTGAGGTCGTCGGCGGTCGACGCCGTGAACACGGACCCCGGTTCGCTGTCCGACGCGAGCAGACGCAGACGTTGGCCGTCCCCGGCGCCGTGGCCGTTGAAGTACAGGACCAGCGCGTCGTCCGGTCCCAGCCGGGCCTCTCGCGTCCAGCGCGCCAGGCCGGACCACAGCTGCTGGGTGGTGGGCGAGGTTCCCAGTCCGGAGAGGACACGCTCGTACCCGAAGTCCGCGAGCACGTCGGCCACATGCTCCGCGTCCGCCGCGGCACGCGGAAGGTCCGGCAGACGGGGTGACCGGTAGTGGGCGACGCCGATGGCCAGCAGGTAGCGGCGCCCCGTGTCCGTGCCCCGGGGGCCCGCTTCGCCTCGACTCACGTCCGATCCCCTCGCTCCGGCCAACGGGCGATGCGGATCCGACCCTAAGGCAAACAGGTTGGCCGCCGGGGCACTTCACCGGGAACTCGTCCGGTGCGGGCGGTCCTCCCGTCAGAGGACGTCGTAGGTCAGATGGGTCGCGGTCGATGTGGCGATCGCGCTCCGCCGCACCAGGGAGCGCGGCGTTCCCCCGGTGAACAGGGGCGTCCCGGCCCCCAGCACGACGGGGGCGAGATGGAGCGACAGGACGTCGACCAGGCCGGCCTCCAGCGCCGAGGCGATCGTGGCTCGGGTCATCGGAGAACACCCAGAGAGAGGTGCAGGGCCTCGCCGCCGGTGCCCAGACCGTTGTCCGGGCCGGGGTCGGGGCCGGTGACGAAGCCGCCGAGGGAGACCGAGATGTCAGCGATGATGCGCGTCATACCGGGTAGACCCGGGCCGCCGCCGGAACTCATCGCTTCCGGGGCGCGGGGCGACGAGGACTTCGGACTCGGCACCCGGGATCGGCCCGCGAGCACGGGCTCGGCGGGCCGCCCCAGTGGCCGTCAGGCGTGTGACGCGCCGTCGGCCGACGCGGACAGCAGGCACTCCGCCTGAGCCAGGGCCGTGGGATCCTCGAAGAGACGGTTGAGGAGCGCGCCCTCCAGCTCCGCCGCCTCGAACTCGTCGAGGCCGCGCTCCTCCAGCAGCCTGCCGATGGCCTGGAGCGCGAGCAGCGAGTAGCCGCCGAGCTCGAAGAAGTCGCTGCGGCGGACGTCGATGGTTTCCGCGTCGATCTGGAGGAGTTCGGCCCAGATCCGGCGGACCGACTCGGCCTCCCGGACCGCCGCGGCTTCGGATGTCAGGGGCGCTTCGCCGTTCCGCGCGGTCGCGGCGGCCGGGGATGCGGTGGTGCGGGCGGTCGATTCTGTGGACACGTCTCCCCCAGGGGGTCGGATGGGTCTGTGCGGGCCGGGGCCGCCGCCCTCGCGGGCCGGCGGTGCCGGTGTGAGGACCGCAACCGGTGGGCGGCCCTCGAAGGGGACTGGTTGGAGCAGAGGGACTTCCGCGCGCTACGGGGCGCGCGCTCGCGCTGCGTTTCTCCTCGTCGCCGGTTTCGCCGCCGGTCTCCTCGCCGGTCGCATTCACACCACCGTTTCCGGTCGGTCCGCGAAGGTCTCCAGCAGGGCCCGGAACGCCGCGGTGTGGCGGTGCGCGGTCGTCTCGTCGTACAGCGCGAGGTCGTAGGCGAGGTCGACGGTGTGGCCGCCGTGCCGGTCCTCCTCGACCATGACGGTGACGTCGAACTTGGCGCAGGGCACAGCGACCTCCACGGGTGTCACGCCCAGGCCGTGCAGGCGCGGGGCGGGGGCGGACGCGCCACCCTGGCAGAACACCATCTGGAACACCGGGTTGTGCCGGGCATCGCGCGGCGGGCCCAGATGCGCCACGATGTGCTCGAACGGGACGTCCTGTGCGGCCACCGCGCCCAGGACCGTCTCGCGCACCCGCCGGACGAGATCGCGGAAGGTCGTGCCCTCGGGCACCCGTGTGCGCAGCGGAACGGTGTGGGTGAACAGACCGATCAGGTCGGTGGTGTCCGGGCTGTCGCGGCCCGCCAGCAGCGTTCCCACCACGATGTCCCGGGTACCGGAGCCGCGGTGGACGAGCGCGGTGAAGGCGGCGAGAAGCACCATGAACGGGGTCGCTCCCTCCTCCGCGGCCAGCTCCCGCAGGCGCGCCGCCGAGGCGGCCGGGACCGTGAACGGGCAGCGCACGGTGCCCTGCCGGCCCGTGGGCCGCCCGACCGGCAGCCGGGTGACGGGCGGAGCGCCCTCCAACTGCCGCTCCCAGTAGGCCCGCTGCTCGCGCGTCCGGTGCTCGGCGTCCGGATCACCGACGGCCGGACGCGGCGGGCGTTGCGGCTGGGACGGCAGGGTCGGCAGCGCCGCGGGGACTCCGGTCGCGGCCTCGTCGTGGAAGGCGGCCAGGTCCCGGAAGAGCACGTCCATCGACCAGCCGTCGAAGACGATGTGGTGCAGGACCAGCACCAGGACGTGGTCGTCGGCGGCGACCTTCAGCAGGTGGGCGCGGATCAGGGGGCCGCGCCGCAGATCGAAGGGCTCCACCGCCAACTCCTGCAACACACCTTCCAGTTCGCTTGCGGAGCTGCCGCTCATGTCCCGGTCGGCGAGGGGGAACGTCTCGGCCGTGGCGGGCGGCGCCACCCGCTGCACCGGTTGGCCCGCCGCCGTGCCGATGGTGGTGCGCAGGGCGGCGTGCCGTTCCACCGTCCGCCGCAGTGCCCGCACGAGGTGGTCGGCGTCGAGTGGGCCCCGCAGCCGCAGCGCCACCGGCTCGTGGTACGCGGCGCTCGCCGGGTCCCGGCGGTGGTGCAGCCACATGCGCCACTGCGCCGACGACAGCGGCGCCTCCTCGCCCTCGTCCGCCGCCCCCACCGCCTCGTCCGCGCGAGTGCCGCGACGCAGGCGCGCGATCACCTCGGCCATGGCCCGTACGGTCGGCGCGTCGAACACGGTCCGCTGCCGTACGTCCGCCCCCAGGACCTCCCGCAGCCGGGCCGCCAGACGGGTGGCGGTGAGGGAGTCGCCGCCCCGGTCGAAGAGGCTGTCGTCGACGCCGACCGACGGTACGTCGAGGACCCACGCCCAGAGCGCGGCGAGGGCCGCCTCCAGCGCGGTGCGCGGCGTGCCGTCGGGCGACGGGGCCCGGTCACCGTCCCAGGGCATGGCCCGCAGCGCCTGGCGGTCCACCTTGCCGTGGGGCGTACGGGGCAGTTCGGGCAGGGCCGTCAGGCGGGCGGGGACGAGCGCGGGCGGGAGCGTCGCACGCAGATGGGCGCGCAGTCCGGGCTCGTCGCGCTCCTTGTGCCACACCACGCACGCGCACAGCTGGTCGTCCCCGCGCGCGGTGGTGCGGGCCAGCACGGCGCTCTCGGTGACGCCCGGGTAGCGGCCGATCACCGTCTCGATCTCGCCCGGCTCGATGCGTACGCCCCGCAGGGTGATCTGGTGGTCGACGCGCCCCAGGAACTCGAGGTTGCCGTCGGCGCGCTGCCGGGCGAGGTCGCCCGTACGGTACATGCGCGCGTCGGGCCGGTCGGTGAACGGGTCGGGCAGGAAGCGCTCGGCGGTGAGCGCGGGCTGCCCCACATAGCCGCGCGCCAGGGTGTCTCCCGCGAGGTGCAGCTCGCCGGACTCGCCCGGGGCGACCGGTCGGCCCTCCGGGTCGAGGATGTGGACGCGTACGCCGGGCAGCGGTGTGCCGATGGGCAGGCGCGGCCAGGTCCGCAACTCGTCCGGGGAGACGTCGGGTTCGTACAGGATCTGGGAGACCGTGCCCTCGGTGGCGCCGTACTCGTGCACCAGACGCACCCCGGTGGCCAGCCAGTCCGCTGCCCGGTCGGGGGCGGCCTGCTCGCTGCCCACCACGAGCAGCCGCAGCGAGGCGGGCGGGCGCAGGGTGCCGTCCCGGCTCAGTTCGCGCAGCCACTCGTACCACAGGGTGGGGGTGAGCTGGAGGACGGTGACGGCGTACCTGTCCACGGCGGCGAGCAGTCCCGCGCTGTCGGCGAGGGTGTCGTCGGGGTCCATGACGAGGCAGGCTCCGGCGGCCCAGGTGGAGAACATCTCCTCGGCGGCCACGGAGAACCCGGGGGAGGCGAACTGCAGGACGCGGTCCTCGGGGCCGAGGTCCAGTCGGCGGCCGATCCGCACGGCGAGGTTGGCGAGCGGCCCGTGTTCGAGGCCCACGGGTTTGGGCCGGCCGGTGGAGCCCGAGGTGTACGCGACCCACGCGAGGCGGCGCGCGGGGGACGGGTGAGGGGGCGTCCCGGCGCCGGCGGGCGGCCGTGGCGCGGTGTCCCGTGGCGGACGGATGCCCGGCTCCGGCGGGGCCGGGGGGCGCTGCTCGGCTCGCGCGGCCGGGTCGGTGTCTTCCGAGTCCACGTACAGGACGGTCGCCGGGTGCGGGCCCAGGCCCGGCGCCAGCGCGCGCCGGCTCAGGACCAGCGGGGCGCCCGCGTCGCGTACGGCCTGCGCCAGCCGGGTGGGCGGATGGGCGGGGTCCAGCGGGACGCAGGCACCCCCCGCCTTGAGCACCGCGAGGCAGGCCACCGCGAGTGCGGGCGAACGCGTCAGGTGCACGCCCACCGGGACCTCGGGGCCCACTCCGTGGTGGCGCAGACGGCGGGCGAGTTGCTCGGCCTGCCGGTCCAGTCGCGCGTAGCTGAGGCGTTCGGTCCCGTACAGCACGGCGTCGGCGTCCGGGGTGCGCGCCGCCCGCTCCTCGACGAGACGGTGTACGGCACGGGTGAGCGGATCGGGGGCGGGCGGAGGAGCGGGTGGGAGGAGGGGGTGGGTGGTCATGGGACGAGCACCACCTTGATGGCTTCGCCCGCGTCGAACAGCCGGAACCCCTCGGGGGCTTCGGCGAGCGGCAGGCGGTGGGTGATGACGAAGGAGGGGTCGAGGCGGTCGTGGCGGACGAGTTCCATCAGCGGCTCGCGGGTGGCGATGGGGTCGCCGACGGCGAACCGCAGGGTCACCTCCTTGGCGAAGGCGGTGACCGTCGGCAGGGGCGTGGCCGTGGACGCGTGGGCGCCGACGGCGCACACCACCCCGCGCGGCCGCACGATCTCCAGGGCGCTCAGCAGGGCGGCGTCCGTGCCGACCGCCTCCAGCACGGCGTCGGCGCCGCGTCCCCGGGTCAGCTCGCGGACCTGCTGCGGGAGGTCGTCGCCGGGGGCCAGGGTCCGGGCGCCGCGTTCGGCGGCCGCCTTGCGGCGGGCGGCGACGGGGTCGACGGCGAGGACGCGGGCGGCGCCCAGCAGCCGGGCGGCCTCGGCGGCCAGCAGGCCGACCGCCCCGCACCCGATCACCGCGACGGTGTCGCCGGGCCTGACCTCGCCGCCGAGGGCGCAGGCGTACCCGGTGGCCAGTGCGTCGCCGATGAGCAGCGCGCGCTCGTCGCCGACGTCGTCGGGGATCGGGTGGAGGACCGTGTCGGCGAAGGGGACGCGGACGGACTCGGCGTGGCCGCCCGCGACCGGGTGCTCGCCCACGACCGTGTCGTAGCCGAACAGGCCCACCCGCTCGCACTGGTAGTGCGCGCCCTGCCGGCACCACCAGCAGCGGCCGCAGGCGATGATGTCCGAGGCGAGGACCCGCTGGCCCACCCGCAGACCGCGCACCTCGGGGCCGACGGCCTCCACGACTCCGGTGAACTCGTGGCCGGTGACGGTGCCCGGGGTGAAGGAGGCGATCTCGCCCCGGTAGGGATGCAGGTCGGTGCCGCAGATCGCGCTGGTGACGACCCGTACCACCGCGTCGTCCGGGGCCTCGACGCGCGGGGGCGGCACGTCGTCGGCGAGGACCACCCGGTGGGGGCCGTGCCACTGCAAAGCCCTCATACGGGCGTCTCCTTCGCGTCGTCGGGGCGGACGGACCCGGCCGTGCGGCGGGTGCCCGCCGGGCGGGTGGCCTCCTCCAGCTCCCGGCGCAGCGCGTCGAGCAGATGGCGGACCGCCTCGCGGGTGTACCGGGCCGGGTTGTAGATCATCAGGGCGCGCAGACCGCCGTCCTCGGTGTAGAAGCCGAGATCGAGGTCGAAGGGTGAATAGGGGTCGTGGTTGACCAACGTGGTCTCCAGGCCCGGCAGTTGGGGCATCACCTCGGGGGTGGTCTGGAAGGAGACGCACACGTTGATCACCGGGTGGGGCCCGGGGCGGCGCAGACCCAGCTCCGCCACCAGGCGTTCGAAGGGCAGGTCGCGGTTGAGGTAGGTGCCGAGGAGCGTGTCGCGTACCTGGGGCAGCAGCTCGTGGAACCCGGTGTCCTCGGTGACGCGGGCGCGGATGGGCAGCATGTTGACGAACAGGCCGACGGTCTTCTCGAACTCGGGTCTGCTGCGGAAGCCGCCCCGGGTGCCGACCAGGATGTCGTCCCCCGGCACTTGGCGGCGCAGCACCCGCGTGAAGGCGGTCAGCAGCAGCATGTACAGGGTGACGTGTTCGCGGCGGCCGAGGGCGCGCAGCCCGTCGTAGAGCGGCTGCGGGAAGACCTCCCACTCGGTCGCGCAGGAGGTGTGCGGGACCGGCGCGGTGGTGCGGGCCAGGGCGAGTTCGGGCAGGGGGGTGACACCGGCGAGGGCCCGGCGCCAGTGGGCGACCTGCCGGGTGTACGCGGGGCTCTCCAGCCAGCGCTCCTGCCAGCCGACGAAGTCCGCGTAGTGGGTACGGACGGGCTCCAGGGGTGTCCGCACGCCGGCCACCCGACGGGCGTAGAGCTCTTCCAGCTCGCGCAGGACGACCATCCACCACGACCAGGCGTCGCAGACGAGGTGGTGCAGGGTGAGGCGGAAGACGTGGTCGTGCGGGGCGAGCCGGATCAGCGTGGCCCGCACCAGCGGTCCCGCGGCGAGGTCGATGGGACGGCCGAGCTCGGCGCGCAGGAGCCGTTCGGCGCGCCGGTGGCGCTGGTCGGGGGGCAGGTACGCCAGGTCGATCCTGGCCAGCGGCACCCGCGCGTCGGGGACGACGTACTGGCGGGGTGCCCCGTCCACCACGGTGAAGCGGGTGCGCAGCGCGTCGTGGCGGCGCACCACGTCCTCGACGGCGGCGTGCAGGGCGCGCACGTCCACCTCGCCGGTCAGGCGGAAGGTCATCGGTTCGGCGTACAGGGTGCTCCCGGCGCGCCGTTCCAGGAACCACATGCCCAGTTGGGCGTGGGACAGCGGTCCGGTGGCGGCGGCCACCGTGCGCCGGGTCGCCGCGATCACCGCTGCCTCGTGCCGTGGACGAAGAGCCAGCGCCGTGGCACCTGGCGCAGTCCCAGGTCGCGGAAGACGGTGTGCAGGGCGGCGGTCAGCGCCCGGGAGCCCAGCTCGACGTCCGTCAGTCCGGTGGCGCCCTCGACGAAGACCGAGTAGCCGCACAGGGCCTGCCAGTCCTCCAGGGTCCAGGGGTAGACGTCCTCCTCGGAGGTGACGGAGACGAAGCCCGCTTCGGTCATGAGTGCTTCGTGGTCGGCCGGGGTGAGCGTCTCCAGCGCGACGGGGGCCTCGCGTTCCAGGACGAGGTCGCCGCCGTGGCCGCGCAGCCAGGTGCGGGTGGCGTGCAGCCACGCGGCGTAGAAGCGGCGGCTCTCGGGCAGCACGGCGCCCTCGTAGAACAGGGTGTTCAGGGCGAGCCGGCCGCCGGGCGCGAGCAGATCGTGGCAGCCGCGCAGCACCGAGGGGCGTTCGGCCCGGGGGATCTGGTGCATGACGTTGCTGAGGACCACGGCGTCCACCGGGCCGACGACGGCGCCCACGTCCTGGGCCCGGCCGGTGACGAAGCGGGCCCGGGGGTTGTCGCGCAGCCGTTCCTCGGCCAGGGCGAGTTCATGGGCGGAGGGGTCGATGCCCACGACGGAGCCGAGCTGCGGGAAGCGTTCGAGCAGCAGCTCGGTGGCCCGGCCGGAGCCGCAGCCGACGTCGGCGACGACGCTGCCCGGGGCGCAGGCGCACAGGTCGACGAGCCGCTGGGTCACGTCCCCGTACAGGGGGCGACGTGACATGGCGTCGAATTCGTATCCCTGGATGAAGGCCACCGTCTCCTCATTTCTGGGTCAGTCGTGCGGCGGTGCCGCCCATGACCGCCCGGTGTTCGTCTGGTGTCAGCGGGGCGCTGTCCGACGGCCACGGCGTGGCGTCGGTGGTGAGTCGGTCCATCCGGGCCACGGCGGCGGACATGGTGGCGAAGGGGAAGTCGGTACCCCACAGCAGGCGGTCCAGGACTCCCCGTGCGCGGGCGTGGGCGAGCGCGGCGGCCACGGTGTGGGGCGACTGGTAGGAGCCGAAGATCGACAGGTCCGCGTAGAGGTGGGGGTGCCGGGCCAGCAGGTCGATGCAGGGGGTCGTCCACGGGGTGCCCAGGTGCGCCAGGATCAGGCGCAGCCGGGGGAACCGCCGCGCGACGGGTTCCAGCAGCAGGGGGGAGAAGAAGCGGGGGTCGGCGTTCTTCGCGGGGGTGTGGCCGGTGTGGACGAGGACCGGGATGTCCAGCTCCTGGGCCGCCTCGTACACGTCGAACCAGCGGGGGTCCGCCGGGGACATCCGCAGGTAGCAGGGGGCGGTCTTCAGCCCGCGCAGGCCCAGTTCGGTCACGGCGTGCCGCAGTTCCTCGGCGGCGCCCGGCCGGCCGGCGTCGACGGAGGCGAAGCCGGTGAACCGCTGCGGGTGGCGGGCGCACAGCTCGGCGACGAAGGTGTTCGGCACCGAGAACCCCTCGACGCGCCGTACGTCGAAGGCGAGCAGAAAGGCGTGGTCGACCCCGGCGGCGTCCATCTCGGCGAGGAGTTTGTCCTCGGGGGCGGACAGCGCTTCGGGGGGCAGCCCGGTGGTGGCCATCATCTGGTCGGCGAACCGGGCGGTGAAGTGGCGGTAGTACTCGCCGGCGTGGACGTGGGCGTCGATGATCACGGCTGTCCGTCCTCTCCGGTGTCGGGGTCGGCGTGCAGGGGCGGTTCGCCCGGCCGGCGCACCAGCGCGACTCCCTTGGGCTCCAGACTCAGGTGGCGTACCGCCCGAGGGTCACCGGAGGGGGACGTGCCGTACACGGTCGTCGTCACGGGTGCGGTGGAGTGGTTGACGACCACGGCGCAGCGTTCGTCGCCGCGTGCCAGGACGGTGGTCTCCACCAGCGGCTCGTCGGCGAACACCTCCGGCCGTATCCCCTCCTTCGCCGCGATCGCCGCGTACAGCCGGTGCCAGGGTGTCTCCTCCAGCCGGTAGGGGGCGTTGAGGAGCGCCTCCAGCGGGGCGTTGAGGAAGTAGGCGACACCGCCGCCCCGCTGCTGCCGGGTGAGGGCGGGCGTGCCGTTGGGGTAGCGGGCGAGGGTCTCGGCGATCGTGCTGTCGACCACCGGGATCCGCCCGGCGGGCCAGTGCACCGGGTAGGGGGTGTCGGCCCAGGTGAAGCGGTCCTGTTCGGCCGGGTCGAGGGTGAAGTCCCGGATGTGTACGCCGAAGAGCTCCTCCAACCCCGTCGGGCCCAGCACGTCGCCGGTGGAGTACAGCAGGACCCCGCCCGCGACCGTGTACTCGCCCAGCCGTCGTTGCGCGGCCAGCGGCAGCGGCCGGACCGAGGGGCAGATCACCATCGCGTACCGCTCCAGGTCCTCGGTCCCTATGAACTCGTAGGGCAGGTGGGCCTGTTGGAGCAGGCAATGCGTGTAGAAGGCGGCGGCCTCGGTGTCCGCCTCCGACGCCAGGTATCCGCCGTCGTGGTCCGGGGCCCGCTCGGGCAGGAACACCCCCACCGGGGCCGGTACGGGACGGAACCCGGCGAGTTCCCCGCTCACCCGGCGCGCGAAGCCGCGGAAGGCGTCCATGGCGGGCTTCTCGCGGCCGTCCATGTCCAGCAGCCCCACGAAGCGTTCGCCGGGGCGCAGCGCGTACGGCTTGCTCTCGGAGGTGAAGTCCTGCCAGCACCACACCACGATGCCGACGGCCCCGGCGGCGAAGGCGCTGTGGGCCGCGGCACGCAGATAGCGGGCGGCGGTTGCCTCGTCGCACCCGTAACTGCCCATCTCGTCCACGAGCACCGGGGCGTGGGCCCGCCCGCGCCGGACCAGGTAGGGCAGATAGGCGGTGGCCTTGGCGGCGGCGGCCGACTCGATGTGGAAGGGGGTCCACAGCGGGAAGCCGTGCAGGGCCACCAGGTCCAGCGGCCGGGCGTGCTCGGGCCGGAAGGCGTGGTCGCCGAAGACCGCCGAGCCCTCGTTGGCCTGGAGGACCAGGGCCCCCGGGTCGGCCGCCCGGATCGCGTCGGCGAGACCGGCCCACCACGCCCGTACCTCGTGCGCGTCCAGTGAGCCGGACGCGGCCGGGTCGACGTGCGGGATCTCGTCGCCGATGTCGTAGGCGAGGATGTTGGGCGCGTGGCGCAGCGCGCCCGCGATGTGGGCGACGAAGGCGCGCTGCCGCTCGGTCATCGCCGGATCGCGCCACAGGTCCCGGCCGCCTCGCCACGGCGGGTCGAAGAGCTGTCCGTTCATCCAGATGGTCAGCAGGGAGGGCAGGCACAGCAGCTGGTGCCGGTGCGCGAGATCGGCGAGCTCCCGCAGCCGTTCGGTCATCCTCGGGTCGTAGACGCCCTCGGCGGGTTCGAAGTCGGCCCAGAAGACGAAGATCCGCACGGTGTTGAAGCCGAGGGCGGCCATGCGCGCGAAGTCGGCGTCGAGGACGTCGGGGTCCCAGTCCCGCCAGAAGTCGCAGCCCGCCCGCGAGGGGAAGTAGTTGACGCCCAGGCAGAACAGGGGGTGTCCGTCGCGGTGCAGCATCCCCTCGACGAGGCGGGTGCCACCGTCCGGGCTCACCGCTCCGGCGCCCATGTCCGGCTCACCGCCTCGGCCACCCGGCGGACGTCCTGGATCTCGATGGCGCCGTGCAGGGGCAGCGACAGTTGGCGGGCGGCGACGCTCTCGGTGACCGGGAGGCTGCCGGGGCGGGTGCCGTAGCGCTCGCGGTAGGCGGTGAAGAGGTGGGTGGGCGGATAGTGGACACCGCTCTGGACCCCGGCCGCCCGCAGCCCCGTCTGAAGGTCCTCCCGGTCGAGGCCGTCGGGCAGCACCACCGGGAACAGGTGGTGCGCGCCCTCCTCCACCGGCCGGTCCGCGTAGGGCACTTCCAGACCGGGCAGCCCGGACAGCAGCTCGCGATAGGTCCGCACCGCTTCCTGGCGCACCACGCGGCGCTCGGCCAGCGCCTCCAGCTGGACGCGTCCGAGTGCGCAGGCGATCTCGGTGGGCCGGTAGTTGAGGCCGAATCCGTCCACGTCGTAACCCGAGGGGCCGCCGCGGTGGCGCTGCTCGGCCCCCACGGTCAGCGCGTGCGAACGCAGCCGTCTGACGCGGGCGCGCACCCCGGGGTCGCGGGCGACGACGGCGCCGCCCTCCCCCATGGAGAGGTTCTTGGTCGCGAAGAAGCTGAAGCAGCCGATGTCCCCGACCGTGCCGAGGACGCCGTACGCGGTCTTGGTGGCCGGGGCGTGCGCGGCGTCCTCGATGAGGGCCAGGCCGTGCCGCCGGGCCAGCGCGGTCAGGGCCGGCAGGTCGGCCGCGTGGCCGCCGTAGTGCACGACCACCACGGCCCGGGTGCGGGGGGTGATCCGGGCGGCCACGTCCGCCGGGTCCACGCCCAGGTCATGGGCGCCCTTCACCTCGGCGAACACCGGGGTGGCCCCGCACAGGGCGACCACGGCGGCGGCCGAGACGAAGCTCAGCGACGGCAGGACCACCTCGTCGCCGGGGCCGATCCCCAGGGCGAGGACGGCCAGGTGCAGCGCCGCGGTGCCGCTGCTGACGGCGACCGCGTCCTCGACCTCCAGCGCGGCCGCGTAGCGCTCCTCGAAGTCCTGGGTCACCCGGCCCACGGACAGCCAGTTGGCGCGCAGGACCTCGGCGACGGCGCGGGCCTCGGCCTCGCCGGTGCTCGGGGCGTACAGGGGGATCTTCCAGTCGGTCATCCGCGCACCGCCTCCTGCGTGGAGTCCGCGCCGGGGCCGCGCTGTGCGAGGGCCCCGAGATAGCGCGCCCGGTCGGCGCGCAGGGCGGCGTCGGCGGCGGCGAGCTGTGCGGGGGTGCCGATGTCGTGCCAGGCGGCGTCGAAGACATGGCCCTCGACGCGGGCGCCCCGGTCGGCTGCGTCGGTGAGCAGCGCGGGCATGTCGTAGCGGGTACGCGGGGGCAGCAGACGCGGGACCGAGGGTTCCAGGACGTAGATGCCGGTGCTGGCCAGGAAGCTCATGCGCGGTTTCTCCCGGAAGCGGGCCACCCGGTTCTCGCCGTCGACCTCCACCACGCCGTGGGCGAGGTCGACGTGGCGCGGTACCAGGGCGATCGTCGCGGCCGCCTCGGACTTCTTGTGCCGCCTCCACAGGTCGGCGAAGTCGATGTCGGTGAGCAGGTCCGCGTTCATCACCAGGGTGGAGTCCTCCAGGGGAGGGAGCAGGCCCAGCGGTCCGGCGGTCCCCAGTGGCTCGTGCTCCAGGGAGAACCGCAGGTCCAGGCCCGCCCAGTCAGGTCCGTCGAAGCTGGCCTCGATCAGCTGGGCGCGGTAGCCGAGGGAGAGCGTGACCTGGGTGAATCCGGCGCTCTGGAGCTGTCGGAGGATGATGTGCAGGATCGGGGTGCCGTCGACCTCGATGAGGGGTTTGGGGACGGTGAAGGTGGCGGGCCGCAGGCGCCGCCCCTCGCCGCCGGCCAGTATCACTGCTTTCACGGGACTTCCTCCGCTCAACTCCGGGCCGGGACCAGTTCGGTGTAGACGCGGTGCACCTGCGCGGCGACGGCGTCCCAGGTGAGTTCGCGGCGGGCCCTGGCGTGGCCCGCGCGCCCCATCCGCTCCCGTTCGGCCGGGTCGGCGAGCAGGCGGCTCACCGCGTCCGCCACCGGCCGGGCGGCGGCGGGGACGATCAGCCCGTCCCGGCCGTCGGCGATCACCTCCGCGCTGCCCATGAACGCGGAGCCGATCACCGGCTTGCCGCACATCCACGCCTCCACGAACACCAGCGGGAAGACGTCGACCGTCGAGGGAAGGCAGACCAGGTCGCTCGCCATGAGGGCGCTGCGTTTGGTGTCCTCGTCCACCCGGTCCAGTTCGGTGATACGGGGATCGGCGTGGGCGGCGAACCGCTGCGCGCAGTCCTCGTCCCAGCGCGGGCCGAGGAAGGCGAAGTGCGCCTCGGGGTGGCGTGCCCACACGTGCCGTGCCGCCTCCAGCAGGACCGTGTACCCCTTGGAGCGCATCTTGCGGCCGAGGAAGAGGACCAGCGGCCCGGTGATGCCGTGCGCGGCACGGAAGCCCTCCGGGTCGGCGGTGCCCGGCAGGTGCGCCCCCTGCCCGATGCGGTGCAGGACGGAGTCGGCCACGCCGTCGGCGCGCAGCATCTCGCGTTCGGCGTCGGTCAGGACGAACACGGCGTCCGCCCGGCGGCAGCCCTCCACCACGGCCTCCCGGTCGGGCCACACGTCCGGGGCCGAGGCCGGTGTGACGGCGAAGGGGACGCCCCAGGCCCGGGCGAGGCGCAGACCCGCGCGGATGTTCTCGGGCTGGAAGGCGTCGACGGCGTGCACCAGGTCCGCCGCGCGCGCCCGGCCGTCCCCGGTCGGCAGCGGTTCGACGCCGATTCCCGCGGCCGTCATCAGCCGCGCGTCCTCGGGGTCGCCCTCGCCGCCGTACAGGCCCACGCTCAGCCCCCGGCGGCTCATGGCCACGGCGAGGGAGCGGGTCATCAGCTCGCCGCCCGCGCGGGCGGGGAAGTACCCCTGGTGCACGTACCGCACCCGTAGGCCGTTCACTGCCCGGCCCCTCGGGTGGCGAGGTCGTGCGCGTACCAGGCGTAGGTGCGGCGCAGACCCTCGCGCAGGTCGACGGCGGGGCGGTAGCCGGTGAGTTCGCGCAGCCGGGTCAGGTCGGGCAGGCGGCGCTGCGGGGACAGGGGCGGCGCGGGGTGGGCGGCGATGCGGGGGGTGCGCCCGGCCGTCTCGAAGACCATCCGGGCGAGGTCGTCCATGCGGACCTCCTCGCTGTCGTTGCCGATGTTGACGAGCAGGGTCTCCTTGGTGGGCAGACCGGCCAGCGCGACGAGCGCGGCCACCGCGTCGTCGACGTGGCAGAAGGCCCGCGTCTGGTCGCCGCCGTAGACGGCGAAGGGGTCGGCGCCGGCGAGGACGCGTTCGATGAACTGGGGGATGACGTGGTCGTAGCCCATGCGCGGCCCGTACACGTTGTGGAAGCGGACCATGCGCAGGGCGAAGCCGTGGACACCGGCGTAGGTGCGGCACAGCAGCTCTCCGGCGATCTTGCTGAAGCCGTACGAGGAGCGGGGCACCTCGGGGTCGGGGACCAGCAGGGGGACGTCCTCGCCGGTGGGCAGCGCGGCGAGTCCGGCGGCGACGCTTCCCGCGTACGCCTCGCTGGAGGAGGCGAAGCAGAAGGTGGCGCCGGACGTCCCGGGCCGCCCGGTGAACCAGTCGAGGACGTGCACGGTGGACAGGAGGTTGGTCCTGAGCACCCGCTGGGGTTCCTCGTTGGAGTGGACGACGCCGACGACGGCCGCCAGGTGGTGGACGGTGTCGAAGTCGTCGGGCAGGAGGGTGTCGGGGATGGGGGTGGTCAGGTCGTGCTCGACGAGGGTGACGCGGTCGAGCAGGGAGTCGAGCAGCGTGTCGCGCCGGCCCCTGCTGAAGTCGTCGAGGAGGGTGACGTCGTGGCGGGAGGCGAGTTCCGCGGCCAGGTGCAGCCCGATGAACCCCGCTCCCCCGGTGATCAGGATCTTCTCAGGCACTGCCGAGCCTCATTGTCTTCGTCGTCGGCGGGAGCACCCGCCAGGCGTCGTACACCAGCGCGGGCGGGCTCATCCGGGCGATGAGCTCGTCGGCGGGCAACGCGCCGTACCGGGCGTGGTCGTTGAGCAGGATGGCGGCGTGGGCGCCGGTAAAGCCGTCGGTGAGGGTGACGGAGGGCACCCCCAGTGCCTCGATGCGTTCGGGCGGGACCACGAAGTCGTGCCCGACCACCCGGGCGACCCTGTCGCGCAGGAAATCGAGGAGCGGCACGGAGGGGGCGCCGCGCATGTCGTCCGTCTCGGGCCGGCCCTTGTAGGCGAACCCGGAGACCAGGACGGTGGACTCCCGCGGGTCCTGGCCCGCCCGGCGCAGCGCGTCGAGCACGCGCTCGCCGACCTGTCGGGGCAGGGACTCGTTGAGGGTGCGGGCCGCCATGACCATCCGCGGGGTGTGGCCGTGGCGGGCGAGGGAGTGGCTCAGCAGGTAGGGGTCCTTGGTGAGGCAGCTGCCGCCGACGAAGCCCGGCTTGCTCAGATCGGGGCGGGGGTAGTCCGCGTTGGCGGAGTTGATGACCTCCATGGCGTCCAGGCCGAGCTTCTCCGCCATGAGGGCGATCTCGTTGCCGAAGCCGTAGATGAGGTCGGTGTGGCAGTTGTTGACGAGTTTGACCAGTTCGGCGGCCTCCAGTGAGGAGACGGGGACGACGCGCCCGCTGATGGTGGTGAAGAACCCCGCCGCCAGCTTGGTCGCCTCCTCGTCCAGGCCGCCGACGATCTGCGGCAGGGACAGCAGTTCCGCCAGCGCCTGGCCCTGGATGGTGCGTTCGGGGCAGAAGGCGAGCAGCGGCTCGGGTATGCGGCGGGCCAGGGCCGGCAGGACCAGTTCGCGGGTGGTGCCGACGGGGACGGTGCTGCGCACGATCACCAGGGTGTTCTCGTCCGCTCCCGCCGCGACGGCCTCGGCGGCGGCCGACAGGTGGCCGAGTTCGGGCGTCGTGCCCCCGGGCGTGATGGGTGTGCCGACGCAGATGACGACGACGGGTGGCAGCCGGTGCCCGCTGATGTCGGCCGTGACCGCGAGCGTGCCGTCGCCGGCTCCGCGTGCGATCAGCTCGGCGACGCCGGGCTCCGCCAGTTGGAGGCGCCCTTGTGCCAGGGTGCCCGCGACCGCCGGGTCGCTCTCGTAGCCGAGCACCCGCTTGCCGGTGGACAGGAGGGCGGCGGCGAGGGTGACGCCGACGTATCCCATCCCCACGACGCAGACGTCGAACGGGGTGAAGTCCTTGTGATCGGTGCGCGATTGCATGTACGTACCCCCTGGGCGCGACTTGGGAAGGTCCGGGTCGAGGCGGTCAGCCCACGACCCAGTAGGTCTTTTCGGGCCGTCCGCCCAACTGCCGTTTCTGGTCGTCGAGGCCCTTGACCTCGGATCCGCCCGCGTCGACCTCGCGGATGCCGTGGTCCATCAGCTTCTTGAACACGGTCAGCCAGATGTACTGCGGTATGGCGGTGAATCCGGTGGCGTCCTTGAACAGCCCGCTCAGGCGGTCCGCGAAGCGCATCGACATCGTGCAGTACAGCGACGCCCGTTCCGGGGCGGTGCGCTCGCCCGCGAAGAACATCACCGGCACCTCCTCGCCGCCGCTGTGCGCCAGGACGCCGAGGTAGGCGAAGTAGTCGTGTTCGTTGCGGCCGCCCGGCCGCTGGGTGACGATCGCGGTGTAGTCCTCGGGGGTGGAGCCGACGACCTCGCCCTGCGCGCGGCGGGCCTCGAAGTACCCCTCGACGACGGACCTGGCCATCTTCGCCTCCTCGGGGCCGTACCCGTAGGGGCGTATGCGCAGTTCCAGGTGGTCGTTGCGGGCGAGGAAGTTCTCGAAGCGCCGGTAGGCGAGCCGGTTCTTGTTCCTGTGCCGGCGGTTGCCGTCCCCCTCCAGGTTCTTCACCACCAGGCCGCCCTCGTCGTCCGCCGCCAGCAGCTCCTCCAGGCGGTAGACGCGGTTGGGATACGTCTCGTCCTCCTCCGGGGCCTCGGGATGCCACGGGTCGGCGGTAACCGGGGCGAAGCCGGCCGCGAGGAACAGCGCGTGGTCGCGCGGCGAGAGGTGGCGGACGTATACGGAGGTCCGGGCCAGGCCCGCCTCGCGTGTCGCGGAGATGAACGACTTGACCGCGGTGATGCGGTCCTTCCCCTTGGGCGCGACGATGTGCAGGTGCTTGCGCTCGTCGTGTTCCTTGCTGAAGTAGCCGACGCCGAACAGGTTCTGCCCGTCGTGGAAGACCATGCCGTTGGGATGGCGGGTGCTGGTGCCCCGCAGGTTGTATCCGTTGGTGTAGAGCATGAGCCCGAGCTGCCCCACCGCGAAGGATCCGTCCTTGAAGTTCTGGATGGCCTCGAAACACTCCTCCACGGGCCGGAGTTTGTCGCCGAAGAGGCTTTGCAGGCGGGCTTCGAAGGCGTCGCGTTCGGTCGTCGGCAGGCGCATGGATCCCCTTCCGCTGGAATTCGTCACTCGCTTGCACGCCGCTCGGTGCGCGGGGACGGGCCGTCCGCGAGGGTCCGCGCCACACCGTCCATCACGTGCCAGAACAGCTCCTCCCCCAGTGCGCCGCTGGCGCCCGAGGTCGTGGTGAGCACCCCCTGGGTGGACATGCGGTCCACGTCGACGGGGTGGCGGTACACCCCGGCGGCGGGCGGGGTGGGGTGGTCCACGCGTACCGGGCGCACCACCTCGGGACGCAGGTACATCATGAGACTGGTCTCGGTCACCCCGGCGTGTTCGGCGTGCCAGCCCGGGAACTCGGGGAGCCGCTTGCGCAGCCACTCCTCCTCCACCAGGCTCCACCAGCTGAAGGCGACGATCTCGGTGGCGGGAAAGGTGCGCGCCGGGTCGAGTCCGTCGATCGCCTCGAACAGCAGGGCCTCGTTCTCGTAGTGTCCGTTGATCACCACCAGACGGGCGGGGGCGAGCCGGGCCAGTCCCCGCAGGCACTGGGCGACGTAGTCGATGAACGTTCCCCCGTCGATGTGAACGGTGCCGGGGAAGCGCAGTCCACCACCGCTGTGCGGCAGTGACCTGGCGGACAGCGGCTGCCCCGGGAAGAGCACCCCGTCGACGTCCGCCACCAGTTGCCGGGCGAGCGCGTCGGGGATGTCGTAGTCCACGGACAGCGGCAGGTGGGGGCCGTGCTGCTCCAGTCCGCCCACCGGCCACACCAGGGTGGCGCCGCTGAGCGCGTCGGGCGCTTCGGGGCTGGTCAGGTCACCGTACGCCGTGACGTTCGTGGTCCGCTGCCGCACGCGCCTCACCTCTTCCGCCGTCAAGTGCCCGCCCCACCACGTCGGCGAGGGTTCCGCCGCGTGCGCCGAGCCAGGTGTCGAAACCCCGGCGGATCTCCGCCAGGGTCTGGTGCATCCGTGTGTGCAGCGCCGTGTAGACCTGTACGGCGTCGGCGCCCACGGTGAGGTACTCCGCCACGTCGGTGCCGCTGCGCACCCCGCCGCTGCCCATCACCGGAACGGAGAGGCCGCCGCGCCGCAGCTCGTAGATCGCGGCGAGTACCAGCGGTTTGATCCCGGGCCCCGAGTAGCCGAAGGGGCGGCCCAGGAGCACTTCGCCGGTGTCGGCGGAGACCGCGAGCCCGGCGATGGTGTCGCTGAGGGTGATCGCGTCGGCGCCCGCCTCCACCGCGGCGGCGACGCGCTCGCCGACCTGCTCCCCCACCGCCAGTTTCACGCTGAAGGGCAGCCCGGTGGCCCGGCGCACCGCGCCGGTGTAGTCGGCGACCCGCCGGGCGCTGTCGGTCAGTCCGCCGTCCTCGTTCAGACACGAGATGCCGAGTTCCAGAGCGCGGCAGCCGGTGTCGGCGACCCGCGCGGCCAGGTCCGCCAGCGCGGCGGGGGAATCGGCGTGCAGGGAGGCGATGACCGGCAGGTCGTCCTCGGCGAACCGGCCGAGCATGGCGCACCAGGCGTCGAGGCCGCGCCGGGAGTACGTGGTGCTGTTGATCATCCCGGTGGGCAGGTGGAGCAGGCGCTCGTCGCCGCCGGGCAGGGGGCCTGGGTGAATGGTCTTGGTGACCACGGCGCCGGCGCCGCCGGACAGCAGTCGGCGGATGTTGCGCTCCTGGTCGGTGAGCAGGCCCGAGCCGACGACGAGGGGGCTCAGGAGCCGCAGCCCGAGGACCTCGGTGGCCGACGCGGTGTGCTCGACGGTCGTCACGGCGTGACCACCGCGTCGCGGCCGACCTTGCCCAGCCGCAGCAGCAGTTCGCCGGGGCCGCCGCGGCGCAGCTCGGCCAGGTCGACGTGGCCGACGTCGGCCACGGACGGCAGCCCGCGCAGCAGATGACTGGCCGCTGCGGGGACCGGCAGGGCGGTCACCATGACGATGGGGCGGCCCAGTGCCGAGGCCCAGCCCAGTTCGATGTGGGTGCCGTCGGTGCGCATCAGGCCGCCGTCGGCGTCCGTCGGCAGGACGGGGACGAACACGTCGCAGCGGCGCATCCACTCCAGGTCCCGTGCGCTGACGTCCTCCGGTGAGTAGAGCGGTGTCTCCAGGCCGAACTTCTCCACGACATGGGCGGAGAAGACGGTGGCCCCGGCCTCCGCGACCGCGGTGACGATGGTCTGGAGCGTCTCGCGCAACGGCTGGTGGAAGCTGTTGTGCCCCAGCGCGTACTGGATGGGGCCGCCGACGAACACACGCAGCCCCGACAGATCGACCAGGCCGGTGCCGGGGTCGCCGCCGGAAACGGTATCGCTCATGCCTTCCCCTCATCTTTCCCGCGGAGCGCGAGGTGGTGGATGGTGATCTGGGTGTATTCCAAGAGGCCCCACGGTCCGTACTCGACGCCAGTGCCCGAGTGGCGGTGGCCGCCGAACGGCACGTCGTGCCGGAGGTCGCCGTGGGTGTTGATCCACACCGTTCCGCAGTGCAGCCGCCGGGCCACCGCGGCGCCCTGCTCCGGGTCGCCCCACAGGGAACAGCCCAGGCCGTAGGGTGACGCGTTGACACGGGCCGTCACGGCGTCGAGGTCGTCGTAGGGGATCACGGGGATCACCGGACCGAACTGCTCCTCCTCTTCGAGGCGCGTTCCCTCGGGCAGGTCCGTGACGACGGTGGGTGGATAGAAGTGGCCGGCCCGTTCCAGGGCGCGGCCGCCGGTTACGAGCCGCGCGCCGCGGCGCACCGCGTCGTCCACCAGCCCGGCCACGTGCCTGAGTTGGTCTCCGCTGACCAGCGGGCCGAGTTCGGTCGCCGCGTCGAGGCCGTCACCGACGACGGCGGACTCGGCCAGCGCGGCCAGCGCCGCGGTGAGCGGGGCGTGCTGCTCGCGCGGCACGTAGACGCGTTTGACCGCGGCGCAGAACTGCCCGCTGTTGACCATCGCCCGGTCGAACAGGGCGCGTGCCAGGGCCTGTACGTCCGTACCGGGCAGCACGACGGCCGGGTCGTTGCCGCCGAGTTCGAGGACGGTCCGTTTGAAGTCGGTGGCGGCGGAGCGGGCGATGGCGCGGCCGGCGGTGATCGAGCCGGTGAAGGAGATCAGCCGGACCGCGGGGTGTGCGGTGAGCCGGGCGCCCAGTGCGGCGTCGCCGCTGATCACCCGCAGGACGTCGGGCGGCAGGACCCGGCCCAGCGCCTCGCCCATGAGCAGACTGGAGAGCGGTGTGGCGGGCGAGGGTTTGAGAACGACCGTGTTGCCCGCGAGGAGCGCCGGGGCGATCTTGCACACGGCCAGCAGGACGGGGTAGTTGGACGGCGCGATCGCCGCGACGACGCCGTGCGGCACCCGCTCCAGGGTGACCCGGGCCGCGGGTTCGTCCACGATGCGGTCCGGGCCCAGGGTGAGCTCGGCGGTGTGGGCGAACCAGTCGGCGGCGAGGCGGACTTCGGCGTGTGCGTGCCGCAGCGGTTTGCCCTGTTCCCGGGTGAGCAGGTCCGCCATGGCGTCCTCGGCGTCCCGCAGCGCGTCCCGGCAGGCGAGCAGGTGCCGGCGGCGGCTCTCCAGCGGCAGCGCCGCCCATCCGGGGAACGCCCGGGCCACGTCGGCGACGACCGCGTCGAGTTCGGCGGCCGTGCAGCGGGGGGCGTGGGCGAAGACCGTGCCGTGCGCGGGGTTCTCCACGCCCATGGCGGTCTCGCTTGCCCGTACTTGCGTGAACACAGTCGACTCCCCCGTCACCCGGTGCCGCGGTGGCGCGCACCCTGATCGGACAGGTCCCAGTCTCACCACGTGCAAGTGCCTGAGGCATCCTCCGCTTTGGGGCATGCCCGTTCGGCTACGGCCAAGATCCGGTCACCCTCGGGCGGCCGTCCGCGGTGGCCGTACGGCAGACGGCCGCTGCTCCCGATCGAGCGGGGGCCAGGGGCGTTCGGGCTGCTCGGCGCAGTCCACGAGGAACCGTTCGAGCCGCCGCAGGAAGGTGTGCACCTCCTCGGGCGGCAGGACGTCCGTCTCGGCACACAGCACGAATCTCAGCCATCCGGGATCGGTGTCGACCACGACCAGGAAGAAGGTCTCGGCCTCCTCGAAGTCGGAGGGGGCGACGACGGTACGGGCCAGGGCGGCGCGTATGTCCGGTGCGGACGCCGTCTCACCCAGGGTCCGCAGATCGTGGTCGGTGCGGATGTCGTTGAAGCAGCACGACAGATGGAGCGGCTCGCCCCTGCCACGCCCCTCGGCCCGGATCAGCTCGTTCGCCGCGTCGGGGTCGAAGAGGCCGTTGGCGTACGCGAGGGTGCCCGCGGCGAAGGCGCGCCGGGCGACGGTCCGCACGTCGTCCGCGCGCAGGTCGAGGGTGGTGAGGACCTCCTGGTGGAGGTTGGCCACGGTGTGCTGGAGGGCGGGGTGCGTACGGTTGGCGGCCAGCAGCCGCAGGGCGCAGACCGGTTGCCCGGAGCGGGCGCCGAGCAGGAGCGCGACCGCCGTGAAGAGCACCGCGGAAGTGCTCACCCGCCACTGGCCGGCCAGGGCGCGGACGGCCAGGAAGGCGGCCGAGGAGTCCATGGCCGCGCTGTAGCGGTCCGGGCGGCCGGGCCCCTGCGGGGCGGGACGGCCGGGGAACATCGTCAGGGGAGCGGTCGCCAGGTGCCGCCGCCAGTGCGTGTGGGCCCGGGCCAGCAGGGCACGGCCCTGCGGGGAGCGCTCGAACGCGGCCTGTTCGACCGGCTGGCGCGTGTCGGCGGGCGGCGGTGCCGCGGTGCGGGTGGTCCGCGCGGCCAGCAGGGTCAGGGCTTCCTCGGCGAGGGTACGCATGGACATGAGGTCCGCGGCGAGGTGCGAGACGCAGAAGGCCGCCAGCACCGGCACGTGGTCGGTGACGACGATCAGCACGCGCAGCGGCGGCCCGCTCCGCAGGTCGAACGTCCGGTCCCGCATCCGGCGCCGCCAGGCGTCGTGGACGAATTGCGCGCTCCGGCCCGGCCCGGTGGCGCATATCTGCGCCTCAAAGGAGCCCGACCGTTCGACCCGCTGGACGAGGCTTCCGTCCGCGCCACGGAAAAAAGCCGTGCGCAGGGACTCGTGTCGGGCGACGAGTTCTCCGCACACGGCGAGAGCGTCTTCCACGGTTCCTTCACCGGGAAGAAAGACCTCTTGACAGAAATCATAGAAGGAGGCGTCGGGCATTTCACGGCGGATCAGGTCCCACATGTGCCGTTGCGCACAGGTCGCCGGTGCCGTGACCGCACGGCGACCGTAAAAGGGGACTTCACGTGTCTCGAATTTTTCCACGGCAGGATTTCCTCCGGTCGACACCCCAGGGCTTTCGCGCTTTCACGCTAGCCGGGGAATCCCGGGAGGAAGACCTGCCCATTCGGGCATGGCCGGACGGGCAGGGCGCCGGGCCACGGCGGTGTGTCCGCCGCCGTCGGCGCGGCCCGCGCCGGTGCCTTTCGTCAGCGGTGGCGGTGGTCAGCAGTACCGGTCGTCAGTGGTGTTCGTGGTCAGCGTCAGCGGTGCCGGTCGTCGGCCAGGAGGCGTGCTCCGGGGTCCGCCTCCTCAGCGGCGAGGCGCCCGGCGGGGACCGGGAGGCGGACATCGGCTCCGCCCCCGGCGAGCTGGACCCGTACGACGCGGCGGTCCGCGGTGGTCTGGCCCGGCCGGACCGTACGGATCAGGCCGGCGTGGATGGCCAGAACGACCGCGGCCGTCCGGTTCGGCGCGCCCAGTTTGAGCAGCAGACTGGCCACGAGCCGTTTGACGCCGTGGCTGGTGATGTCCAGGCGCCGGGCCATCTGTTTGTTGCTCAGCCCCTCGGCGAGCAGGAGCAACGCCTCGGTCTCGCGGGCGGTGACAGCGATGTCACGCCGTCCGTGCGGAGGACGGGTGGCGCCGGCGCGGTCCATCAGGGCGCGGGCGAGCGGGGCGGGCATGGGCACTTCGCCCGCGGCCATGCGGCGCAGGGTGCTGTCCACGGCCGCCGCGCTCAGACCTCTTTGCATCAGGAACCCGTCGGGCGCCGGTGGTCCGGTCAGCATCGCCTCGTCCGGATCGGCGTGGCTCAGCAGCACCAGCGTGCTCGGCAGCGGGGAGCGGAATTCGTCAAGCAGGTCGGCATGGGCGTCGTAGTCGGTCTTGGCGACGACGAACACGTCGACCCGGCCGGAGCCGAGCACCTGGCGTGCCTCGCGCCGGTCGGCGCAGTGCCGGGCCTCGCGCACGAGGGCGGCCCCGGACAGGGCGGCCTGCAACTCCTGGCGCGCCACGCGGTCGTGGACAAGAGTCGCGACGACCAGCTGTCGCGACGGGGTGGGGGGTTTGCATGCTAAATCGCTCACCGTACTCCTCCGGATCAAGGCTGTAAGTGGGCATTCCCCGGACGCGGTGACCGTATGCGTCCGGACTAATTCGCTACCGTCGACTCCTGTCGCGAATTTGCCTTGACTATAACAACAGGGACTCGGGGGAACCAGTACCATCCGGCCAATTGCCCCAGCTATGAGCCATCATCCGATTTTACAGACCAACAAAGTTAATAAACCGAACAAACCACGGCATCCGGGACATGGCGTGGACATGACCGTCACCATGACCGTCACGGTCGGGATTTCGAACTTTCCCAGCCACCCGCTCACCCGGCCGCCGGTTTCGTTTTTCCGAAAAAACAGCTAACTTCCCCTCCTGACGCACCTGTTACCCGCCCGGCTCCCGCCTGCCCGAAAGGCACTCCGGAGGAGCCGGAAAAAACCGGAAGCCCGCCCGGAAACAGCCGGGTCGGCGCGCGTCATGGCGTCACATTCCCCTGGGCAATTCCCGCGCCGAGGAACAGCGCGGGGACCGGCCCGGGGAACAACCCCAGGAACAAAGGGAGCACCGAACCGTTGACCGCCCACCCCGCCGGCTCCGTGACACCGCACGGGAGAGACCGATGACGACCGAGACCGCCGAGCAGACCCGCCCCGCGTCCGCACCGGCGCCGGCCACCGGACCCGAGATGGGCGTGGGCCCCTGGCTCCGCCTGCACATGCGTCACTTCCGCCGGCACATCGCCGTCCATCTGGCCGGAAGCCTGCTCTGGCAGACCCTCACCGCGGCCCTCCCCCTGGTCATCGGGCTGGCCTTCGACGCCGTACTGAAGACGAACGGCCAGGACCCGGACCTCGGGGCCCTGCACGTCGTGTGCGCCGTGCTGCTCGGCCTGGTCCTCGTCCGGGGCGTCTGCGGCATCGCCTCCACCTACGCCCTGGAGGCGTTCGCCAGCGGCCTGGAACGCGACGCGCGGGCGGGGGTGTTCGCCAGCATGCTCCGCAAGAAGCAGGGCTTCTTCAACCGGCACCGCACCGGCGACCTGTCCACCCGCGCCACCGGCGACGCCGAGGCCCTCGGGCTCATGGTGTCGCCGGGATTCGACATGACGCTCGACATGGCGCTCAACACCCTCATCCCGCTGGTCTTCATCGCGGCCGTGGACTGGCGGCTCCTGCTCTTCCCCGGCATCTTCGTCGTCCTGTTCGTCGTCGCCCTCATGGACCACGGGCGCCGCCTGGAACCGGTCTCCGACCTCACCCGCGAGGAGTTCGGCGCGATGTCCGCGCAGGCCGCCGAGAGCATTTCCGGGATCGAGGCGGTCGAGGCGACCGACGGCGCCGCACGCGAACAGGACCGCTTCCGCAGCGCCGCCGCCGCCTACCGGGACGCGGCCGTGCGCCAGGCACACGTCCAGGCCCTGTCGTTCCCCCCGCTGCTGCTGGCCGTGGCCACCGCCGGCACCCTGCTGCACGCCGTCTTCCTGCTGCGCGACGGCTCACTCAGCGTCGGCCAACTGGTCGCGGTCCTGGGTCTGATGAGCAGTCTGCGAGCCCCGACCCAGCTCGCCTCCTTCAGCATCGGGCTCATCTTCTTCGGCTTCTCCGGAGCACAGCGCATCCTGGAGATCATCAACGACCGGGCGGGAGAGGACGAGGAGGGCGGCCGGCACACGGCGGTCATCAGCGGCGAAGTCGTCTTCGACCACGTCACCTTCGCCTACGGCGACGGCAAACCCGTGCTGCACGACATCTCCTTCCGCGCCGCTCCCGGCACCACCGTCGCGGTCGTCGGTGCCACCGGCAGCGGCAAGTCCACGCTCCTGCACCTGCTCAACCGCACCTACGTGCCCAACGAGGGACAGGTCCTGGTCGACGGCGTGCCCACCACCGCCTGGGACCCGCAGGCGCTGCGCGGCCAGGTCGCGGTGGTCGAGCAGGACGTGGTCCTGTTCTCCCGCACCATCGCCGAGAACCTCGCCTTCGGCGCGGCGCCCGGCACCGGCCGGGCGAAGCTGGAGGAGGCGGCCCGTACCGCCCAGGCACACGACTTCGTCATGGCGAGCGAGCACGGGTACGACACGGTGCTGGGCGAGCGCGGCATCACCCTCTCCGGCGGCCAGCGCCAACGCCTGGCGATCGCCCGCGCGTTGGTGACCGACCCGCGCATCCTCGCCGTGGACGACGCGACCAGCGCCGTCGACAGCGTGACCGAGCACGAACTCCAGCTCGCGATGCGGCGCGCCGCCACGGGCCGCACCACCTTCCTCGTCACCCCCCGGCTCTCCCGCATCCGCGCCGCCGACCACATCGTCGTCCTCGACGCCGGCCGGGTCGTCGGCCAGGGCACCCACGAACACCTGCTGCGCACCTGCGCGCTGTACCGCACCATCTTCGCGCCGTACACGGCCCCCGACGCGAAGGGAACCACCACCGCCCCGGTCCCGGCCGGAGCAGAGGAAGGAACCGGCTGATGGCACTCCTGGAAGGCATCGAGGCGGGTGCCGAGGACACCTACGACCGCCACTACGGCGACCGGCAGCTGCTGCGCCGCATCACCCCCTACTTCCGGGGTCGCGGCGGCGCGGTGGCCTTCGTCACCGCGGCCGTGGTGGTGGCCGCCGCCGCGGGCAGCGCCGTACCGGTCCTCCTGGCCCGTACGGTCGACTCGGCCCTGGACGACGACTCCCGCTCCGCGATGGCGCTGCTGGCCGCGGCCGTGCTCCTGGCCGGCGCGGCCGCCTGGCTGTTCACCGTCCTCCAGCAGCGCCTCACCGGCACGCTGGTCGGCGACGCGGTGCTCAAGCTGCGGGAGGACGTCTTCGCCGCGGCCATGCGCCAGGACCTCGCGTTCTACGACACCCACCCCACCGGCCTGGTGGTCAGCCGTGTCACCAACGACACCCAGACGTTCGGGGCGCTGCTCTCCCTGGTCCTGTCCCTCATCGGCCAGGTCCTGGTGGTCCTGCTGATCCTGACGGCCCTGTTCGTGATCAATGTGCCGCTGGCGCTGCTCACCACCGTGGTCGCCGCCCTGATCGTCGCGGTCAGCCTCGCCTTCAGGACACGCGCGCGCACCGCCTCCACCCGCCAGCAGCAGGCTCTCGCCGAGGTCAGCGGCTTCGTCCAGGAGACCCTGCGCGGGATCACCGTGGCGCGCAACCACCGCGGCGAGGCGGCGGCCGAAGCGGGGCTGCGGACGGTCAACGACCACTGGTACCGGGCGAGTGTGCGCCTCAACCGCCTCTTCAGCGGCATCTTCCCGCTGCTCATCTCCCTGACGGGCCTCGGCACCGCGGCGGTCGTGCTGGTCGGTGGCCACAACGTCGCCTCCGGCGACCTCTCGGCCGGGGAATGGGTCCTCTTCCTGGAGGCCCTGGCCCTCTTCTGGTCACCGGTCGCCGCCATCGCCTCCTTCTGGCAGCAGCTCCAGCAGGGCCTCTCGGCCGGCGAGCGGATCTTCGCGCTGATCGACCGGGAACCGGCCGTCCACCAGAGCGCCCACCTGCCCCCGCCCCGTCTGCGCGGCGCGCTCGAACTGCGCGGCGTCAGCTTCCGCTACACCCCCGAGCGCCCCGTGCTGCACGGCGTCGACCTGAACGTGGCGGCCGGGGAGACCGTCGCGCTGGTCGGTCACACGGGGGCGGGCAAGTCCAGCCTGGTGCGTCTGCTGACCCGCTCGTACGACTTCCAGGAGGGCAGCCTCCTCGCCGACGGCCAGGACGTGCGCACCTTCGACCTGGCGCAGTACCGGCGGTGCCTCGGCGTGGTCACCCAGACACCCTTCCTCTTCTCCGGCACCGTCGCGGAGAACATCGCGCTGGGACGGCCGGGCGCCGACCGCGCGGCGGTCGAGGCCGCGGCCCGCGCGGTGGCCTCCGGCGCCTGGCTGCGGCAACTGCCCGACGGTCTGGACACACCCACCGACGAGGGCGGGCGCAACCTGTCGACCGGCCAGCGGCAGATCGTGGCGCTGGCCCGCGTCTTCCTCCAGGACGCCCCGATCTTCATCCTCGACGAGGCCACCGCCAGTATCGACCCGCTCACCGAGGCCCAGATCCAGGAAGGGCTCGACGCGCTCTCGGCGGGACGCACCACGATCGTCGTGGCGCACCGGCTCCCCACCGTCCGCAAGGCCGACCGCATCGTCGTCGTGGACGGCGGGCGGCTCGTCGAGCAGGGCGACCACGCCACGCTCATGCGGCGAAACGGCGCCTACAGCCGCCTCTACCGGCAGTACTTCCACCACCAGCACCCCGACCACGACCCGGCCGACGAACCGTACGGCGACGAACCGTACGGCGACGAACGGGCTCCGGTCGGCGCGGGGGCGCACACAGCGGAGGCCAGCGATGCCGTCGACCACTGATCCCACGGAGTCCCCCGCCACGCCGTGGGAGCTCGTCGAGCGCGCCGCGCGCCTCTCCCCCGCGGCCACCGCCGTACGCCAGGGGACGCGGACGCTCACCTTCGGCGAACTCGCCGACCGCGTCCTGACCGCCGCCCACCGGCTGCGCACACGCCTTCCGGCCGACGGCGAGGGAGCCGTGGGCCTGCTCTTCGAGAACACCCTGGAAGGCACCGTGGCCTTCCTGGGCGCGCTGCGCGCGGGCGTCCCCCTCACGCCGCTCGAACCCGACAGCACCGAGTCGGGCCTCCTCGGCGTCCACCGGGACCTCGGGCCCCTCCACCTCATCGGCCACATGGCCAGGCTCCGCACGCTCACCGGTGCCGCGTCACCGGACCGGTGGCAGGGCGGGGTCCTCGTCGACGTGCGTGAACTGACCGCCCCGGCCGACGCGACGGCCCGTCCGGCATCGCTGCCCGCGCCGCCACCCGACGCCCCCGCGCTCTACCAGTACACCTCCGGCTCCACCGGCGAGCCGAGGGCCGCCGTGCACTCCCAGCGCGACCTGGTCAGCGGCGGCGCCGTCTACGCCCACACCTACGCCGTCACCCCCGCCGACCGCCTGCTCGCGGCCGTGCCCCTGCTGCACTCCTTCGGCATGGTCGCCGCGCTCACCACCGCGCTGCACGCCCGCGCCGAACTCGTCCTGCTCGGCCGGTTCACCCCGGCCGACATGCTGCGGACCATGCACGGGCGCGCCTGCACCATCGTGGTGGGAACCCCGCTGGCGTACGACCTGGCGGCCCGTTCCGCGGCCTCCTGGCGCGAGACGTCCCGCCCGGGCGAGACCGTACGGCTGTGTCTGTCCTCCGGCGCGGCCCTGCCCCCGGAGGTGGCGGACCGCTTCACCGAGCACTGCGGCCCGGCCGTCCAGCAGGTCTACGGCAGCACCGAGGCGGGTGTCATCGCCACCCAGCTCCCCCAGCCGGACGGCACGGCCGACGCCGGTGTGGGAAGGCCGGTGCGGGGGGTGCGGATCCGCCTCGTGGACGAGGCGGACCGGCCCGTCCCGCCGGGCGGCACGGGCGCGCTGCTGGTGCGCACCCCCGCGATGTTCACCCGCTATCTGGGTCACCCGGGCGCTTCCGAGCGGGCCTTCCGCGACGGCTGGTACGTCACCGGCGACCTGGCGCGGCTCGACGGAGAGGGCCGGCTGCACCTGGTGGGCCGCAAGGACTCCTTCGTGAACGTCGGCGGCAAGAAGGTCAATCCCCTGGAGGTCGAAGCCGTCCTGCTGGCCCACCCGGGCGTCGCCGAGGCCGTGGTCTGGGGCGAGCCCGTGGAGGGGCAGGCCAGCGAACGCGTACGGGCCGCCGTCGTACCGCGCTCCCCGCTCAGCACCGCCGCGATCACCGCGCACTGCCGGGACCGGCTCCTGGCCCACCAGGTGCCCGCCACGATCGCGTGTGTGGCGTCCCTGCCCAGGACCTCCCTGGGCAAGATCCGGCGCGCGGCCGTGGCCGCGACCGCCCCCGCGCCGGACCGGGACGACCCGGCCTGACCCCGTCCGACCCGCCGGCGCGTTTCGGCCGTACGCGCGCCCATGGCACCGGAGGTGTTTACTTGAAGTCTCACATTGTTTTATCGTCGCACCCGAGGCCGCCACCCGCGCCTCGCCGCCCCCCAGGGAGAACCCCATGCCGGTACGCCGCCTCAACCACGCGGTGCTCTACGTACGCGACGTCGCGCGGGCCGTCGAGTTCTACACGGACGTCTTCGGCTTCCACCTCGACGTCGACATCCCGGGCCGCGCCGCGTTCCTCAGCGCCGAGGGCACCCTCAACGACCACGACCTCGGCCTGTTCTCCGTCGGCCCGGACGCGCCCGGGCCCGAACAGGGGCGTGTCGGCCTCTACCACCTGGCCTGGGAGGTGGGCACACTCGGCGAGCTCGTCGAGATCGCCGACAAGCTCAACAAGCGCGCCGCCATGGTCGGCGCCACCGACCACCTCGTGTCGAAGTCCCTCTACGCCAAGGACCCCGACGGCAACGAGTTCGAGATCATGTGGCGCGTACCGCGTGAGGACTGGCCGGACGCGTCCGAGAAGGCCCGCCTGGGCGCGCTCGACCTCGAAGAGTCGCTCAGGCGCTGGGGCCCGGACCTCAGAACGGGTGCGGCGGCCGGATCCGCGACCTGACAGGACAAGCGCTGTCCCCCGGCCCGGAGTCACCGCCGCCGACCGGGGGAAGACCCTCTGACATGTACGTTCCTGCTGATCTCAGCGAGAACAGAGCCACACAATCAGGACGGTGATCACCGTCCCCGCGGTCATCACGGCCCCCAGCACGGCGAACAGCCGGTCGACGACCGTCGAGTCCCAGCCCTCGATCTCGAACCGGTCGGGCGTCTGCGGATCGTAGCGAACCGTGACGTTCGCCCCCACGCGGAATCGGTTCTCGACGCGCCCCCGACCGAACCGGGAGGAGTGCTCGCAGGCGCGCCCGTCCTCGGTCGTCCAGGCGGCGACCGGGTGGTAGAACTTGCCGCTGTCCTCGCTCCGCGCGAGCTCGTGGCGGACGATCCGGCCCTTGGCGGTGACGCCGCGCAGACGCAGCGTCTTGGCGCGGCGGAGCCCGTGTACGCCAAGGCTGAGGAAACACACGCCGAGCGCCAGCGGGATGAGGGCGGCGAACCATTCGCGTTGCATATGTGACGTGACGCCTGAGCTGGGGTTTTGGTTGCAGGGAAGCACAGGGGGAATGAGGGAACGCTCATGCCTCCGCTGTGGCTTCCCCTCTCCTGACCCGACGGCGCAGGACCGGAGGGGCGAGGGGTCCCGTCATGGATGCGCTGTCGCGATGAGACGACCCGACGCGACGCGCGCGGGCGGCCCCCAGTCCCGATCCCCGTGCCCCACCGGGCGAGAACGACATGCCCGCCGGGCACGGGCCGGCGGCGGTGTGCGCCGCCGGCCCGAGGGGTCAGGGCCGGTTGTGGCCGGGCGGTGTGGTCAGGCGGAACCGGGCCACGCCGTCACCGGGCTCGGCGGCGGTGGTGTCGTACCGTTCGAATCCGGCCTTCTCCAGGACGCGGACGGAGGCGGGGTTGGACAGTTCCACCCCGGCGACCACGGTGTGGACGCCGGGTGCGGTGAGGGCGAACGCGGCGAGCGCCCGGGTGGCCTCGGTGGCGTAGCCCCGGCCCTGCCGGGAAGCGACGACGCCGTACCCGATTTCGAGGATTCCCTCGGCGGGCGGCCAGAACAGGCCGAGCGAGCCGACGACGAGGCCGCTGTCCCGTTCGGCGATCAACCGGTGGCCGTACACACCGAGCCAGGCCGGGTTGTCGTCGAAGAGGGCCGCGATGACGCGGTCGCCGTCAGCGGGGAAGTCCTCGGCCCAGTCGGCCGGACGGGCGGTGCCGCTCAGAACGGCCGCGGCCTCGGCCGTGGTCCAACTGCGCAGCACGAGCCGGTCGGTGGTGAGCTCGTCGAGGTCATGGGAGGTGGCGAAAGGCACGGATGTCTCCTGGTGGGTCATGGTGGACGACCCGTCCCGCGGAGCGTCAGCGGGCGGACCGGAAAAGGGCATGCCGAGAAAGGCCGTCGACGGCCATATTCATCAACCTCCCGAGTCCGGTCCCGCGTTCACGCGCCATCCGCGCCGACGCGACCGTAACAGACGTGCGCCGGGGGCGCCCCGGCCGTGTGGATTCAGGCCCTCTCCTACGGGGTCGTTTCGCCCCGAGGAGGTGGCTTGGGCCGCCGACCGTGGGCTGCCCCCGTCAGGCGCCCGTGACGGCCGGGACGGGATCCGGCCCGGAGGCGGAGTTGATGATCTGTGTGAGCAGGTCGAGGCCGGGACGGTCCACGGACCGGGCGTTGGCGTTGAGGATGACGACCGCGGCACGCTGTTCGGGAGCTATGGCCAGCAGGCTGCGGTAGCCCCCCGTGCCGCCGGTGTGGAACAGGATCCGGTGCCGGCCGCGGGGCAGGTTGGCCGAGATCCAGCCGGGGTGGACGGCGGTTCTGGCATTGACGCGGTGGGTGGTCGCGTGGGTGAGAGCGATGGCTTCGGCGAGTTCTCCGGGTGCGGCGCCCATCTGGGCGCGGGCCAGCGTGAGCAGGTCCGGCACGGTCGAGTGCAGGCCACCGGCGCCGGCGAGGGCGGCCAGGTGCCAGGGCGGGCGGGGGCGTCCGGTGCGGGAGTGACCGGCGGCCAGTCGTGCCGTGCGCCCGGGGCCGAGAACCACGTGCGTGTCGGTCATGCCCAGGGGTCGGCAGATCTCGGCCTGGATGAGCGCGTCGTAGTCGGTGCCGGTGTGACGCGCCAGGACGAATCCGAGCAGGCCGGCCCCCATGTTGGAGTAGCGGAAACGGGTACCGGGCACCGACCGCAGACGGGTGCGCCGCAATCCGTCCAGCAGGAGTTCGCCCGTGCAGCCGGCGTAGGGGTCCGACCGGAAGAGGCCTCGCGGCAGCAGGCCCTTGGGCAACCGGGGCAGGCCCGAGGTGTGGCAGGCCAGATGCGCCAGCCTGATGGCCTCACCGCCGCGTTCCGGAGCCGTGATGTCACGGGGCAGCAGCTCGCGGAGCGGTTGGTCCAGCTCCACGGTGCCCCGCACGGTGAGCCGGGCAAGGGCCAGAGCGGTGAACGTCTTGGTGACGGAACCGATTTCGAAGAGCGTGCCGGGGTCCGCGCCGTGCACTGCGGACTGCCCGCCCCGGACGGCACCCACCACGACGGCGCCCCGCTGCCTGGCGCCGAGCCGCTCCGCCGTACGCCGTGTCAGATCATCGAGGAGCGAGGACATGGGCGTCACGCCTCGGTCCGGCCGAAGAGCCGTCGGCCGCCGTACTTCTTGTGGACGGCCTGCTTCGAGACTCCCAGCGCCTCGGCGATCTGCGTCCACGTCGTTCCCGCCACCCGCGCCCGGTGGACGAGAACCTCCTCCTGCCCTTCCAGGCGGCGGCGCAGCGCGGCCGCCTCGCGCAGGGCCGCGACGGGATCGGCGTTCTCGGTGATCGACGAAATATCCACTCCGGTCATGAGTCAACTTTAGTTGACTTCTCTTCGGATCGTCAACCTAGGTTGACCGTGTGGGTGAGGGGCCCGGAGTTGGCGCGATCGAAGCGCCGGTTACGGATCAGCTGGCCCCTGCCGGCACCCGGCCGCCGGTCCGGCCCAGGAACAGCCGCAGGAAACAGTCGCGGGAACCGCACGGCACGTTCAGTGTGGAGGTATGAACGGAAGTCTGGACCTGCGCAGGGCGGGCCCGGCGAACGCGGCTCGCCGGGTGCTGCTGGTGCCGGGCGGCATGTGCACCACGGAGTTCTTCGCGGACGTGATGGCCCAGCCGGTGATGGCCGAGGCGGGGCTGGGCATGGTGGCGGCCACTTTGCCGGGGTTCGGCCGGACCACACCGCCCGCCGACCTGTCGATGGAGCATTACGCACGCCTGATGGGCGAGCTGGCGGCCGCCGAGGGCTGCCAGGTGGTCGTCGGGCACAGTCTGGGCGCCAACGTTGCGATCGAGATGGCCGCCCTCGGTGTCGTCCCGGGCCCCCTGGTCCTCCTGTCACCGACGTTCTCCCGGGCGGACGAGGCCAAGTTCCTCGGTGTCCTGGACCAGGTGGGACGGGTGCCCGCTCTGGGCCCGCTGGCTTGGACGGCCATGCTCAAGGCGGTGCCCCCGATGATGAAGAAGGAGATGCTGAAGGGAGGCATCCCGGAGGACCGCGCGGAGAAACTGGCGGCGGACCTGGGCAACAACGATCCGGTGTTCTGCCGCCGCGTCACCCGGCACTACTACGAGTACCTCGACCGCCACCCCTCCCTGGTGGCCCGTCTGCACGCGTCCGGTACGCGTTCCTGGGTCGTACGCGGCGACCGCGACGACATCGGCCTCAAGGACGAGGAGCGCCGCCAACTGGAGGCGAGCCCGGAGATCACGATGGTGACGGTCCCGGACGCGGGTCACGCCCTCCTGGTGGAACAGCCGGCAAGAGTGGCCGAAGTGATCGTCGAGGCGACGGAGACCGTCCAGATCTGACCCTCTCCCTCAACTTCTCCCTCGAAAAGCCGTCGGCCGCCCCGCTGTCGGTGAACGCGCCTCTCACCCGCCGTACGCCCGACGGTGGCGCGAGCGCCTGCCCCACAGGATCCCCTCGGGCTCGGGCGGCGGAACCGTCCCCGGCTTCAGCGGCAACGCGAGGACCATGCCCGTCACGAAGCCGACCACGTGCGCGAGATACGCCACGGACCCCGCGTCGGAGACCCCTCCTCCGTAGGAGTAGAGCGCCTGAAGCGCGAACCAGAACCCCAGCACCGCCCACGCGGGCAGCCGGAGCGGCAGTAAGACCAGGAACGGGACGAGCACCCAGACCCTGGCCGTGGGGTAGAGGACCAGATAGGCGCCCAGTACGCCCGCGATCGCCCCCGACGCGCCGATCGACGGGGCGGACGAGGACGCGTTGACGAGCGCGAATCCGTAGGCCGCCGCGTACCCGCACACGAGGTAGAACAGCGCGTACCGGACGTGCCCCAACCGGTCCTCGATGTTGTTCCCGAAGATCCACAGGAACAGCATGTTGCCGAGCAGATGCAGCCAGCTTCCGTGCAGGAACATCGCCGTCAGCACCGACAGCGCCGGCTCTTTGGTGTAATCCGCGGGGCCGACCACACACCCGGGGCCCGCCGGACCCACCCCGGTCTGCCCCGTGGCCACCAACGCGGGCACGCGACCGTGGACCAGCTCCCGCGGTACGGCCGCCCAGTGATCCAGGAACGCCTGCAAGTGGCACAGCTGGGACAGGCTGTCACCCCCGGCCAGCGAGCCGGCCATACCGGGCGTCCGCAGGAACACCACGAGGTTCGCCGCCACCAGCGCGTACGTCACCCAGGGAGTACGCCGGACCGGGTTGATGTCATGAACCGGTATCACCACCTGACCGGCCTCCTCTCCGCCGACGGAACCCAGGTACCCCCGCTGTCCGCGGTCACGCGGCACGCGACTCCCGCGCCACCGCGACCCCGGCCCGGCCTGGCCGGAAGCCCCCGCTCCCGCCGGCGGCCGAGGGTGTCGAGCGGTACTCCCCCGGGTACCCGTGACGCGCCCGGACAGCCCGGCACGGTCGGAGCAGAGCGGTACGGCTGTCACCGCGCGCGGGACGGCCGAACGGCCTCGCTCCGGCCGCGCACCGCACCGAAGGGAACGACCCGATGACCACCCGCGCACCGCGCTCGCGTCAGGCACACGGCCAGGGCACAGGCTCCGACCTGCTCGCCATCTACCTCAACGATCATCTGCTCGGCGCCACCGTCGGCGTCGAGCGGGCCCACTACCTCGCCGAGCAATGCACGGACCCGGAGGTCACGAAGAGCCTCGGGCCCATCGCGAAGGAGATCGCCGAGGACCGCAGGAGTCTGGTGGACATCATGCGGCGGCTCGACATCCCCATCCGCCGCTACAAGGTCTACGCGGGGCGGCTTGCCGAACGGGTGGGACGGCTGAAGAGCAACGGCAGCCTGGTGCGCCGCTCGCCCCTGACCACCATGGTGGAACTGGAGTTCCTCCGGCTGGGAGTCGAGGGCAAGGCCGCCTGCTGGCAGACCCTGCGAGAGCTGACCGACACCGAGGAGCGTCTCGACGCCCAGCACCTCGACGTCCTGGCCGACCGCGCCGTACGCCAGCTGAGCAATCTGGAAGAGCTGCGCCGCCGCCAGGCCCGGAAGGTCTTCGCCGACACATGAGCACGTGACGCCGGAAGGTGAGGGTGCGGGGTGGGGCAACGGGCGGTCTCCGGCCGGGGCCGACGGGGTGTGACCCAGATCCCACGGTTTTCCTCCCTCCACCGGCAACCCCGGGGCCCGCGGCGGCAACTGAGGGGGTGACAGAGCAGTACTCCGCTCCACCTCCGCACAAGGATCACCACCCGATGACCCCTTCCTCGCACCGCCGCCGCCTCCCCGCCCGCCGCCGTGTCGCCCTGCTCGGCACCGGACTCGTCACCGCGGCGGGCCTCGGCTTCCTGCCGTTCGCCATGCGCGCCGACGCGGGAGCCGTCGACCTCGCACACGCCGGTCTGGCCGCCAAGGACGGCTGGGCGTCGAGCGGCTCCGGCACCACCGGTGGACAGGCCGCCGACAAGGCCCACGACATCACCGTCACCACCCGGGCCGAACTGGTCAAGGCGCTCCGCGCGGGCCCGTCCGGCGCCCCGAGGATCATCCGCGTGAAGGGCCGCATCAACGCCAACACCGACGACCAGGGCCGCCCGTTGACCTGCGCCGACTACGCCAAGGGCACGGGCTATTCACTCGCCGCCTACCTCAAGGCCTACGACCCGTCGGTCTGGGGACGGTCCAAGCAGCCGTCCGGCGCGCAGGAGTCCGCCCGCGCGGCGGCGCAGGCACGGCAGGCCGAGCGGGTCGGCATCGCCGTGCCGTCGAACACCACCATCGTCGGCGTGCCCGGCACCGACGCGGGCATCAACGGCGGCAGCCTGCTGGTCCAGAAGGTGGACAACGTCATCATCCGCAACCTGACCTTCGCCGACACCCGCGACTGCTTCCCCCAGTGGGACCCCAAGGACGGCTCGGAGGGCAACTGGAACTCCAACTACGACGCCGTCACCCTGCGCGGGGCGACGCACGTGTGGGCCGACCACAACTCGTTCACCGACAGCCCGCACTTCGACGCGTCGAACCCGCGCTACTACGGCCGCGAGTACCAGGTCCACGACGGAGCCCTCGACATCACCAACGCCTCGGACCTGGTGACCGTCTCGTACAACCGCTTCACCGACCACGACAAGACGATGCTCATCGGCAGCAGCGACAAGGACACGAAGCTGCGCGTCACCCTGCACCACAACGTCTTCCAGGGCATCGTGCAGCGGGCGCCGCTGGCCCGGGTCGGCCAGGTCCACCTCTACAACAACCACTTCGACACCACCGCGCGCAACGGCTACGCGCACAGCTACAGCGTGAACGCGCGCGCCGGCGTCCAGATCGTGGGGCAGAACAACTTCTGGACCCTGGCCTCGGGCCGCAAGGCCTCCCAGCTCCTGTCGGGCGACGGGACGGGCGCGTTCGCCGGCAGCGGCAACATGGTCAACGGCGCGGTCACCGACCTCGTCGCCGTCCACAACGCCGCCAACAGCAAGAAGATCAAGACCGCGGTGGCGTGGAAGCCCGCGCTGTCCGCGGGGCTGGAGTCGTCCGCGGCGAACCTGCCCGCCTCCCTGGCCGCCCGCGCGGGTTCGGGTGTCCTGAAGTGATCCGCCGCCCCGGTGCCCGGTTGGGTTGACGCCGCCCGGGCACCGGGGCGGGCCGGGGAAGAGAGAGCGCCCCCTGTATGACATGGAAAGAGCTGACCGAATGCTTGGTATGCTCACCGGCCCCGTCACCAACGGCGGGCACGAACACCGGCGCTGGCTCGGGCCGGGCACGGGCACACCCCACGGAGACTCCGCCATGGCTCTTGATGACGCGTCCGCGGAGTTCCATGACTTCTTCGAGCGTCACCACGCGGAGCTGGCCCGTCTCGCCCGTCTGTTGACCGGTGAGGCGGACACCGCCGACGACCTGGCCGCCGACGCCTTCGTCGCGCTCTGGCACCGCTGGGACCGCGTCCGGGGCGCCGACCACCCGGTGGCGTACGCGCGGGGCGTGGTCACCAACATGGCCCGCGCCCGCATCCGCGCCCTCACCCGCGAACGGCGCCGCGTCCACCTCTTCTGGGCGGCCCTCCCCGGCCGCGCGCAGCACCCCGACGTGGATGCCGTCGTGGACGTGCGCCGCGCGCTGGCGCGGCTGCCGTTCCGCAAGCGTGCCTGCGTCGTGCTGCGCCACGCCCTTGACCTGTCGGAGAAGGACACCGCCCTCGCCCTCGGGACGTCCGTCGGTACGGTGAAGAGCCAGACCTCCAAGGGTATGGCCGAGCTGCAGCGCATCCTCGGGGCGCAGGCCGCCGAGGAACTGAGCGGAACGAGGAACTGATGGAGGACCTGAAGCGCCGGCTGCGGGAAGCGGCGGCCGCTCACGAGCCCGACCGGGAGGGCATGCTGTCACGTGTCCACCAGGGCATCTCCCACAGTCCCCGTCCCCGCCGCCGGGCGGCCGCGCCGCTGTCCTGGCCCCGTGTCACCCTCGCCACCGTCGCCTCGACCGCGGCGCTCGTGGCGGGCGGATTCGCGATCGCCGCCACCGTTCACGGCGGCGGCGCCGGGCGGGAGGTCGCCACGGTCCCGGCGGCGCCCTCGCACCCCTCCGCGAAGGGCCGGGCCCCCGACCCCTCGCACCCCTCCGCGACGGACCGGGCCCCCGCCCCCTCGCACCCCTCCGCGACGGGCCGGGCTCCCGACCCCTCCCCCCCGGCCGGCGCCCCTCCCCGTTCGCAGGACGGGCCGCTGCGGTCCGAGGGTGCCGTCGACCCGCACTCCAACGCCTTCTGGGCGCAGAGCAACCTCACCTTCCATACCGGTGTGCCCCTGCGCGCGCTGACGGTGGAGGTCCGCGTCGCCCAGACTGGCGGGGTGGCCTCCACCGGCGCGTGGCGGACCCTGCCCACGGACGACTTCGCCCTGACCACCATCGACAAGGGTGGCGCGCTCACCTACCGGTGGACTCTCAAGCCGGGCCGCACCGTCCCGCCGGGCCGGCACGTCTTCGCCGTGCAGTACAACCACGCCCAAGGTCCGCGGGCGGCGACGGCCGATGTCTACACCGCCTCGGCCACGACGGCCGAGGGGCAGCGGTACACCGTCACGGGCCGGTTCCGCGCGGCCCCCCGAGCCACGTCGGGCTGACACCGCGCCGCACCACCGCGTGCCCGTGCGACACGGAGAGGCCGGAGAAGCCGGAGAAGCCCGGCAGTCGCGCGAGGACGCGTCTGCCGGGCTCCTTCCTTCTCTTCCCGGCGGTCTACGGAGTCCAGTCGCCCAGCCAGTCCGAGACCTGCTGGTCCGCGGCCTGGGCGTCGGTCAGGTGGGGCCGGTCGGCGCTCTTGGGACCGGCGCCGGGACCGGTGTTCATGTACTCCGCGAAGCGGTCCTCCTTCCAGGAGAAACCGCCCATGTCGCTCCAGGGAGCGCGCTTGATCGCGGCGCTGAGGGTGGAGTTGCGGACGGTGGCCTGGGGGTCGACGGTCTTGTCGCCGCCGGGGTGCCAGTTCCGGCCGAGGGAGAAGGAGGCGGCGGCCACGTCACCGTTGACCGTGGTGCGGTTGATGAGGATGCCGTGGCGGCCCGCCGGGGTGCTCGGGGCGGTGATGTATCCGGCCGAGCTGCCGTTCCAGCGCTTCTTGAGGGTGATGACCGACTGGTCGACCACGGCGGTGGCACGGCCGAAGATGAAGTCGACGTTGCCGACGATGTAGGAGCGGGTGATGTACACGCGGCCGGGCTTGTCCTTCGCCGCGGTCTCCATCTCCAGCGTGTCCTGGTCGCCGGTGACGATGAGGCCGTTCAGCACGATCCGGTCCCCGGTCGTGAGCAGGGCCACGGCCTGGTGGTCCTTGAGGGACTGGTGCGAGGCCTCGTCGAAGTCGTTGGAGACGGTGAGGTTGCGCATCTGGGAGTCGTCCGAGCGGATGGCGACCGTGGCGCTGCCCGGAGTGCCGTAGGTGCCCGACCCGTCCGGCTTCCGCATACCGGCCGCGTTGCCGTACACGATCACCGTGTCCTTGCGGCTCGTGCCCGAGCCCTGGATGGTGACGTGCGGCTTGTTCGCCGGCACGTCGACCGTCTCGCGGTACGTACCCGGCTTGACCGAGATGACGACGCGGGAGGAGTTGCCGACGGGCACGGCGTCCACCGCGGCCTGGACCGTTTTGTACTGGCCCGTGTTGTCCTTGGCGACGGTGAGCGTCTTGGTGGCGGCGGCGTTGGCGGTGGTGTTGGCGGCAGCTGCGTTGGCGGCGGCCGCCTTGCCCCAGGAACTCCGCGGTCCGGCACCGGACTTCACAAGGGCGGGCACGTCGACGGCCGCGTCCGGGGTGTACCGGTAGTACGTCTTCGGGTCGAAGGCCGCACCGCCGCCGCTCTCGTTGCGCCCGCTCGTGCCCGAGAAGAGGTTGCCGCGCTGGACGAGGGCGGCGCCGGAGTCCCTGGTCACCGGGTTGTTCATGCCCTGGAAGTAGGAGTTCTCCAGCACCATCCGCGTCTTGCCGCGAGCGTAGTTGCCGTAGGCGGACTTGATGGCCGTGCCGGGGACGTCCTCCAGGAAGTTGTTGTAGAGGTGCGCGTGGGCGGCGTTGTCCGTCGAGGGGTTGCGCTGCTCGGTCTCGCGGATCCAGTTGTGGTGGATCGTGATGTCGGTGACGACGTTCGGGGTCCACCCGATGCCGAAGGCCTTGTTGGCGTTGCTGAGCCTGTTCCAGGACACCGTCACGTAGGTGCTGTCCTTGCGGACGTCGATCAGTCCGTCGGCGGTGTGCCGGAGGTCGTTGTGGTCGATCCACACATGGTGGGCGCCGTCCATCTGGACGGCGTCGAAGTCGTGCGCCTTGTCGTTCCAGACGCCCTGGTAGGAGTCCCTGATCGTCAGGTTGCGGATGATGACGTTGTGCACGCCCTGGCCGAGGAAGAAGCCACCGCCGACGATGTGCCCCAGCGACCCGGAGCCGATGATCGTCTTGTGCGAGGCGACCTTGATCTCCTTGCCGACGGGGGCCATGTTGATCGTGTCGGCGACGACGATGACGTACGGGTCCGGTGCGGTGGCGTACTTCTCCAGATCGGCGAGCGTTCTGACGGTGACGGTCTTGCCGTCGCGGCCGCCGTAGGTGCCGTTCTGACCGAGTGCGTTGACGGAGGCGAACCCGTCGGCGGCGGCGGTGGCCCACGTGGGAGCCTCCGCGGCCGCGGCCTTCTCCTCGTCGCCCAGTCCCAGTCCGAACACGGATCCGTACGCCAGCACGCCGGAGGCGGCCAGTGCCAGGGGCACGCCGATGGCCAGGGCCTTGTGCGGTCTGCGATGACGGGACGCGCGGCGGGTCGAACTCATATGCGGCTTCCGTTCCTTGAAGAGGGAGGATCGGTTTCTGGTTGCCGCCGGAGTCCGTATGGTTGCCGTGCTCCCCGAAAAAACCTCGCCGTGGCTCAGCGCGCCGTGGCCGCCCGCTGGCGCACGTATCCGACCGCGGCCAGCGCGAGGGCGAGGCCGCCGGTGAAGTACACCTGCACCCGCGTTCCGGAGTCGACGGCCATGAGGACCAGCACGCCCACCACCCCGGCGAGGGCCACCCAGGTCAGATACGGGAACCCCCACATCCGGACCGCGAGCCTCTCGGGGGCCTCGCGCTCCAGGCGGCGGCGCAGCACCAGTTGGGACACCGCGATGAAGCCCCACACGACCAGGACGACGCCGCCGACCATGTTGAGCAGCCAGGCGAAGACCGTGGTGGGCCACCAGTACGACAGGAGTACGGCGAAGAAGCCGAACGCGCACGACGCGAGGACGGCGTGGCGCGGGACCCGGCCGGAGAGCCTGCCGAGGAAGGCGGGGCCCTGGCCGCGCGCGACCAGCGAGTAGGCCATGCGGGAGGAGCCGTAGATGTTGGCGTTCATCGCGGACAGCAGCGCGACGAGGATGACGGCCTCCATGATCCGCGCGCCGCCGGGAACGCCGAGCCGGTCCAGGACGGCCGCGTACGGGCCGGACCCGGTGACCGCCGGGTCGTTCCACGGGATCAGGGTGACGATCGCCAGCATGGAGCCCACGTAGACGACGGCGATCCGCCACATGGTCGTCCTCACGGCCCTGGCCACGCCGCGCACCGGGTCGTCGGACTCGGCGGCCGCGATGGTCACCGTCTCCAGGCCGCCGTAGGCGACGACCGAGGCGAGCAGTCCGACGAGCAGGCCGCTGACGCCGGTGGGCAGGAATCCGCCGTCGTGCAGGAGGTGGGCCGTACCGGGGGAATCGGTGCCGGGCAGCAGGCCCAGGACCGCCAGCGCGCACAGGACGAGGAAGAGCGCGATGGCACCGATCTTGAGGGCGGCGAACCAGAACTCGAACTCGCCGAAGTTCGACACGGCCCCCAGGTTGGCGCCGCAGAACAGCGCCATGAAGACCAGCACCCACAGCCAGGACGGGGTGCCGGGGAACCAGCCCTGCATGATGTGGGCGGCGCCGATCGCCTCGATCCCGACGCCCACGACGAGCAGGGTCCAGAACATCCATCCGGCCGTGAACCCGGCCCACGGGCCGATCGCGCGGTCGGCGTGCACGGAGAACGACCCGGAGGCCGGATCGGCCGCGGACATCTCGCCGAGCATGCGCATCACGCACATCACCAGCACGCCCGACAGCGCGTAGGCCAGCACGATCGACGGCCCGGCAGCCGCGATCCCGGCGCCCGAGCCCACGAAGAGCCCGGCTCCGATGACACCGCCGAGGGCGATCATCGAAAGGTGCCGCTGCTTGAGCCCGTTCGCGAGCGGTGTGTCCTGCTGGTGCCCTTCCTGGTGCGGGGACGGGGAGGTGAGGGTCCGGCTCATAACGGAAAGGCCTGTCCAATTGCTGAGATCGATGTACGCCCGATTGTGAGACGACGACGCGATCTTCTGTCTGGTCTGTCCGTTATCCGGGAATGTTCCTCACCGACTGTGACCGGGCCCGTACGCCCCTACGAGCCGCCACCACCCCCGCACCGACCCGGACGGCTCGCTACCGGGGCGCCTGGAAGCCGCCGATCTCCCGCTCCAGCAGTTCGGCCAGCCGCAGCGGGGTGCGGTCCTCGAACATCGGGCCGATGAGCTGCACTCCGACCGGCAGACCCTCGGGGGACCGGCCCGCCGGTACGGCGGTGGCGGGCAGCCCGGGCATGGTCGCCACAGCGGCCCAGACGAGCTGGTCCAGGTACGGGTAGGCGACGCCGTCGATGTCGAGCCGGCGTTCGAGCGGGTCGGGGGTGTGGTCGTGCGGGAACGCGGGGGTCGGCGTGATGGGACACACCACCGCGTCGAACTCCGCGAAGAGCCGCCGCCAGCCGTGGCGGTGGAGTTCGCGACAGTTGTTCGCCTCCATCCAGTCGCGGTGACTGAACGCCATCGCGCGCAGCCGTGTCGCGTCCAGGCTCCGGTCCTCCTCGCCCAGCCCGGCGGCGCGGGCGCGCAACTGCTCGTACACCTCGACGGGGAAACGCGCGGCGGCGCCGGAGAACATCAACTGCGTGTAGACCATCGCGTTCTCGGCCAGGTCGGGCAGCAGCGCACTGTGCCGCTCGACGCGGGCGCCGGCCCGCGCCAGGGCGTCCGCCACCCGGTTCACGCCCGCCCGCACCGCGGACCCGGTGGGGATGAGCGGATGCTCCTCCAGCACCAGCACCCGGAAGTCGCCCAGCCGCTCATGGCGGGCGGGCGGCAGTGCCACGTCGTACGCCACGCCGAACGTCAGCGGGTCCGGGCCGGCCATGACGTCGAGCAGGAGCGCGAGGTCGCGGGCGGTGCGCGCCATGGGACCGACGACGGCGAGGTCGTGGATGACCGGCAGGGCGGGTGCGGGCGGCGGGGTCATACCGCGGTCGGCCACCAGTCCGAGCGACGGCTTGTGCGCGTAGACACCGCAGAAGTGCGCGGGGGTGCGCAGCGAGCCGCCGATGTCGGAGCCGATGGACAGCGGACCGAACCCGGCCGCGAGGGCCGCGGCGGATCCGCCGGAGGAGCCGCCCGCCGTACGGCCGCTGTCCCAGGGGTTGTTGGTGGTGCCGTAGATCTCGTTGAAGGACTGCACGTCCTGGAGCCCCACGGGCACGTTGGTCTTGCCGAGCACCACCGCACCCGCCGCCTTGAGCCGCGACACCTGTACCGCGTCCTCGTCCGGCAGGAAGTCCCGGTGGTGCGGCATGCCCCAGGTCGTGGGCAGCCCGGCGATGTTGTAGGACTCCTTGACCGTCACCGGGACGCCGAGCAGCGGGCGGTCCTCGCCGCGGGCGCGCGCCCGGTCGGCGGCGCGCGCGGCGGCCCGGGCACGGTCGAAGTCGGGCACGCATATCGCGTTGATGGTCTTGTCGTCCCGCTCGATGCGGGTGATCGCGTCGTCGGTCAGTTCCGCCGAGGTCACGTCACCGGCGCACAGGGCGGCGGTGAGTTCTTCGGCCGTCGCATAGGTCCACTCCATGAAACCGACCGTACCGGCCCCCCTGTGAGGGCATGAAATACCGGTTCGTACAACAGATTTGGGGTCCGGGTCGGGTGCCTCTCAGTGCACCGGGAAGCCGAACGAATAACCCTGCTCCTTGAGCCAGGGAAGGATGCGGCGCAGGGCCTGGACGGTCTGGGTACGGTCGCCGCCCGCGTCGTGGAAGAGGAGCGTGGGGCCGTTGTGCAGTTCCCGTTCGACGGTGGCGACGATGGCGTTCGTACCAGGACGCTCGAAGTCCTTGCTGTCCACGTTCCAGCCCAGCGGGCGCATGCCACGGGAGGCGGCGAGCTCGCGGCTGTAGGGGGTGAAGGCCCCGCCGGGCGCCCGGTAGTACATCGGCCGTACGCCCCCGGACGCCTTGGTGATCATGCGTTCGGCGTCGAGGATCTGCTGCGACTGGTAGGCCCGCGACTTCTTGTCCATGCCGGTGTTGTGCGACACCGAGTGGTCGCAGAGGCGGTGCCCGGCCGCGACGACCTTCTTCACGAGGTCGGGGTGGGCCTGCGCCTGGGTGCCCACCATGCAGAAGGTCGCCTTCACCCCGTACTCGCGCAGCACGTCGAGCACCTGCGGGGTCCAGCGGGGGTCGGGGCCGTCGTCGATGGTGATGTTGACGCCGCGCGCCCCCGCCTCCGAGGAGTGGGCGATGGTCGTCGCGACCCGCTTGGCCTCACTCGTCGGCGTGGCGGAAGCGGAGACCTTGGGGGACGGTTCGTCCGCGGGGCCGGCCTGGGCGGTCCACACCGAGGCACCGGTGGCGAGCACCGTCACCCCGATCGCCGCCCCGATCATCTTGCCGTACCAAGCCCGCCCGCCGCCGTGCCGTGCCATGTCCGCCCCTTTACGCAGTCCTTCGCCTACCGCGGTCGCCTTGCGACCATCTGGCAGGACGAGGAACCGAGGTTAAGGGATGCGTCCGTTACGGATCACGGACATTTCCGGGATGGATCGCGGACATCTCCTCGCGAACAGCAGTCCACAGCAAGCCAATTGATGCGAATTGTCACCATTTGACCAGGTTCTGTCGACAGCTTCGGGGCCGTCCTGATCGCCGCGGCCGGGGCGGCTGCCGCTCCGGCGCGTTCAGGAGTTCACCCCGGCGGGCCGTACCACGACCGGACAGGGGCCGCGCTCCCGCCAGTGAAGCCGGTCACCTCCGCACCCCCTGGACGGCACCCCCCGGGCTTCGTTTCGCCGGGGAAACCGCGTAACCTCCTCGCATCCCGGGACCGGGGCCCGGGGCGACCCGCCCGGCGCCCGGGCAGCCGCCGTCCGGGACGGCCGGCAGATGATCCGTACTGTCGGGAGCAGGTCCTGCGGCGTGCCATGCTCGTTGCATGAAGGACCACGAGGAGCTGGTGGTGGCGGGGACGAGCGGCTTCGGCGCGGCGGGCAACGACCCCGTGTTCGCGCTGAGCCGCTACGCGGTTCCCGGCGCACCGGCTGCCGGAGACGACGCGGCGCCCGCCGCGCGGTTCTCCGCCGTGCAGCAGGTGCTCGACGGTCTGTCCGGTTCGGCGATCTTCCTGCTGCCGGTGTACGGGGACGACGGAGAGGTCGCCGATTTCCGGATCATGGCGGCGGCGCCCGAATCGGTCGACATCGGAGCCCGCCGCGGCAAGGAACTGGTCGGGCTGAGCATCCTGGAGACCTACCCGAGCGTGGCCGGTACCGACCTGTGGCTGGGGTACCTCCAGGCACTGCGGAGCGGCGTCCGGTACGAGGGCGACCCCTTCGAGTACGAAGAGGTCCTCGCCGGCATACCGCGCCTGTCCCGTTTCTCCGTCCGGGCGGCGGCCTGCCAGGACGGCCTGATCGTCTCCTGGATCCGTCTCGACAGCGGGGAGCGCGAGCAGCGCCGCCTCACGGTGATGCAGCGGCTGGGCCGCATGGGCTGGGCGGACTGGGACCTCTCCCAGAACGTGATCACCTGGTCCGACGAGGTCTACGCCGTGTTCGGCCGGGACCGGCCCACGGAGCCCATGACGCTGGAGGACCTGGCGGCCCAGATCGTCGCCGAGGACCGTCCGGCCCTGGCCAGGACCGTGCGGCTGCTGACGCGCAAGGGCCGGCCCGCCGACCACACCTTCCGGATCACCACTCCCGGCGGGGAGACCCGGCACGTCCGGATCGTCGCGGAGGCCGAGCTGGACGTGGAGGAGAACCCCGTGGAGGTCCACGGGTTCTTCCAGGACCGCACCCCCGAGAAGCGGACCCAGCAGCAGCTCCTGGAGCACCAGCAGGCCGCCCTGGCCCAGCAGAGCCTCCTGACCGCCGAGCGCGACCTCGCGGGGCGCCTCCAGCACGCCCTGCTGCCCCTGCCGCAGCAGTCCCTGCGCCTGGCGGGGCTCACGGTGGAAGTGGCGTACCAGCCCCTCCAGGAAGGGCTCAATGTCGGAGGCGACTGGTACAGCGCCATCGAGCTGCCCGACGGGAGCGCCCTGCTGGTCATCGGTGACGTCGCCGGCCATGGGCTGGACGCGGTGGCCACCATGGCCCAGCTGCGCTTCACCGCCAAGGGCATGGCGATCACCGGTATGCCCCTGGCGGCGATCCTCACCCGGCTCAACACGCTGCTGCTGCACACGTCCGAGCGGAACTTCGGCACGGCCACCATGATCATGGCCCACTTCGATCCCGCGCTGTCGCAGCTGACCTGGGTACAGGCCGGCCATCTGCCGCCCCTGCTGCTGCGCGAGGGGCGGGCGAGCTATCTGCCCGCCCCCCACGGCATCCTCCTGGGCGCGACGGCCACGCCCCGTTACGAGGCGTCCACCCTGCGTCTGTTCCCCGGCGACCATCTGCTGCTGTACACCGACGGCCTGGTCGAGAAGCCGGGCGAGGACCTCGCCGAGGGGCTGGCCCGGCTGGTGCGCGCCGCGGCGGCGGGCAGCGGCAGCCCTCGCGTCCTGGACGGCATCCTGGACACCCTCGTCACTCCCGAGGGCCGCCGCGACGACATCTGCGCCCTGCACATCGCGCTGTGAGGGGCCCGCCTCACGGCGGCCCCGGGGCGCGTGGACCGGTCAGATCCTGCGGGCGCCGTAGAAGCTGCCGAGGTAGCTCATCTTCTCGTAACGGACGAAGGCTCCGGGCTTGGGGGCGTGCAGCACCATGCCGTTGCCCGCGTAGATGCCGACGTGCAGGAGGTTGTTGAAGAAGACCAGGTCGCCGGGGGCGAGCTGGCTGAAGGCGACCGGGCTGCCGTCGTTGATCTGCGTGTACGTGACGCGCGATATGTGGACGTTCACCTGGGCGAAGGCCCACTGGGTCAGACCCGAGCAGTCGTAGGAGTCGGGGCCTTCGTGGCCCGACTGGTACGGCTTGCCGATCTGTGTCGCGGCGGCCTGGAGGGCGGCGTAACCGCGTCCGGAACCCGGCTTCTCCTGGCCCAGGTCCACGCGTGCGCCCGCGTCACGGCTGGCGCGGTTCTCGTCCTGCTGGATCCTGGCGCGCTCGGCGGTGGTCAGGGTGTTGAGGAGCTTCTGCGCCTCGGCGAGCTTGCCCTGGAAGGACTGCTTCTTCTCACTGGCCGTCTTGCGGACGTCCGCGAGGGCGGCGAGCTTGCGCGTGGCCTCCGCGCGCTTCTGCGCCAGGGCCCGCTGCTTGGACTGGATGGTCTGGAGGGCCTCGGCCTGCCTGCCGCCCAACTGGTCGATCGCGGAGGCCTTGTCGAGGTAGCTGTCCGGGTCGGCGGAGAGGAAGAGGGCGACGGAGGGGTCGATGCCGCCGGTACGGTACTGGGCGCTGGCGAGCGAACCGATGCCGTTGCGCAGGACGTTGAGCTCGGCCTGGCCGCGGGCCACCTGGTCCTGGAGGGCCGTCACCTCCTTCTGGAGGGCGGTCTGCTTCTCGTTGGCCCCGTTGTACTCCTCGGTGGCCTTCTCCGCCTGGTGGTAGAGCTCGTCGACCTTCGACTTCACCTCGTCCTTGCTCGGCTTGGCCGGCGCGGCGTCGGCGGTCTGGGAGCTGAGCGCGACGGCCGCGGCGGCGGTCGCGGTGAGCACGCTGACGCGGGCGCGGCTCGGATTCCTGGGACGGCGGTGGGACCCCACGGTAGGCAGCTCCTTCTTCCTCAGAGCCGCCGAACTGCGCAGACATGGCGGCCGCTTCGCCGGCACCCCGATTGGGTGAACGATCGCGCGAAGGTTCGAGACATGACCCTAGTGACCGAGTTGTGATCTGTTCAAATCCTCGTGTGCAAAATCTGGATCACCGGGCACATTTTTCCCACATTTCACACACCCGCTACGAGCCGTGGCGTGGCCCCTCGCTCAAGGGCCGGGCGGACGAGGCGCGTTGAGAACCGCCTCCGGGATCCGTACCCGAACCGAGTTTTTGCCGAGACTTCCGGCCGGCGTCCGTAGGATGCGGCCAGATCTTCTCGATCGACGGACACTCGGACACTCAGACGGGGGAAAGCGTGTCGTTCGAACAGGAGTGGACGCAGCTGAAGAACACCGCTGCGCGGAAGCAGGACGCCTCGCGGACGCGGCTCGACCACGTCCCCGACGACGAAGGCCGGGGAACCGGCTCGCCCCAGGGCGACCTCGTGGTGAGCCGGCACGACCTGGCGGCCGTCGGCGACGAGGCGTTCAAGCTCTACCAACGGCTCGACACCGACGGCGACCACGCCAAGCAGAGCACCACCGCCGCCGCGGCCGCGATGAAGGCCGACTTCGCGCTCGGAGCCGCTCTGGCCACCGTCGCCGAACACTGGAACAACCAGGTCGACAGCCTGCTCCAGGCCTGCGCCCACATCTCCAACCACCTCGACTACACCCAGAACGCGCACGCGGGCGACGAGTACCACATCGTCACCAGTCTCAGCGCGCTGGACCTCGACCGTGCCTTCGGGGAAGGGAAGCAGGGCTGATGGAACTCGACGCTCTTCGATTCGGGAACCTCACCCCCCTCGGCACGGCCGTCTCCGACTGGACGGCGATGATCAGCAAACTGGAGTCGCTGCGGACGGACGCCCACGACCAGCTGGACGGCAGGTCCCAGAAGGCCGACTGGGCGGGGGTGAACGCCACGGTCACCCGGCAGTTCATCACCCGGACCGCCAAGGAGTTCGGGGACGCCGTCACCGAGGCGACCTCCATCCGCAACATCCTCCAGGACACGTACAACGAACTCCTCGACTGGCAGCAGAAGCTCAACGAGGCCGTCGAGCACGGGCTCAAGAACAACCTGACCGTGGTGGGGACCGGCAACGGCGGGTTCACCGTCACCATGAACATCCACCCGGACCGCGCCGCCAAGGGCACCACCGTGCCCGGGCACTCCGTGGCCGACATGGAGAACCTCCGCGACGAGGTCCAGCGCATCCTCAGCAAGGCCACCGAGAGCGACAACAGCGCCGCGCAGGTCCTGACCGCCCTCATGGGCCAGACACCGCTCGGCTTCTCCGACGCCTCCTACGGCGACCGGGACACGGCGGCGAAGGCGCTCAAGGACGCCGAGAACCTGGCGACCCTCGTCAAGAACAAGGGGGACGACATGACCCCCGCGGAGTTCGACGACCTCACCCGGCAGCTCGGCGCGTACAAGGACGACCCGCTGTTCCAGGAGAAGTTCGCCACCACCCTCGGCCCGCGCGGCGTCCTCGACTTCTGGGCGGACCTCTCCGACCCGTCCGACGGGGGCGCACTCCAGCGCGCCCGCCTCGACCACCTGGGCGACCTCCAGACGAACCTCGGCCTCACCCTGGCCGGAGCCACCCGGACCGACAGCCCCGCGATGCGCCAGTGGGAGCAGGACATGATCGGTCTGGGCGGCCGGCAGATCACGACGCGCGGCACCCGGGTGTACGGCTTCCAGCTGATGAGCAATCTGATGCGGAGCGGCGACTACGCGGACACCTTCCTCACCACCTACGGCAACGCCCTCGTCTCCACCGAGAAGAAGATGAAGCTGCCCGACCACTACTGGAACGGGGCCACGGGCGGTCCCGTGATGCCGAAGACGAACTTCCTGGGGGACGAGTTCGGGCGCGACCCCATGACCGGCTTCATGACCGCCCTGTCCAGGTCCCCGGGCGCGGCGACCCAGTTCTTCACCGCGACCGTCCCGCAGGACAACGCCGAGTACGTCCTCAACGGCCGCCACGCCTTCGACGACACACCGCTCGACCACGGTGACGCCAACCGGTCCAGGGACGCCACCGGCAAGGCCCTGATCGCGGCGGCGACCGGAGTCGACCCGAACGACCCGAACGCCCGGCCGGTGGACCACACCCCCGAGCACCGCCAGGTCCTCGACCGGTCACTCAAGTACCTGGCGGCCGCCGGTGACGACTTCGCGCCCGAGTTCCGCGACGACATGGCGATCGTCCTCGGCAACCACGCCGACGAGGTCCACTACTCGATGAGCGCGCTCGCCAACGACCCCGGCGACCCCAAACTGCTCGACCGCGGTCAGCTCCTGGAGGTCACCAAGCAGATCTCGCGCAGCCAGGACTCGTACGGGAAGCTCAACGACTTCATGAACCAGGAAATGGTGCGGGACATCTACACCGACCACCCCAAGGACCCGCACGAGACGCTCCAGCGGGCGGGCCAGACCACCGGCTTCCTGGAGGAGGCCCGCTACCAGGCGCTCAAGACCGACAAGCACGACCCGTCCTGGGACGCCAAGTGGATGTACCACGGCTTCGGCGCGGCGGTGAACTTCATCCCCGGCGTCGGCGACATCGCCCAGCGCGGCGTCGACGCGCTGACCTACCAGTGGCAGCTCGACGAGCAGGCCCGTATCAACCACGAGATCCAGCGGCAGAACGGCCAGGTGTTCACCGGCCGGGAGGGCCAGCTCAAGGCCCTGGCCGAGCAGTGGGACAGGGTCAACCCCGACAGCGGCAAGAACGCGTACACGCTGACCAGTGAGGCCGGCACCGCCGCGCTCAACGGCAACGCGGCGGCCCAGGGCCTGGCGGGCGACCAGTGACCCGTACGCGCCGCGCCCTGTCCCTCGCCGGCGCGCTCTGTGCCTCGCTCTGCGTCCTCGCCGGCTGCTCCTCCTCCGACGGCTACACCACGCCGGACGCCCTCTGCGGTGTGCCGGTGGGGTCGGGGCCGTTGGCCGCGCTCCTGCCGGACGGGCGGAAGCTGGAGCAGTCGCCGAAGCACATCGACGCGGCGACCTCCGTCTGCTCCCTCAGCGTGGACGGGAAGCCCGCGCTGTACCTCACGGACGACGTGACCGACACCGGGGTGGACCCGGCCGCCGTGCAGCACGACGTCCTGCTGCGGATGGGCAACCCGCGGAAGGTCTCCGTGGGGGACGACGCCCGGGTGGCGGACAGGGGCGGGATCGCGGTCGGCGTCTGCGCCCAGCAGGGCAGACGGCAGAAGTTCGTGACCCTCGTCGACCTCACCTCGGAGCATGTGGTGCCGAAGCGGACCGCCGACCGCCGCAAGGCGCTGGAGGAGTTTCTGCGCGCGTATCTGCCGAAGGCCATGGAGGCGAAGGGCTGCCGAAGGTGAGGAACGGGCCGCGTCCCGGAACCGGTCGGGACTAGATCTCGACGTACGCGACGACCACCACGGTCTTGAGGGCGGTCACGTAGTACAGGACGCGCACGGCTTCGACCTCGTCGACGTACTGCCGCAGTCGGGGACCGGCGCTGCCGCCCGGGAGCGGCTCGCCGAGGTCGGGGTCGACGGAGATGACGACCAGGGCACGGTCGAGGGCATGCACCTCGGCCTCGCTGGTGGTGTTCTCCACCTGCTTGGCGGCGGCGTCGGAGAAGGCGATCCGGGCGCGGCGCGGGCCGTGGCGCGGCGCCATCAGGCGGAGCCCGGACGCTGGGCGGCGAGGCGGGTCAGGAGCGCCTCGCGCAGCTCCTCCCAGGGGGTGCAGCCCTCGACCGGCGGCAGCCCGTTCTCCGCGATGTCCTCCAGGACGGCGGCGAGCTGATCGGCGGTGGCGCGGGCCTTGGCCGCGTACGCGCGCACCGCGTCGGCGGCCGCGGGCTCCAACTGCTGCCGTGCGGCGGTACCGGGGGCCGACTGTTCGCTCATCAAGGGCTCCAGAGGCGCGGAACGGGCCGTTCTCACGCACCACGGTAGCGCCGGAGGCGGGGGATCCGGGTCCGCTCCGGTGAAGCGGCGCCGAGGGCTTGTGGGACCGCGAAGGCAGGCGGCATGCTACCGATTTCGTTCGAGGTTCAACCGAGGGGGGCACATGAAGGTTGACGAGATGGTCACCAAGCTCCGGCTGAGAGCCCGTCAGCAGCGTTCGTCCGGACGCACCGTCTACTCGGTGGCGGTTCCCGTGGAGCCCGACGTGATGACCAGCCCGTCCGAGGGCTGGGTGCTGGACTCGGTCTCGCAGGCGATCCAGGCCGTCGAGGAGGAGGGCTGGCAGCTGGACCGCGTGAGTGCCTACGCCTGGTCCGTCCGCGAGTTCCCGAGCGAGAGGGTCCTGCTGGTGTTCCGGCGGTGACGCCCGGGGGCTGCGCCGCTCGGGCGAGGAGGGGGGCGTGCGGCGCGCAGCGCGTCGGGAGGGCTGAGGCCCATGGGGCTGGTGGGCACAGGCGTACGACACAATTCCTTCGTGGAGTCCCTGGAGATCCTGGCCGGACTGGATGCGGCGGTGACGGAACTGGCCACGCCGACGCGGGTGTACGTGGCGGCCGGACGGTTCACCGAGCCGAGCCCCGACCTGCCGGAGTTGGCGCACCGGATCCGGGCGCTGCTGGCAACGGTCGCGGCCGACGAGGCGTGGCGGCGCTTCCTGCCCCGGTACGCCCCGCCGTCCGCGGCGGAGATCTGCGCCTGTCTGGAGCCCGTGGAGACGCACGAGGCCGCCGCGTTCCTGGCCCGGCTCGCGGCCGTCGACCTGGTGTGGCCCGACCACCGGCACCTGCCCGTCGGCGCTGCCGAGCGCGCGGCGGACCGGGTGGTGTCCCTGCTGGGCCGCGACGGCAGTTGGTGGACGAACCATGACGCCGCATGCGGCGCGGTGAACGGCCTCACCCCACTGTTCGATAGCCTGCTCGCCGGGACGGACGGCGAGCACTTCGCGCTGGCCCTCCAGATCGCCGACGACTGAACGAACAGGCCCGGCCCGGTGGGAGCGGTCGCCGGTCCGGTGCACTCCCCTGCCGTCTACGCGACCGCTCGGGAAACCGCCTTCGCCGCTTCCGCGATCAGCCTGTTGTCGTAGTCGGCGTCCTTGGCAGCGCGGTTCGACACGATCGCCATGACGATGGGCGCGCTGTCGGGGGGCCACACCACCGCGATGTCGTTGCGGATGCCGTAGACACCGCCCGCACCGGTCTTGTCCCCGACCGCCCAGCCCTTGGGGACTCCGGCGCGGATGAGCTCGCCCCCGGTGGTGTTGGTCCGCAGCCACCGCGTCAACTGGGCGCGCTCGGCCGTACGGAGACGGTCGCCGAGGACGAAGGCGCGCAGGTCCTGGGCGAGGGCGCGGGGCGTCGTCGTGTCCCGTACCGCGCCCGGGGTCCACTGGTTCAGGTCCGGCTCTCGGCGTTCGACGCGGGTCACCGTGTCCCCCGCCTCCCGCAGGGCACGCTCCAGGCCCTGGGGTCCGCCGAGCGCGTCGAAGAGGAGGTTCCCGGCCGTGTTGTCGCTGTAGCGGACAGCGGCGTCGCACAGTTCGCCCAGCGTCATCCCGGTGTCCACGTGCTTCTCGGTGACGGGCGAGTTGGCCACCAGGTCGTCCTTGGAGTACCTGATCACCTTGTTCATACCGTCGAGGGAGTACTTCCGCAGGACGACGCCGGCGGCGAGGGCCTTGAACGTGGAGGCGTAGGCGAACCGTTCGCCGTCGCGGTACGAGACCTCGCGTCCGTCGCCGGTGTTCACCGCGTACACGCCCAGCCGGGCTCCGTACTTGCGCTCCAGGGCCGTGAACTCGGCCAGGGGCGGCTTCGCGCTGGTCTGCGGCCGTGGGGCCGCGGTGGAAAGCGTCGAAGGCGGCGACGTTTTGCCGTCGGCCTGGGCGCAGGCCACCAGGGGCAGGGTGGCGAGCAGGGCGAACCCGCCCAGGGCGGCGCGTCGTGCGCGTGAGTACTGCATGCTCCAACCTCCAAGTGCCGGGAAAAACCGTGCGCGTCAGGAACGACGGGCACATGCGGCGATCCTCCCCGGGCCGCCCGGCCGTGCTTGGTTGCGGCACGGGGTGGGAGCGGTGGCAAAGGTCACTTCTGGCGCCCGGCGCCTTGCGCCCCCCTACCGAGGAGGGAGCGCGAGTCCCTGGATCAGCCGGTCTCTCCCGGCCGTCGCACGGTCCGGCCAGTGTGGTCACCGTCGCCGAGAGACGGCGTCACGTGAGTGAGTGGGAGGGGCGGGCGCCGGCCCACCGGAGCCAAGGCCCGGTGACGCCCCGTCGCCTCCCACGCACCACCTCACAGGAGGAGAAGAAGAATGCCCAGGATTTCCGCCGAGGACAAGAACCTCACCGTCCTCAACATCTTCACCACCGACGCCCCGGAGAAGCAGGAGGGTCTGCTCGGCGCGATGCGCGAGATCGTCGACGCCGCGGCCTACCCGGGCTGGATGTCCTCCACCGTGCACGCCGGTGTGGACAAGCCGGGCACGGCCAACTTCATCCAGTGGCGCAGCTGCGCCGACCTGGAGGACCGTTACAACGCCGAGGAGTTCGAGCACCGTACGCTCCCGCTCTTCGGCGAGCTGACCACCTCGATCCGCCTCCTCCAGAACGAGATCGTCCACTCCCGGTCCGCGTCCGGTGATCGGGTCGACATCTCCCCCGCACGCGGCGACTACACCGTCATCGCGGTGTTCGGCGTGGCGGAGAAGAACCAGGACGCCCTGGTGGACGCGCTCGGCCCGTCGATGGACTTCCTCGGGGACGTTCCCGGTTTCGTGTCGCACACCGTCCTCAAGGGCATCGCCGCCCGCGGCTTCGAGGGCTCCTTCGTGGTCTCCTACTCGCAGTGGGAGACCAAGGAGGCCTGGGACGCCTACCAGGCCGTCCCGCAGGACGACAAGCCCGCCGCCCGCCAGGAAGCCGAGCAGCGCACGGCCTCGCTCCTGACGTCGGTGGACTCCAACACCTACCGGGTCGTCCACACCCGCGCCGCAGGCCAGTGACGAGGCGGCGGACAGCGCCCGCGCCCGGGTAACCGCGGACAGGCCGGGGCGTACGCGTCGGACCAGCACCGCACACGCCCGGTTCCCCCACAGGAGCCGGGCGTCGCGTGTTCCGCGCTTCTCCGCTGTCGCCTCTCTCCCCGTACGGCCGTGGTGGTATGGGGCAGGCCGAGATCGGCGGCGCTGGCCGCCGCAGCGACTCCGCGTGGCGCAGCCGCACCGATGCTCCGGTACACGGGCCGGACGCGGGGCGATGGCCCGGCACGCCCCCGCGATGAGGCTAGGCGCTGACCACATCCCGTACCGCCGCGAGGAACTCCTCCGTCCGCGGGTGCGTCGGGTGGGACGGGCGGGCGAGGTAGACCGTGGTGGGGGGCGCGTCGGCGAGCGCTACGAAACGCACCCCGGGGTGGCCGTAGCTCTCCGCCGTGCTCACCGCCCCCACGCCGAACGCGCCGCCGGTGGCGATGAGGTTGAGCCACTCGTCGACGTTCTGCACCTCGACCGTACGGTGCGGGCGCTGGTCCGGGGGCCACAGATCCACCGAGCCGGTGCCGGCGTCCGGCCACAGGGCCAGCGGGAGGGGCGGGCCGGAGGTGAGCTCCGCCAGCCGCACCCGGTCGCGGCCCGCGAGCGGGTGGTCGTCGGGCACGGCGGCGACCCGGTCCTCGGTGTAGAGGGCTTCGGTACGGATACGGGGGTCGGCGGGGACGGTCCGCAGCACCGCCACGTCCGTGTCACCCGTGGCCAGACCCGCCGTGCTGTTGTCCTGACGGACCACTTCGAGGGGCGCGTGCGGGTGCCCCTGTCGCCACGTCCGCAGCAGCGGTACGGTCTGCTGCCCGAGGACCGCGCAGGTGTAGCCCAGGCGCAGCGGCCGGTCCACGGCCCGGGTGTCGGCCAGGGCCGCGTCGACGTGCGCGAGGATGGCGCGCCCGTGCCCGAGGAGGGTCGCGCCCGCCTCGGTGAGGTCCAGGTGCCGGGAGGAGCGGTCGACCAGGCTGACTCCCACGCGCGCCTCCAGCTGGGCGAGCGTGCGGGAGAGCGCGGGCTGCGTCATGTGCAGCCGGGCGGCCGCGGCGGTGACCGTACCCGCCTCCGCGATGGCGGCGAGGGCTCTGAGGTGCCGCAGTTCCACGTCCATGCCTGTAGAGCATAGTCCCTGCCCAGATGGCATTTCCGGACGGCGACCGCGACCCGTAGCGTCGGGGGCGCCGGGTGATCGCCCGGCTTCCCTCCCGGGGTCCTTCCCCGGGGCCGCCCGGTACTTCCCGGGCGTTCGTTTTCAGGCATGGACGGTGAGTTGTGAGGATTCTTCTGGTCGGCGCGGCCGGCACGCTGGGCTCCGCGGTACACAAGGCGCTCGCGGAGCGCGGCCACGAGGTGATCGGCGTCGGCCGTACGGGCGGGGACCTGGTCGCCGACGTCACCGACCCGCAGGCCGTGGCCCGGCTGTACGAGCAGGCCGGGCCGCTGGACGCGGTGGCCGTCGCGGCGGGCGACGCCGTGTTCAAGCCGCTGGCCGAGCTGAGCGCCGACGACTTCGCGGCGACGCTGCGCGGCAAGACGCTCAGCCAGATCGAGCTCGTGCGTCAGGGCGTCCGGCACGTGGCTCCGACCGGGTCGTTCTCGCTGATCAGCGGCATCCTCACGGAGCAGCCGATCGTCGCGGGAGCGGCGGCGTCCACCGCCAACGGCGCGGTCGAGGCGTTCGTACGCGCCGCCGCGATCGAGCTCGCGCCGCAGCGGATCAACGCGGTCAGCCCGACGGTGGTCGAGGAGTCCCTGCCCGCCTACGGACCGTTCTTCGCGGGGATGGAGGCCGTTCCCGCGGCGCGCGCCGCCACGGCCTACGTCCGCTCCATCGAAGGGGCGCAGACGGGACAGATATACCGCGTGCACTAGGGGGCCGGCGGCGGACGAAGGTCGGCTCCGGACGGCCGGCGGCTGCTCCAGGCGGGCGACGGCTGCTCCGGGCGGCAGACGGCTGCTCCGGGCGGCAGACGGCTGCTCCGGGCGGCCCTTCGCGGGGCCGCCTGCCGCAGGCCGGTCGGCGCCACCTTCGGGCCTCTCCTGTGCGGGCCCCGGACCGGCGGCCCCCGGGGTCCGGCCCTCCGCACCGCCTCCGCTCGTGCGCCGGAGCCGGCGCACTCAGTGTCCCGGCACGGCCTGCCCGCCCGCCGGTGTGCCGTCGCTCCACAGGCGCGGGCCCCCGTGGTCGCGCAGGCGGCGCAGGAAGGACAGGACGCCCGCGCTGCCCGTGGCCCACCCCGGCCCCGTCGCGGCCAGGGTGTTGTCGGGGAAGAGCGGGCGGCGAGGACTGCCGCCACTGCGGCACAGGATCAGGGCCAGCACCTCCTCGGCGGCCTGGTGCAGCGCGTCGTCGCCGGTGGCGGCCGCGGCGTCGATGAGCAGTTCGCCGACGCCCGCCAGTCCGCAGCACTGCGACACCGGGCTCATCCGGGGCGCCAGCTCGCGGCACGCCCAGGCGCACCGCACCCCCAGGTCGGTCAGGTGCGGGTCGTGCTCATGGCCTCCCGCCTCGATCAGCAGGGTGCCGATCCCGGCGAGTCCACGGCACCAGGAACCGTAGCGCCGGTGCGCCTCGGGGCGGCCCGCCAACTCCAGCAAGTACGGTGTCTCAGCTGCCAGTTCGGCCAGCCCCGCGCGGGCGGCCGCGCCGGTGTCCGGGTCGCCGGTGAAGCGGTGGTAGGCGTGCAGGAAGTGCAGGACGCCCGCTCGGCCGTGGGCGAAGCCGAAGGGGAAGGCCGCCTCGGACGCCGCCGCCGAACGCTGCGGTCGCGGTCGCTCCCGTCCGGCCTCCGCGGCGAGCAGGGCGAGGGCGCACTCCCCCGCCGCGGCCAGGTGTGCGTCGGCCTCCTCGATACGCCCCGCCGCGTACGCACGCCGTGCCAGCACCAGCAGCCCCGTCCCCGCGCCCGCCGCGCCACCGATCTGATCGCCGGAATCGTCGTACGGGCGGGAGTCGGCCGGGTCGCCCAACGCCCCTTCCCTGCCCGTAAATTGGGCGGCGGCGTCCAGGAACAGGTCAACGCCAGTACGGCCGGTGTGCAGGGCGGTGGTCAGCGTGGGCAGGGCGGTGTGGCGGGCGGTGCGCCGGGCGAGGCCCTCCACGGCCTCGACGACGCCAGGCCGCTCCCGGTGGTGCAGCAGTTCCAGACCGACGCCTGCCGCGCCGTCGTACAGGGTGAGTCCGAAATGCAGCTGCCCGGAGCGGGGCTGCCGCCCTGCGGGCAGTTCGGCGGCGGCACTCACGCAGACCGCGACGGTGTGCGCGATGAGGTCGTCCAGGAGGCCGTGGGTGATCCTGGGTGGTGAGGGGAGGTGCTGCCCGGTGGCCACGGGGGGCCGCTGCCCGCGCCAGTGGTGTGCGCCGGCCACACGGCGTACCGGGTCGGGATCGAGGAGTCCGGCGACGCGTTCGCGGACCGGCCGGTGCGGCGCTCCCGGCAGCACGGCGGCCAGACAGGCGAGGGTGCGGTCCCGGTTCACGTTGTCGTCGCGGTCGACGATCACCGGGTCCATGCCGGTCAGGGCGAAGTACAGGGTCGCGCCGAGCGCGTACAGGTCGTCGGCGGGGCCGGGCGGCTCACCCGCGCGGTACACCGGCATCGAGTAGCCCGGCGTGGCACCGGCGGGCCGGTCGCCGTGGAGGGCGCTGACGCCGAAGTCCACGAGGTACGCGGTGCCGTCCTCGGCGAGCACCACGTTGGACGGTTTGAGGTCGCCCACCACGACACCCCGGGCGTGCACCGCTTCGAGCACGGCCAGAAGACGACGTGCAAGCACGGATATCTCGCGGCCGGGTGCGGGAGCGCCGACCGCTCGATGGCCGACGGGGCCGGCGGGTCCGACGGCGGACGCGTACGGCCCGTGGCCGAGCACATCGCGGCGGAGGTCGTGGGGCCCGCAGTCGGTGATGACCAGGTACTCGTCATCGCCGTGGCGAAGGTGGTCGCGCACCAAGGGTACGCCCTCGACGCCCGCCAGCGCTGCCAGGACGGTGTGTTCGTGCCGCAGGCGACCGCGGGCGTCCACACCGTCCGGTCCCTCACCGACGTGGGCCCTGGCCTGCTTGACGATGACGCGCTCGCCGGACGCGTCGTCCACGGCGCGGTAGACGTCCCCGTGAGGGGAGCGGGCGACACCCGTGGTGAGCCGGTACCGTCCGCCGATCAAGGGGGCGGGACGGGCCGGGGGCGGTGGGGCGGTCCGGAACGGGTCGGTGGCCCAGGGGGGTTGGCGGTACCGGGTGCCCGCGCGCCCCCGGAAGCGCTCCCCGTCGGGGCCCGTCATGACGAGTGCGGCGTCGTCGGTGCCCGTGGCCCGGAACGGTCCGTAACGGTAGTAGACGGGGGCGTCGGAGCGGATCTGCCGGTCGCTGAGCACCCGTGGCCCTGTGCGGCCGGCCAGGAGCTCGGCCAGTTCACGGCCGAGCGCCGCCGCGTCCCGGGGTCGCGGATAGACGGTAACGGCCTTCCCGACGAGCGCGGCATCGAGGGCTCCGCTGTTCATGAGGCCCAGGGTCGCCGCGTCGCGGGCGAATTTCGCGTCGCACGGGTAACGCAGCAGCACGGGGACGATCAGATCCGCGACCTGGGACAGGTCCTCCGCTCGGGCGGAAATATGCAACTTCCAGCCATGGGCCGGGAGTTCGGCCGCCCGGGAGCGGGGTGCGAACAGGTACAGCCACTGATCGTCGGCGACGAGTCGCCGCTCACCACCGGCCAGCAGCTTCCCGAGGTGCTCATCGAGGCTCTGCTCGGGGGCCGGCCCACCGGACCCCGGCGCCGGGGTCGCCTGCCCGCGCGCCACCCCCTCGGGCCCCGGGCCGTGTGCGCCGGTGGCGGCCGCCCCGGACCCGTCCTCACCGGCCCAGGCCGGTCCGGCCGCCACCGCGCTCCTCGCCTAGTCGCAGGCGAAGCGGGTCGTCGCCGTCACCCAGGGGTCCGCCAGACACGCCTGGAGACCGCGGGAGGGATCCGTCTGCTCCTCGAAGGTGATCTCTTCTTCCTCCACAGCCACGTCGAGCGGGCCGGCGTCGCGGATTTCCAGTGCCACAGGGCTCATGACGATCCTTTCTGTGCACAAAAAGGGAAGGTTCGGTGGAGAGATTGTCAAGCGCATGCCAGTTTCACCGAAGTCGAACGGCGGGGCAAGAGGACGGACTTGAAAGGACGTGAGAGGTACAGCAATCGGACGCCCCACCCGGCGGGAGACGGCGGAGTCCGGCCACGGGCGGCGGCCGCACGGGCGGAGGCACCTCATCACGTCGTCCGGAACGCTGGATTCTGGCCATTGGTCCAGTCCAATATGGGGACGGTGACCACCGCGCAGACGCAGGACCAGACCCCCCGGACCGAACCGGCCACCGCCCGCCCCCTGTTGTGGGACCGGCGCTTCACGCTCTACTTCACCGCCCGCTCCGTCTCGCTGGTCGGCGACGCGATGATGCCGGTCGCCACGGCACTCGCGGTCGGCGCCGTGTACGGGGTGTCGGGCGTGGGCTACGTCCTCGGCACCTGGACCGGGACGTTCGTCCTCCTGGTCCTGTTCGGCGGTGTGTTCGCCGACCGGTTCGGCGCACGCCGGATGATGGTCGGCGCGGATCTGGCGAGGGTGCTCACCCAAGGGACGCTGGCGGCGGCGTTCTTCGTCGGGACACCGCCGTTCTGGCTGCTGCTGTCCATGGCGGCCCTCGCCGGTGCGGCCGTCGCGATGTTCCTGCCGGGGGTGAACGGGATGGTCCCGCTGGTCGCCCGGGACCCGCAGCGGGCCAACGGCACGCTCAAGGTCGCCGACGCCCTCGCCCACCTGCTCGGGCCGACGCTGGCCGGGGTGCTCATCACGCTGACGGGCGCCGGGACCGTGTACACCATCGACGCCGGGACCTTCCTGCTCAGCGCGGTGTGCCTGGCCCTCGTCCCGATCGCCCCGGCCGGCGCCCCCGCGAAGTCCCCGGCCGTCACCGACTCCCCCGCCCGGACCGGCCGTTCGCTCCGGCGCGAACTCCACCAGGGGTGGCAGGAGTTCCGCGCCCGCACCTGGATGTGGGCGGTGATCCTGATCTGGGTGGGCTACGGCGTCCTGCTCTTCGGCCCCCTCGTACCGCTCAGCTCGGCGCTGATCAGCGCCCGGCACGGTGCGAACACGTATGGCCTTGCGGTGTCGTTCCTCGGCCTCGGAACGGTCGTCGGCGGTCTGCTGGCCCTGCGGCTGCGCCCCGCCCGGCCGTTGGCCGCCGGGGCGGCGGCGATGGTGCTGTACACGGCGCTGCCGCTCTGCGTGGCACTCGGCGCGGACCTGCCCGTCCTGCTGGCGGGCCATGTCCTGGGCGGCGGCGCCTGGGCGTTCTGGTCGGTGATGTGGGCGACCAGTGTGCAGACCCACACCCCGCCCGTGGCGCTGAACCGCGTCACGGCGTACGAGCAGGCGGGTTCGGTGTCCGGTATGGCGCTCGGCCAGATGCTGGCAGGCCCGGCCGCCGCCCTGGTCGCCCCGGAGCGGTTGCTGCTGGTGTCGGCGGGCGCCTGCCTGGCGGGCTGCGTGGCGCTGTTCGCGATCCCGGCGATCCGCACTCTGGGCCGCGCTCCGGCGGACGGGGACGCACCCGGGGAGGCGAGCGGGCAGTGAACGGGCGCCCCCGCTCAACCGCTGTCAGTCCTGGCCGAGGTCCCCGAGGTCACCGAGGCCCCGGGCAACGCGGACTACTACCGGACAGCACTGGTCCGCGCCGGATGCCCCGCCCGTTTCGTACGCTTGCGGCATGCGCATGCGACCCACGCTGAGGTGGACCCCCGACACCGGTCTCCCTCCCGGCACCACCGACCTGGGGCCGGTCGCCGACGCGCTGAGCACCGGTGGCGTGGTGGTGCTCAGCGGAGCCGGGCTGTCCACGGAGTCGGGCATCCCCGACTACCGGGGCGAGGGCGGAAGCCTCAGCCGGCACACGCCGATGACGTACCAGGACTTCACCGGCGGCGCCCAGGCCCGGCGCCGGTACTGGGCGCGCAGCCACCTCGGGTGGCGCACCTTCGGCCGCGCGCGGCCCAACGCCGGACACCGGGCCGTGGCCGCGTTCGGACGCCACGGCCTGCTCAGCGGTGTGATCACCCAGAACGTCGACGGTCTGCACCAGGCCGCGGGCAGCGAGGACGTGGTCGAGCTCCACGGCGGCCTCGACCGCGTCGTCTGCCTCTCCTGCGGCGACGTCAGCCCCCGCCGCGAGCTGGCCCGGCGGCTGGAGGAGGCCAACCCGGACTTCGCGCCGGTGGCCGCCGGGATCAACCCCGACGGCGACGCCGACCTGACCGACGCGCAGGTCGCGGGCTTCCACGTGGTGCCCTGCACCGTCTGCGGCGGCATCCTCAAACCGGACGTGGTGTTCTTCGGCGAGACCGTCCCCGCCCAGCGGGTCGCGCGCTGCCGCGCACTGGTCGCCGGGGCGACGTCCCTGCTGGTCCTCGGCTCCTCGCTGACCGTGATGTCCGGGCTGCGTTTCGTACGCCAGGCGGCCCAGGCCGGCACCCCCGTCGTGATCATCAACCGTGACCCCACCCGCGGCGACCAGCACGCCGTCACCCGGATCACGCTTCCCCTGGGGACGGCCCTCACCACTGTCGCCGAGGACCTGGGCATCCCGGTGGACGATCCGACGGCTGCCTGAGGGGGCTGTGCTGCCCTTGCCCCGGACGTACGCCGCGCGGTCGTCCGGGATGCCGGACCTAGGCGACGTACTGGGCCTCGCCGTTGCCCAGGGACCAGTCGGCGTCGGTATTCTCGTTCAGCACCACGAACACGTTGCGGGGTTCCGTTCCGGCGTATTCCTGGGCGAGTTCGGCGATGCGCCGGTAGAGCACCTGCTTCTGCGCCGCCGGACGGCCTTCGCGCAGGGTGATCGACACATAGACGATGCCGTCGTCCCGCCGCACGCCGAGGTAGGTGCCGTGCCGCAGGACGCCGCTACGCCCGTCGTGGGCCGTCAGGATCTGGAACAGGTCGTCGTCCGGAAAGCCCATGACCTCCCCCAACGCCTCGTGCACCGCCCGCCCCAAGGCCGTCAGCCGCCGGGCGTCCTGGCCCAGCACATCGATGCGTACGAGCGGCATACGTCCTCCTGATAAGGGGATCGACACGGTCCTTCCTGAGCGTACATACTAGTAGGTACAGAAGGGTGGACGCTCGCCCCGGCCGGAGAACGACCACTCCCTGTGCGGCAGAACGCGCCCGCCTCCCGCGAACCGCAGTCCGCCGGAGACGGGCGCGCCCAGGCCCCCCGACAGCCGACCCCCTACCGCGCCCTCCGCAGGACGAACTCGTTGCCGTCCGGGTCGAGCATCAGCGTCCGGCCCCCGTCCGGCCCGCCGGTAGCGGTTGCGGCCTCGGGGCGCGTCGCGCCGAGCGCGGTCAGGCGGTCCACCTCCGTCTGCCAGTCGGCGTCCACGGGGAGCGTCAACTCGAAGTACAGCCGGTTCGTACCGGTCTTCGGTGCCACCGGCGGGCCGCCCCAGGTGAGTTTCGTGCCGCCGTTCGGTGACTGGACGGCGGTCTCCTCGTCCTGGTCCCAGACCAGCGGCCACCGCAGCGCCCGGCTCCAGAAGTAGCCGACCTCCTGGGTCCCGTCGCAGGCCAGCGCTCCGATGACACCGGTACCGGCGAGGAATGCGTTGCCCGCCTCGATCACACAGAACTCGTTGCCGTCAGGATCGGCGAGCACCACGTGGCCCTCTTCCGGGAGCTGGCCCACATCGATGTGTCTTCCGCCGAGGTCCAGCGCTCTGGCCACCGTCTGCCGCTGGTCTTCCGGAGACGTGCTCGTCAGGTCGAAGTGGGCCCGGTTCTGCCCGATTTTCGGCTCCTGGCTCGGCAGGAAACGGATGCGGAACCCGGTGGGATCGGGGGGCACGACCGCGACGCCGTCACCCGGATCGTCGGTCGCCTCCCAGCCCAGGACCCCGGACCAGAACCGCGCGAGGTCCGAGGGTCGCGTCGCGTTGAAGCAGATCGCGGACAGGTGGCTGCTCATACCCCGTGCATCTCCGATCCCTGACGGTCGACACGGCGCCTCACCCGCGCCGCGAGCCGCAGCCTAGGGGCGGCCGCGCGGCTCCCGCATCCGGATTTCCGCCCACCCGCCCCGCCCGGTCCGGCGCCTAACCGTCGACGGGGGTGTCGGGGCCGCTGCCCAGCGGGCGGCGGCCTCCACCGCGCACGGGGACGGACTTCGGTGGCGGGAGCGGGACACCGGCGGCGGGCGCGCCCTCGACGGCAGTGCCGTCACCGCCAGTGGCCAGCTCGTCGGTACGGGAGTGCTCGTCGTCGGCCGTGCGGGGACCGGTGCCCAGGGGGCGGCGCGGGGTGCTCACGGGGTCGAGTCTTCCAGGGGCGCGGGGTTCAGTACGCCCCGAGCCCGGAGATCGTCGACATCGGGGAGGTGGGCCTGGTCCAGCGGGCCGGTGTCGAGGTCGGCCTGGGTGGCGCTCAGCCGGGGACGGGGCTCGGCGGGCTGCGCCGGGGGCTGCGGAGCCTGGGGGCCGGTACCGAGGGGACGACGGGTCGGAGTCACGGCGGGAGTATCCCACCTGCGCTTTTGCCTGCCAATTCGAACACGCGGTCTAATACGGCCATGGCGACCTTCCCCTTCCCCCGTGATCTCGTGATGGCCCAGGTGGCGTGGTACGACGCGTACCGGCGGCTGACCGACCCCGTGCCGGGCGGGACGGCGGTCGCCCGGCGCAGACTCCAGCGGCTCTCCGTCCTGATCGCCGCCCATCCGCACTGGGGCCCGGAGGGGCCGTCGCCCGCGGCCCGGATGGCCCTGCGCGAGCACGCGCGGCGCGAGGCACGCCCGTAGGCGGCGGGCCGGGCGGCGACGAGGCGTCTGCGGGACCTCGTACCCCTCGCCGATCAGGACCGCAGGGGCGGCCCGCGAGGCGCGGAAAGCGCGGGCCCCCGGTCGGCATCCCTGCCGACCGGGGGGGCGCTCCGGTCGTTCGCGGTGGTCCACCGGCCGTCGGCATGACCGCACGAGACGAAAGGAGGTCAGCGGACGCCCACGCTGAACACCGGCGAGGCGGTGCTCCCGTTGACGATGCGCAGGTCGTTCTTGCCCTTCAGCCCCAGCATGACGCCCAGCGAGTAGGTGCCCTTGGACTTCAGCGGGGTCATCGCGGGCAGGGTGACCCACCGCTTGCCCTGCTTCTGCTGGAGGACCATCCTGCTGCCGGGCTTCACACCGGTCGCGGTGCCGGTGACCCGGAACAGATGCCAGGCCTTCACCGAGGTCACCGAGGACTGGGTGGTGATGACGCGGGCCTTCGTGGTGGCCGTCTGCGCGACGGAGGCGCCGGCCGCGCCCGAGGTGGTGGCGGAGGCGACGGTTCCCGCGAGAACGATGGACGCCGCACTGACGACGCCCACGGCAGCGATGCCCAGGGAGTGCCGCTTGGTGATGGCCATGAAGATCCCTCTCAGTCGAAAAGCCCCGGATCTCACGCTTCAGCGAGTCGGGTCTGTTTGCTCGCTTCTTACCTGATGGGATGCTTTTCATCCTGAATGTCTTGTCCTGCGCGTGTCACCGTCCGACCGCAGCAGTCCCTTGGCCTCCCCGGGCCGACCCCACCCCCGCCGACCACCCCACCGCGCGATCCCCACTCGCCCATCAGGGTGTGGCCTCATGCCGCCCCCGATGCACGAGTCGAGGGGAGGGGGCGGCCGTCCGGGCCGCCCCCTCCGGACGGGATCAGTAGGCCGTGGTGACCGTGACGCCGCTGAACGCCGTCTGCGCGTACAGACTGACGTACCGGTATCCGGCCGTGGTGTTGGTGACGGTGATGCTCTCGGTGTTGCCCGCGTTCACCGAGCGGGCGGTGTACGCCGACGGTCCCGCCCAGGTGGTGGCGCTGTAGTAGAGGTCGGCGTTGCCCGTGCCTCCGGCGGTGGTGATGCGGAGCGTGACGGTGCCGGCCGGCATGTACAGATACAGGTAGTCCAGGTCGCCCGCCTTCGCGGAGCGGCCGGGGCGGGAGCAGTTGCGGCCGAGGACGCGGCTGTCGGCGTTCGCGCAGACCGGCAGGGCGCCACTGAGGGTCACGGGCTTGCTGCTGGTGGAGGTCAGGCCCTTGGCGTCGGTCACGGTCAGGGAGATCGTGTACGTGCCGGGGGCGCTGTAGGTCTTCGACGGGTTGGCCGCCGTGGACGTGGTGCCGTCACCGAAGTTCCAGGAGCGTGTGGTGATGGTGCTGCCGGTGTCGGTGGACCGGTCCGTGAGGTTCACGGTCAGGCCGGAGACGGTCGCGTCGAAGGCGGCGGTGGGGCCGCTTCCCGTGCTGCCGCACGCTCCGGCGGCGCACGCGTCGAGCCAGGTGGCGAAGTCGGCGTCGTAGCGGGTGCCGATACCGGAGTGGTACACCGCGTATCCCCCGGTGTAGTCACCGGCGCGGAACTTGGCGAGCATGTTCTGCACGTCGGCGGGGTGTTTCTCGATCATGTAGCGCACGGCCAGGTAGCCCCACGGATAGGTGCGCGACAGATCCGAGTTGAGGTAGGTGCTCTCCCACAAGGTGCTCAGCGCGTAGGTGTGCCGGGCGGCCTCGGCGATGGCCTCGGTGTCGGGCAGACCACGGTAGCTGTACGACACGTACTCCGCGAAGCCCTCGACCCACCAGATGTCCGGCACGGCCTCGCCCGCCTCGAAGTCGCCGGCCATGTCGTAGCGCCCGTCGAGGTAGTGGGTGTACTCGTGGTTGAGGTTCCAGATGTCGCCGGGGAAGCCGTCGTTCACGCTCTTCACGTACGACAGGAAGCGGGCCTGGTTGGCCGGGTCGGAGGGGTTTCCCTCCAGGTACTCTCCCCCGTTGTCGGTGCTGTTGCCGAAGATCCAGCCGGAGTAGGTCCGGTAGTCCTTGGGGCCGGCGAACGTGACGACCTCGATGTTCGTGTTGTGGTCGTCGGCGACGGGCCCGTTGTCCCTGACGATGCCGTGGAAGTACGCGTCCTGGCCCTGGAGGCTGGTGCAGGCCGCGGTGAGGGCGGCGCTGGTCAGGGACTGGGCGCGGAAGGTGTGGGCGGCGTCGCACCGGTAGGTGAGGGGCAGCGCGGCGGCGGTGAGCCGGCCGACGAAGTCGCAGGTCCCGTAGTACGCGCACTGGGCCCTGTCGTAGGTGTCCGTCATGGCGGCGACGCCCACCCACAGGGGGGCCGTCGCGCCCGTGATGGCCGAGTCGCCGAGCAGCCCCTTGGCCAGCGGCCTCACCTTGGCCTGGAGCGCCGGGGTGTCGAGGAAGCGCGCGGTCTCGGTGCCCGCGTTGGAGGCGAGGAAATACCAGGTGTCGTTCAGCTTGTCGCGATGGTTGTGCGCGAAGGCGCCGAGCGTGTCGACGAGGCTCGCGTCGGCGGTCACGGCCTTGAGGAACGCGGGGTTCCAGTGGCCGCGGAAGATCGGGGTGAACACGTTGTTCACGGCGTTGTCCATGCTCCAGTACGCGTCGTAGGAGCTGTTGTAGCCGTTGAGCACCTTCTGATACGTCTTCAGATAGCGGGCCTGGGCGTCGGCGCTGTCCGTCAGGATGACGACCTCACCCAGGACGTCGCCGTGGGCGGAGCTGACGTCCATGAAGTGCGGGGACGCGAAGAAGGTGTCCAGCGCTGCCCCGGTCGCCGAGGAGAGGGCCGTACCGTACGGCCCGACGTCCGAGGCGTGGTTGAACTGCACGTAGTACCCGGCGCGCAGGAACAGCACGAGCTGCCATACGTGGGTGGAGTTGTCGCCGGGGTAGGTCCGCGCCGAGTTCTGGAACGCGTTGGCGACGGTGACCATCTGCGCCTCGCGGAACGCGTTGCGGGCGTCGGTACCGGTGAGGGCGAACAGGGTGTTCACGCAGTCCGTGGTCGACGCCTGGACGAACGCCACCAGGGCCGATCCGCTGCGGCTGCCGAAGTCACCCGGGGTACAGGATGCCGCGGTCAGGCCTTCGGCGCCGTTCGGCTTCGACGGGGTGGTGCGGGACGGGACCGGGGTCTGCGGCGGCCGGTGCCTGGCGTCGATCGGGGTACGGCGCTCGTCGGCACGGTCGGACACGGCCGCCTTCGAGCCGACCGGCGGCGGGGCGGTGCGTGCCGTGGACGGGGGTCGCGGGGCCGGCCCTCGCTGCTCGGCCGCGGCGGCGTGACCGGCCGGGGTGAGCACGGCTATCGAGAGACACAGCGCGAGTATGAGCAGGCCGCCAAGACTTCGTCCTGATCCGGCTGTTGGGGTCTTCACGTGCCGCCTCCCAGCGGAGTGAAAGCCGCGCTGCCACGCGCGGCGGTGGGGGGGTTGCCGTGGGCCGCCGGGACCTCCTCCGGGCCACCCCGGTACGTACGGGCGTCTCGGCGCAGGCTCGGATGACCCACGGGCCGTGCTGTTCCGTTGGCTTGAACGCGACATGCGGTGGTCGCAGCCAGAAAAATTGCACATGTCACATGGCTTGGGAAGGGAGCGCGGGTAAAGCAGCCGCAATTCCCGGCAGTTGTGAACACCGGACGCACCCCTGGGACGCCGGACACCCCTTCGGGGAGGCCTGTTGACGCCAAGAAACCCGTTCTGGCCAACTGGCTTATTTCAGCCCTCGGTTACGGGGGGGCGTCGTGCTGGCTCGTATCGGCCGCGTGCGGTGGGGGCGGCCAGGTCCGGTCAGTGGGCCGGGGCGGGGGTGGTCTTCCTGCGGGCGCGGTAGGCCGCTGCCTTGATCTTGTTGCCGCAGGATTCCATCCCGCACCACTGCCGGCGCATGCCCCGCGAGCGGTCGATGTAGGTGCGGGTGCACTCCGGGTTGCCGCACTCCTTGAGCAGGGGCACGTCCGGCCCGTTGAGGAGTTCGATGGCGTGGCGGGCCACCAGGGAGAGAGCTTCTGCCGGTGTTGCCTGCGTCCATCGACCAGTGGGGGTGAGCTGGGGCACGGCCGACGGTTTGCGTGCCGCGTTGTTGAGGACCGTCAGCGCCGCACCGTCGTAGTCCTCCGCCAGCCTGCGGGCGGTGACCAGCGGGTACACGGCTTCCCGTACGGCGATCGCCTCCTCGACGTCGGCCTCCCGGCAGGGGGAGACCGCGTCGACGATGCCTGACTCCACGTACCACGCGCTCAGCCTGTCCGGGGCGGCGAACATCTCGAAGCGCAGCGAACGGCGCGCTCGGAGCGTGGCGACGAAATCAAGCGCCGGGTTCCCGCAGACGAAGACGTGGTCGAGGTTCACATCACCACTTTGGCAGGTGATGCTCAGGCCATGCAAGCTCGCGTCGGCCGCCGGGAACGCGGGCCGCTCACAGGCCGAGGTCGACGGCGAGGCAGGAGAAGGACCTCCACGAGGCCTCGGAGTTGAAGGCGTACCGGGTGGGGTCGACCGGCGTGGCCGCCTTCTCCTCCACCATGTCCTCCTGGCGGATCCGGTCGGGCAGGCTGCCGAACCGTGCTCGGCGCAGGGCCGCCGTGTTGTCCGTGGCGGGCGTGCTCTCCATGGCTGGACTCCGTTCGCTCACGTGTGCCGACGATCTGCGATGAGCATGACTGTGACACACGGCGCGTCACCCGTCAAACCGGTGACGGGCTCAGGGTCGCGCTCGCCTGCCGTCGGGCTTCGCACACGAGTCAAAGGCAGACAAGGCAAGGCACGACACGGCACGACACGGCCCGGTCGCCGCGCCTCGGGCAACCGGGCCCTGCGGGTCTACTCCGGTTGCTCCTGCGTGTTGGCCTTGATCACGGCGAACCTGCCACCCTGCGGGTCCGCGAGCACCGCCATACGGCCCGCGGCCATGTCGAAGGCGGGGGCCAGCACCGATCCGCCCCCGCGCACGGCGGCGGCCTGGACGCTGTCGACGTCGTCCACGCCGAAGTACGGCATCCAGTGCGGGGGCACCCCCGGCGGGAGAGCCGCGAGGTCCATCATTCCGCCGATCGTGCGCCCGCCGACCTTGAACTCGATGTAGCCCTCGGCGCCCGGCAGCTGCGTGGGCACGGCCTCCAGGGGCAGGACGGACCCGTAGAAGTCGGCGGCGGCACGGGTGTCACCCGTGTTCAGCTCGTTCCAGATGAGAGCGCCGTGCTCGTTGACGATGCCCGCGCCGTCGAAGGTGTCGGCCTGCCACAGGCCGACGACGGCACCGGCCGGGTCGGTGATGAGGGCCATTCTGCCGAGGTCCATGACGTCCTGCGGGCCCATCACCACCGAGCCGCCGGCGTCGGTGACGGCTTTGAGCGCGGCGTCGACGGAGTCGGTGGCCAGATACGTCGTCCACGCGGTCGGCGGCATCGGGTCGGGCACGGTGTCGTCCGGGTTCATCGCCTTCATGATCCCGGCGACGGGCTTGCCCTTGAGGAGGCATACCGAGTAGCCGCCGGTCTCCGGCGGCCCGATCTCGCCCTGCCAGCCGAAGAGGTCACAGTAGAAGTCGAGGGCGGCCTGCTGGTCGGGGACCATCAGGTCGACCCAGCAAGGGGTGCCGGGCTTGTACGGGCCGGTTTTGTCGGGCACGGATGCCTCCGGAGGGGTTTGGTGGGGTCGGACGGGGCGTTCTGTACCCGACTCCCGAACCCCCAACCGAGCCGAACGGATGAACGGTGGCGGTGGAGTGCCGTGGGCTTGCAAGACGTACCGGCCGGGTCGCCCCCTCAGTCCCTCACTCCCATTCCCACCGCATCGCCTGAAACCCCGGACCCGGGTCCTCCACGGTGAACGCGGCGCGGCCCGAGGCGCTGATCCAGACCTGTTCGGCGGGGTGCATGGGGCCGCCGGCGGTGGTTCCCGAGTAGCGGTGGCAGCGGACCGGGACGGCGTCGGGATGGAACTGCACTTCGAGGGTGTAGAGCCGGGCGGGCGCGCGGAAGCCGGTGCCGACCTCGCTCGTGCGGGCGCCGGTGGTCGAGAAGGCGTAGGTGTACTCGATCACGTCGGTCTCCCCTTTGGTGAGGACCCGGTCGAGGAGCAGTTCCGCGACGGACAGCGGTACGGAAGTATCCGAACGTACCCGCCCTTTACGGGCATTGCGGATCCCGACGATCTCGGGCAGGTCGCGCTGCGGGTCGTCGCCCCGGCTGATGAGCACCAGCCGGTCCACCCGCTCGCGTTCGGCGCGCAGCACCATCGTGACGGTCAGCCGTCGCTCGGCGCCGTTCTCGTCGATCTCGTACCGGTCGTGCACGGCGAGCCGGGTCAGGCCGTCGTCGGTGGAGCCCATCGCGTCGAGGAGGCCGGGCAGGCTCTTGTACTGCTGCCACAGGTGCTCCGTGTCCAGGGTCTGCGGCGCGCGGTTGACCCACCGTCCGCGCGGGCGCTGCGGGCCGAGCAGGGAGACCAGGGAGTCGGTGGGCAGGCCGAGCAGTTCCTCCAGGAGCCGTACGGCCTGACGGGACTGGGGGCGTTCCGGGCGGCTGCGGCCGCGCCGCCAGTAGCTGAGCGTGGTCACGCTGACGGCGACCCCACGGGCCGCGAGCCGGTGCTGGATGCGTTCCAGGCTGAGACCACTGGCGCGCACGGCACAGTCGAGCGCGGTCTCGAACGGGCCGTGGCGCAGGGCGTCGGCCAGTTCGGGCAGGGGGGCTTGAGTGGGCACAGGTGATCCGTCCTGCATGCCGTGCGGGGTTATCACATGCTAGCGACTTCCAGCCAAACGACGGGTGACGCAGGTCACGATCTGAACAGTCTTGGCCGAGGCCCCGATTGCGCCCGGCCGGGCACCGACCGTTCGGTCAGGCTTGCGCACGGCCGCCCATCAGGGCAGGAAACAGCGGGGACACACACCCGTTACTTGTCATGCTCGTTTCACAGGGATCCTTATTAAACAGTATTGGCATCTCATTGCCCCGGAGACCCAAATCCCGCCATTCTCCGGCCTCATGAAACGATCTGTGTTCGTCGGCACGCTGTCCCTCGCGGTCAGCGGCCTTCTGATAGCCGGCGCGGGTACCCCCGCCTCCGCCGCCAAGGGCCCCCGCGCCGTCTCGCCGAAGGTGAGCAAGGCGCAGGCCCTGCGGGATGCCACCGCCGAGGTCGCCGCCAGCCCCCACGTGGTCCGGGCCGGCGCCCACGACACCTTCCTGTCGCACGACGTGACCGTCGACAAGGACGGCACCCGCCACGTCCACCTGGACCGCCGCTACCAGGGCCTGCCGGTCCTGGGCGGTGACGTCATCGTGCACTCGGCCCCCAACGGCGAGCTGCGCTCGACCTCGCTCACCCTCAAGGCCCCGCTGTCGCTCTCGGTGACGCCGAAGGTCACCAAGCAGCGCGCGGTGGCCGTGGCCGTCGCGACGTTCAAGGGCACCAGGAAGGGCAGCAAGGCCGACCTCGTCGTCGACGCGACGGCGGCCACGCCGACGCTCGCCTGGCAGGTCGTCGTCGACGGCACCGCCCCCGACGGCTCGCCCAGCCACGTCCACACGCTGGTCGACGCGACGACCGGCAAGGCCGGGAAGTCCTGGAACACCTTCCACAGCACGGTCGTCCCGGGCACCACCGTCAACGCGCCGCAGACCACGGCCGTCGCTGGTGCCGCCGCCTCGGGAACCGGCCACGGCTACCAGGTCGGCGACGTCACGCTGGGCACCAGCAGCATCTCCGGTGGCTTCGAGCTCAAGGATCCGACCCGCGGTAACGGGGAGACGCGGGACGCCCAGAACAAGACCGTCACCAACGACTCACCGCCGGCCGGCTGGGGCGTCGCCTTCACCGACACGGACAACGTGTGGGGCAACGGCACCCTCAGCGACCGCGCCACGGTCGCCGTGGACGCCCACTACGGCATCCAGGCCACCTGGGACTACTACAAGAACGTCCACGGCCGCAACGGCATCAAGAACGACGGTGTCGGCGCCCGCTCCTTCGTCCACTACGGCAGCAACTACGACAACGCCGGCTGGGACGACGACAGCTTCAGCATGATCTACGGCGACGGTGCCGTCGGCCAGAAGCCCTTCACCGAGCTGGACGTGGCCGGCCACGAGATGAGCCACGGCGTCACCGCCGCCACCGCGGGCCTGAACTACTTCGGTGACGCGGGCGGCATGAACGAGTCCACCTCGGACATCTTCGGCACCCTGGTCGAGTTCAACGCCAACAGCCCGGCGGACAAGCCCGACTACCTCATCGGCGAGAAGATCAGCGCCACGCCGCTGCGGTACATGGACGACCCGAAGAAGGACGGCGTCTCCCAGAGCTGCTGGACCAGCAACACCAAGAACCTGGACCCGCACTACTCGTCCGGCGTCGGCAACCACTGGTTCTACCTGATGGCGGTCGGTTCCGGCTCCTCCAGCTACGGCAACAGCCCCACCTGCGACGGCGGCACGGTCACCGGCCTCGGCAACGACGCCACCGGCAAGATCTGGTACCGCGCGCTCACCACGTACCTGACGGCCGCCTCCACCTACGCCGACGCCCGTACCGCGACCATCAAGGCCGCGACCGACCTGTACGGCGCCAGCAGCACCCAGTGCACCACCGTGGAGAAGGCGTGGAGCGGCGTCGCCGTCGCCCCGACCGCCACCACCTGCGGCGGTGGGACCACGCAGCCGCCGAGCGGCTCCAACCTGCTGCTCAACCCCGGCTTCGAGTCGGGCGCGACGAAGTGGACCGCGTCCTCCGGTGCCATCACCAACGACACCGGCGCCACCGCGCACGGCGGCTCGTACTACGCCTGGCTGGACGGCTACGGCTCCTCCCACACCGACACCGTCTCCCAGTCGGTGACGATCCCGGCGACGGCCGCGGCCCCGAAGCTCTCCTTCTGGCTCGCGATCGACACCAAGGAGACCGGCAGCACCGCGTACGACACCCTCAAGGCGCAGGTCGTCTCCGGCACCACGACGACCACCCTGGCGACGTACTCCAACACCACCCCGAGCGGTTACGTCCAGCGCACCCTCGACCTGTCCGCCTTCAAGGGCAAGACGGTCACCATCAAGTTCACGGGCGTCGAGGACTCCTCGGCGGCCACCAGCTTCCTGATCGACGACACCTCGGTCACGACCGGCTGATCCGGAGCGCCCCACGGCGCCGGCCCTGATCAACGGCCCGGACGGGATGCCCCCAACGCCCCGTCCGGGCCGTTTCACGTCTGGAGGCCCGCGTATGCGGCTGAGCGTCCGGGCCATGGTCGCGCCACAGCCCTCCGCGATGAGATGACCAGGTCACCCGGTCCCGGTGGACACGGGTCACCACGGTCGGAGCGTCATGCGAATTCCACGCGGAGGGTCTTATGAGTCACCCGGAGATGTTTCCCAGCGCCGGTGCGTCCGGCGAGGTGACCGACGAGGTGTCCGTACGGGCATCGAGCGGCCGGCCGCAGGCGCACCCCAGCTCTCCCGAGCCCCCCGCACACCCGTCACACCCCTCGCGGGACGGCCGGGACCGGTTGACGGGGTTGCTTCTGAGCGCGGCCGCCGTGGCGATGGGACTGATGGCGGGGCTCTTCTTCGCCTTCGACGTCTCGGTGATGCCGGGCCTGGCGAGGGGCGACGACCGTACGTATGCCACGGCCATGCGGAACATCAACGCCGTCATCGACGGCAGCGGCCCCTTCGTCCTGGTCTTCCTCGGCGCGCCGGCGGTCACCGCGTGGGCGGCATTCCGTGCCGTCCGCAAGGGGCAGCCGGCGATGGGGTGGTGGCTCCTGGCGGCGACCCTGTGCTACCTGGCCGTGCTGGCGCTGACCATGGGGATCAACATCCCCCTCAACGACGAACTGGCCGACCTGGGGCGCCCGGGGCCCTCCACCGACTATTCGGTCATCAAGGATTTCAAGGGCACCTGGGAGACGGCCAACATCTTCCGCACCCTTCTGTGCCTCGGCGCCCTGATCGGCATCGTGCGCGCCCTGCTGCTGCACGGCCGCGCCACGGCCCGACCCGGCACCCACTGAGGCTTCCCGCAGGCACAGACGCGCTGCCCGTCGCGGTGCCGGCCCGAACTCCCGGGGAGCTCGGGCCGTCGACCGGTCGGGCAGGGGCGGGGGCGCCGGGGAGTCCGGCCGGGCGTCAGATCATCAGCAGGAGCCGCGTGTGCGGCACGAGCTTCCGGTTGACGCTGGTGCTCTGCACGAAGATGGTGAACTCGTCGTTGTGGTCCGGCTTCACGCGCGCCTCCGCGTCCGGCAGACCGAGCAGGGCCCGCGCCTCCGGACCCGTGTACACCCGGTCCGTCTTCTTCTCCAGCACCGCGATCTGCTTGCGCGCCTGGATCTTCTCCGACTTGCTCAGCTGGTAGAACGCGCCACCCGTACGGTAGGTGTGCCCGCACTCGATGACCCAGTCCCGTATCGCCGCCTCGCGGGCCACCGGGATGAGCTGGTACGTGGAGGGGTCCACCGGGGTGAGGCCGGCTGCCTCGATGGTGTCCTTGTTGACCGCGTCGGCGCCCGTGGAGAACACCGCCCGCGAACCCCGGATGCCCTGGGCGCGGCCCACCATGAAGTTCTCGGTGGCCTGCTGGATGACCTGCCCGGCCTCCTCGAGGCCCCGGGTGCTGGTGGCGTCCCAGATGGCGATGTTGTCCTTGGGGAAGCCGCACTGCATGGCCTCGCGCTTGCCCATCTGGTCCGGCACCAGGACGGCCAGCGTCCAGTTGTCCTGCTGCGTCCGCATCATCTCGGCGACGGCCTTCACCAGGGCGCGCGGATCCCGGCCGGCGGCCTCGGGGCTGCGATGGCTCGCGTTCTCCTGGCCGTCGGTCAGCACGAACGTCAGGAAGCTGTGGTCGCCGTACAGTTGCGCCGTCTGTGCCAGCTCCGCCTGCGACTTCAGGGCGGCGGCCAGCAGAGCCGTCATCCCCCCGACCCGGTACAACTGCTTCAGGGACGGCATGCGCAGCACGTCCTTGTCGTAGATGACACACTCGACCTTGTCCGCGAACACGTACACCGTGACGCGGGTCTCCTGCTCCAACTCCCTCGAGCGGCGGGCGAGATACGCGATCTGCTGGTCGGCGACCTCGACGACCTTGCCGCTCAGGTGCGACATGGACGAGCTGGCGTCCAGCACGAGAGCGACATGGTTGATGTAGTTCTGGTTTCCGGACATGACGAGTCCCCCCTCTTTCGCGGATTCGATACGTCGATCCTCCCACCCACCACTGACAATCGATCTTGGTCCGGGCTCGGGGACGGGCCCCCGGGGGCGGGCCCCTCAGCCCACTCGGCCCGCGTGGCGGGGGCCTCCGGCGAGGGGGACGCCGGTGCGCCGGGCCTGTTCCACGGATGCCGGGGAGTCGGCGCTGCGGGCCGCCTCCTGGGGAATCCGGGCGCGCTGAGCCGGGCGGTCCGGCGGCGCGAGGTATCCGGGCAGGCGCAGGGTGCCCCAGACATAGGGGTCGGCCTGGGCGCTGCCGAAGGGCGACCGGGCGAGGCGGGTCTGACCGGTCCGGTCCGCGGTGTCGGAGTCGTAGAGGAGGACGTTGACGGCGAGGTGTTCGGGGTCGACGGGGGCGGGCAGGCCGGCGAGCGGAATCCTGACCTCGACCTCGTAACCCCGGTAGGGGTCGGTCACCCGGGAGGCGACGGCCATGCCCGGGGCGGTGCTGCTCGCGGGTCCCTGGCGGTTGTCCGCGTCGCGCTCCGCGCAGGGGCCCCCGCCGCCCCGCGTAAAGGGCAGAATTCCGGTTTTGAAGGTGGTCGAGGTGTCGTCGGCGTTGCCTCGCGGGTCGAGGCCGATCTCGACGGCGTCGGTCCGCCAGTGGCGCTTGCAGTCGGTGGCGGCGTCCAGGGCGTAGCCCTTCGCGTCGTCCGTGACGCGGATCAGCACATAGAGGTCGTCGGCCCACCGCGAGAAGCGGACTTCCGCCGAGCAGTCCCTCTCGTCGGCGCAGCGCTCGCCCTCCCAGTGGGTGAGGCGCGAGACCGGGCCGGGGTACTCGCCCGGGCCGGACCTGCCGTCCACCACGGGAGCCCGGGCCGGCACGGGCGCGCTGGTGGAGGGGGTGGCCGGATAGGCGGGCTGGGCGTCGTTGGCGAGCCACGGCATCCGCATCCGCCGCGCCCAGGCGCGGAAGTCGGCGTACAGCGGGCGCAGGCCCGGTTGGTCACGGGTGACGGGGCTCTGCGGGGCGCGGCTGTCGGCCAGGACGGTCAGCCACTCGCAGGGCAGTTTGCGCCGGGGGGTCTCGACCGTCGCCGGCAGGGTGGCGAAGCCCTGGGTGACGTACTCGCGGGCGGCGTCCCGCTCGATCTGGGCCCACGTCCTGCCATGCCCGCGGCGCGAGGTGATCCCGGTCCACACACCGATGACGGGAAGGCCGGTGTGCGGGTCCCGCGCCCGGTGGCCGGCGCACCTCTCCCCCACCGGCCCCTGGAAGCCGCTGTTCTGGGCGAGCAGGCGGGACGGTTTCCAGGCCCGGTACTTCTCCCGGGTGATCTGCTCGGGAAAGGCCCTCGGGTCACCGGCGATCCGGAACGCCTCGACGGCGAGACGCGCCGCCTCCTGGTGGCCGCCGTGCTGGCGGAACGGACGCGGGTCCATGACCACCACCTCCCGCGGAGTGGTCGCCCGGATCAGCCGCACGAGACGCGCGAGGGTGTCCGTCGGCGGTTGCGGCGCCGAGTTCCAGACGGTGGCGGTGAGGGGAGCGGACAGCGTGTACCAGAAATCGGGCTCGTCGAGATAGAAGACGTTGCGGATGCCGGCTTTCCGTACCGCCTTGCGTTCCTCGTCCTCGCGGATCATGCCGAGCGCGGCGCCCTCCTGGGTGCCGACGGCGTTTCCGCCGCCCTCGCCCCGCGTGAGGGTGACCACGCCCGTGCTCAGCCCGCGTCGCTCCCGCCATTGTCCGAAAGTGGCCAGCAGCGGGGACTCGTCGTCCGGATGGGCTCCCACGAACAGGACGTCGGTGTGCGCCGGGTCCGTCCTGCCGGAGGCGGTGGCCGTCGGCGGCGGAACCGCTCGCGCCGTGTCCGCGCCCAGCGGCAGCACACTTCCCACCACACCGAGGGCCGTGCACCCCGCCCACAACACCTGTCGGAGCCTCGAACGCAGCACGGCCGCCCCTCTCTTCCCGCTCAGTGTGCGGCGGGCGGTCACGCCTGTCACCGGCGACCGCACGTCTCCGGCCAGCCTGCCGGACGGCGGCCGGCTCGTCCCGTAAGGCGCGCGGCGCTTCCCGGTGGCCTGTGGGCCCGGTCGGGCGCCTATGCTGAAGCGCCCCCCTCCCGGCCCCGCGGCCCGCTCAAGGAAAGAACAGTTGACCCCCTACTCCCTCGCGTTCTACGTGGACGTGATCACGTCCGGAACCGTGCTCGGCGCCAAGCCGACGGACAGTCCCGACCAGGTCACCGCGATCCTCGGCCCCGATTTCGCCGAGAACTCCTTCGACGACCAGAGCATGTGGCGGGACTACGGAATGGTCGAGTTCTTCTGGGGCCGGGAATCGCGCCACCACCCGTGGGAGGGCCACCACTTCACCTTGCAGGTGCACCGCCTCTCCCTTCTGGGCGGTGGCATCGTCAACGGGAGGATTCGCGAGCGGTACGGCCGCTTCGACCGCCACCTGCGCTTCGGGAAACTGGAACGGCTCCTGGCCAACCGAGGCGTCCCCCTGGAGGACGTCCCGGACTCCAACGCCCCGGCGTACACGCTGCATTGGCAGCCCGCCTCCCAGGTGTCCGTCCTCGCGTCCGCCACGCGCTGGGAGGGAAAGGGGCGGCATGGCGGTGAACGGCCGGGAGACGTGACGGCCGTCGCTTCCTCCATGACTGCCGAACAGGTGGCCTGGTACAGGGCGCATTACGGCCCCCGGAGCACCACCAGCCCGCCGTCCGGGGTGCGCCGCGCGAGCACGCCGGTGCGGAAATAGCCATCAGGGGTGAAGGAGCGGGCGTGGTGGTCGGGTGCCCGGTAGTAGCCCCGCAGGGTGGAGGGGCCGCGCACGAGGAGTTAGCCCGGCTCTCCGTCGCCGGTGTCTGTACGTACGGGGAAACCGTCGCGGGGGTTCGGGGTGGGGGCGTGGGGGTGCCGGGCCGGGGTGTGGTGTGCTGGGTGAGGTACGGAAGGCCAGTTTCCGTGGTCGCCCGCCGATCGGCTACTCACCCGGATGACAAATCACGCTCCTGCGCGGCCGACGGGTCAGCACCTTCCGCCAACCGGCGCGGCCGCCGCCACCGCAGTGCCATCAGTCCCGCGCCGGCCACGGCGAGGACAGCGCCCGTACCACCGGCGGCCAGGGGCAGGACGGTGCCCAGGAGGAGGAGCTTGCGGCCGTCCTTGCGCGCCAGCTCCACCTGCTGCCGCTGGGTGGCCGGGGTGAATTCCAGCCCGTCGCCCCGCAGGAGCGTCACCGCGTCCGTGTGCTGCCCTGGCCCGCGCAGCGTCACCCTGGGCGAGGTCACGGCGTCCAGTACGCGGCCGGTGCGACGGTCGACGACCAGGTCGATGCCCGGGTTGGCGTACCACTGCTCGGCCTGGACCGGCCGTGACCCCGGGAGGCCGACCAGCGGGGCGGGCACCGGGCGTGTTCCGACCCGGGTGGGTGCCACGGTCCCGGTGTAGCGGTAGCCCTGGTGGCCGAGGACCTCGCGGGTGCCGGCGTAGCGCAGGGGTACGGCGGCGGCCAGGGTGGCGTCCCACCAGCGGTAGGTGCCTTTGCGCAGGTCGAAGGGGAATTTCAGGTAGGCGTCGCCCTCGTGGGGCGGCCGCGACTCGGCGCAGCAGTGCACGGGGGCGTTGGTGCGGCGGTCGGTGACCCAGCGCTCGGTGCTCCACTGGAGCGACTTGCGCGGGTCCGCCAGGGGCAGGGTGCGCGGGGTGTCGACCGTCGTCGAGACGTCCCAGACCGCGCGGCCGCTGCGTTCGCTCTCGGCCACGTCGCCGAGGACGTGCCGGGTGATGGTGATCGTCTCGTCGTGCCGGACGGCGAGCGAACCGGCGTCGAAGTAGCTTCCCCTGCCGGTGGAGACGGTGGTGGTGTGCACGTCGATGGGGGTGCGTTTGGCGTGGGGTGTGACGTACCAGGCGAGCAGGGGCGCCAGGGTCAGCAGGAAGACGCCTGCCGCGAGGAGGGCGAGTGCCGGACGGGAGGGTTGTCGGCGCATGGGGGTGCCTCCGGGGAGGGTGAGGGGATCGCCGGCGTGCGGGGCGCGTTCACCATGGGGTGCCGTGGACGGCACCGTATGGGCGGGGAACCGTAGAGCTGTTCTTGACGTAGTGTCAATGTCGGCTTCATGCTTGGCAGTTGCCGAACCGGGATGGTGCGCCGCCAGTTGGAAGGGTCCCCGCGCCATGCCCAGAATCCTCACCGCCGCCCTGATCGTCGCCCTCGCCGCCGCGCTCGCTGTCGCGGTGGCCTTCGGCGTCGTCGCCCTGCTCGAGGTCACACCGAAGCAGCCTCACGACCCGTTGGCCACCTTCCCCACGGGACCCCTCACTCCTACGGCGACTCCCTAGGGGTGACCGTGCCGGAGTCCGCCTGGCGGAAAGTGCCCAGGTCACAGGTGCGCGAGTTCGCGGCGGCGGCGCGCGGGGAGGTGCCCGGTCTCGCCGAGGCGATCCTGCGCCAGATCCGCCGCGAGTACCCCGCGCTGCCGCTGAACCTCGACGAGTCGGGCGAGCCCCTGGCGCTCGTCGGTGTCCGGGCGGCTCTGGAGCAGTTCATCGCCGGGATGGCAGACGGCCCCGACCGTCCGTTCGAACTTCCCTACGTCTTTCAGGAGTTCGGCCGTGGACAGGTCCTCAGCGGCCGCAGCCTCGACTCGCTCCAGGCCATGTACCGGCTGGGTGTGCGGCTCGCCTGGCGGCGCCTGGCCGAGATCGGCGACGAATTGGGCATTCCCGCCCCCGCCATGTACGAGCTCGCCGGGTCCGGCTTCGAGTACCTCGACGGCCTGGTCGCGGAGACCACGCGCGGGTACGCCGAAGCGGCGGCACGCCAGGCCAGCGAGCGCCTGCGGCTGCAGCGCCGGTTGCTGGACCTGCTGCTCACCGAGCGCGTGGCCACCGACCGGCCCGGGCTGCTGGCCGAACGCGCGGCCCGGATCGGCTGGCCCCTGCCCCGCCGGGTGGCCGTCGCCGTACTCCTGCGTCCGGCGCGCGAGGCCGTGGCCCCGGCCGTCGGCCATGACGTCCTGGTCGACATGGAGCACGAGCAGCCCCGCTTGGTCGTCCCCGATCCGGACGCGGCCGGGCGTCCCGAACTGCTGCGCCGTGCCACCGCCGGCTGGTCCGGCGCGCTCGGTCCCGCCGTGCCGCCGGCCCACGCGGCGAGGTCGCTGCGCTGGGCGACCGTGGCCGTCCAGCTCATCGAGTCGGGCCTGCTGCCGGGCGGGCAGGTGGTGCGGTGCACGGACCACGCCGAAGCGCTGCTCCTGCTCCCGGCGGCGGAACTCCTGGGCGACCTCGACCGGCGCCGTCTGGCCCCCCTGGCCCACTGCGGTACGGCCCACGCCCGCCACCTCGCCCAGACGCTGCTGAGCTGGCTCGAAACCCGGGGCGACGCCACCGAGACCGCGGCGAGGCTCGGCGTGCACCCGCAGACGGTACGGTACCGGCTGCGCCAGATCAGGGAGCTGTGGGGCGACGTGGTCAGCGACCCCGATCTGCGCTTCGAGCTGGAACTGGTCCTCAGGGCCCGACGCCTGCGCGGCGAACTCGCCCCGCCCGACACCTGAACACCGCACGCCCCCCTTCGCGAAGGCCGGGCGCGGCACGTCCGTGCCGGTCAAGAAGGTGCCGAACCGTGAGTCGCGCCCGCCCCGGGGTATCCGCCCCGCATGGCGAGCTGGCAGCTTCACGGGCGACAGGACCACGGCAGCGACGACGCGGCACCGCGGGAGGCCGGCCCGGGCCCGCGGGTGGAGGAGGCCGCGCCGGACACCCCGACGAAGCTGCCGAAGCGCGCGTGGGGCGCCGTACTCAAAGGCAGTCTACGGGAGTTCAAGGACGACGAGCTCAGCGACCGCGCGGCGGCGCTCACCTACTACAGCGTCCTGTCCCTGTTTCCCGCGATGCTGGTCCTGGTCTCGCTGCTCGGCATCACCGGCGGGTCGACCACCGACAAGGTCCTGCACAACCTCCAGCGGTTCGCTCCCGGCTCTGCCCGGGACCTCCTCACCGACGCGGTGCGGAAGCTCCAGGACAGCGCGGGCCTGGGCTCGGTGATGGCTGTCGTCGGCCTCGTCCTCGCGGTGTGGTCGGCGTCGGGCTATGTCGCCGCGTTCATCCGCGCCGCGAACGCGGTCTACGAGATGCCCGAGGGCCGGCCCGTATGGAAGATCCTTCCCGTCCGGATCGGGCTGACCGTCGTCCTGATGCTCCTCGCACTCGTCAGCGCGCTGATCGTCGTGTTCACCGGCGGCGTGGCCCGCCATGTGGGCACCGCACTCGGCGTCGGGAATGCCGGACTGACGGTGTGGTCGGTCGCCAAATGGCCCGTCCTGGCCGCCCTGGTCACCCTCATGATCGCGCTCCTGTACTGGGCAGCCCCGAACACCAAGTCCCAGGGCCTCAAGTGGGTCACCCCGGGCAGTTTCCTGGCCCTGCTGATCTGGATGATCGCCTCCGGGGCCTTCGCGTTCTACGTCGCCAACCTCGCTTCGTACAACAAGACCTACGGCGCCATGGCGGGCGTGATCGTCTTCCTGGTGTGGCTGTGGATCACCAACCTGGCGATCCTGCTGGGACTTGAGGTCGACGCGGAGATCGTGCGCCAGCGGGCGATCGCCGGGGGCATGCCACCGGACGAGGAGCCGTACGCGCGGCCGCGCGACACCAGGACGTGGGACGCGGAGGACCGGCGCCACCTGCGCAACGCCTGACACCGCAACCCCACCTGAGCACCCCACCGGTCCGCCCGACGCCGCCGGGCGGACCGTGCGCCATGCCGGGAGCGGGGGCGCACAATCGCCGGGCGCAGTACGGCAAAGGCGCGCGACGGCACCATGAGCGCCCCTTTACGAGAAAGCGCCGCGGTGGTGCGCCCCATTCCATCGTTGGACACGAGTTCACCAAGCGTGCTGATGGAATCGTTCCGCTCCCCGCGCGAAAGAGAATGCGCTCCTGTTGCACATCGGCCATGGTCCGGACCGGAAATGCACTTGCATTCTCTTCGCAGCCCGACGGTCGGATAATCATATAACGTTCGGCGTCCTTGCCTTCCCCGGCTGACCTGCGGATACCTTGGGACCTGGCCGCCTCCCGGCATTCCGGGGGGTGGTGACGTTCAGTCAGCGAAAATGAGAAGGAGTCGTCATGAAGAAGGCGTACGAAGCTCCGACGCTCGTCCGACTGGGTTCTTTCCGGAAGGAGACGGGACTCCTGCAGTTCCGCGGGAACGACCGCCTCGTCCTCAGCAAGAACTGACGGTCGACGGTACGTCCATTCGACGTCATGACTGACACGCACGCGAGTGCGAGTCCGGGCCGCGGCGACGCGCACTTCGTGGTCCTTCCGGACCGCGAGGACGCGGCCGCCGCGGCCCGCCTCTTCACCCGCCCCGGAACCCGTACCCTGCCCCACGCCTCGGGACGTCCCTGGCTGATCGGCCGATGGCACGACGACGAGATCGTGACCGCCCAGGCGGGATCGACCGCCCTCGCCGCCGTCGGCTGCTGCCCGCTCGACGCCCCCCGACTTCGCCGCCACGCCGCCCAGTTGCGCGACCTCACCCGGCTCGACGCGCTGGCCCGCTCCACCCCGGGAAGCTTCCACCTGGTGGCCGCGCTCGACGGCCGCCTCCGCGTCCAGGGCACCGCCTCAGGGCTGCGGCTCGTCTTCCACGCGGAGATCGACGGCGTACGCGTCGCCGCCACCCGGGCCGACATCCTCGCCACCGCCCTCGGCCGGGACCCGGATGTGGAACAGGTGGCGGTCAGGCTGCTGTGGCCGGTCCCCCATCCCCTGCAGGAGGCACCGCTGTGGAAGGGCGTCACCGCGGTACCCCCGCAGGACGCCCTCGTCGTCGCGGCGGACGGCCGGTCGACCCGCCACTCGCGCTGGTGGACACCGCCCGAGCCGGTGCGCGCGCTCACCGCCGGCGCGGCCCTGGCCCGCGACGCGCTCGCCGAGGCCGTCCAGGCCCGTACCCGAGCGGGCGGCACGGTCAGCTGCGACCTGTCGGGAGGGCTGGACTCCACGTCCATCTGCTTCCTCGCCGACCGCTCGCCCGCCCACGTCGTGGCCAGCACCTGGCCCGGACGCGATCCCGCCGACACCGATCTGCACTGGGCCCGGCAGGCCGCCCAGTTCCTGCCCGAGGTCGAGCACGTCGTCTGGGACGCCGAGGCCTCGCCCCTCGTCTACACCGATCTGCTCACCATCGACGACCTGCTCGACGAGCCGACCATCGGCGTCATGGACCGCTCCCGCGTGCTCCACCACCTGCCCGCCATGGCCGAGCGGGGCAGCCGTCTGCATCTGACCGGCATCGGCGGCGACCATGTGGCCTGGTGCTCCGAGGCGTACTACCACCGCCTCCTGCGCACCCGCCCGCTCTTCGCCGTCCGCCAGCTCCGGGGCTTCCGCGCCCTGTGGCAGTGGCCGCTCGGCGGGATGGCACGCACCCTGAGCGACTCACGTCCGTACGGGAAGTGGCTGGGGGACTCCGTCGGGCATCTGCGCGACCCCCTTCCCACCACCGTCACCGGCGCGCTCGGCTGGGGCGGGGAGCCCCGCCTGTTCGACTGGGTGACACCCGAGGGCGAGCGCCTGGCCGCGCGGGCGCTGCGCGACGCTGCCCAGGACGCGCGGCCCCTGCACCGCGACCGCGGGCTGCACGCCGATCTGGAGCAGATCCGCTCCTGCACCCGCATCATCCGCCAGTGGGACGCGATGGCCGCCAGGGCCGGTGTCCCGATGGCGTCGCCGTTCCTGGACGACCGCGTCATCGAGGCGTTCCTGTCGGTCCGGCCCAGTGAACGGGTGTCGCCCTGGCAGTACAAACCCCTGCTCGCCGCCGCCATGCGGGACGTCGTCCCCGAGGTGTGCCTGCGGCGCAGCAACAAGGCCGCGGCCTCCATGGACGCCTCCAACGGGCTGCGCGAGCACCGCGCCGACCTGCTCGCCCTGTGGGAGGACTCCCGGCTGGAACGCCTCGGTCTGGTGAACGGCGACGCGCTGCGCGACCTCGCCCAGCGGCCCGCCACCCCCGGACTGCGGCAGGCCATCCTCTACTCCACCATCGCCGCCGAGGTGTGGCTGCGCGGGCTGCCGCACGCCGCGAAGGCCGGGGCCACCACCTCCCTCTGACCCCCGAGCGAAAGGTAGACACACCATGGCACTGCGGTTCGCCGCCGACATCTCGACCGCGCAGACCGACTACGGAACGGTCCTCCTCGACGAACGCAGCGGCCAGTACTGGGAGTTGAACCCCACCGCCACACTGATCATCGAGACACTCCTCGCGGGCAAGGACGAGACGGCGGCGGCCGACGCGGTCGTCGCCGAGTTCGACATCGACCACGAGCGGGCACGACGGGACGTCACCCAGCTGGTCGGCGAACTGCGCGCCTCGGGGCTGGCCGCATGACCACACCCAGCGCGCTCGAACGCCCCGCCGATGTGCCCTTCGTACGGAAGCTCGGCGCGCGGCTGGTCCTGATCCCCGCCGCCGTGCTCTCCCTCCTGCCGCCCCGCCGCATCCGCCGCGTCCTGAACGTGCTGCGCCGGGGCGCCGCGCCCGCGACGGCCACCCAGGCGAAGAACGCGCGCGACGCGGTGTGCGCCGTGAGCCTGCGCTGTGCCGGTCCCCGCGGGTGCCTGCCGCGCTCCCTGGGCGCCGCGCTGCTGTGCCGGCTGGGCGGCATCTGGCCGACCTGGTGCACGGGGGCACGTGTCGTACCGCCCTTCACCGCCCACGCCTGGATCGAGGCCGACGGGCACCCCATCGACGAAGGAGTACCCGACGACTACTTCACCCGGCTGATGGCGGTCACCCCGGTGGGCCGGCGCGCCCGATGACCCGCCCCCACGCACCGGGCCCCGACCGGACGACGCGGGGCGCGATCGCCACCATGTTCCGACTCACCGCCGGGCACCGCGGCGCCATGGCCGTCGCCACGGCCCTGACGCTGGCGGGCTCGGCGCTGGGGCTGGCCCAGCCGCTCGTCGCCAAACACATCGTGGACGCGAGCGGCGCGGACGCGGCCTTCTGGTCGACGCTTGCGCTGCTCGGCGCGCTGTTCCTCCTGGAAGCGGTCACCGGGGCCGTGGGCCGGTACCTGCTGGAACGCATGGGCGAGGGCATCGTGTGCCGTCTGCGGCACGGCCTGGTCCGGCAGTTGCTGCGGCTGGAGATGAAGGAGTACGACCGCCACCGCAGCGGCGACCTCATCTCCCGGGTCACCGCCGACACCACCCTGCTGCGTGAGGTGGTGGCCCAGGCACTGGTCGACCTGGGCACGGGCGCCGTCGCGGCGGCGGGCGCGATCGCCCTGATGATGTGGCTGGACCCGCTTCTGCTCCTGCTGGTCACCCTCACGGTGGCCGGCGCCGCGGTGATCGTCGCCTCCCTGCTGAAAGGCATCAGGGCCGCCTCCGAGCACATGCAGAACGCGGTCGGCGCCATCGCCGCCGAACTGGAGCGCGCGCTGGGCGCGTTGCCGATGGTGCGGGTGCACCGGGCGGAGGACCGCGAGGCGGCACGGATCGGTGAGCGGGTCGACGACGCCTACCGGGCGGGGGTACGGACCGCGCAGCTCGCCTCGGTGATGAGCCCCGCCGTCGAACTGGCCGTCCAGGGCTCCTTCCTGCTCGTCCTGGTCATCGGCGGCCTGCGGGTGAACGGTCACACCGGCTCGCTGGGCGACCTGGTCGCCTTCCTGCTGTACGCCTCGTATCTGGTCCTGCCCCTGTCGTCGGTCTTCCGGGCCGTCGGACTCATCCAGCGCGGCATGGGCGCCTACCAGCGGGTGGCGGAGGCCCACAGCCTCCCCACCGAACCGGAACAGGCCCCGCCGCCCGCCCACTCCCGCCCCGCGCCACCGGCCGCACCGGCCACCCGGCGTCCGACGGCGGCCCTCGCCCTCCAGGACGTCCACTTCGGCTACCAGCCGGACCGGCCCGTGCTGCGCGGGGTCACCTTCACCGTCCCCCACCACCAGCAGGTCGCCCTGGTCGGACGGTCGGGAGCGGGCAAGAGCACTCTCTTCGCGCTCATCGCACGGTTCTACGAACCCGACGCGGGGACCCTCTCCTTCGACGGCCGGCCCGCGGCCGAGCTGAGCCGCGACCGGTGCCGGGCGCACATCGCCGTCGTCGACCAGAACACCCACGTCGTCCACGGCACCCTGCGCGACAACATCACGTACGCCGTACCGCACGCGGCGGACGCCGAAATCCACCGCGTCATCGAACTCGCCCAGCTCGAAGGGGTGGTCCGGCGCCTGCCCGGCGGCCTGTCCGGTGTCCTCGGCGAGCGCGGCGCGACGCTCTCCGCCGGGGAACGGCAGCGCGTCGCCCTGGCCCGCGCCCTGCTCGCCCGGCCCTCCCTGCTGCTGCTCGACGAACCGACCTCGCACCTCGACGCCATCAACGAGGCCGCGCTCACGGCGGTCATGCGGGAAGCCGCCCAGGAGTGCGCCCTGCTGGTCATCGCGCACCGGCTGTCCACCGTCCGCCACGCGGACCGCATCGTCGTCCTGGAGGGCGGCCGGGCCATCGCCTGCGGGCGCCACGAGGACCTGCTCACCTCCAGCCCCGCCTACCGCGAACTCGCCGCCGGGCAGATGCTCACCCCCGGCGCGCCCCTGCCCTCCGCCGTACGGAACGGCGTCCCGCAGGTGTACGCCGACGGCGCCGACCCCCGCGCCGGACACCTGGGCACCGACTGACGGTCGCGGTCCCTGACGGTGACGGTGGCGGTTCGCGGCCCCTGACGTTGACGGTCGCGGCCCCCTACGTCCCCCGGTGCAGCGCCGCGAGGCGTTTGCGGGCCGCGCGCAGGGAACGGCCGCGCGGGGCGTTGCGCCAGGGGTCGTCCTCGAGGAGCCGGTCGACGTCCGAGAGCGTCCGGCGACGCGCGCTCAGGTCCGGGTCGTCCAGGTCCGCCCAGGCCAGCGGCGCCGCGACCGGGGCGCCGGGAAGGGCTCGTACGGCGTAGGGAACGACCGCGGTCTGGGCGTAGCCGTTGCGCTGGATGTCCAGGTAGAGGCGGTCTCCCCGGGACTGCTTGCGGGCCTGGGTCGTCAGGTGGTCGGGGTGGCGGGCCGCGAGCACTTCGGCGGCGTCCCGGGCGAACGCGCGGACCTCGTCGAAGGACGCGCTCCGGTCCAGCGGCACCGTGACGTGCAGACCGCGCGAGCCGGTGGTCATCAGCGTCGCGGGAAGCTCCAACTCCTCCAGCAGCCGGCGGGTCCACCGGGCCGCCTCCCGCACGGGAGCGAAGTCGTCGCCGTGCGGGTCGAGGTCGAAGACGAGCCGGTCCGGGTGGTCGGGGCGGTCGGCCCGGGACAGGAACCGGTGGACCGTCACGCACGCCTGGTTGGCGAGGTAGACCAGGGTCGCGGTGTCGTCGCAGACCGTGTAGGTGACGGTGCCGTCCTCCTTGGGCAGCTCCGCGCGATGGATCCAGTCGGGAAAGTGCTCCGACACCTCCTTCTGCATGAAGGCCGGTCCGTCGATGCCGTCCGGGTGGCGTTCCAGCATGAGCGGGCGTCCCCGCAGGTGCGGCAGCATGCGCCGGGACACCGCGCGGTAGTAGTCGACCAGGTCGGCCTTGGTGATGCCGTCCTCGGGGAACAGCACCTTCTCGGGCCGGCTGATCTCCACCGTGTGGCCGCCCACGCGGATGCTCTTGGTCGTGGTCATCGCGTGCTCCCGCCGGGTCGTTCCCGGATCCTCGTCGGTGTACGGCGTGCGTGCGCGGGTGCGGTGCTCATCCGCCGTCACCGCTCGCCTCGGCCGCCTCGGCCGCGACCTGGCGGAGGGTGTGGCCGGTGCGTGCCGAGCGGGCGCGGTGGGGGTCGGGGGTGCCGGCGCCGGAGGCCCGTTCGTCGGCGCGCTTCACCAGCAGCCATGCCTCGCGTTCACCACGGTCACCGCGCATGCGGGTGAGCGAGTAACCGCCGTGCAGCTTGCGGCCGTCCAGCCAGAACGAGGCGTGGCCGCGCTCCAGCGCCGTACCGAAGTCGAGCTCCGCGCCCCCGCGGTCGGTCGAGAGGTTCCGGTAGGTCCCCTCGTCCCAGATGATCACCGTGCCGCCCCCGTACTCGCCTGCCGCGATGACGCCCTCGAACTCCCGGTACTCCAGCGGGTGGTCCTCGGTCGGCATCGCCAGCCGCTTGTCGTGCGGGTCGGTGGACGGTCCCTTCGGCACCGCCCACGACTTGAGGACGCCGCCGACCTCCAGACGGAAGTCGAAGTGCATGGCGGTCGCCTCATGGATCTGCACCACGAACACGGGCCGCCGGGTCTCCGCCCCGTCACCGGCGCCCTTGGGCTCGGCGGTCTTGGAGAAGTCGCGTCGGCGGTGGTACTCCGCCAGCGCATCGGTCGATACATCCGTCGATGCGTCCGTCGGTCTCATGGCCACCTCCTGACGGGGGACGTCGGTGCGGTACCAGCCGCGTCGCGTGCGGTCGCTCGACCGGCCTCCGTGGGCGGCTACCCCGTCGCCACGCCGGTACCCGCCGCAGCGGCCACCGCCCGCCTCTGCCATTCTCCGGCTCCTCGGCGTACGGCGCAGACCGGGAGACCTCTCCCCCATTACGTAGAGTAGCGACGGCTATGCCTCCGGTGCCGGTGCCGTCCCTCCCGACGGGCCGTATCAGGAATACCACCGTCCGCCCGCAATGGCGACGTGCGCCACGTGAGGACCGCCCACTGTGTCGTGGCCCCACGTCGAAACGGCCGATGGCCGCTCCCACACTGGCGGAACCTGCCCCCCACCCGCATCTGGAGCCTTCCCATGCGCGTCCTCGAACGCCTCCGCGTCAGAACCCTGCTCGTGGCGGCCACGGCGGCACTCGCCCTCTCCGTGAGCCAGGTCCCCTGCGCCGTCGCGGCCGTCCCCTCCCCCACCCCGGGACCTCTGCCACCCCTGACCATCAACGCGGCCTACGTCTCGGGGGTTTCGTCCGGAGGGTTCCTCGCCAACCAACTGCATGTCGCGCACTCCGAGATCTTCAAAGGCGTCGGGATCTTCTCGGCGGGAGCGTACGACTGCTCCCAGGGCACCCTCTCCACCGCGCTGTACGGCTGCATGGACACGCTCCTTCCGCGCAAGAGCCCCGCGCAACTGGAGCAGGAGACCCGTGACCGGGCGGCGTCCGGCGGCGTCGACGCGGTCACGCATCTGTCCGGTGCCCCCGTCTGGCTCTCCCACGGCGCCTCCGACCAGACCGTGGACCGCGCGGTGAACGACGACCTCGCGGCCTACTACCGCGACCTCGGGGCCGACGTCGTCTACGACACCGCGTCCAGGGCCGGACACGCCTGGGTCAGCCCGCTCGGCGAGGTGTCCTGCACCTCCACGGCCGCCCCGTACATGAACAACTGCGGCGGCGATCCCGAGAAGGACATGCTCACCCACCTCTTCGGCTCGGTGCGGCCCGCCACCACGTCCGCGCTGACCGGCCGGCTCGTCCGGTTCGACCAGAACACCTACGCCCCCGGTGGCAGCGCGTCCGCGATCAGCATGGGCAACGAGGGCTTCGCCTACATCCCGCAGTCCTGCGCGACGGGTGCGTCCTGCCGGCTGATGGTCGCCCTGCACGGCTGCTACCAGTACTACGGGCTCATCGGTGACACGTTCATGGCCGAGGCCAACCTGAACGAGTACGCCGACACGAACAGCATGGTGGTCCTGTACCCGCAGGCCACCACCGCGAGCGACAACCCGCGCGGCTGCTGGAACTGGTGGGCGTACGGCGGCGACACCCACTACGCCGAGAAGGGCGGGCGGCAGATCACCGCGATCACGAACATGGTGAACGCCATCGCCCAGGCCCCCACGACACCTGCCCTCCCCGCCCCGACCGGCCTCACCACCACCGGCGCCGGCACGAACACGATCGCGTTGGCCTGGAACCCGGTCGCGGGCGCGGCCTCGTACGACGTCTACCGCGACGGCGGCAGGGCCAACACCGTCCCGGTCGGTGGCACGACCTACACCGACAGCGGTCTGGCCTCCGGCACCACCCATACCTACACCGTCGCCGCCGTCGACGGTTCCGGTGCCGTGGGGGCGCGTTCGGCGCCGGTGACGGCGACTACCACGCCGTCCACCACACCGCTGCCGAACTGCTGGACCACCGACAACGTCGCGCACAACCTGGCGGGCCGGTCCTACTTCATCGGTGACAGGAGCTACGCGATCGGCACCGGCCAGTACATGGGCCCGCACACCTCCACGGCGCTCAGCAACCTGCACCTGCGCTCACCCGGCTCCTGGGAGGTCGTACCGCACTGCTGAGGTCGTCCACGGCCGATGCGCACCCGAGGCCGGCCGTCGCGAGCGCGGCGGCCGGCCTTTCGTCGCCCCGGCACTTGCGCCGAGATCGCGACGGCGGTCCAATGCTGAAGATGACTGCTGTCGGTGGGCGCGGCTCCCAGGACGCCGGGGCCGAAGAAGAGGCGAACCCCCTGGAGGAGCTCTCGCTCGATCAGCTCCGCCGGCGCGGGAGCATGAAGTGGCGCACCTACCCGGCCGACGTCCTGCCCCTGTGGGTGGCGGAGATGGACGTACCGCTGGCGCCGCCGGTCGCCGAGGCGCTGCGCGAGGCCATCGACACCGGGGACACCGGATACCCGGCCGGAACCGCGTTCGCCGAGGCGCTGGCCGGTTTCGCCTCGCGCCGCTGGAAGTGGGACGGCGTGGCCGTCGACCGCACCGCCATGATCCCCGACGTCATGATGGGCGCGGTCCAGGTGCTGCGGCTGATCACCGACCCCGGCGACCCGGTCGTCGTCAACTCCCCGGTGTACGCGCCCTTCTACGCCTTCATCACCCACGACGACCGCCGGGTCGTGGAAGCACCGCTCGGGCGGGATCTGCGGATCAGCATGGAGACGCTGGAGGAGGCGTTCCGGCGCGCCCGGGAGCGGAGCGGCCGGGGGAAGATCGGCTACCTCCTCAGCAATCCGCACAACCCCACCGGAACGGTTCACACCACCGAGGAACTCACCGCCGTGGCGGAGCTGGCCCGGCGTTACGGAGTCCGGGTCGTCGCCGACGAGATCCACGCGCCACTCGTCCTGCCCGGCGCCGAGTTCACGCCTTACCTGAGCCTGCCCGGGGCCGAGGACGCCTTCTCCCTCATGTCGGCCACCAAGGGCTGGAACCTCGCCGGGATCAAGGCGGCACTCGCCGTGGCCGGACCCGAGGCGGCCGCCGATCTGCGCCGCATCCCGGAGGAGGTCCACCACGGCGCGAGCTTCCTGGGCGTCATCGCCCACACGGCGGCCTACCGCCACGGGGAGCCGTGGCTCGACGCGCTGCTGAGGGGCCTCGACGCGAACCGGACCCTGCTGGGCCGGCTCATCGAGGAACACCTGCCGGGGATCGGGTACGCCAGGCCGGAGGGCACCTATCTGGCCTGGCTGGACTGCCGTTCCCTCGGCCTGGCCCCGGAAGCAGACCCCACCGACCTCACGGACCCCACAGACCTCACGGACGCCCCGGACCTCGCGGTCGTCACCGACCTGGCGGGCCCGGCCCGGCTGTTCCTGGACCACGCCGGGGTGGCGCTCTCCTCCGGTCACATCTTCGGCACGGGAGGAGCCGGGCACGTCCGCCTGAACTTCGCGACCTCACGGTCCGTCCTGACCGAGGCGGTCACGCGCATGGGCCACGCGGCGACCCACCACACCCGCTGACCAACCCCGACGGCCACGCCCGACGGTCAACAACAGACCACCGCCAGGCCTTTCGTGGGCAGGGCCACGTATCGCTCCTCCCGGGGTGGGGCGAGGCCGACCACCCCCGCAGGCGTCACACGCCACCCTCGATGAGCGTCCAGCCCGACGACACCTGGGCCAGCGCGCCGACGTTGGCGTAGCGGCCGTGGGACAGTGTCGACGTCCACGCGGTGCCGTCGTCCTTGTAGAAGAACAGGCTGTCCGAGGTGCGGCCCGTCTTCTCCCAGATGCCGGACGTGCCGACCTTGTTGAAGTCGATGCCCGAGCCGTTGGTCGCCCTGGACACGCGGGCCTCCAGTTCGTCGTCGGCCCTCGCCAGGGACAGTACGGAGTCCTTGGTCGCGGTCAGCTCCCCGAGGAAGTCGTCCCTCGGGATACCGCCCTTGTCCCGGTAGACGCCACCCGTGAGGGTCCCGTAACCCACGTTGCTCCAGGGGGAGTCGCCCGATCCGTGTCTGGCCGCGGAGATCAGGGTGTCGCAGGAGGCGGCCATGGTCCCCCAGCCCGTGCTGAAGTTGTCGTACACGCGCACCTGCCGGAAGGCGCCGTGCTTCAGGGTGCCCGTGACGCCGTGGCCGGTGTCCCCGTTGTAGAAGATCACGGAGTCGCCGGACGCCTTCACGAAGGTCCAGTCCGTGGAGAAGTTGTCGTAGGACTGGGTGCGGTGGTAGCGGCCGCCCTGGAGGGTGCCGACCTCCCCGGCCCCGGTGTCCTTGTTGTAGAGCACCAGCGTGTCGCGGCTCGCCGCGCCGTGCGTGTACCCGGTCGGGAGGTCGAACTCCGCCTTCTGCTGCCAATGGCCGCCGGAGAGGGTGCCCGTGGCGGCCGAGCCGCTGTCGGCGTTGTAGAAGAGCATCGAGCTGCTCGGCCTCGTCTGGTCGCAGTACGACGAGGTGGCGCTCGCGGATGACACCGGGCCGGCCAGCAGGACGGCCGTGGCGGACGTGACCGCGGCGAGCGCGGCCACCAGGGTTTTCCTCATGGTTTTCCCCTTTTCCCTCGCACCGGGGTGTACGCGGCTTCGGGGCACGAGCGGCCGCCCGTCGGGGCGCGCCGGGACCCCCGCGCCACAGCCATGCAGGTTTGGGCAGGAAGAGGGGCGTACGCGCACGCCAGCCGGACGTACTCGCGCCCGCCGCCGCCCCGCCTCCGCGACATCCTGCGTCCGCGTCGGTCGCCATCGGCCTCTCGGCGCTGCCGAGCCAGTGCCCGCTCGCGCTCGTACGCAGACGTCCTTTCCCATCGTGCGCCGCCCGGCCCCGCCGCGCATCTTGGTACGGGAGTGGGGCGCTATTGCCTCGATGTTGGTTGATACGAGGTCCACCCACCCAACTTCTCTGTGTCATCTGCCAGTACGGCCCCCGAACCAGCCGGGAGCAGACTTCTGCCACGACCGCGAGCCCGGTGATCCTCCGGTTGCGGAGGGCCGGCGTGGCGGCGTACAAGACGATCCACACGAGGGGGCGGCACATGAGCGCGCAGCAGCAGTACGACGAGATCGGTGAGGCGTTCGAGGGGTTCAAGTCCCTGCCGTTGATCCGTTACGGGGAGGTGCCGAGCGTCCTGGGCATGGTCGGGGACGTACGCGGCAAGTCGGTTCTGGACCTGGCGTGCGGCACGGGTTTCTACAGCAGGGAGCTGAAGCGGCGCGGCGCCGCGGAGGTCTTCGGCGTCGACATCTCCGGCGAGATGATCGCCGTCGCGCACAGGATCGAGCGGAGCGAACCGCTGGGGGTGGGCTACGAGGTCGGCGACGTGGCCGAACTTCCCACGCTGGAGCGGCGTTTCGACCTGGCCCTGGGCGTGCAGTGCCTCAACTACGCCAAGGACGTCGCGGAGATGGAGCGGATGTGCCGCAGCGTCCACCGGAACCTGGTGGCGGGGGGAATGTTCTACCTGTTCTGCCAGAAGCCCGACTACCGGTTCGGCAACCCGCCGCTGGACAAGTACGGGTTCCGCTGCGAGCCCACCGGCGAGGAGAGCGAGACGGGTCCGCGGGTGCGGGTCACCGCTCTCCTCGACCCCGAGCCGGTCAGCATCCTCGCCTCGGCCCCGCGCCGCGAGGTCTACGAGCAGTCTCTGCGGGCGGCCGGGTTCAGCGAGGTGGAGTGGGTGCCGTTGCAGATCTCCGAAGCCGGCATCCGTGAGTTCGGAGAGGACTTCTGGGCGGACCTCCTCGCGAACCCGCCGCTGGAGATGCTGCGCTGCCGTGCCTGACCGGTTCGGCGGCAGTGTGCCGCCCTCTGCCCCGTCTCCTCAGCCGATGACGCACTCCGCCAGCAGCAGTCCGCCGATCCCGAGCATCATGGCCCCGGAGACGCGCGTGACCGCCCGTGCCGCCGAGGGCCGTGTCCTCAGCACGGTCCGCGCGAGCACACCGACGGAGAGGTAGACGACGGCGCAGGCGGTGAGGTGGAGGGTGCTGAGCAGCCCGGTCTGCGCGGCGACCGGCCACCCCGTGCCGGGGTCGAGGAACTGCGGGAACAGCGAGAAGTACAGCAGCAGCGCCTTCGGGTTCAGCCCGCTGATTCCGGCTCCCCGGAGCATGACCTGCGTAGACGTACGGGAGGAGTCCGCGGCCTGCCCGGAGGGGGCGGAGGGGAGGGTGGCGGGCCGGCGCAGCACGCCCCAGCCCAGCCACAGCAGATAGCCGGCGCCGGCGGCGGTCAGACCGGTGAGCACGCTCGGTGAACTCGCGACGATCACGGCCAGGCCCGCGACGGCGAGAAGCGCGTAGACCGCGTGTCCGGCTATCAGACCGGCGACGGCCGGCACGACCGACCGGTCGCGCATGCCCGCGGATATCGCGTACGCCCAGTCCGCGCCTGGGGTGAACACCAGCAGCAGGTCTACAGCCAGGAATGCCGCCAGTGTGGCCGTGCTCATCGATCAGTCCCTCTCACGTGCTTCGGTACGTGGGGAAGGCTAGGCGGCATGGGCCCGAAAGTGTTCCCGCATTTGGCTCATGATCGCGCTTTTCGAGGGAGAATCTTCTCCATGGATGCCTTGGACCGGAAGATTCTTACCGAGCTACAGCTGGACGGGCGGCTGACCGTCACCGAGCTCGCCGCCCGCGTACAGCTCAGCGTCTCCCCCTGCCACCGCCGGCTGCGGGACCTCGAACGCGAGGGTGCCATCCGCGGCTACCGGGCGGTGGTGGAGCCGGCGGCCGTGGGTCTGGACTTCGAAGCCCTCGTCTTCGCCACGCTGCGCTGGGAGGACGCCGACACCGTCACCGCCTTCGAGGAGGCGGTGACGGCGATTCCGCACGTCATCCAGGCCCAGCGGCTGTTCGGCGAACCCGACTACCTGCTACGGGTCGCCACCACCGACCTCAGCGCCTTCCAGCAGCTCTACGACCAGCAGCTCGCGCGGATGCCGGGAGTGCAGCGGCTGACCTCCACCCTCGTCATGAAGAACGTCGTGGATCATCGCCCGCTGCCGGAGTGACACGGTCCCCACCCGGAGTGACACGGTCCCCACGATCACCATCAACCGAGCCGTGTCCCGGCGGTCACCGTCAGCTCCGCGATGCCCGGGCGCTCCTTCGCCTTCGGGTCACCCTGCACCGTGACCCGTACGTACCGCGCCGGGCGTACGTCGTCCCGCGCCGCACCCCTCCAGTGCCAGCCGTCGAGGGACAGCTCGATGGTGTACGCGGTGGGCCTGGTGGTGGTCCAGGCGGGTGTGACGTTCTTGACGGGGACGGGCCTGGCGAGGTCCGTCGTGAGCCGGCCGGTCGCGCCGGCCGGGACCCAGCCCGTGGCCGTGTTGCCGTCCACCGCGGCGCCCGCGTACATACCGGGCTGCTGGGAGGAGGCCGTGGCGGTGGTGCAGCGGGCCGCGTTGGCGGTAGGGGTGAGGTCGGGGCGGCGGGTCTTGAGGACGGCCGGGACGCCCCGGCTGACGACCTGCTCGCCCTGCGGGGTGTCGAGCATCATGGGCGCACCGGCGGTGAGGCGCACGGTGGTGCGGTGGGCGCCGAGCTCGATGTCATAGGTGCGTCCCTGCCAGGTCAGACCGCGCAGGGTGACGCCGCGCTCCAGCTGCGGGGGCAGCATCGGGTCGAGGTGCAGCCGGTTCTCCCGCATCCGCAGGCCGGTCAGGCCGTTGGTGAAGACCTGGAGGAAGCCGCCCTTGCCGGTGAGGAAGTCGTGGGCGGGCGAGCCGGCCAGGGGGTCCTCGGCACCCGCCTTGTCACCGCGCGCCTCCGAGAACTGGGCGAAGGGGCCGCGGACGAACGGCTTGATGGAACGCTCCAGATAGGTGTACGTGGAGCAGCCCGGCTCGCCGATCCCGGCGGCGTCGATGGCGTGCACCGAGTCCGTCATGGCCGGGCCGTCCGGGTCGGTGCGCTGCGCGTAGTAGTCGAGGGTGGCCGCGTCGGCGCCCTTCGGCATCGGCCATTCCAGCGGGTACATGAGCAGGACCGTGTCGGCCTGCTTGATGGTGCTGCCGCGGTAGCCGTCGTACTGCTGGAAGACCTTGCCGCGCGCGTCGTAGGGGATCCGGACGCGGTCGGCGATGGTCTTCCACGCGGCGGGGGCCTGCTCGCCGAGCAGTTCGGCGGCGCGGGCGGCGTGGCGCAGGGCGGTGACGGCTCCCGCGTTGGTGAAGACCGCGTCGTCGACGCCGTTGCTGTATTCGTCGGGGCCGGCCGTGTCCTTGATGGAGTAGCTGCCGTCCGGGTTGCGGCTGACGCGGCCCGCCCAGAACTCGGCGATGCCCCGCAACACCGGCCAGCCGCGTTCGCGCAGCCAGCGCGTGTCCTTGGTGGCGAGGTAGTACTGCCAGGTGGCCAGGGAGATGTCGGACTGGAGGTGGATCTGGGTGCGGCAGTGCGGCGGGTCCACGCTGTGGCACTCCTGCGCCAGGTTGCCCGAACTCCCGCTGTTCCAGGGGTAGAACAGCCCCTGGTAGCCGAGCTTGCGGGCGTTCTCGCGCGCACCCGCGCGGGTCCGGTAGCGGTAGTCGATCACGGACCTGGCGAGCTCGGGCCGGGTGGCGAGCAGGGCGGGGTACATCCAGGTCTCGGCGTCCCAGAAGATGAGGCCCGCGTAGTTGTCGCTGGTCAGTCCGGCCGGGGCGATGCTGTTGGCCGCGCCTTCGCGGGTGTTGGCGAGCAGCCCGTACTGGGCGGAGCGCACCCACGCCTGCATGTCGGGCTGCCCGGACACCTCGATGTCGCTGCGCCACAGACGCGACCAGGCGGCGGTGTGGGAGCGCAGCAGGGCATCCCAGCCACGCCCGGCGGCGCGCTGCGAGGCGGTGGTGGCGTCGCGGCGCGGGGCGCGGGAGGTGAGCGCCGTGTCGACGCCGATGTACTTGGTGACGTCGTAGGACCTCCCGCTGCGGACCGGCAGGGTCAGCGCCTGCTGTGCGGTCATCCCCTTGGCGGGCGCGGCATGTCGGGTGGCGGCGGTGTGTATCCCGCGTCCGGCCCGCAGGGTCGAGGCGACGGCACCGTCCACGTTCGTACCGTCCGTACGGAACGCGACATCCATGGTGGGCCCGGTACGGCCGTCGTGTGAACCGTCGGTCCGGTCGCCGCCGCCGGTCTGCCGGATGCGCCGCGCGCCTCGGCCGTCCAGCAGGTCGGTGACGGTCGCCTCGCCGCTCCAGTGCGGCGTCATGCTCATCCGTACGGCGCCGACATGCGGGTCGGCGCGGTCGGTGAGGACTTCGTAGACGAGGTCGGTGCGGCGGCCGTCGGCGGCCGTCCACGTCAGCGAGGTACGGACCACGCCGCAGTGGAGGAAGAGCGACTGGCGGTAGTGGGAGATCCGGCCGGACGGTGTCGAAGAGTTGAAGGTATCCGTCCGCGATCCGCCGGTGCTGAGCGTGAGTCCCGTCCAGGTGGGCAGGGCGGCGACGGCCTGCCGGTCGCCGGCGGTCCGCTGGTTGTGCGCGTACAGGCCGGACACGAGGGAGCCGTCGTAGCGCGGGGTGAACAGCGGCCAGCCGGTCTTGGCCTCACTGTCGGCGTATCCGGCGCCGTTGGGGGGCACGCGCTGGCCCAGGTAGCCGTTGCCGACGAAGGCGTGATGGGTGTCGGCCGCGTCGATCCGGGTGGCGTCGAGGGTCCAGCCGTCGCCGGTCCGGCAGGTCGCGTCCGCGGGGGCGGGGTGCCGCGCGGTCTGCGAGGCCGCCGCCGGGGCGGAGGTGACGAGGGATCCGGCCAGCAGCACCGCGGTCAGTCGGGCGGCGCGGGGCCGCGCACCGAGGGAGTACGTCATTGTTCTCCGTCACTCTGGTTCGCCTGCGAGGTCCTGGGACCATAAATTTCCTGAACGATGCGCGTCAATAGATGTGCATTATCGGTGAAGTATTGAAGGAATGAGTGGACGGGCGAGGTGTGGCTCGGCGGGATGGACACACATCACCCGGCCGCACGTGGTTGCTCCCTTCTCCCCCGCCTGACGTGTTGGCCGCGGAAATTCGCTGTCCAGACACCGCAGCACGGTGATAGACACCCGGGGTGCACAAGATTCTCGATTTCCCTGACCTGCTGCGTTTGATCGACGACCGGTCGACGGCCTTCCGCGCCGCGCTTGCCGCCGCCCCCAGCCTCGACGCTCCGGTGCCGACCTGCCCGGGGTGGACGCTGTTCGATCTGGCGCAGCACCTGGGCGACGGGCGCCACGCCTGGGCCGCCACCGTCGCCGCCGGGCCCACCGCCACGGCCAAGGCGGCACCGGAAAGCCCCGCCGCGCCCCGGGAGCGCGCGGCCCTCCTGGACTGGTACACCGACTCGTCCCGGCAGCTGGTGGACGCCCTGCGGCAGGCCGGCCCGGACCGCGGCTGCTGGACGTGGTGGGAGGACTCGCAGTCGCCGAACACCTGCGGTGCGGTGGCCCGGCACCAGCTCCAGCAGGTCGCGGTACACACCTACGACGCCCAGGCCGCTTTCGGCACCCCGCTGCCGCTGCCGGAGGAGGTGGCACTGGACGGGGTCGACGAGTTCCTCCACACCTGCTGCGCCACGACGAGCGCCTGGCCGCACGAGCCCGCCGTGGTCGAGTACCACGCCACCGAAGGCCGGTCCTGGCACCTCTCGCTCTCCGCCGAGGGCGCACGCGTCACCCCCCTCACCGCGCCCGCCACCGCGGCGAACACCGCCTCGGACAAGGCCTATGCCTCCGCCCGGGGTACGGCCGGCGAGCTGGTCCTGGCCCTGTACGGCCGTATACCCATGGGCTCCCTGGAGGTCGAAGGCGACCCCCGCATCTTCGACCAGCTCCAGGAGTGGGACCCCAGCGCGTAAGGCGTGACGGTACGTCACCTCGGTTGCCCGGACGCCGTGTCCGCGGAACCGGGGCGGCGGGCCGAGGCCGAGGAGTCGTCGGCCGGCCTCGGCCGCGGGGCCGCCCGCCGCGTCAGTCGGTGACGAGGGCGAGCGTGAAGCCGTCGTACCCCTTGGAGCCGACGGTCTGCACGGTGGTGGCGGTGAGCCGCGGATGGGCGGCGATGAGCTCGGTGAAGCGGCGCACGCCCTGGACGCGGGGGTCGGTACTGGCCGGGTCGGTGACCGCACCCTCGCGGACGACGTTGTCGCCGACGATGACGCTGCCCGGGCGCGTCAACTTCAGGGCCCACTCCAGGTAGTCGGGGTTGGAGGGCTTGTCGGCGTCGATGAAGACGAGGTCGAACGGCCCGGCGCCCTCCCGCGCGAGGAGGGGAAGCGAGTCGAGGGCCTTGCCGACGCGCAGGTCGACGACGTCGCCGAGTCCCGCACGCGCGATGTTGGCGGCGGCCACGGAGGCGTACCGCTGGTCGGCCTCCAACGTCACCAGGCGCCCGCCCTCCGGGAGGGCCCGGGCGAGCCAGATGGTGCTGTACCCACCGAGCGTGCCGATCTCCAGCACCGTACGCGCCCCCCGGATTCTGGCGATCAGATGGAGCAACTTGCCCTGGTTCGGCGCGACCTGATGGGGCGGCAGACCCGCGCCGTCACTCTCCGTCGCGGCTGCGAGCAGGGGCTCGTCCTCGTCCACGAGGAGGCGGTTGAAGTACTCGTCGACGGCTGTCCAGGTCTGCTGAGACATGGTGAGTTCCCTTTCGGCACCTACTGAGTTTCCTCAAGGAACGTACTAGGAAGGCTTCTTCGGCCGCCAACGGAATGCACCGGTCCCCCGAGCCCGGCTCACCCCCGCACATGCAACCCGAACCCCCTGCGCCCCGCCCCCTCCAGCCCCTCGCGCAACCGTGCCGCCGGGATTTCGTAGTCGCCGCCGTTCTGCGGGCGGTACGGGACGGGGGTGGTCTCCTCCAGGGTCAGCAGCCTCTTCTTCCACTGCTCGGCCGCGTCCGCGAACACCTCGGGGGACATCCGCACCGCGCGGTACAGCACGAACGGGGGCAGCACCTCCATGCCGGGGTGGTAGAGGATGCCGTGCTGGATGGGGTACAGCAGGTCGTCGATCGGGCCGTTGATGCCGCGGTCGGAGTAGTGGGACTCGGGGCCGCCGACCGTCACGGACAGCATGGCGCGCTTGCCCTGGAGGGCTCCCTCGCCGAAGCGGTCGCCGTACCGCGTCTCGTTGTGCTCGCCCACGCCGTACCCGAAGCCGTAGGTGAACACCCGGTCCACCCACCCCTTGAGGATCGCGGGCATCGTGTACCACCACAGCGGGAACTGAAGGATCACGGTGTCCGCCCACCACAGTTTCTCCTGCTCGGCCCGGATGTCGGCGCTCAGCGCACCGGACTCGTAGGCACGGCCCGAATCGTGGACCACATCCAGCGGGCTGGACGCCTCGGGGCCGAAGTCTTCGGCGGCGACCGTCGGATTCCAGCGCATCGCGTACAGATCGCTCACCCGCACCTCGTGCCCCGCGCCGGTCAGCATGTCCACCGCGACGTCGGTGAGCGCGCCGTTCAGCGACTGGCGCTCGGGGTGGGCGTGCACGATGAAGACCTTCATATCCGCTCCTTGTGTCCACGGGAGTGCGACAGGGGTTGTCGTGGGTTCGATCTTCATCGGTGCCGGCCGCGCTGTTCAGGGGCGCCGTCTCCGTAGGCCGGGACTTCCTGGTACCGGCAGGGCCACCCACCGGGGGGACACGGCCGGGATACTGGAGCCATGGACGATCTCGCTGACTTCCTGCGCACACGGCGTTCCCGGGTCCTTCCCGCGAGCGTCGGCATCCCCACCGATGCGCGGCGCCGGGTGAGCGGACTGCGGCGCGAGGAGGTCGCGCACCTGTCGGGCGTGAGCGTCGACTACTACGTACGCCTGGAGCAGGGGCGGGCGCGCCAGCCTTCCGTACAGGTGCTCGACGCGCTCGCGCGGGCGCTCGGTCTGGACGACGTGGAGCGCGAGCATCTGCACCGGCTCGGCCGGCGACCGGCGCACGCTCCCCGGCGGCCGTCAGGGACGCGGTTGCGCCCCGAACTGCTGCGGGTGCTGGAGCTCGTCCCGGACGCGCCCGCGATCCTCATCGACCACCGGCTGACGATACTGGCCGCCAACCGGCTCGCCGATCTGCTCTACGGGCGGCGCGCCGAGGGGCTGAACATCGCCCGGCACGTCTTCCTTTCCGAGGAGGGGCAGAGCCTGTTCGCCGACTGGGAGGGCTGCACCCTCGACATCGTCGGCCATCTGCGCCTGTCCGCCGGCCGCCACCCCGACGACCCCGAGCTGGCCTCTCTGATCGGCGAACTCGCCATGCACAGCGAGCGTTTCCGCTGCCTGTGGGCACGGGCCGACGTCCGCACCCGAACGCATGGCCGCAAGGCGTACAACCACCCTTCGGTCGGCCACCTGGAACTGCACCAGGAGAACTTCGCCCTCCCGGACGCCATGGGCACCGAGTTGATCGTGCAGTCGGCCGCCACCGGCACCGCCGCCCACGACAACCTCCGCCTGCTCGCCAGCCTCGGCGCCACCGGCGACCCCGCCCCGGCGCGCCTTTGCCACGAACCGCGAAGCGCCACGGGCCCGGCCGACTGAGCTGCCACCGCGCGCGCTGTTCGTCATCAACACCCCTGGTCCCGCCGCTCCCCCGCGCCGGGGGCGGTGCCTGCCGACCGCCTTCGTCGGCCCGCACCACCCTCGGCCCAGGCCCTCGGCCCGCCCCCCGCAAGGGGGATCTAGCGTCCGAGCACCACGTAGAGCCCCGCCAACAGCGTCGCCAACAGAGCGCCGCACAGCGTGACCGCCACGGACGACGTGAGCAGATAGATCCCGCCGACACTGGCCGTCACACCGTTCACGAGGGCCACCACCTCGGCGGGCCGCGGGGGCCTGCCCGTGGCCCGCGCGCCGGCCTCGACCCGGCGCTTCGGCCTCTCGGTCGTCTTGCGCTGCATGATGTTCCGCCTCCTCTCCCCTCATTACTCAACAGGCCGACGATCAACGGGAGTTGTGCAATTCCGGCCACGGGGAAAAGGTCTTGAGAAAGCGCGTCCGCGCTTTGCACGGATTCGCCCCGTCGGCCGCCCTATAGACGTAACCGACGTCCCAGGGGGTGGCCGCGTGAGCCAGGAAGAGAATCCGGAGCCGCATCCCTCCGCACCGGACGGCTTCGACACCTTCTACCGCACCCACTACGCCGGCATCGTGCGCACCCTGCGCAAGGGCGGCGTGCCGTGGGAGGAGGCCGAGGACGCGGTGCAGGAGGCGATGCGCCAGATGCTGGCCAAGTGGCCCTCCGGCTACGTACGCCCCGCCGCCTGGGTCCGCAAGGCGGCGTGGAGTGCCTTCTACTCGAAGGTGGGCCGCGACCGCAGGCGGCGGGAGCTGGAGACGGTCAACGCCCTGCGGGACACCCGGGGAGCCGCGCCGGAGGCGGAGGCCGACCCGGACGAGAAGACCCGCGTACTGCTGCGGCTCGCCGGTCTGCCGCCCCGGCAGCGCGAGGTGCTGGCGCTGTACTACGACGGCTTCTCCATCGGCGAGATCACGGACCAGCTGGGCTGCAAGCCGGACACCGTACGCAGCAATCTGCGCCATGCCAAGGAAGCCCTGCGCAAGGCGCTGGAACAGGAACTGGGGCCGGAGAGCGGCCCCGACGGCATCTGACGAAAGCAGAAGGAGGTCCCCGTGTCCAAGAACGAAAAGCGGAATACCGCGGCCCGCCGAGTCCCCGCCAAGGATCGTCAGGGGCGCCGGGACCCCGCACGCGACGTGCACCCGGCCTTCCAGCGCTACCTGCACGCGGTCGACGACGAGGTAGGCCGCAACCTCACCGGCGAGGAGGTCGACCGGCGGCTGGTCCACCTGCTGCGGGCCCACGCCGCGGAACCCCTGGCCGCGCCGCCCGAGGACACCGACACGGCCCTGCTGGAACCGCGCGCGGCCTGGGCCGCCTTCGGCCGGCGCGCCGTCGTGCTGTGGCTCACGGTGGTCAGCACGGTGGGCGACCCCCGGCTGCGGCTGACCGGCGACGCCATCGACGAGATCACCGTCGAGACGGTCGCCAGGGCGCTGAGCAGTCTGCGCGACGAGTCCCCGCAACCCGAGCTGATCCCGGCTCCCCAGGATGCCTCCACCACGGTGCGGACGGTGTTCCTGAGCGAGTGCGTACGTCATCTGCCGTATGTGCACGAGTGCCACTGGCTGATGAGCGAGGACACTCCGTTCGACGGGCTCGACGACCAGTCCGGCACCCTGATCGTGCCCATGCTGTGGCAGTGCGCGACCAAGGGCCGCGCCCACACCCTGCACCGGCTCGGCCTGGACCGGTCGGGGCACGTGGACCGCGAGAGGCGCGACATCCTCAAGCTGACGCCCGCCGCGATCCGCTCCGCCGCCGCGCGCTACCCGGACGCGGTCGATCCCGCGTCCCTCCTCTGAACCCGCTGCCCCGTCCCGTTACGCAGTTTTCCGCACGCCGTCGCGCACGCCCTTCCGACCAGGACATACGGCCATGAACGATCCGCACGTGCAACAGATACTGCGCCGCTCCTACGAACTCGACCACGGCTACTACGCGGTGGGAGTGGAGCTGCTGCCCTACAAGCTGGTGGGTGTGATGGCCCAGACCGACGGCAGAGTGACGGCCAGGGCCCACAAGAACCTCACCGGGATGGAACCGCAGGACGTGGTCGGGCACATCGCCGAGCTGACCGCCCATCTGGTGGCGGACGCGCTCGGCAGCAGCTTCCCCCGCCGCCGGATCTGTCTGGGCGTCCAGCTCGGCGGGCCGGTGGACCCACGGACCGGGCTGGTGCGGCGCTACGCCAACCCTCCCGACGACCACGGCAAGGACAAACCCCCGCCCTACGCGTGGGTGGACTATCCCCTGGGCACCGCGCTGCGGGCCGCCACCGGCTGCGTCACCGCGGTGGACAACGACGCGCACGCCTTCGCCGCCTATGAGCAGCGCTTCGGTGTGGGCACGGACAGTCCCACCTTCGGTGTCGTCCTGATCCGGGACGGGGTGGGCGCGGGCATCGTCGTCGAGCACGAACGCCTGCCCATTCCGCTGGAGTTCGGTCATCTGCGCATCTCCCGGCGCGGGCGACTGTGCGACTGCGGGATGCGCGGCTGCGTCGAGAGCCAGGCCGGTGCCCGGGCGCTCACCGCCGTGGTCAGGGAGCGCACCGGCTGTCAGCGCGACGGCCTGGAGGGCGCGATCGGCCTCGCCGAGAGCGCCGAGCCGCAGGCCGTGCCGGCGCTCGGCGCCTTCCGCAGCGCGGGCGCCGCGATCGCCTTCGGCATGGGCCAGCTGCTCAGTCTCTTCGGACCCCGCCAGATGGTGGTGTACGCGGCCCGGGACCTGATCACCGCGGGACCCGGGCGGCTCGCGGCCAACGCCTTCCTGCACGAACTGCGGCGCTTCCCCGCGTACGCCTTCCTGGCGTACCGGGAGTGCCAGCTGGTCACCAAACCGCTGCAACCCGTCCTGGGCGCGCACGGCGCTGCCCTGATCGCCCTCCAGAACTGTTTCGGCGTCCGTCTCCGTTCCCGCTAGGTCCCTAGGAGCTCACCCATGGCCCTCCCCCGTTACGCCATCGGACTCGACGTCGGCGGCACCAAGATCGCGGCCGGTGTGACGGACGCACACGGCGAGGTCATCACCAAACTCGAACCGCGCCCATGCCCCGCGGCCGAGCAGGACGCCGTGCTCACCGCCGTCCTCGACGTGATCGAGGAGCTGAGAAACCTGCACAGCCCCGCCACCGATGACGGCGGTATCGCCGCGATCGGCGTCGGGGCCGCGGGGCTCGTCGACTGGCCGCAGGGCCGGATCCGCACCGCCCCCAACTCCGGCTACCGCGATGTGCCCCTGCGCGCGCTCCTCCAGGCCGCGACCGGGCTGCCCACGGTCGTCGACAACGATGCCAACACCGCCTGCTGGGCCGAATACCGCCTCGGGCACCGCGCCTCGTACATGGCGTTCCTCACCGTCGGCACCGGCGTCGGCGGCGGTGTCGTCCTCGCCGACCGGCTGTTTCGCGGGAGCTCCGGCATCGGTACGGAGATCGGCCACATGATCGTCGATCCGTACGGGTCGGAGCGGTGCGGCTGCGGGACCGTGGGCTGCCTGGAGTCCCTCGCCTCCGGAACGGCGCTCGGCCGCTACGGCGCCGCGGCCGCCGCGCTGGATCCGGGCGGAAAGCTGGCCACCCTCGCCGGGGGCGCCTCCCGGGTCACCGGGGAGACCGTCTCGACCGCCGCGGTCCAGGACGACCCGACGGCGCTCGCGCAGTTGGAGCGGCTCGGCCACTGGCTCGGCATCGGTATCGCCACCCTGGTCAACCTGTTCGATCTCCAGTTGATCGTGCTCGGCGGCGGGGCCGCCCAGGCCGGTGACCCCTTGCTCAAACCGGTCCGTACGAGCTTCGAACGCTTCGTCACCGCACGCTCCCACCGCGACCTGCCGGACATCGTGCCCGCCCGGCTGGGCACGGACGCCGGATGGATCGGAGCGGCCCTGCTGGCACTCGAACGGCAGTAGCCGCGACGGCCCGCACCTCCGCCGGGTAGGGGTGCCCATCGGCCCGGCTCACACCCGAACGGTGGTCTCGGCGGGGTGACGCTACGCATTCGGCGTAGGAGCGGTGGCCGCGGTGGTGGTCGTGGCGCACGGTGTGGTTGAGGAAGTGCGGCGTCATGCCTGTCTCCCTGATCCTCCGCCCTCTCGAACAGGAGAACCGTCTCTGATGCGTGCCACATGGACCGCTGCCGCCCTGACCGCAGCGCTCGCCCTCACCCCGGTCGCCTCCGCCGCTGCCGCCGTCCCGCGTCCCGGCTCCGACACCCCGCAGCCGGTCGCGGCCCCGGCCCTGCCCATGGATCCGCCGGTGTCGGCGCTTCCGACGGGACCGGTGACGGACCCGGCGCCCCTGGGGAAGACACAGACCCCGCTGGCGCCGCAGCTCGCGCCCGCGGCGCCCGCCGACGACGGTGGCGCCGGTGGGCTGGTGTCAATCGTGACCGGGCTGGTGAAGACCCTTCAGAACGTCCTGTCCGGCCTCCTCGGCAGTCTGTCGTCGGCCAAGCCCCCCGCGGCGCCGAGCGCGCTCACCGAGCAGGCCACGACGACCCAGCTGGTCCCCTCGGCGACGCTGGCGGAGCTCCGCAAGACGGTCGACGCCCTCCAGGCCGCCGAGAACGCCGCCCGTTCGGCTCACTGACCACCCGAGGTCCGCGTCCGGGGCGGAGCCACCGCCGCTCCGGACACGGCGCCCGTCGCGGCGCCACGCGAGGGCGTGCGGTCGGTCCGGAGGAAGCGATCCCGGCCCAGGCATGACGGGCCGGGATCGACGCGTCCGGGCCGGAGACGGCGTCAGCGCCAGCGGCTCACTTCCACGTTCTCCAGGACACCGAGGGCGTCGGGGACGAGGATCGCGGCGGAGTAGTAGGCGGTGACCAGGTACGAGATGATCGCCTGCTCGTCGATCCCCATGAACCGCACCGACAGGCTCGGCTCGATCTCGTCCGGAATCCCCTCCTGCCGCAGACCGATCACCCCCTGCTCGTCCTCACCCGTACGCATGCACAGGATCGAGGTGGTGCGCTGGGGAGAGACGGGGATCTTGCCGCACGGGAAGATGGGCACCCCGCGCCACGCGGGAATCCGGTGGCCGTTGACGTCGATCGATTCCGGGACCAGGCCGCGTTTGTTGCATTCGCGGCCGAAGGCGGCGATGGCCTTGGGGTGGGCGAGGAAGAACTTGTTGCCGCGCCGGCGCGAGAGCAGCTCGTCCATGTCGTCGGGGCTGGGCACGCCGTCGTGGGGCTGGATCCGCTGACCGTAGTCGCAGTTGGCGAGGAGGCCGAACTCGCGGTTGTTGACGAGCTCGTCCTCCTGGCGCTCGCGCAGCGCCTCGACGGTGAGCCGCAACTGCTGCTCGGTCTGGTTCATCGGCTGGTTGTACAGGTCCGCGACCCGGCTGTGGACCTTCAACACCGTCTGCGCGACCGAGAGTTCGTACTCACGCGGCGCGCCCTCGTAGTCCACGTACGTGTGCGGGATGACCGCCTCGCCGACATGGCCGGCCGACAGGTCGATGGCCGCCTCGCCGTACTTGTTGGTCCGCTGCTCCGGGATCGCCGCGAAGGCGGACAGGTGGTCGCCCAGCGAGGTCGCGCGCTCGGCGAGGTTGAGCACGTCCGCACGGCTCAGCGTGAGCACGGTGCAGGCCGTCGCCGCCCGGGCCGTGGCGTCCCAGGTGGCATCGCCCGAGACCAGGGCCTGCTCGCCCAGGTACGCCCCGTCGGCCAGGACACCGAGCACGGCCTCGCCGCCGTAGGGACCCGGGCCGACGCGCTCCACCCGGCCGTGGGCCAGCAGGTACACCGTGTCCACCGGGTCCCCGGCGGTGGCGAGGACCTCCCCGGCCGCGTACTCGCGCTGCTCGCAGCGGTTCGCCAGCTCCCCCAGCGCCGCCTCGTCCTCGAACCGGCGCAGCGCCGGCAGCTCGCCCAGCTCGGCGGGGATCACGGCCACCCGCCCGCCGGTCTGCACGAAGGTGACCTGTCCGTCGCCCACCGAGTAGCTCAGTCGCCGGTTGACCCGGTACGTACCACCCTTGACCTGCACCCACGGCAGCATGCGCAGCAGCCACCGGGAGCTGATCTCCTGCATCTGGGGAACGGACTTGGTGGTGGTCGCCAGATTCCGCGCGGCGGCGGTACCGAGACTTTGTTGTTCGCGTTCCCGGTCCACCGACTCCTGCGGACTTGCATCAACCGACATGAGGGTCCTTCCTTCGAACGGAAAACAGTCACGGACAGCCTGACCGTAAGGAAGGGAGTCCGCTACTACACGAAAGGGTTAAAGGATTCGCCCAACGCAGGGGAATGAAGCGGTATTTGGTCATTCTTCGGCGACCCGGCACAACCCGTTGGCGGGAAATCCGCGAGATTCCGGCGAATCCCCTTGACCCGATCCCCCTCTCCCCCCTCCCCGTCGTCCGCACTCACTGCCGTATCGCCGGGTCACGGATACACCAGCGACACGTCCCCGCTCTGCCCAACAGGGCCCCACGGGTGTGGAGTCGGCGTCATCACCCGGCCGGAACCGCAGGTCCGCACACCTGCGCGCACGCCAAACCCGCTGGGGCCGGTGTCACCACATCGAATGACAACGAGCCTTCCCGGCCCGCCGGTTCGCTGAACCGTCCTACGCTCATTCCCGGATCTGGAAGGAAGCCTTCCAGCCGTCCTCTTTGTCTTCTCTTTCCCGCGATGAAAGACGTGAACGGGCAATCCGCGCCCACACGATCCGCTCACCGCCAATACCGAAGAAATGACCTACCGATGACCGTGGACACCAGCCCGACGAGTGGGGACACCAGCGTGCGGCCGGAACCGCGCCCACGGCCCAGACACACCTGGGCGCGCGCACGGGCATTCTCCCGTACGGGCGCATCCGCCTCACCGATGCGGGAATCCACCTGTCGCTGACCATTCGCCGGCCGCCCCTGATGCGCGCACCCGCGTCCTGTTCCGCGCCGCGGGAGCCGGGGCCCCCGTACGCGTACGGTCCCGCTGCTTCCCGCGCTGGTGACCCATGCGCTCACGGCCGACCGCCCGGCCTTCCGGGCGCCATCGGTGTGTGCGCACCCGTCCACCCCCAGCAGTCCACCCACCCAAGGAGTCATGGATGCCCGGTCCCCCGCTCTACTCGGTGCCGACAGTGGGCCCCCAGGCCGTGGTACCGCCCGCCGCACCCGGCGAGCCACCTCCCGCGCCGGTCGACTGCCATGAGGGCGTCGCGGCCCGCGCCCAGGACTCCGCCCCGCGGGCAGACACCGCGATGCCGCACACCCCTGAGACCGGGACGGTGTGCGAGGACGAGGCGCGCGGCGATCCCCCACCGGCCGGCGAGGCGTGGGAACGGGTGCTCAGCGGGCCGAACGGCCTCGGCACCGCCGCTCTGCACCTCGCGCGGCGCGCGCAGCCGCCACCACCGTGCCGGGAGATCCCCGGCCTCTACTACCACCCCGTGCCCGAGCCCGACGCGGCGCGTGTCGCGGAGGTCAGCCGCCGGATCAAGGACTGGGCGGTCGAGGAGGTCGAGCTGTACCCGCCGGAGTGGGAAGACCAGTTCGACGGGTTCTCCCTGGGCAGATACATGGTCGCCTGCCACCCCGACGCCCCCACCATCGACCACCTGATGATCGCCACGCGGCTGATGGCCGCGGAGAACGCGGTCGACGACTGCTACTGCGAGGACCACGGGGGCTCGCCGGTCGGACTCGGCGGACGCCTCCTCCTGGCACACACCGCCCTCGACCCTCTGCACACCACGCGGGAGTACCAGGCGCCCTGGACGGAGTCACTGCACAGCGACGCCCCGCGGCGGGCCTACCGCTCGGCGATGGACTACTTCCTCCAGGCCGCCAGCGCCTCCCAGGCCGACCGGTACCGGCACGACATGGCCCGGCTGCACCTGGGCTACCTCGCCGAGGCCGCCTGGGCGCAGACGGAGTACGTGCCCGAGGTGTGGGAGTACCTGGCGATGCGGCAGTTCAACAACTTCCGCCCCTGCCCCACCATCACCGACACCGTCGGCGGCTACGAACTGCCCGCGGACCTGCACGCCCAGCCGGCCATGCAGCGGGTCATCGCCCTCGCCTCCAATGCCACCACCATCGTCAACGACCTCTACTCGTACACCAAGGAACTCGCCGCCCCCGGGCGGCACATGAACCTGCCCGTGGTGCTGGCCGAGCACGAGAACCTGGACGAGCGCAACGCGTACCTCAAGGCCATCGAGATCCACAACGATCTGATGCACGCCTACGAGGCCGAGGCCGCCGCCCTGGCTCTCGCCTGCCCCGTCCCCCAGGTCACCCGCTTCCTGCGCGGTGTGGCGGCGTGGGTCGACGGCAACCACCACTGGCACCAGACCAACACCTACCGCTACGGCCTGCCCGACTTCTGGTAAACAAGGAGACCCATCGTGCCCAAGACAGCCGAACCCGCCACCACCGCGGCCATCCCCCACCCGGCGACGCCCTACCAGGGAGACATCGCCCGCTACTGGGACCACGAGGCCCGCCCGGTGAACCTGCGCCTCGGCGACGTGGACGGTCTGTACCACCACCACTACGGCATCGGGGCCGTCGACGAATCCGCGCTCGCCCACCCCCAGGACACCGACCGCGAGGCGAAACTCATCGCCGAGCTGCACCGGCTGGAGTCCGCGCAGGCGGACCTGCTCCTGGACCACCTCGGCCCCGTCCAGCCGGACGCGCTGCTGGTGGACGCCGGCTGCGGCCGCGGTGGCTCCATGGTGATGGCCCACCAGCGCTTCGGCTGCTCGGTCCAGGGGGTCACCCTCTCCACCAAGCAGGCCGACTTCGCCAACCGGCGCGCCCACGAGCTCGGCATCGACGCGTCCGTCCGCGCCCACGTCTGCAACATGCTAGACATGCCCTTCACGAACGGGCAGGCGGCGGCCTCCTGGAACAACGAGTCGAGCATGTACGTCGACCTGCACGACCTCTTCGCCGAACACGCCCGCATCCTCGCCCCCGGCGGCCGGTACGTGACGATCACCGGGTGCTGGAACCCCGTCTACGGGCAGCCCTCGAAGTGGGTGTCCCAGATCAACGCGCACTTCGAGTGCAACATCCACTCACGCCGTGAATACCTGCGGGCCATGGCCGACAACCGCCTCGTCCCCCAGACCATCACCGACCTGACGCCGGCGACCCTGCCGTACTGGGAGCTGCGCGCCACGTCGTCCCTGACCACGGGCATCGAGGAGGCGTTCCTCAACTCCTACAAGGACGGTTCCTTCCAGTACCTCCTGATCGCCGCCGACCGCGTCTGACCCGGCCGAACAACAATTGGGGGCTCCAGCCCGGACGAGGGCGGGCATACGCACCAGCTGCCGGCTGCCCGCCCTCATGAGGGACCCAGGGCCATGGCCTCTCACCGCACCAGCGTGATCCGCTGGCGTCCGTCCCGTACGGTGACGCGGTATTCGACCTCGGTGTAGGCGGGCCACGGCCCCGTCACCGTCGGCCAGCCGAGGTCGGTGTAGGGGAGTTCGTCGCGTTGTCCGCGCGTCTTCATGAAGGCGACGCCCGTCACGAGCCGGCCCTGGGCGCCGCCTTCGCCGTCGGCGACGAGGCGCAGGAGGGCGTCATGGCCGAACGGGCCGTTGAGCGGGGTGATGACGACGGCGCCGGGGGCGGCCTGGTCGAGCCAGGGCTGCGGGACGCGGCGCACCGCGGCGGTCGAGATGATTCTCGTGTAGGGGCCTCGCTGGGGATGGCCCTGTTCCCCGTCCGCGCAGACGACGGTCGGCCGCAGCCCCAGCCGGGCGAGCCGGTCCCGGGCGAGATCGGCGAGTTCCCGGTCTATCTCCACCGTGACGAGCCGATCGGGCGGCACTCTCTGGGCCAGCACGGCGGTGCTGTAGCCGGTGCCGGTGCCGATCTCCAGGGCCGTGTCGCCGGGGCCGGGGTCGAGGTAGTGGAGCATGTCGACGACGACCGCCGGGCACGAGGCGGCCGAGGTGAACGGCTCCCGGGTCGGACCGTCCTGCGGTCGTACGCGTCCGTCGGCGACCTGGGTGATGAGGGACGCCTGCGCCGTGTAGACGGCCCGCAGCCACGAACGGGGCCGCCGCGTACGGTCGATGACCGGGTGCAGTCCGTCCTCGCGCGGGTAGGGCCACCACACCTGGTCGGGGACGAAGTGCTCGCGCGGCACCGCGAGGAACGCGGCCCGCAGCCACGGCCGTCCATGGAAGTGGCCGCATTCCTTCCCGTCGAGTTCGGCCGCGCAGCGTGCGCGCAGCTCCTGCGGGTCGACCCGGCTCGTCATGCCGGGGTGTCCGTCTAGTCCTCCTCCGGCGGGGCGGGTTCGGGCTCCGGAGCGGGGTTGCCGGGATCACCCGGTGAGCTGTGCGGCCCGCCCACCTGACCGTCCGAGTCCTGACGACTGCCCATGAGCACCTCCTGCCGAGGTGACGGCCAACTCGGTGCCGAGGCCGTCTTGTTACGCGGACGGTACCTTGGTACGGGGACGGTTTTCCAGGCAGCCCTTCACGAACAGGGCAGCTTCTGGTACGAGAGTGGCGCCGCCCGGCACGAACGCGGCGCGGCCGGGCACGAACGCGGCTGCGAGTGGCTCAGGCCGCCGCCTCGGCCGCCTGCGCGGTCAGCGCCGCGAGCAGCCAGTCGTGTGCCACGCCCGGGGTGGGTACCGGTCGGCCGTCCTCCGGGCCGGTCACCTCGGCCACCAGTTCCCAGTACCGGTCGATCCGCGGGTCCGCCGCGAGCCAGGGCCCCAGCGCGCGCCGGAAGCCGGGGGTGTCACGGGTCCGCCGGGAGGCCGCGTAGGCCGCGACGAAGCAGTCCAGCGCCTCCCCCGCGCGCGGCGCGCGTCCCCGCCGCACCTGCGCGCCCGCCAGCTCGTACGCCTCGGCCAGGCCCGCGTACAGCACGTCCGGGCGGAAGTCCGGTGAGGAGGTGTGGGCCGCGGGCTGGCAGGGCCCGCCCGCGACGCACGGCCGGGTCACGAAGGCGTTGAGCCGGGCGAAGGCGAGGACCTGGGCGGGCGCGGGGTCGTCGGGCGGTGCCGGGACCGCCACCTCCAGGAACGCGGAACGGGCGCGGGCCGGCATCCGGGGTGGCAGCCAGGCGCGCCAGAACCGCGCCAGCGGGTCCGTGCTCGGCGGGGCGGCGACCGCGCCCAGCAGCCGCAGCCGGTCGGCACGCTCGTGCGGCGCGCACTCCTGGACCAGCCGAAGCCCCGCCTCGCGCCACCGCAACGCCCTTATGCGGTCGCCCAGTTCACGCAGCTGCCCCGTGACGGCCGCCTCCAGCGCCACCCCGCCCGTACCGTCGTCCTCGTCGAGGATCCGCCGTACCTCGGGCAACGGCAGGTCGAGCGCGCGCAGCGAGCGGATCAGCCGCAGCCGGTCCAGCGCCGGCGGGCCGTACCGGCGGTGTCCGCCCGCGCTGCGGGGGGCCTCCGGCAGCAGGCCGCGGTCGGAATAGAAGCGGACGGTCTTGACGGTGACGCCGGCGTGCTCGGCGAGCTCGCCGATGCTCCACAGGCCGTCGGGGGAAAGCGGCACTTGAACCTCCCTCAGGGGGAGTTCCTACCGTACCGGTGAGCGCGGACGGCCGATCAAGGACCACGGGGGTGCCGTCCGCGCGTGACCGCACGGACCGCCGCGTACGGGGGCTTCCGGCAAGAGGGAGAGGAAAGATCCATGACCGCGTTCATCCTGGTGTCCGGTACGTTCACCGGCGGTTACGTGTGGGAGGAGACGGCGGCGCGGCTGCGCGCGGCGGGCGCCGAGGTGCACGCGCCCACCCTCACCGGGCTCGGTGAGCACCGCGAGGCCGCCGGTCCCGGCACGGACCTGGAGACGCACATCGCCGATGTGCTCGCGGTGATCGACCGCGTGGCCGGGGACCGAGACCTCGTGCTCGTCGGCCACGCGTACGGCATCCACCCCGTGCTCGGCGCCGCCGACCGGCGTGCCGGGCGCGTCACACGGATCGTGTACGTGGACGCGGGCATGCCGATGGACGGGCTGCCGGCCCTGGCCTCCGTACCCGACCAGGCACTGCGCGAGGAGCTGGCGAAGCTCGCCGAACAGGGCGGCGAGGCGGCCACCGGGACGCTCCCCGCCCCGGCCGACGCCGTCGCGTGGCGGCGGTGGGGCAGCACCGCCGGAGTCTCCGGGCGGGCGCTGGAGCGGCTGACCCGGCTCGCCGCGCCGCAACCGCTCGGCACCCTGCTGCAACCGCTCCGTCTGACGGGCGCGGTGGCGGCCGTGCCGACCAGCGCCGTGCTGTGCAGCGGCAACGGCGGCGGCATCGAGCTGCTCCAGAGCATGGTGAGCATGGGCCACTCCGCCCTTCAGGCCCTGGTCGACCCCCGGGTGTCGTTCTTCGAGCTGCCCACCGGGCACTGGCCGATGCTCTCCTGCCCCGGCGAGCTGGCCGACGCGCTGCTGGCGGCGGCCGCGGGCGAGGGCCACCGGCTGACACCTGCCGACGAACTCCCCTCGTATCTGCGGCCGTTTCCCCTGGCGGTGCCCCAGGTGCCGCGCGAGAGGAACGGGCACGTGGATCTGTACGTACCCGAGGCCGCGGGAGCGGGACCGCTGCCCGCGGTGCTGTTCGTCCATGGCGGCCCGGTGCCCGCCGACGCCAGGCCCACCCCGCGCGACTGGCCGGTGTTCGCCGGCTACGCGCGCCTCGCGGCGGGTCGGGGGGTGGTGGGCGCGGTGCTGGACCACCGGCTGCACGCGGTCAGCGACTACCCGCTCGCGGAGGCGGACGTCGCGGCGGCGGTGGAGGTGGTACGGGCCGACCCCCGGGTCGACGCGGACCGTGTCGCCTTGTGGTTCTTCTCGGGCGGCGGTCCGCTCGCCGCGCCCTGGCTGGGAGCGCGTCCGGCGTGGCTGCGCTGCCTGGCGGCCACCTATCCGGTCCTGGCACCCCTGCCGAACTGGGGCCTCGGGGAGGGCCGCTTCCGCCCGGTGGAGGCCCTGCCCGACGCGGGTGACCTGCCCATCGTGCTGACCCGGGTGGGCCTGGAGATGGCGGAGATCGCCGCGACCGTCGAGGAGTTCCTGGCCGCCGCCGAGGACTGCGGTGCCGACGTGGAGGTGGTCGACGTCCCCCACGGCCACCACGGCTTCGAGACGCGGCTGCCCGACGACGAGGCGCGTGCGGCGGTCGACCGGGCGATGGGCTCGGTGCTGGCCCATCTGCGGGCCTGAGGGCCCGGCCTCGCCGTCGCGTCGAAGGCACCGGCCGCGCCCACAGTGGGGCGCGGCCGGCTTCGAGGAGGCGGGGCGGGTGCTTCGCCGCGTGGGGGTCAGCGCCTGGTGGTCAGGCCGTACCCGTAGGGGAACAGCGGGTCGTAGTCCGCGTCACCGACGTTGATCGGCTCCTGGGCCTCGCTGCGGGGCCAGGTGACGGGGAGCTTGCCGGTGAAGGGGCGCTTGCCGAACAGGACGTCGGCGACCCCGTCGCCCTCGCTGCCCGGGAGCCAGGACATGACGAAGGCGTCCACCTTGGGCAGCTGGTCCGTGATGATCTGCGGGCGCCCGGCGACGTCGAGGACGAGGCACGTCTTGATCGCGGAGCAGACGCGGTCGATGTTCGCCCGGTCCTTGGCGGAGAGGTTCAGGGTGTTGCCGCCCTTGCCCACGTCACCGACGCCCTCCGCGTACGGGGTTTCCCCGACGACGACGATGCCGACGTCGTGCCCTGCCGTGGGGGCGCTGGCGTCGGCGCTGTAGGTGACGTTCTCGGCCTCGCGCTGGATGCCCCGCAGGATGGTGGTGCCCGGGAAGGCGGTGTTGCCGGACTGGCCCTGCCAGGTCACGGTCCAGCCGCCGGCCTGGTTGCCGAGGTCGTCGGCGTTGACTCCGGCCACGTACAGGTTCTGGGACGGCCTGAGCGGCAGGGTGTGGTGCTCGTTCTTCAGCAGCACCTGGGACTCCGCCACGGCGCGACGGGCCACCGCCCGGTGCTCGGGGGAACCGATGGTGTCGATGTTGGCCCGGTCGGTGTACGGGTGCTCGAACAGGCCGAGCCGGAACTTCGCCCGCAGGATGCGCGCCACCGCGTCGTCGATGCGGGACATCCGGACGCGGCCGGCCTCGACCTCGGCGGTGAGGGCCTGCTCGAACTGCGGGGCGTTGTACGGCTGCATGAACATGTCCATGCCCGCGTTGACGGAGGTGCGGACCTGGGTGGCGAAGTCGCCCGGCAGTTGGGTGATGGCGTCCCAGTCGCTGATGAGGAACCCTTCGAAGCCGATCTTCCGCTTCAGGACGTCGGTGAGCAGCTCCTTGCTGGCGCTCATCTTGACCGGTTTGCTGCCGGGCACGTCGGTCCACTGGACGGACGAGTACGACGGCATGACGCTGCCCACGTCATGGACCTGGACGGCGGTGACGTAGGGCGCCAGGTCGACGGCGGCGAAGCGCCGGTGGCTGGTGACGGTGGTTCCCTGGTCGATGGTGTAGTCGTTGGTGGTGGAGGTCCCGTACGTGGTGTCGCCGTCACCGGCGTAGTGCTTGACGGTGGCCAGCACCCGGTCGGGCCGGGCCAGGTCCTTCGGGCGGGTGCCCTGGAAGCCGTCGATGGCGCTTTCCATCCGCTGCACCAGCGCGGGGTCCTCGCCGAAGCTCTCGTACGTACGGCCCCACCGGTCGTCGCGGGCCACGCACACACACGGCGCGAACACCCACTGCGGGCCGGTGGCCCGGGTCTCGGTGGCCGTGATGTGCTCCTCCTCGGCCACCAGCCGGGCATCGCGCGTGGCGCCCATGCCGATGTTGTGCGGGAAGATCGTCGCGCCGACCAGGTTGCCGTTCCCGTGGACCGAGTCGATCCCGTACAGCAGCGGGATGTGCAGCCGGGTCGCGAGGGCGTGGCGCTGATATCCGTCGACCATGTCCGCCCAGGCCTCGGGCGTGTTGGGCGTGGGCGTGGAGCCGCCGCCGGACAGCAGCGAGCCGAGGTTGAGGTCGGTGATGCGGGTGGGCTCGGCGTCGACCGAGCCGCGTTCGGCCTGCGTCATCTGGCCGATCTTCTCCGCCGTCGTCATCCGGCCCAGAAGGTCGGAGACCCGGCGCGCCACGGGCAGCTCCGGGTCGAGGTACGGCAGCGCCCGGCTGTGGGAGGCGGTGGCGGCGGAGTCGGGGGCGGCCAGGGCCGGCGCCGCCGGGACCGCGGTGGCGACGAGGGCGGCGGCGGTGAGCAGGAGACCTGCCGTACGTCGTCGACGAGCGGTGCGGGGGTGCGGCGCGGGGCCGCGTAGACGCTGACGTGTCACGTGATGCTCCTTGAGTGTGGCCGCTGTGACGGTGTCATCCAACTGCGGTTTGGGAGCGCTCCCGGAAAGCGGCTACGGCGAGGCCCGCCTCCGTTGGGCAGGGATGACGGGGCCGGGCGTCACAAGCCGCTCTCCGATACATCTGATACATCCGGTACAGAAGAATCAGTACGGCGACACGCGAGCCGCATCCGCTCACCTACGCCGCAATAAATGAAGCCAGCGGCGCTGATTGCCTGTCAAGCGGTGTGCATGCGTTCACTTATCGAAGCAAAAGCGGGGCGTCGGCCCGGTGGACACCGCCGGACCGCTGGGCTGTACGACAAACCGCGGGGCCGTACGACGCCATGCACGGCAAACGACGGCGCCGCCATGAATTCACCTGTCAAACGCCGACCGCGCTCCCGGCCTGTCGGCGCAGTTCCGCCGTGGCGATGTCCAGGAAGTCCGCCACGGGATACGCGCCGTCGTCGTCCCGGACGGCCAGACAGGTCGGAACGGGCACGGCGTCCATGACGGGCACGTAGACGAGGTCCGGGCGGGAGTAGGAGTGGGTGATGCTGACCGGGACGAGGGCGATGCCCTGGCCGGACGCGACGAGCTCGAACTTCTCGTCCAGTGAGGCCGTCCGCCGCGACTTGACGTCGAGGACCGGCTCGTCTTCCAGATCGGCCGACGTGAGGGCACCGCGACCCGCCAGCGGGTGCGTCACCGGGAGGCACGCGACCTTGGTCTCGTGACCGATGGGGACGGTACGCAGCCCGGTGTCGTCGAAGGGGCCCCGCAGATACGCCACGTGCGCACGACCGTCGCGGAGCGGGGCGTCGCGCTCCTGCCAGTGCAGCGGAAGCACGTCGATCTCGACCTCCGGGTGGTTCGCGGTGAATGCCCTTATGGCATGCGAGACCTGGAGCCCCGCCGAGAAGGCGACGACGAGCCGCTGCTCGCCGCGCTGGGCCTCCCGTACGCGGCGCAGCGCCCCCTCCACCACCGTCGTAATCCGTGACGCCTCGTCATACAGGCGCTCGCCCGCGGGAGTCAGCTCGACGCTGCGCGTGGAGCGCGTGAAGAGCGGGCACCCCAGCTCCTGCTCGAACGCGCGGATCTGCCGACTGAGGACGGGCTGCGCGATGAACAGCGCCTGGGCGGCCCGGCCGAAGTGCCGGTGCTCGGCCACCGCGACGAAATAGCGGAGCTTGCGCAGATCCAGATCCATGCCGTCACGGTATCAATCGGGTCCGAAGGGTATTGGACGCCCGCCGGGGCCGCTCCGAGACTTGCGGGGTGGTCGTTCGCCGACCACCCCCGAGCTGACCTGACCACCGAGGAATCACATGAACGACACCCGCGGGACCGCTCTCATCGTCGGCGCGTCACGGACGCTGGGCCTCGGGCTCGCCGCCGAGTTCCTCCGTCGCGGCTGGGACGTCATCGGCACGGTCCGCGGCAGCGGGCGCACCGGGCTCCATGACCTGGCCGAGGACTCCGGGGGACGGCTGGCCATCGAGTCGCTGGAGATGACCGAGCCGGAGCAGATCGCGGCCCTGCGCGACCGGCTGGAGGGGCGCACCCTCGACCTGCTGTTCGTCAACGCCGCCATCACCCGCGGCGACCTCCCGATCGGCGAGGTGCCGACGGAGATGTTCACCGAGGTCATGAGCACCAACGCGCTCGGTCCGATGCGCGTGGTGGAGACCCTGGGCCCGCTCGTCGCGCCGACGGGCACCATCGGTGTCATGTCCTCCGACCAGGGGAGCATCTCCCTCAACACCCGGGGCGGCCAGGACCTGTACCGCGCGAGCAAGTCCGCGCTGAACCAGCTGATGCGCTGCTACGCCGCCCGCCGTGCCGACGACGCGCGGACGCTGCTGCTCATGGACCCGGGCTGGGTCCGCACCGGCCTCGGCGGGCCCGACGCCGAACTCAGCGTCGAGGAGAGCGTCCCCGGCGTGGCGGAGACGATCGAGCGCCAACAGGGCAAGCCCGGCCTCCACTTCCTCGATCACCAGGGGCAGGTCGTGCCCTGGTAGCGCGGAGGCCGGTCGTCGCCGCGACCGCGCGCACGGGGTCGCACCGGCGTCAGGCGTTCCACGTCCACTCCGCGACCTCCGGCAGGTCGGTGCCGTGCTCGCGGATCCAGGCGTGGTGACGGGTGCGGGCATCGGCCATCGACTGACGTACGGCGGCGGCGCGCACCGCGAGGCCCGGGACGCGGTCGATGACGTCCATGACCAGGCGGTAGCGGTCCAGGTCGTTGCGGACCACCATGTCGAACGGCGTGGTCGTGGTCCCGGACTCCTTGTAGCCGCGCACGTGCAGGTTCCGGTGGCCGTTGCGGCGGTACGCGAGGCGGTGGATCAGCCACGGATAGCCGTGGTAGGCGAAGATCACCGGTTTGTCCTGGGTGAACAGCCCGTCGTACTCGAAGTCGCTCATCCCGTGCGGGTGTTCCTCGCGCGGGAGCAGCCGGGTCATGTCGACCACGTTGACGACGCGGACGGCGAGGTCCGGCAGGTGCCGGCGCAGCAGTTGGGCCGCGGCCAGCACCTCCTGGGTGGGGACGTCCCCGGCGCAGGCGAGGACGACGTCCGGCTCGCCGCCGTTTTCCGTGCCCGCCCACTCCCAGGTTCCCGCTCCCCGGGCGCAGTGGGCGCGGGCGGCGTCCATGGACAGCCAGTCGAAGCAGGGCTGCTTGCCCGCGACGACCACGTTGACGTAGTCGCGGCTGCGCAGCACGTGGTCGGCGACCGAGAGGAGGGTGTTGGCGTCCGGCGGCAGGTAGACCCGGACGACTTCGGGGCTCTTGTTGAGGACGTGGTCGACGAAGCCGGGGTCCTGGTGGGAGAAGCCGTTGTGGTCCTGGCGCCACACGTGCGAGGTCAGCAGGTAGTTGAGGGAGGCGATGGGGGCGCGCCACGGCAGCTCGCGCGATGTCCTGAGCCATTTGATGTGCTGGTTGACCATCGAGTCGACGATGTGCACGAACGCCTCGTAGCAGGAGAACAGCCCGTGCCGACCGGTCAGCAGATAGCCCTCCAGCCATCCCTGGCAGGTGTGTTCCGAGAGGATCTCCAGGACCCGGCCGTCGTGTTCGAGGTGTTCGTCGACCGGCAGGTACTCGGCCTGCCAGGCCTTGCCGCTGACGTCGAAGACGGCCTGGAGCCGGTTGGAGGCGGTCTCGTCCGGTCCGACCAGCCGGAAGTCGCGGCGGTCGCCGGTGTCCTTCATCACCCGGGCGAGGAGGTCGCCGAGGATACGGGTCGGCTCGTGCAGCGTCGTGCCCGGCTTGTCCACGGGTACGGCGAAGTCGTCGAGCGGGGCGACGGGCAGGTCCCGCAGGAGGAGCCCGCCGTTGGCGTACGGCGTGGCGCCGAGGCGCCGGGCGCCGTCGGGAAGGCAGGCGAGCACGTCGGCGACCGGGCGCCCCTCCGGGCCGAAGAGCTCCTCGGGCCGGTACGAACGCAGCCAGGTCTCCAGTTGCCGCAGGTGGTCGGGGTTCTCGCGGACGCCGGCCAGCGGGACCTGGTGGGCGCGCCAGGTCCCCTCGACGGGTACGCCGTCGACCTCGGCCGGGCCGGTCCAGCCCTTGGGCGTACGCAGGACGATCACCGGCCAGTGCACGCGCTCGGTGGCGCCCTCCTCGCGGGCGGCCCGCTGCGCCGAGGCGATGCGGTCCAGGGCGTCGTCGAGGGCGCGGGCCATGGCCCGGTGCACCTGGAGGGGGTCGTCGCCGCTCACATGGACGGGTTCGTGCCCGTACCCGCGCAGCAGCGCGTCGAGTTCCTCCTCGGGGAGGCGGGCCAGCACCGTCGGATTGGCGATCTTGTAGCCGTTGAGGTGCAGAATCGGGAGCACCGCGCCGTCGTGCACCGGGTCGAGGAACTTGTTGGAGTGCCAGGAGGCGGCCAGCGGTCCGGTCTCCGCCTCGCCGTCGCCGATCACACAGGCGACCAGCAGGTCCGGATGGTCGAAGGCGGCCCCGTACGCGTGGGAGAGCGAGTAGCCGAGCTCGCCGCCCTCATGGATGGAACCGGGCGTCTCGGGAGCGACATGGCTGGGCACCCCTCCGGGGAAGGAGAACTGCCGGAACAGCCGCGCCATCCCCTCCCCGTCACGCGGCACGTCCGGATAGGTCTCGCTGTAGCTGCCCTCCAGCCAGGCGTTGGCCAGCACGGAAGGGCCGCCGTGCCCGGGCCCCCACACGCACAGCGCGTCGAGCCCGCGCGCCTTGATCACCCGGTTGAGGTGGGTGTACACGAGGTTGAGACCGGGCGAGGTGCCCCAGTGGCCCAGCAGCCGGGGCTTGATGTGCTCGGGCCTCAGCGGCTCGGTGAGCAGCGGGTTGGCCAACAGGTAGATCTGGCCCGCCGCAAGGTAGTTGGCGGCGCGCCAGTGGGCGTCCAGGGTGCGCAGCTCGTCGTCGGAGAGTCCGGAAAGTACCGTGGCGTCCTGGGGTTCGACCTGGGTCATGAGCGGGGCTCCAGAAGTCGTCGGGACGGGTCATCGGCGGTGGAGGCGGCACGGCTGCGACGACACGCCGGTCCACACCGCCGTCGGCGAGGGGCCCTCGTACGTCGTGGAGGGCGACGACGAGCGCCGGGCACGCCTGAACACGATCGCGCACCTGCTGCCCTCCGTTCCCTGCGAGGAGGCGGCGCCGCCAGTCCTGCGACTGCCGCCACGCACGGCCTCGACCGGCCACGCGAGCCCGCAGGAACCTGCGGGCCGGCGCCTCCGGCCATGCCGCGGCCTCTGTACGGGCCGTTCTCCACCTTCCCGGATTCCGGCGGCGTCCGCGAGGGGCCGATCGGGCAGGTTCCCCCGCCGACCGATCCCCTCACCTTACGTGATGGTGTGAGCACTCTCCGAGAGCGCCTGCCGCTGCCCCGCGCGGACGCGGCGGCGGGGCCACACTGGAAGGGACCACGGACAGGGAGGCCGTCCATGAGCAATCCGACCTCGATCACCACCGCGCTTCCGGTCGAGTACCGCGAACGCCTCATGAGCATCGCCCGCGAGATCAACTTCTCCGCGGGAGTGCGGCTCTTCAACGAGGGCGGTCACGCCGACCGGTTCTGGATCGTGCGCTCCGGCACCGTGACGCTCGACATGCACGTACCCGGCAGACGCCCGGCCGTGATCGGACAGCTCGGCTCCGGCGAGCTGGTGGGCTGGTCGTGGATGTTCCGCCCGTACGTGTGGCAGCTGGGCGCCGAGGCGATGACGCCGGTGCGCACGTACGAGTTCGACGCGGCGGCCGTACGGGCCATGATGGACGCCGACACCGCGCTCTCCGCCGCGGTCGGAGCGTGGGTGGGCCGCGTGCTCGCCCACCGGCTGCACGCGGCCCGCATCCGGCTGCTCGATCTCTACGCGCCGCACGGCAGTGGCAGCGACAGCTTGCTGTGACCGCCCACCGCCCGGGCGACCGCAGCCGCTGCCGCCGCGGCCCGGGATCCGGTCAGCGGATCACGTCGAACACGTTCTTCTGCAGTCCGTTGGCGTACGCCTCGTGCTCCACCAGCTTCAGCTTCTGCGCGTCCTTGTCGGTGGCGCTGAAGAGCCGCTTGCCCGCGCCGAGCAGGAGCGGGAAGACGAGCAGGTGGTAGCGGTCGATCAGGCCGGCGTCCGCGAGGCTGTGGTTGAGCGTGGCGCTGCCGTGGATGATGATCGGGCCGCCGTCGGTCGCCTTCAGCGCGGCGACCTCGTCGACCGAGCGCAGGATCGTGGTCTGGCCCCAGTTGGACACCAGGTCGTCCTCGGTGAGCGTGGTGGAGACGACGTACTTCGGCATCACCTTGTAGTCCGCGAAGTCCTCCATGTCGGGCCACACCGCGCTGAAGGCCTCGTAGCTGGTGCGGCCCATCATCATCGCGGTGGCCTCCTTCTGCTCCTGCCCCTTGATCTCGAACGCCTCGGGCAGGAACTCGACGTTCTTGTAGGTCCACCCGGAGTTGCGGTAGCCGGGTTCGCCACCGGGCGCTTCCACGACGCCGTCGAGCGAGATGAAGGCCGTGCTGATCAGGGTGCGCATATCAGGTTCCTCGGTGTCTGCGGTGTCTGGCCGTCTGATGCTGAACAGGTCGGGTCGTCACGCGCACCGACCGCCCTCACGGCCCCGGTGCGCACCGACCATGATCTCTGACTGCGTACCGCGGGGAAACTCATCGGCCGAGCTGTCTTTTCTTCTTCCCTCACATGCGAGCACGGGTGTGCCGCCGCCCGGACCGATCCGTGCCGGGCGGCGGCTGAGCAACCGACGGGGGGATCTCTCAGCTGTAGGTGATGTCGGAGGCCGAGTAGCGGCAGTACGCGCCGTCCGGGCCGCTGCCGAGCACCTTCGGCTCGGCCCCCGTGTTGTTGCCCTCGTAACGCACGCACGGTTTGATCTTCTTGCCGCTGTCGCCGTGGACGCGGACACCGCGCAGGGTGGCGCTGTCCCCGTAGTTGCTGTTGATGCCGACCAGGGCCTTGCCGGGCGCGGTCGCGTCCACGTTGTCGACGACCACCTTGCGCTGGTACTGGGTGGAGCAGTTGCCGCAACTGCGCACGAGCTTGCCGAAGTCGACGACCTGGAAACCGCCGGTCACGGTGAGGGTGCCGGCGCCGTTGAACTGGAAGACCTTGTCGGAGGCCTTCCTCGCGCCGCCGCCCTCCACGCGGTAGACGGCCGAGGAGGACTTGCCCTTGAAGGTGGCGGCGTCCTCGCCGACGTCCTCCCACCACACGTTCTTGAGCGTGCAGGTGCCCAGGCAGTGGATGCCGTCGGCGGCGGGCGCGCCGATGACGACGTTGGACAGGACGGCCCCGTCCTTGAGCTGGAACAACGGCGACTGGTTCTCGTTCTGGCCGCCGTCGCCGAGGTCACCGCTGCCGTAGAAGCGCTGCATCTTCCCGTCGTACGCGCCGGAGACCTCGATGGTGGCCGGGACGGGTTTGCTCGTGGTGGGGGTCGGCCAGGCGGCCGCGGAGGTGGCCGGCGCAGGGGCGGCGTTCGCCGCTCCGGTGAAGGCGCCCGCGAGGATCGCGGTGGCCGCCAGACCGAAGGCGGCGGCGCCCGCGCCGAGGACCGCCCGCCGGGGGTGCCGCGAGCCGGTCCGTGCTGGTGAAGTCATGTCCTGTCTCCTTGTGTTGCCGTGGCCCTTTGCCCTTGTCGTCGCCGTGCCCGTGGACCTCAGAGCCTTCCGGCCCCGGCCCCGGCGGTCACCGACGCGACGACGGACGAGGCGGGTTCGGCGGTGTACGCGTAGGGCGCGGTGGTGAAGGAACCCGTTCGGGAGACCTCCAGGGCGGCGCCGCCGAGGTCGTTGCCGCGGAGGTTGGCGTAGCCGTCGGTGCTGCTGTCCCGGTGGGTGGTCACCGCGACCTTCGTGGAGCGGAAGACGTTGTTCTCGACGAGCATCTGCGCGCCCATCCGGGAGTGGACGGCGGTGTCGGCGCCCTCGACGTAGTTGTCGTAGAAGTGCCCGGTGCCGAACCGCAGACTGGGGATGCGCGAGTTGACGTCGCTGAAGTGGTTGTGGTGGTACGTCACCCGCAGGTGCCCGGTGTCCTCGGAGGCGTTCTTGTCGCTGTGGCCGACGAGGGAGCCCTTGTAGTGGTTCTTGAAGGTGTTCCAGGAGACGGTGACGTAGTCGGAGGCATGGGTGATGTCGACCAGTCCGTCGTAGTAGTCCTTGCCGTGGTCGCGGTCCGAGGAGAAGGTGTTGTGGTCGATCCATACCTTCGTCGACTTCTGCACGGTGATGGCGTCGGCCGGCGCCACGGGCTTGGTGATGGTGAGATTGCGGATGACGACGTTGGTCTCCTGCTTCACGCGCAAGCCGCCGCCGGTGAAGCCGGAGGCGGAACCGACCCCGAGGACCGTGGTGTTGGAGCCCACGTCGACCTGCCCGTTGAGCGGGATCAGACCGCTGACCTTGACGACCTTGGCGTTGTCGCCGGTGACGGCGGTCTTGAAGGCGGCGAGGGTGGACACGGTGACCGGTGCCGCCGTCCCACCGCCGGAGGTGCCCGCGCCGAAGCCGACGGGGGTGGTCTCTGCGGCGGCTCCGGCAGGTGCCGTACCTACGGCGCCCGCGGAATGGGGCAGCCCGGCCAGTGCCGTGGCGGCGACGGCGGCCGCGGCCAGAAGCAGGGCGCGGGGACGCTGGTGGGGGGTGTGCGTGCGCATGCGGGTGAGTCCCTTCGAATCGGGATGCGGGGCCCGTCGATACGGGCGTGTGGGGGTGGAGCCCGACTGCTCAGCGGTGCACGGAGTTCCGTGTGCGTTCAGTGGGTGGAACGTCGTTCGCGTAGCTGATGCGCTCTGATCGCGGCCACGTACGGCAACTGCCGTTCTCTTGCCGCGTCCCACGCGGACCGGCGACCGGGGTCACACTGATGAATGGAACGTAGAGGGAAAGCGCTTTCTCGTCAACGCCCCGACAGGATCTCGTGCCGGTACGTCAGATCCGTTGACGCGCCGCGGAATCGGCTCTACTTTCATCGCGTCGTACCTGATGCGTCATATATGAGACGCGATACGTGACAGTCGAGAGGCGCGCATGACCTCTGTGCCCACACCCATCCCCTCCCGGACCCAGTTCGTGCTGGAAGCCGTCAAACACCGCATCCTCACAGGGCAGTTGGCCCCCGGCCAGGCCCTCGTGGAGGTCGAGCTCGCCGCGCACTACGGAGTGTCCAAGACGCCCGTACGCGAGGCGCTCAAGACGCTGGCCGGCACCGGGCTGGTCGTGATGAACCAGTACAAGGGCGTCACGGTGCGCATGGTGGACGCGGACATGGCGCGCGAGGTGTACGACGTACGGCTGCTCCTCGAACCGGAGGCGCTGCGCCGCACCGTCCGCGGCGCGGCGGACCTGCACACGGCCCGTGAGGCCCTGGAGCGCGCCGACACCGCGGCGGACACCGCCGAACGCTCGCTGGCCAACCGGGAGTTCCACCGCGCGCTCTACCTGCCGTGCGGCAACCCGCTGCTCGCACGGATGCTGGACGAGGTGCGCGACCAGGCCGCGCTGGTCTCCGCGGTGGCCTGGGCCGCCGATCCGTCCTGGGAGCAGGAGGCGGCGGAGCACCGGGAGATCCTGCGGCTCGCCCTGGCCGGCGACGCGGACGGCGCCTCCCGTGCCCTGCACGCCCATATCGCGTCCTTCGTCGAACGGGCCTTCCCGCGGGCCCAGGAAGAAGACCCGATATGACGACGCCGTACGCCTCCTTGCGCGGCGCCCTCGCCGATGTCGTGGCGATCCCCGTGACCCCGTTCACGGAGGACGGTTCCGTCGATCACGACGCCCACCGCGCGCTGCTGCGCAGGCTCCTGGACGACGGCGTCAGGACGCTCACCCCGAACGGCAACACGGGAGAGTTCTACGCCCTCACCCCCCGCGAGCGCAGAACCGTGGTCGAGCTGACCGTCTCCGAGGCCGGTGGGCGGGCGGCGATCGTCGTCGGCGTGGGCCACGACGTGCCGACCGCCGTCGAGGCCGCCCGGCACGCCCGGGAGACGGGCGCCGACATGCTGATGGTGCATCAACCCGTGCACCCCTATGTCGCGGCCGGAGGCTGGGTCGACTACCACCGGGCCATCGCGGAAGCCGTCCCCGAGCTGGGGATCGTGCCGTACATCCGCAACGCGCGCCTGGCGGGCGAGCACATGGCGGCGCTGGGCGAGGCCTGCCCGAACGTGATCGGGGTGAAGTACGCGGTGCCGGACGCGGCGCGGTTCGCCGCCTTCGCCCGCGACGCCGGACTGGAGCGCTTCGTGTGGGTGGCCGGTCTGGCCGAGCCGTACGCGCCCTCCTACTTCTCCGCCGGGGCGACCGGGTTCACCTCCGGCCTGGTCAATGTCGCGCCCAAGATCTCGCTGACCATGCTCGAAGCACTGCGGTCGGGCGACTATCCGGCCGCCATGCGGGTGTGGGAGCAGATCAGGCGCTTCGAGGAGCTGCGTGCCGCCGACTCCTCGGCCAACAACGTGACCGTGGTCAAGGAGGCGCTGGCCGTGCTCGGTCTGTGCCACCGCCACGTGCGCTCCCCCAGCAGACCGCTGGACGCGGCCGGGCGCGCCGAGGTCGCCGCCATCGTCGAGGGATGGGGCGCGGTCGCGGGGTGGGGCGCATGAGTCCCGCCGCGTCCACGCCCTCCTCCGCCCCGCGGCCCAACCGCCGCGCCCCCGAGGAGCTGCGCAGCCACCAGTGGTACGGCACCGACGGCCTGCGCTCCTTCAGCCACCGCGTCCGCACCCGCCAGCTCGGCTACCTGCCCGAGGAGCACCTGGGCAAGCCGGTCATCGCGATCCTCAACACCTGGTCCGACATCAACCCCTGCCACGTCCATCTGCGCGATCGCGCACAGGCCGTCAAGCGCGGTGTGTGGCAGGCCGGCGGCTTTCCGCTCGAGTTCCCGGTGTCCACCCTGTCGGAGACCTTCCAGAAACCCACCCCGATGCTCTACCGCAACCTCCTCGCCATGGAGACCGAGGAACTGCTGCGCTCGTACCCGGTGGACGGGGCGGTGCTGATGGGCGGCTGCGACAAGTCGACGCCCGCGCTGTTGATGGGGGCGGTCTCCGTCGACCTGCCCGCGGTGTTCGTGCCCGCCGGGCCGATGCTGCCCGGGCACTGGCGGGGCGAGGTCCTCGGCTCCGGTACGGACATGTGGAAGTACTGGGACGACAAGCGGGCCGGGCTGATCGGCGACTGCGAGCTGGCGGGCCTGGAGAACGGTCTGGCCCGCTCCCCCGGCCACTGCATGACGATGGGCACCGCCTCCACGCTCACCGCGGCGGCCGAGGCCCTGGGGGTGACGGTGCCCGGCGCCTCCTCCATTCCCGCCGTCGCCTCCGAGCACGACCGCATGGCGGCCGCCTCGGGGCTGCGGATCGTCCAACTGGTCCACGAGGACCGGCGGTTGTCGGCGATCCTCACGCAGGACGCCTTCCTGGACGCGGTGACCACGGTCCTCGCGCTGGGCGGCTCCACCAACGCCGTGATCCACCTGATCGCGATGGCCCGGCGGGCGGGCGTCGAGCTGACCCTCGACGACTTCGACCGCGTCGCGCGGACCGTTCCGGTGCTGGCCAACGTACGGCCCGGCGGCGACACCTACCTCATGGAGGACTTTCACTTCGCGGGCGGCCTGCCCGCACTGCTCTCCCGGATCACCGACCTGCTCCACCTGGACCGGCCGACCGTCGCGTACGACACCCTGCGCGAGCAGCTCGCCACCGCCGAGGTCCACCACGACGACGTCATCAGGCCCCGCGGCAACCCCCTCGCGGCCGAGGGCGGGCTCGCGGTGCTGCGCGGCAACCTGTGTCCGGACGGCGCCGTCATCAAACACATCGCCTGCGAGCAGCGCCTGCTCAAACACACCGGTCCGGCGGTCGTCTTCGACGACTACCGCGAGCTCCAGCGCACCATCAACGACCCGTCGCTCGGCATCACGGCCGACAGCGTCCTGGTGCTGCGCGGCGCGGGCCCCAAGGGCGGCCCCGGTATGCCCGAGTACGGAATGCTGCCGATCCCCGACCATCTGCTCAAGCAGGGGGTGCGGGACATGGTGCGGATCTCCGATGCCCGGATGAGCGGCACCTCGTACGGGGCGTGCGTCCTGCATATCGCGCCCGAGTCGTACGTGGGCGGACCGCTCGCGCTCGTCCGCACCGGCGACCTCATCACCCTCGACGTCGCGGCCCGCAGCCTCCACCTCGACGTGACGGACGAGGAGCTGGCCCGCCGGCGGGCCGCGTGGACGCCGCCGCCCGCACGGTTCGAGCGGGGGTACGGAGCCTTGTACACCGACCAGATCACGCAGGCCGACACCGGCTGCGACTTCGCCTTCCTCGCCCGGCCCGGCACGGTGCCGGATCCGTACGCCGGCTGAACCGGGCACCACCCCTTACCCCAGTCCGCCCCCTTCTCTTTTGTTCGCCATGTCGAACAACGTGCGGCAAGCGCTTTCCCGCACACGCCCGAACGGAGACCCGTCATGGCCCAAGCCGCCACCGCCGTGGCCAAGCCACCACCGAAGCGGTCCGGCGCCGCCCGTCGCACCGGAGCCACCCCGCGTACCCTGCCCTACCTGCTCATCGCGCCGGCCGCTCTGCTGATGCTGGGCTTCATCGCCTACCCCGTGCTCAGCGTCTTCTACTACAGCCTGCGGAACTTCAACCCATCCAAACCGTGGCGCAACGGCTTCGCGGGATTCGACAACTTCACCAAGGCGTTCACCGACGACCCCGAGTTCTGGCACACGCTCGGGTTCAGCCTCCAGTGGGTCGTCGTCCAAGTGGTGCTGCAACTGCTGCTGGGCCTGGGACTCGCGCTGATCGTCAACCAGACGTTCGTGGGCCGCGCGCTCTCCCGCGCGCTCGTCTTCTCCCCCTGGGCGGTCTCGGGGGTGCTCACCTCGTCCATCTGGATGCTCATCTACAACTCCCAGACGGGCATCACCCGTTACCTCGCCGACGCGGGCGCCGGCACGTACGGCACGTCCTGGCTCTCCGACACGACCACCGTCTTCCCGGCCGTCGTCACGGCCGAACTGTGGCGCGGTGTGCCGTTCTTCGCGATCCTCATCCTCGCCGACCTCCAGTCCGTGTCGAAGGACCTGTACGAGGCCGCCGAGGTCGACGGCGCCGGGCGGCTGCGCCAGTTCCTCCACATCACCCTGCCGCACCTGAAGGACGCCATCATCCTGTCCACCCTGCTGCGGGCGGTGTGGGAGTTCAACAACGTGGACCTGCTCTACACCCTCACCGGCGGCGGTCCGGCGGGCGAGACCACGACACTGCCGCTGCGCATCGCCTCGATCGCCGTCGACTCGCACGACTTCGGCTACGCCTCCGCACTGACCTCCATCGCCTTCGTCATCCTCCTGTTCTTCTCGATGGTCTATCTGCGGCTCAGCAAGTTCGGAGGGCAGGAGAAGTGATCACCGAGGAAGCCGGGACGCGGACCACCCCCATGACCCCGGCCCGTACGCCGGTCCACCGCCAGGACGCCGAGCCCGCGAAGCGCCGCCCCTGGGACGAGGTGCCCCGCTGGCAGATCTACCTTCCGCTGGGCCTGTACCTCCTTTTCACCCTCGTTCCCTTCTACTGGATGCTGCTCTTCGCGTTCCGGCCCACCGGCTCCACCTCGCTCGCGCCCTGGCCGCTGACGCTGGAGCACTTCGACAAGGTGTGGAACGAACGCAGCTTCGCGCTCTTCTTCAAGAACAGTCTGATCGTCGGCTTGGTGTCGATGCTGCTGACGACGGTCGTCGCGCTCGCCGGTGGCTACGCCCTCGCCCGCTTCGACTTCGCGGTCAAACGCGGGTTCATGCTGGCGCTGCTGTGCTCGCAGTTCATCCCGGGCGCGCTGATGCTGGTGCCGCTGTTCCAGATCTTCGCCGATCTGCGGATGATCAACTCGCTGGGCAGCGTCATCATCGCCGAAGCCGTCTTCCAGCTCCCCCTCTCGATGATCCTGATCAGCGGTTTCATCAAGAACGTGCCGTACTCACTCGAAGAGGCGGCCTGGGTCGACGGCTGCGGTCGCTTCCGCGCCTTCTGCGCGGTGGTCCTTCCGCTGCTGCGGCCCGGTCTGATCGCCGTCGGCTCCTTCGCCTTCGTCCACAGCTGGAACCACTTCCTCTTCGCGCTGATGTTCCTCAGCAACCAGGACAAGCAGACGATCCCGGTGGGCCTCGCCACCTTGATGGGCGCCGACAGTGTCGACCTGGGCGCACTCGCCGCCGGCGGTGTCATCTCGGCCCTCCCCGTCGTCCTGGTCTTCGCCTTCATCCAGAAGTGGCTGGTCACCGGCTTCAGCGCCGGGGCGGTGAAGGGATGAGCCCGCTGCGCGAAACCGTCCCCGTCGTCCTCGCCGGTGCGCGCGGCCACGGAAGCAGGCACCTGGAGAACATCCGCCGCCTCGCCCGCCGCGGCCGGGTTCGCCTCGCCGGGGTCTGCGAACTCACCCCCCTGACCCCCGCGGAGCTCGACGGCTTCGCCGCTCCCGAGCAGTCCGGCGACTTCGCGGCCCTGCTCGCCTCCACCGGCGCCCGCGTCGCCCTCGTCAGCACCCCGATCCAGACCCACACCGACCTGGCCCTGATCGCCGCCGAGCACGGCACCCACCTGCTCCTGGAGAAACCGCCCGCGCCCTCGTACGCCCAGTTCCAGCGGATCCGCGACGCCGTCGCCACGGCCGGTACCGCCGCGCAGATCGGCTTCCAGTCGCTCGGCTCCCATGCCGTCGGCGCCGTCCGCGACCTGATCGCGGACGGCGCGATCGGCGATCTCCTCGGCATCGGCGCGGCGGGCGCCTGGGCGCGGGACGAGGCGTACTTCCGCCGTGCGCCCTGGGCCGGACACCGGCGGCTGCGCGGTTGCGACGTCGTCGACGGCGTGCTGACCAACCCCCTGGCCCACGCCGTCGCCACCGCGCTCGCCCTCGACGGCTCGACCCGCGCCGAGGACATCGCCACGATCCGCACGGAGCTGTTCCGCGCCCATGACATCGAGGCCGACGACACCTCCTACGTGGACATCACCACCGTGGCGGGGCGGCACATCACCGTCGCCGCGACCCTGTGCGCCGAGCGTCCCGGTGAGCCGTACGTCGTCGCGCACGGCAGCCGGGGCCGCATCACCTTCTGGTACAAGCAGGACCGCGTCCTGGTGCAACGCGCCGGGCACGGGCCCGTGGAGTCGTTCCACGGCCGCACCGACCTCCTCGACAACCTCCTGGACCACCTGGAAGGCCGTGCCGCGCTCCTGGTGCCGCCGGAGTCGACGGCCGCCTTCATGAAGGTGGTCGAAGCGGTCCGCACGGCACCGGATCCGGCGCCGCTGCCGCCCGAGGCGTGGAGCCGCGCGACGGACCGGACGGGAGCGGTACGCCGTGTCGTGCACGGCATCGACGGGCTGATCACCTCTTCCGCCGACACGCTCAAGGGCTACAGCGCGCTCGGCGCGTCCTGGGCAACCACGTCGGCCGCGTCGAAGCGCGGTTGGCCGCAGGCCGGGGGCGGGGTGAGCGCGTCATGAGTTCCCGCACTTCCGCCGAGGCGGCCTCCTCCCCCGCGTCGGTGCCGCTGAGCGTGTCCGGCCACACCGTCGCGCGCTACACCCTCCACCCGGAGGACGAGCGACGTATGTCCCCGCGTCCGTTCCTCCACCCGGTCACCACCCTCGCGGGCACGCCCGTCACCGAGTACCGGCCCGCCGACCACCGGCACCACGCCGGTGTCTCGGTCGCCGTGCCGGACGTGGAGGGCCACAACTTCTGGGGCGGACGCACCTTCGTACGCGGCGAGGGACCCACCGAACTCGACAACCACGGCGTCCAGCGGCACGAGGGTTTCGCGGCGTGCGGCCCCGACGGCTTCGTGGCGGACCTGCGGTGGCGGGCAGGCGACCGCGACCTGCTGCGCGAGCGCCGCACGGTCTCCGTGGCCGGCCTGTCCCCCACCGCTTGGGCGATGGACTTCACGTTCCGCCTGACCAACCCCTCCCCGACCCCCCTCACCCTCGGCAGTCCGGCAACCAACGGCCGCCCCGGTGCCGCCTACGGAGGTTTCTTCTGGCGTGCCCCCAAGGCGCGGTCGGCTCCCGAGGTGTTCACCGCCGGTTCCACCGGCGAGGCCGCCGCACACGGCCGGTCCGCCGACTGGCTGGCGCTGGCGGGCGAGGGCTGGACACTCGTCTTCGCGGGCGGCACCGCCGAGACCCGGCGCGACCCCTGGTTCGTCCGCGCCACCGAGTATCCGGGCGTCGGCTCGTCCCTCGCGGCGTCGCGGCGGCTCGCCCTCGCGCCCGGGGCCTCGCTGGTACGCCGGGTGGTCACGGTCGTCGCGGACGGGCGGCTGCGTCCGGACGAGGCCCAGGCACTGGTCACCGAGGCGGTGCGCGCATGACGTCGCCGGACACGACCTACCGCAACCCGGTCCTCGACGCCGACTGGTCGGACCCCGATGTCGTCCGCGTCGGCGACGACTTCTATCTGACCGCCTCCAGCTTCGGGCGCGCACCGGGACTGCCGCTGCTGCACTCGCGCGACCTGGTCCACTGGAGGCTGATCGGGCACGCCCTCGACCGGCTCGTACCGGAGGAGGCGTTCGCCGTGCCCCGCCACGACTGCGGGGTGTGGGCGCCGTCGATCCGTCACCACGACGGGCTCTTCTGGATCTTCTGGGGCGACCCGGACCACGGCATCCACCACGTCAACGCGCCCGACATCAGGGGCCCTTGGAGCCGACCCCACCTCATCAAGGCGGGCAAGGGGCTCATCGATCCCTGTCCGCTGTGGGACGAGGACACCGGCGAGGCGTTCCTCGTGCACGCCTGGGCGAAGTCGCGCTGCGGCATCAAGAACCGCCTCACCGGCCACCGGATGAGCCCCGACGGTGCCGAACTGCTCGACGACGGTGAGGTGCTGGTCGACGGCGACCGGCTCCCGGGCTGGTTCACCCTCGAAGGCCCGAAGGTGTACCGCCACGACGGCTGGTTCTGGATCTTCGCGCCCGCCGGGGGCGTGGAGAACGGCTGGCAGGGCGTCTTCCGCTCGCGTTCCTTCCTGGGCCCGTACGAGGAGCGAGTCGTCCTCGAACAGGGGGACACACCGGTGAACGGGCCGCACCAGGGCGGCTGGGCCCGCACCGCCTCCGGCGAGGACTGGTTCCTGCACTTCCAGCAACGCGGGGCCCACGGGCGGGTCGTCCACCTCCAGCCGATGCGCTGGGACGAGGACGGCTGGCCGGTGCTCGGCGCCGGGGGCAGCCCCGTCCTCACCCACGCACGGCCCGCCCTGCCCCCGCAGCCGCCGTCCGCGCCCGCCACCGACGACCTGTTCCCCGGGGGCCGCTTCGGGCTCCAGTGGCAGTGGGCCGCCAACCCCCGGCCCGGATGGGCCGTCAGCCACAGCCAGGACGGGCTCCGGCTCGCCTGTGTGCGCTCCCCCGACGTCCATGACCTGCGGCTGCTGCCGCACCTGCTCACCCAGCGCCTTCCGCTGTCCTGTCGCACGGTCGACGTGGACCTCCGGCTGGACACCACCGGGCCGGGCTCACGGGCCGGGCTCGCCGTCATCGGTGACGCCTACACCTGGATCGGCCTGGAGCGCGGCGCCGACGGTACGGCGTCCCTCGTCCACCGGTTCGCCGAGGCCACGGGGAGCGGGCCGGAGCGCGATGCCGCGCGGCCGCGCCCGGCACCGTCCGCCTCGGTCCGGCTGCGCGTCGAAGTCGGCGAGGGGGCGCGCTGCCGCCTGTTCGCGGACACCGGGGACGGGTTCCGGCCCTCGGGCCAGGTCTTCACCGCCACGCCCTGGCGCTGGGTGGGCGCCCTCCTGGGGCTCTTCGCCGGGGCGCCCCCGGGCCGGGGCCCCACCGGCACGGCCCTGTTCACCCGCTTCCGGATCAACGGCCGACCGCACGAGCACCGCCGCCCCTGAATCCTCCGCAGCGTTCAGAAGAAATGAGCCGATCCATGGACATCAGCACCGGCCGCACCAGAGGCCGACACACAGCAACCGCCCTCACCCTCGTCGCCGTCCTCGCCCTGACCGCCACCGCCTGCGGTGACGACGGCGGTGGCGCGGGAGGCGGCAAGGGCGAGGAGGGGACCGGAAAGGGCGAGATCACTTTCTGGGACAACAACACGGCCGTCCGCCGGGACATCTGGATGGAGATCATCAAGGACTTCGAGAAGAAGTACCCCGACATCAAGGTCAACTACGTCGGCATTCCCGCCGCGTCCGTCCAGTCCAAGTACGACACCGCCATCCAGGGCGGCGGCCTGCCCGACGTCGGCGGGGTCGGCGCCGCGATGCTCGCGGGGATCGTGGGGCAGAACGCGCTGGAGCCGGTGGGCGACCGCGTCACGGCGAGCACGGCCCTCAACGGCAAGCTGAACGCGGGCATGGTCGAGTCGGTGAAGGCGGCCGGCGGCAGGAAGGACCTGTACACCGTGCCAACCTCCGCCAGCAACGGCGTGCTGTACTACCGCACCGACCTGTTCGAGGAGGCGGGGCTGGAGGCGCCCACCACCTGGGCGAAGTTCTACGAGGCGGCGGCGAAGCTCACCGACAGCGGCAGGAACCAGTTCGGCTACACCATCCGCGGCGGCGCGGGCTCCATCGCCCAGGCGCTGGACGCGATGTACGGCCAGAGCGGCATCACCTCGTTCTGGGACGCCTCCGGCACGAAGACGACGGTCAACGACCCCAGGAACTTCCAGGCGCTGGAGAAGTACGCCGCCCTCTACAAGAAGGCCACGCCGTCGGCGGACGTGAACAACGACTTCACCAAGATGGTCGCCCAGTGGGACAGCGGCCGCATCGGCATGCTCAACCACAACCTCGGCTCCTACAAGGACCATGTGAAGGCGCTCGGCACCGACAAGTTCCGCGGGCTGCCCAACCCGACGACGGACAGCGGCGCACGCGTCCAGGTCTCCAACCCCGTCGACGGGCTCGGCCTGTTCAAGGCGAGCAAGAACAAGAAGGCCGCCTGGACCTTCATCGAGTTCGCCGCGTCGCACGAGTCCAACAGCAAGTGGAACGAGTCGGCGGGCGCCATCCCCGCCAACACCGAGGCCGCCAAGGACCCCTGGGTCCGGAAGGCGGAGCCGACCCGGCTCGCCGCGGAGGCCCTCAGCGGCGGGAGCACCACGATCGTGCAGCTGCCGTACTACCTGCCCGACTGGAACACCATCTCCAAGACGGCCAACGAGCCCGCCTTCCAGAAGGTCCTCCTCGGCAAGACGTCCGCGAAGGGCTTCCTGGACTCCCTGGCCGGCCAGCTCGACAAGGCACAGGCCGAGTGGAAGAAGCAGAGCCGGTGACGGCCGCCGGACTCGGCCGCCGCGGTGTCCTCGCCGCCGCCGGGACGCTCGCCCTCGCGGCCGCGACCGGACCCGCCGCCCACGCGACCCCGGGAGCCACACGCCGTATGCCGACCCTTCATATCGCCGGTGACTCCACGGCCGCCCAGAAGTACGCGGACGCGGCCCCCGAGACCGGCTGGGGCATGGCCCTGCCGTTCTTCCTGCACACGGGCCTGCGCGTCGCCAACCACGCCGTGAACGGCCGCAGTTCCAAGAGCTTCCTCGACGAGGGCCGCCTCACCGCGATCCTCAAGGTGATCCGGCCCGGCGACCTCCTGCTCGTCCAGTTCGGCCACAACGACGAGAAGCGCGACGACCCCACCCGCTACACGGAACCCTGGTCCACCTACCAGGACTGTCTGCGGACGTACGTGGACGGGGCGCGGGCCCACGGGGCGCGGCCGGTGCTGCTCACCTCCGTGGAGCGCCGCAAGTTCGACGCCGAGGGCACCGCCCGCCCCACCCACGGCGACTATCCGGCCGCGATGCGGGCCCTCGCCCGGCAGACGGGCACCCCGCTGCTCGACATCCAGGCGCTGTCGCTGGCGCTGTGGCAGCGGCTGGGGGCGGAGGAGACGAAGAAGTACTTCAACTGGACCGCCACCGAGCAGGACAACACCCACTTCAACCCGCCGGGTGCGATCGCCGTGGCGCGTCTGGTGGCCCGGCGACTGCGCGACCAGCGCCTGTTGGCGGCCGGTGACCTGCGCCGCCTGGACGACGCGATCCCCTCGTCGTGGATCACCTGGCCCACCGCCCCCTGACCCGTACCGCCCTCGCGAGGAGAACCGTATGACGCACACATCCCAGAGGCGATCCCACCGCGTGGCCGCGACGGCCGCCTGCGCGGGGCTGGTGCTCGCCCTGACGTCCACCGCGGGCTCCGCCCACGCCCACGACCGCGACCCGGGGCGCCAGACCCTGCCCGCGGGCGACGGCTGGGGGTCGGCCGGCTCCGGCACCACCGGCGGCGCCCGGGCCGACGCCGCGCACGTCTCCACCGTCACCACTTGGGACGAGCTGAAGACCGCGCTCCGGAACGGCGGTGACAGCCCGAAGATCATCCGGGTTCGGGGCACGCTGAACGCCACCGCCGACGGCTGTGCCGCCTTCGCGGCCGAGGGGTACGACTTCGCCCGGTACCTCGCCGACTACGACCCCGCGGTCTGGGGCCACGACAGGCCGGTCAGCGGCCCGCAGGAGGACTTGCGCGCGGCCTCGGCCGCCCGCCAGAAACCGGCCATCACCGCCGAAGTCCCGTCCAACACCACGCTCGTCGGTGTGGGCGCGCACGCGGGGATCGTCGGTGGCAGCCTCCAGATCAAGGGCGTGGACAACGTCATCGTCCGCGACCTGACCCTGGAGAGCCCCCTCGACTGCTTCCCCCAGTGGGACCCCACCGACGACAACGGGACGGGTGCCTGGAACTCCGAGTACGACAGCGCCGTCGTCCACGGCTCCACCCACGTGTGGATGGACCACAACACCTTCACCGACGGCGCCCACCCCGACAGCACCCTGCCCGCCTACTTCGGCAAGATCTACGAGCAGCACGACGGCGAGCTCGACATCGTCAAGGGCGCCGACCGGGTGACGGTCTCCTGGAACGCCTTCGAGGAGCACGACAAGACCCTCATGATCGGCAACAGTGACGGCGCCGCCGCCACCGACGCGGGCAGACTCAAGGTCACCCTCCACCACAACCTGTTCGCCGGGATCGTCGAGCGCGCGCCGCGCGTCCGCTTCGGCCAGGTCGACGCGTACAACAACCTGTACACCGTCACCGAGAAGCAGAAGTACCAGTACGCCTTCGGCATCGGCCACCAGTCCCGACTCGTGGCGGAGAAGAACGCGTTCACCCTTCCGGCCGGGGTGTCCGCCGCGAACATCCTCAAGAAGTGGAGCGACGCGCCGGTCACCGCCGACGGCAACTACGTCAACGGCCGCCCGGTCGATCTGATCGCCGTCCACAACGCGCGGCTGCCCGACGAGGCGCTGCGCTCCGGCGCCGGATGGACGCCCACCCTGCGCACCCGGGTGGACGACCCGCGCGCCCTGCCCGGCCTCGTCGGCAGGCGGGCGGGCGCCGGAGGGATCGGCTGATCCGTTCGCACAGAAAGGGGCCCCGGTCCGTCCGGCGGGGCAGGCGGGACGGACCGGGGCCACGGAGCTGTCATCCGGCTATTCGAGCAGCTCCGCGTAGGCGCCCATGGCCATCGCGATGTCGGCCTGGGCCCAGAACCGGTGGTAGGTGAAGACCGGGGCGGCGCCGCCCGCGAGATAGGTCTCGATCTTCGACCAGGCCGGGTCGTTCTTGTAGAAGGAGCGCAGGGAGGTGAAGGTCGACGCGGAGTCGATCCTGTCGCCGTTGGGCATGGTCCCGCTCCAGCCGCTCAGCACGTACACCGGGTCGGCGAACCGCTTGTAGTCGGTACGGGTCTCGGGCACGGCGATCCCGAGCGCGTCCTGGTTGTGGTCCCACATCCCGTCGATCAGCTTCTTCGCCATCGTCTTCGCCGCCGCGTTGCCGGACTTGGCACCGTAGTAGGTCAGGGTCTTGGCGTAGGCGGCGGCGACACCCACGTCGTCGGTGTAGTCGGCGACGGTGACGTGCAGGCCCGCGTTGGCCCCGGGGGAGGCCGCGTTCCAGGTGTCGGGCTTGCCGGACCACTGGAGGGTGGCCGGGATGCGGTAGGTGCCGTCGGGGTTGACGGTCGTCTTGGACAGCGCCCAGGAGACCCACTTGTCCAGGACGGTCTTGGAGGCGGTGTCACCCGTCTGCTGGTAGTACTCCGCGACCCGCTCCATCGACCAGGCCTGGAAACCGAACCACTGGTTGGAGGGCGGGTCGTGGTAGACGGGTGCCTCGTCGTAGAACATGCCGTAGAAGGTCGGCGTGCCGGCCGGCGCGGCCGCGTACCGGCCCTGCCAGCTGTTGGTGGCGCCGCCCGCGATGGCGCCCTCGTCGGACTGGAGCCAGCGGTAGAACTCCAGCTGCCGCTTGAGGCTGGTGCCCCAGTCCGCCGAGCCGGTGGCCGACTTGGGCTTCAGATCGGCGTACGAGCTCAGCGCCCAGGCGGCGAGGGGGTTCTGGTAGCCGCCGTGCACATGGCTCGACCCGATGCGCCAGGCCCAGCCGGCCGAGGTGTCGGTGGCGCCGCCCCAGGCGTAGTACCAGGACAGCAGGTAGCTGGAGCTGTTCTTGCCGCTGCCGGCCGGGCAGGTGGTGGGCCCGACGCAGTTGCCCTGCTGCTTGAAGTACTTGTCGTACATCGCGTACCGCAGATAGTCGCCCATCTTCGCGGCCTTGGCGACGGTCGCGGTGACCGAGGCGCCCTTGCCCTGCTGCTTGGCCCAGACGTCCGCCCAGTAGGCGGCCTGGACGGCGCGTGCGTCGGCGTCGGGGGCGTCGGTGAACTTCCACTGCTTGGCGTACGAGGCGTCCTTGGTGAACAGGTCGAGGTACCCGTTCTTCCCGCCGTACTTGAAGGTGTCGCAGGTCGGCTGCGGAACGGTCTCCCAGACGGACTCCTGGGGGCCGCGCTGGAAGGTGTTGATGTAGGAGGGCCCGGCCACGGTGGGTCCGCCCTCGCAGGTGCCCGGCGCGTTGCCGTACCCGTAGACGTTGTCGACGTCCTCCAGCCAGTGCATGCCGTAGATGTCGTCGGTGCCGTACGCGCTCTTCAGCTCGCCCGCGATGGGGTCGTTGCCCACGGGGACGGACGGGTCGAGCTGCGCCGGGTACTGGGAGGGGAGATCACTCTCGGGCGCGTAGGTGGCCGGTTTGGACGCGTTGTAGAAGGAGTTGGTGGGCTGGTCGGTGTGGCCGGGGATCATGTACTTCTCCATGATGTCCCAGGCCCCGTTGAACTTGGACCAGTCCCCGCTGACCTTGCCGTACATGGCCTGCAACCAGATCAGGTAGCTGTACGCCTCCGAGGTCGTCTCGTGCCCCTGGTCGGGCGCCTCCACGATCAGCGTCTCCACCGAGTGGTACGGGATGCCCTTGGGCGAGAAGTAGCCGTTCGCCGGGTCGGTGATCTTCCCGTACAGGGAGAGGAAGCGCGCGTCGTACGTCTTGGACGCGGCTATCTCCGTGGCGGTGACCTCGGCCCTGGCGTGGCCGGGGGCCGTCGCGGCGAAGACGGCCGCTCCGGTGCCGTTCGCGTCGGCGGTGACCGTCGCCTGCTGCGCGGTGTTCCAGTTCGCCGGGGTGAAGACCAGGCTGGCGCCGGACGTGAGGGAGAGCCCGGTGTTGCCGGAGGCGCGGGCGACGCTGACGGTCACGTTCGCGGCCGGCTGGGTGGACAGCTTCACGCCGAACGTCGCCGACTTGCCCTGCTGGACGGAGAGTTGCGCGGGCGAGGCGACGACGGCGGGGCCGCTGGTGACGTGGATGCCGACCGGCGCGGACTCGGCCGAGGCGCCGAGGCTGTCGTACGCCTTGGCGTACAGCGAGTAGTCGCCCGCCGCGAGCCCGGTCGCGGAGAAGGTGTAGGGGGCGGTGGTGTCGGTGCCGAGGAGGGTGGTGTCGCTGTAGAACTCCACCTTGGCGATCGACGCCCCGTCCGCGGCGGCCGCCGTCGCGGCGAGCGGCACCGGGTCACCCGCCGTGTACGTGGCCCCCGCGGCGGGGCTGGTCAGCACGGCGACCGGGGGCTGGTGGGCGCCGTTGCAGGGGGTGCCGTTGAGGGCGAACGCGGTGGGGGCCGTGTTGGTGCCGCTGTAGGTGAACTGGCCGCCCGTGGTGACGGCGGCGCCCGCGGCGATGGTCTTGTTCCAGTCGGCGGCCTTGACCGTGACGGTCCGCGCGGACTGCGACCAGGTGCCGTTCCAGCCGTTGGTCAGCTGCTGGTTGCCCGCGTAGGTGTAGGTCAGGGTCCAGCCGTCGACCGCCGCGGAGCCCCGGTTGGTCACCGTGATGTCGGCGGTGAATCCGGAGCCCCAGTCGTTGGTCTTGTAGTCGACGCTGCACTGGAGGGCGGCGGCGTGCGCCGCCGGGAGAGCGCCGACGGTGGTCGCGCCCAGGGGCAGCGAGAGCACGGCGGCGTAGGTGAGCAGGCGGCGTAGGCCCGGCCTGCGTCTGGTGCGCGAGGGCATGGGGGGTGACTCCAAGCGGCTCGGTGACGGGGGGCGCGGTGCGGGGGCTGTGCGCGAGCTATGAACCTATGGGAGCGCTCCCAAAGTGCAGGAGGGATTGAGGGGATGTCAAGGGGGTGTTACGTGATGGGGGACCGCGGGCGCACATCCGGGACGTACGGCAACTCCCGTTGCGCGAGGGGGGGGTTGAGGCTCCGAGGCGCGACGGCGGGGCTCGGCGAAGGGCGCGTCCGCCGTCCCGCGAACGCGCCCCGTCCCCTCCCCTACCGGTTGACCGTCATTCCTCACCGCTCAGGACCATGAAGTGTTCCGGGTGGGGAAGCGGGGTGAAGCCGGCCTTCGCGTAGATGGCGTGGGCGTCGAGCGTCGCGAGGAGCACCCGCCTGAGCCGGAAGGGCGCGAGGTGGTCGAGGACCGCTTCGACGAGCCGGGTTCCCAGGCCCCTGCCGCGGTGGTCACGGGCGACATAGACGTCGCCGAGCCAGGCGAACGCCACACGGTCGGTGACCACGCGCGCGTAGGCGACCTGCTCGCCGTCGGCGTCGTAGAGGGCGAAGGTGAGGGAGCCGCGGATCGTCTCCTCGACCTTTTCCCGGCTGCGCCCCCGGGCCCAGTACGTGTCGGTCGACAGCCAGCGGTGCACCACCGCCACGTCCAAGCGGTCCGGATCCGTGGAGAGTTCGTAGCCGTTGTTCTCGCTATCGCTGATCATGCGGCGCCAGCGTAGTCACGCTACTTGGAATTTCCAAGTAAATTTCGGGAGCCGCTCGGCGGGCACCGGCTCCGCCCGGAACGGCGTCAGCCCTCGATGCCCGTGGCGCTGTGCGGCGCGCCGACCGGCTTGGACTCCGGGGAGCCGCGCTGGCGCAGGTACACGGAGAGGATGACCATGGAGGCGACCGCCAGGAGTTCGGACTGCCAGTTCTGCAGGGTGCGGGACCAGAACTCGGGGGACGCCAGGTACGCACCCCAGCTGATCGGGTCCTGGAGCTGGCGCAGTTGCTGCTCGTTGTGGGCGGCCACTCCCGAGATCGACTGGGCGAGCCAGGACAGCAGGAACACCAGGCCCATGAGGAGGCCGAGCGAACGGGAGTAGACCCGTTGGCGCCAGTCCTCGGTGCCGGCCCACCGGGGCGAGTCCTCCCGCGCATGTTCGCCCATCCGCTGGTCGCGGTCGGACTCCGGGCCCTTCTCCTGCGGCTTCTTCGACTCGGGGGAGCCGCGCTGGACGAGCCAGACCGTGCCGAAGATGTACAGGAAGAACTGGAGGAACTCCGACTGCCAGTTCTCGGTGACGTCCACGGCGAAGTCCGAGGACATCACGTACTCGCCGAAGCTCAGCTGGTGGAAGTCGCCGACGGCGAGCTGCTCGTTGAACTCCGCGTGCCCGGCGAGTGCCTGCCCCAGAAGGGTGAGCAGGAACGCCGTGCCGAAGGCCAGGGTGAGGCTGTTGTCCTTCCAGAGGCCGCCCCGCCGTTCGCCGTGCCGACTGTGCGAGGTCATCGGTACATCGCTCCGATCGCGATGAAGTACCCCAGCCCACCGAAGATCACGACGAGACAGGTGACGAAGAGTGCGCGCATGGTCAGCCGCCCTTCACGACGCAGCGGTAGGGCTTGTCGTCACCCCGGGGCGTGCAGCCGGCCGCGACGACCTTCCAGCCGCCGCCGAACTGCGACAGGAACAGCTTCTGGCCGCCCGCGTCGAGTGAGGCCTGCCGTCCGTACACCTGGGGGCCGTGGTCGGGCAGGGCCTTGGGCAGCTCCTGGCCCGCCAGCGCCTGGCCGCACCGCTGCTTCTCGTCTTCTTCCAGCTGCTGCCGCGTGCGGGGAGCCAGCAGGTCGCACGCCGTCGTGTAGTCGCCCGCCGCCACGGCACGCTGGAAGGCCCGGCCCGCGTCGCGGGCGCCGTCCACCCTGCCCGAGGTCGCCCCGCACGCCGTCAGCAGGGCGCCGACCACGCCCGCGCAGAGCAGCGTCGCGGCCCCGCGGCGCAGGGCCCGGCCGGTGGCCGTCGGGGCGCCCTGCCTCGTCATGGGGTCCTCGCGCGGGAGCGCGGTCGCGTCCATGGAACTCCTCCCAGGCGCAGACTCGGGGCGAAACGTTTCGCTATCTGTACCCGCCAAGGGCGACGGGTGGCGCTCAAGGGCGCGCCGTTCCCCCGTCCGGCCCAGCCGGAGCACCGCGCCCGGCAGGGGGCGAGCCCGCTCGGACCGCGCCGGACGAGGGGCGGCGCCCGCTCAGGCCGCGTCCGAGTGGCGGCGCGCGGTCCGCGGGCGCGTGACGGTGTCCTGCTTCCCTGCGGGGACGCTGTCCTGCTTCCCTCCCGGGATGAGACGCAGATGGCGGGTGCGGGCATGGCGGCGGGCCGACTGCGGGCCGCGCGTCAGCCAGTCCTCGACACGGTCCATTCCGTACAGCAGCGCTGCGACGGCGGGCAGCAACAGGCACGCGACGATGAACATGGTTCCGGACTCCTCCAGAAGACGGCCGTTCACGGGTGCCCTCATCCCCGCGCGCCACGAGCCGGCCCTGTGAAGGTCCGGTGACGGTTCCGGTACGCCGTCTACAAGGACGTCAGGATCTGGGGCGAAAGGATCTTCACCATGGTGTTGGTCCAGCGCATCTGGCGCAGGGTCCGCGGATGGCAGAACGAGACGAGCTCGAGGAGTTCGGTGTCCTTGGCCGCCTGGGCGGCCTGGGCGAGCATCTCCCAGGAGAGGGAGTTCTCCGACGCGGCCAGATGCAGATCGCGCAGATCCCGCAGGAGGAGCAGGCCCGGCTCCGGCCGGCGCCCCATCGTCTCGGCCGCCTTCTCCCGCAGCGCCGTCAGGAAGCCGGGCGGGGATTCGGGCGGGGATTCGGGCGGACCGCTCAGGTCGAGGTCATGGCCGCGGGCGGTCTCGGCAAGACGCCGGACGTGCTCGCGTGACCAGGCGGCGAGGTCGAGGGCGACATGGTGGACCTCGTGCTCGGTCCGGTGGCGTTCGGCCACGGCCAGCAGTTCCCCGGCCAGCCGGTGCTCACCGTGGTGGACCCCGCGCAGGACGAGCCTGATGCCGTTCACGCGACCGATCCTTCCCGCTCGTGCCCCTCGGGGCCTTCGGTCTGCGTCGCGTGGGCCGACGGGCCTCCCTCGGTGGCGGGCACACCCGCCGGCCACGCGGGGGCGGACGCCGTCGTGGTGGGCGCGGGGGCGCTCACGCCGTCCCCCCGCTCCACCAGGCGCAACGCCGCCGCGGCGGTCTTGAACAGCGGCTGCTTGGAGACCGGATCCCAGTCCGTGACCGTGGTCTCGTTGGCGGCGCGGCCCGGTGAGCCGTCCGCGGGGCCGTGCCCGGCCTCCGTGTCCCAGTAGCCGTAGTGGAAGGGCACGAACAGCAGGCCGGGGCGGATGCCGGTGACGCGCAGACGTGCCCGCAGCGCGCCGCGCGGGGTGGCGACCTCCATCAGGTCCCCTTCGTGGAAGCCGAGCCGGTCCGCGTCCGCGGTGGATGCCTCCACCCACACGTCCGGGGCGGCGGCGTCGAGCTGGGGTGCCCGGCCGGTCTTCGTACGGGTGTGGAAGTGGTAGAGCGTCCGTCCGGTGGTGAGCTGGAAGGGGTGCTCCTCGCTCGGCGTCTCGTGCGGCGGCAGGTACGCGCAGGCCTTCAGCATGGCCTTGCCGTCCGGGTTGGCGGCCCGGTAGTCGACGGCCTCCTGCGACGCGCCGGTGACGAGGTCCTTGCCGTACGACTCGCACACCTGCGGATGGGCCCAGCTGATCCCGTCGGTGTAGAGGCGTTCGGTGCCCTCGGGGAACCGGTCGTTGCACGGCCACTGGATGCCGCTCGCCCCGCGCAGCTTCTCGTAGCCGAGTCCGGTGTAGTCGCACGGACGGCCGGCGCTGCACCGCTTCCACGCCTCGAAGGCCGACTCGGGGTCGTGCCAGGTGACCAGCGGGCCGCCGTCCTTGTCGCGGAAGTCCATACGGGACGCGTAGTCGAGGAAGATGTCCAGGTCGGGCTTGGCCTCGCCGGGCGGTTCGACGGCCTTCTCCGACAGGTGCACGGTCCGGTCGGCGTTGGTGAGCGTGCCGGTCTTCTCCCCCCAGGTGGCCGCGGGCAGCACCACGTCGGCCAGTTGGGCGGTCTCGGTCAGGAACAGGTCCTGGACCACGACGAAGAGCCGTTCCTGGGCGAGGATCGAGCGGATGCGGCCCAGTTCGGGCAGCGAGACCGCCGGGTTGGTACCGCTGATCCACAGCATCCGGATCGAGCCCTGTTCCGCGTAACGGAACATCTGGAGGGCGTGGGTGGGCGGTCCGTAGTGCGGGATGGTCTTCGGCTCGACGTTCCACACCTTCGCCAGGTCGGCGACGTGCGCGTCGTTCTGCCAGTTGCGGAAGCCCGGCAGGTCGCCGTTGGCGCCGCACTCGCGGGTGTTCTGGGCGGTGGGCTGCCCGTTCATCTGGAGCACCCCGGCCCCCGGCCGGCCGAGCATGCCGCGGATCAGATGCAGATTGTTGACCTGCACCGCGGCGGCCGTGGCCTGATGCGACTGGTAGACGCCCTGGAGGACCGTGGACAGCAGGCGTTCGGCCGAGCCGATGATCTCCGCCGCCTCCCTGACCCGGTCGGCGGGGACGTCGCAGATCGCGGCGGCCCACTCCGGTGTGCAGTCCTCGACGCCCGCCGCCAGTTCGTCGAAGCCCACCGTGTGCGCTCCGATGTACTCCTCGTCGATGTGCCCGGCGCGGATCACCTCGTGCAGCAGGGCGTTGAGCAGGGCCACGTTGGTGCCGACGCGCGGTGCGAGGTGGACGGCGGCCCGGCGCGCGACCCGGGTCGGCCGGGGATCCACGCAGATGAGCCGCGGCGGGTCACGGCCGTCGAGCCGGTCGAGGATCCGCATCCACTGCACCGGCTGGGTCTCGGCGATGTTGTGGCCGAAGAGCGCCATGACGTCCATGTGGTCGATGTCGTCGTAGGAGCCGGGCTGGCCGTCGCAGCCGAAGGACTCCTTCAGCGCCTCGGCCGCCGTGGCGGTGCACAGTCGTGTGTTGCCGTCCAGGTGGTTGGTGCCGATACCGGCCCGGGCCAGGACGGCGAGGGTGTAGTACTCCTCCAGGAACAACTGCCCGGAGGTGTAGAAGCCGATCGACCCCGGGCCCTGGTCGTCGAGGAGTTCCCGGGACCGGGCGACAACCCGCCCCATCGCGGTGTCCCAGTCGCACGCGACGAGCCGGCCGCCCTCGCGGATCAGCGGACGCGTCAGCCGGTCCGGGGAGGCGTTCGCCTGCCACCCGAAGAGGTCCTTCGGGCCCAGACGCCCGTGGTTGACCCGGTCGGTCGCCCGGCCGCGCACCCCGACGATGCCGCCGTCCCGCACCGCGATGTCCATCGCGTCGCCGTCGGAGTGGAGGATCGAGGCGGACCGCACCCAGCGCTCCACGTCGTCCGGCCGCACCCCCTCGGCCAGCCGGGTGTCCACCCGGGTCGGCCACACCTCGTGTCGTCCGTACGGAGTACGGCTGCCCCAGGGCTGAGCGATCCGGTCCACCGAAGGATCCACGCCTGCCTCCCAGCGACCACCTGCGGCACCCTGCGCGCCGACCGGTGATCGGTACCCCTGCCGGTCAGCCCCTAACGCCGACGCCCCCGTGTTCACCCCCTGGTCGCCATGCGGGGACGGGCCCGGCGGGACCGGCTCTCGTATACGGCCGCAGACCATCGTGGGCCGCCGTGCTTTCGGCGCGCGTGGCCGGTCACCCGGGGGGAGGCTTGTCCCGTACGGAGAAGATCACGACGGAGCACGCGACGAGAAGGCGAGACGGATGGCCATGCCGAGTTCCCACGCGACCACAGCGCTTCCCGCCCGCGCCTGGATCCGCTGGCGGCGGGGGCGCGACCTCTCCCTCTCCACGCCCGTGTCCGGGGCGGAGGACGCCAACCGGCGGTTCCTGCTCTACGGCCTGCTTCCCCTGTGGGTCGCGCCGGGGCTCGCCGACTGGTGGATGCACCGGCGCACCCGCATCGAGGACACCTCGGGCGTCCGCGAGTCGGCCGTGCACGCCCTGATGATGACCGAGGCCGGTGTCCCGGTGACCATCGGGCTGCTCGCGAAGATCAACCCGCTGGTCCTCTCCACCATGGGCGGCGCCGCGCTCGCCCATGGCGCCACCGCCCTGTACGACGTCAGCCTCGCCACCAAGGAGCGCGAAGTCCGGCCGATCGAGCAGCACATCCACAGTTTCCTGGAGGTGCTGCCGCTGACGGCGATGGCCTTCACCGCCTGTCTGCACCCCGAGGCGGTCAAGGCGGCGCTGCGCGGCGGCCCGGGGCCCGACGACTGGAAGCTGCTGCCCAAGGACCGGCCGCTGCCCGTCGGTTACCTGGCGGCCCTGGCCGCCACCATCACCGTGGGCGTGGCGCTCCCGTACGCCGAGGAGATCCGGCGCTGCCTGCGCGCCCGCCGGCAGGGGTCCACCGCCTGACCCGTCCCCCGCCCGACGCGAGCCGTCACCCGATCAGGGCGTCCCAACCCCGCGTGCCCGGACGGGACTTCGGGTGCGCGTTGCTCCCCCTGCGGCTCTTCCCAGGGGGAGCCTCGCCTTGTTACGATCCGGACCGGTTCGGAACTCAACTCCGACCGGCACCGCTGATCCCGAGAGGCTCTTCCCATGTTGCGTGTCAAGGACTTCGACCACCTCGTCCTCAACGTCCAGGACGTCGAGCGCGCCCTCGCCTTCTACACCGGACCGCTGGGCCTCGAACCGGTGCGCGTGGAGGAGTGGCGGGCCGGGAAGGTCCCGTTCCCGTCCGTCCGGATCAACGCGAACACCATCATCGACCTGTTCGACCGGCCGCGCGGTGAGTCCAACGTCGACCACATCTGCCTCGTCGTGGACCCGCTGGACTGGCAGGAGGTCATCGACGCGGGCACGCTCGACGTCATCGAGGGCCCCGTGCCGCGCTTCGGCGCGCGCGGCTCCGCCACCTCCGTCTACGTCAAGGACCCGGAGGGCAACACGGTCGAGCTGCGCTGGTACCCGCAGGACGCCGAGTGAGCGCCGGGGGCCGGCCGCGCGACCCGGCGATCGACGCGGCCGTCCTGACCGCCACGCTGGACATCCTGGACGCCCACGGCTACTCGGGCTTCGCGATGGAGACCGTGGCGGGGCGGGCGGGCACCACCAAGGCGGCCATCCGCCGCCGGTGGCCCCGCCGCCAGGAGCTGATCATCGACGCGCTCGCCTCCGTCCTGGCCGTGCCGCCGGTCCCCGACAACAACTGCACCCGCTGCGACCTGACGCAGAGCGTGCGGCTCCTGGACGCCGCACTGCACGATCGGCTGCCGCGCGGTGTCCTGGCTCCGCTCGTCGCCGACTGCGCCCACGACCCGCAGCTGCACCAACGGCTGACGGACCTCCTCGTACGACCCAGTCGGCAGGCCGCCACGACCGCCGTCGAACGGGCCGTGGACCGGGGCGATCTGCGCCCCGACGTCGATCCCGAGGTGCTGGTCGACCTGCTCGCCGCCTCCGTCTACCAGCGCGCGCTCCTCGGCGGGTCCGGCACACCCGTCCCCTCGGCCGCCGACACCGTGGACCTCCTTCTGCGCGGGGCGGCCGTCGACTTCGACCACCTGGTCCGCGTCAGCCGGACACCTGCCCATCTGCGCGGCCACACCACCGCCCACGGGTGATCTCCGCAACGGGAGGTGTACGCGGGCGTCCTGGGGTACTGGAGTTACGTCCACCTTGTCCGGGGCCGGACCCCGGACGCACCGACCAGCGCCCGTGGCGCGCGTCCCGCACGGAGGCGTCCATGCCCCTCCCCCGCTCATGACCGGCATCCAGGTGGGTGCCTGTTCCTGGGCCAACCCGGAGCTCGCGTCCTCCGGTTGGTATCCGCCGGGCTTCCGCGACGCCGAGGGCCGGCTGCGCCTCTACGCCTCACGGTTTCCGGTGGTGGAGGTCGACTCCACGTACTACGCCCTGCCCAGCGCCCACAACTCCCGCCTCTGGGCCGAGCGCACGCCCGAGGGCTTCACCTTCGACGTGAAGGCGTTCGCGGCCCTGACCGGGCACCCCTTCCCCGCCCGCGCCCTCCCCGCCGAGCTGCGGCCCCCCGGACCCCCGAACGTGCGGCTGCGGCCCCATGAGTTGCCCCGGGGGATCCTGGACGCGCTGTGGGCCCGGTTCCACGAGGGCATCGAACCGCTGCGCGCCGCCGGGCGGCTCGGCAGTGTGCTGTTCCAGTTCCCGCCGTGGTTCCGGCCGAGCGAGGAGGCGAAGGGCCGCATCGAGGAGTGCGCCAAGCGGTCCGAGGTACCCATCACCGTCGAGTTCCGGCACGCCAGTTGGCTCGTGGACCGGCAACTCGACGAGACCGTGGGCTTTCTGACGGCACTTGGGATTCCCCTGGTGGGGGTGGACGCCCCCGGCCTTCCCCCGGTCGCCCGGGCCACCTCGCCGGACCTGTCCGTCGTACGGTTCCACGGACGCAGCCCCGACTGGGGCACGGGCTCGAAGGAGGAGCGCTACCGGCACCACTACACGGTCGAGGAGCTTCAGTCCTGGGTCCCGCGCCTCCAGGCGCTCGCCGCCGGCAGCGCCCGTGTACACGCACTGTTCAACAACTGCTGCGGGGACGCGGCGGTCCGCGCCGCCGAGACCATGACGGAGCTGCTGGCAGCGGGGTCGTGACCGCGAACACGGGTACGGCCGGCGCTCCGCGTTACCCCCGCTCCGCGACGGGCACCCGGACCGCGAGAAAGCGAGGGCCCGGGCCACCAGCGGCCGGGGCCGACCCCGACGGCAGGAGCGGCACATCATGCGCGCACTTACGTGGCACGGCAAGCGGGACGTGCGGGTGGAAACCGTCCCCGACCCCAGGATCGAGAAGCCGGACGACATCGTCGTACGGGTCACCTCGACCGGGATCTGCGGCTCCGACCTGCATCTGTACGAACTCTTCGGACCGTATCTGGACGTCGGCGACATCCTCGGCCACGAGGCGATGGGCGTCGTCGAGGAGATCGGACCGGAGGTGACGGAGCTCAGCCGGGGCGACCGGGTGGTCATTCCCTTCAACGTCAGCTGCCGCGACTGCTTCATGTGCGACCAGGGGCTCCACTCCCAGTGCGAGACCACCCAGGTCCGTGAGCGCGGCATGGGCGCCTCGCTCTTCGGCTACACCAAGCTGTACGGGCAGGTGCCGGGCGGGCAGGCGCAACTGCTGCGCGTCCCGTTCGGCAACAAACTCCCCATCAAGGTCCCCGACGGGCCGCCCGACGACCGCTACGTCTACCTCTCCGACGTCCTGCCCACCGCGTGGCAGGCGGTCGAGTACGCGGACATCCCCCAGGGCGGCACGGTCACCGTCCTGGGCCTGGGGCCCATCGGTGACATGGCCACCCGTATCGCACAGCACCGCGGAGCCCGTACGGTCATCGGCGTCGACCTCGTCCCCGAGCGCCTCTCACGCGCCAGCGCGCACGGCGTGACCTGCCTCGACGCCCGTCGCGGCGACGAGGTGGCGGAGGCCGTCCGCGAGCTCACCGAGGGACGCGGCACCGACGCCGTGATCGACGCGGTCGGCATGGAGGCGCACGGCGCCCCGTTCGCCAAGGCGGCGCAGTGGATGACCACGCTCCTGCCCGACGCGGTGGCGCAGCCGCTGATGGAGCACGCCGGCATCGACCGGCTCACCGCCCTGCACACCGGCATCGAGCTCGTCCGCCGGGGCGGCACGCTGTCCCTGTCCGGGGTGTACGGCGGGGCCGCGAGCCCGATGCCGCTGCTGACGATGTTCGACAAGCAGATCCAGGTGCGCATGGGACAGGCGAACGTCTGGCGCTGGGTGAAGGACATCCTCCCCCTGCTCACGGACGAGGACCCGCTCGGCGTCGACTCCTTCAAGACCCACGCCATGTCCCTGGAGGAGGGGCCGAAGGCGTACGCGATGTTCCAGGCCAAGGAGGACGGGATGGTCAAGACGCTCCTCAAGCCGTGACGAGCCGATCGGAGCACCTGACGGCCGCCGGGCCGCCCTCACGGACCCGGCGGCCGTCAACGGGCTCTACGAGGCGCTCGTGGGCGGCCCCGGGGTCATCTGGTTGTAGCGGCGCGCCGCGCGGTCGTTCATGGCGCTGCCCAGCCTGCGGACCTTCTCGGCCCAGCCCCCACGAGGTGCGTCCTTGAGGGCGTGACCCTGCCGGATGCGCCCTCCCGTGCCCGCTTCGTCGCCGGCGGCCGGCAGGAACCTGTTGGCCACCCCCGCGAGCCGGGTCACCGCGGTGGGGGCCACACCGTGGGCCAGGTCGGCGGCGCGGGCCGCCGGGGTCAGGACGATCCGGGTGCGACGGCGCTCCAGCGCCCGTACGATCCGCTCCGCCGCCCGCTCGGCGTCCATCGAGACGACGGGGGCGCCCGACAGACCGGAGAACCAGGCGAACTCACGGGAGGCCTCGCCCCCGAACTCGGCCTGGTAATGGGATCCGGTACGCATCAGGCCCGGATGGGCCGTGGTCACGGAGACCCCCGTTCCGGCCAGTTCGCCGCGCAGGCCCTCGCCGAGCGCGCCCACGGCCGCCTTCGCGCACGAGTACGGCAGCAGATGCGGGACGGCGAGCAGCGCCCCCACCGACCCGATGAGCGCCAGCCGCCCGCCCGCGGAGCTCTCGCGCAGGTGGGGCAGGGCGGCGAGGGACACCTGGACGGCGCCGTCGAAGATGGTCGCCATGGCGTCGTGGAAGGCGTCGGCGTCGAGTGCCGCCACCGGGGCCACCTGGATGACGCCCGCGTTGGCCACCACCACGTCGAGCCCGTTCTGTTCGGTGGCCACCGCGCGTACCGTCTCCGCGACCGCCGCCTCGTCCCGTACGTCGCACACCCGCGTCAGGGGCGTGACACCGGTGTGCTGCTCGATCCACTGGCCCGCGCGTTCGAGCTCGCCCTCGTCACGGGCGACGACGGCCACCTGGCAGCCGCGGACGGCCAGCCGGGCCGCGATGAGCAGCCCCAGTCCCCGCGAGCCACCGGTGACCAGCGCGGACTGTCCGCTCAGGTCCTTCTTGGATCCGATTCCCACCATGGGTCACACCTCCGTTCAGCCGGCTACCGCCCGGGTACCCCTTCGGGCCCGTCGAAGACGCACCTCACCGGTCGAGCCGCGGCGGCCCGGCGGAAGGCTGGTAGGAATCGGGCCACGGGGGAACTGGTCTGTTCATGGAACAAGCACAGACCACGTCCGAGTCCTCGTCCACCACCCCCCTGCGCGCGGTGGCGCTGGTGTGCTCGCTGCGCCCCTCCCCCGCGCCGTCCAGCTCCCAGCTCCTGGCCGAGCAGACCATGGAGGCACTGGCGGAGCACGGAGTCACCGGCAAGGTGATCCGGGTGGCGGACCACGACGTCAAACCCGGTGTGGAGACCGACATGGGTGACGGGGACGCCTGGCCCGGCATCCGCGACACCATCCTCGGCGCCGACATCCTGATCCTGGCCACCCCGATCTGGCTGGGCCACCCCTCCAGCATCGCCCAGCGCGTCCTGGAGCGCCTGGACGCGGAGATCGGCGAGACCGACGACGAGGGCCGGATGCTCACATACGGCAAGGTCGCCGGTGTGTGCGTGGTCGGCAACGAGGACGGCGCCCACAAGGTGAGCGCCGATCTGTTCCAGGGCCTCAACGACGTCGGCTTCACCCTGGCCCCCAACGCCGTCACCTACTGGGTCGGGGAGGCCATGCAGGGCACCGACTTCCAGGACCTCGACAAGACCCCCGAGAAGACCGCGGAAACGACGGCGACCCTGGCCGCGAACGCCGCCCACCTCGCCCGCCGCCTCAAGAGCGCCCCCTACCCGGCGGGCTGACCGGGCGCCGGCCTTCGCGGCGCCCGGGCGTCACCCCCTCACGCGGCCTCTCCCGGCGCGGCGCACATGGCCTCGTCGCGCAGGTGCTCGCAGCACTGCCGCAGCAGTCGGCAGACGTGCATCTGGGAGATGCCGAGTTCCCGGCCGATGTTCTTCTGGGTCATGCCCTGGAAGTAGCGGAGGTAGAGGATCCTCCGTTCGCGGTCGGGCAGCGCGTGCAGTCCGGGCTTGGCGGACTCGCGGTCGATGAGGGTGTCGAGCGCCGGGTCCTCGGCGCCGATGGCGTCGGCCAGGGTGGACGGGCTGTCGTTGCCGCTCTGCTCCGCGTCGAGGGAGAGGGCGCGGAAGCTCTGGAGGGCTTCCATACCGGCCCGTACGTCGGCCTCGCTCAGGCCGGTGTACGCGGCGATCCGGTCGACCCCGGGTTCGCCGACTCCGGCGTCCTGCAACGCGCGGCGGGCCTCGCGGACCCGGTTGCGCAGCTCCTGGACGCGTCGCGGCACGTGGACCGTCCACATGTGGTCGCGGAAGTGCCGCTTGATCTCGCCGGTGATGGTGGGCACGGCGTACGCGATGAAGGCCGTGCCGTGCGAGGGATCGAACCCGTCGACCGCCTTGAGCAGCCCCAGGGCGGCCGTCTGGCGCAGATCCTCGACCGTTTCGCCCCGGTCGCGGTAGCGCCCGGCGAGCCGTTCCGAGAGCGGCAGCCAGGCCCGGACCAGCTCTTCGCGCAACGCGGCGCGTTCGGCTCCGTCCGGAAGGGAGGCGAGCCGTACGAAGGCTTCGTCGGTGCGGGGGGTGTCGTCATACGTCCGGTGGGTGTCGTGGCGAGAGGACATGACTTCCGCTCCTCGAAAGAACGAAGGGGTCTCCTTCGGGAGGAACGGGGCACGGGCCCGGGCAACCGGGTCCCGTCCCCTGTTCCGGGGGAGCGTATGTCCGTCGCGGGGGCCGCTATGCATACCGAAGACCACCAATACGGACAATTCGCTGTGCGCCCGGCCGGTCACTCCGGGAGAGGCGGCGCTCTGGCCGCTGCTCGTGCCGCACGCACCCGGTGCCCGCCTCCCGGGGGGCGAAGCGGTCGCCTCTGAGCAAAGCTGGTGATAACGCGACACGGGAAGGGAGCCGTCATGTCCACCGACGCCATCGTGCTTCTCAAGGACGACCACAAGGAGATCCGCCGACTGTTCCGGGCGTTCCAGGCCGCCGGTGCCGACGCGAAGGCCACCAAGCACAACATCGTCGACAAGATCGTGGAAGCCCTCACCGTCCACACCTACATCGAGAACCAGGTCATGTACCCCAAGGTCCGCTCGCTCGTGCCCGACCTGGAGTCCGACATCCTGGAGTCCTTCGAGGAGCACCACGTCGCCGACGTGCTCTGTGCCGAACTGGACGCCATGGGCCCCGACGACGAACGCTTCGACGCCAAGACCACCGTCCTGATCGAGTCGGTGAGCCACCACATCGAGGAGGAGGAGAGCGACTGGTTCCCGAAGGTCCGGGCGGCTCTCGGCCGCAAGGAGCTCCAGGAGATCGGCGCACGCATGATCGAGGTCCGCGCGAACGCCCCCCGGCGCCCCGAGCACCCGGGTGCGCTCAAGAAGGCCGCCACCGCCATGTTCGGATAGTCGTCCACCGCCCGGTCGCGACGGACGGCGGACGAGGAGCCGTCACGCCGGTGACGAGGCGGTGGCGGACGCCGGCCCCGCGCCAGGAGCCGCGCCGTCCCGGCCGGGCAGGCAGTAGACGTGGAAGGCCCCGCCGATCACGGGCTGCGCCACGTTGCGCACCCTCACTCCCCCGCTGGTGCGGCCGTGTTCCGTACCGGAGTGGGCGTGTCCGTGGACGGCGAGGTCGGCGCCCGCCGTGTCGATGGCCTCGGCGAGAAGGTAACTGCCGAGGAAGGGATAGATTTCCGGGGGTTCGCCGACCAGGGTGTCCGCGACGGGAGAGAAGTGCGTGAGCGCGATGCGTACGTCGCACTCGCGCTTTCCCAGCTCCTCCAGCGCGGTGCGCAGGGTCTCGGCACGGTGGCGGGAGTAGCGTACGAACTCCTTCATGATGGGTTCGCCGAACTCCCCGGCGCACCGGCCCACGAACCCGCCGCCGAACCCCTTGGTGCCGGCGACGCCGATGAGGATGTCTCCGTTGCCGACGACCGTCGCCTCGCCCTCCAGGACGTGCGCTCCGGCGTCTCTGAGGATCTCCGTGACGAGGTCGGGCTGATCGTCGTGGTGGTCGTGGTTGCCCAGCACCGCGACGACCGGCACGGCGAGGTCCTTGATCTCCCGGGCCACGACCCGCGCCTCCTCCGCCGTCCCGTGCCGGGTCAGGTCGCCGGCGAGCAGCAGCACGTCGGCGCAGTCCGGCAGCGTCTCGAAGGCGGGGCGGAGCGAGCCCTCGTTGTCGGGGCTCATATGGATGTCACCGACGGCCGCGATCCGGATCATGGGAGGTCCTCCGCGTGGATGGGCGGCCCCGTCTCCGCGACGACGATGTCGCAGTGCACGGGCAGGTCCGCCAGTTCTTCTCGGGCGATACGGAGAATGTCGTCGCGGCTCTGGACGGACGGCACGGTCCCCGTCAGCAGGACCGCCCCGCCCCGGGCCTCGGCCCGCACCCCCAGCTCGCCGCACGGTCCCGCGGCCAGCCGCTCGCAGAAGTGGGCCACGCGGTATTCCAGGCTCTCGGGTTGATGGGTCATGACGGCTCCCGCCGGGCGGAGGGGTGCTCGGGGTCGATGACGTGCAGCCGCTCCAGGAGGAACAGGAAGGCGGCGGGCATCGGTTCGTCCGCGCAGCGGCGCCGCACGTCGCCCCAGTCCACCTTCTCGCGCAGCGCGCGGGCCACCGGGAGCACAGCCCCGAAGTCGCAGTGGTGTTCGGAGAAGGCGCTGTTCAGGCTGACCAGTACATCGGTCGCGGACAGCACCGGCATATGCACGGAGTCGACGGGCAGTTCCTCGGCGCGCGCCAACAGGTCCACGGTGACCGGGCGATGGGCCAGTTCGAAGATGATGTCGACGTCCTGGCCGAAGCAACTGGTCTTCAGCAGCCAGTCCTCGGGCGGCAGTCGCACGGCCAGTCCCGCCGCGCGCAGGGTCGCCGCCACGGCGTCGGCCTCTTCGGGCAGGACGCAGAAGTCGGCGTCGTGCTGGAGTCTGCCGCTGCCGCCGTGGGCGTAGACCGCGACGCTCCCGGCCAGCGCGAACCTGTGCCCGGCCCGCTTCAGGATGGCGCCCACCTGTTTCGCGGCCTCCAGGATCGCCTGGCTGCGGTCCCGGGGCAGTTCCCGCTCCTCGGACCCGGGTGCGGGGTGCGGGGCCGGCTCCTGTGCGGCGGGGGGCGGGTCGAGTGCGGGTGCGGCGGTGTCACGGGCTCGTGGCGGGTCCTGTCCGTTCGTCCTCATGGCCACTTCCTTCGCACTGCGGCGGACGCCGGGTGTCCATGTCCTTCCCCGGCCGGGTGTGTCCCCGGCGGGTGTACCGAACCGCGAATTCCGCCTTCCCGGTACCCGTCCTCGTCCCCCTGACACCCAGCGCGCAGGGGCGTGGGGGGCGGGCGTGCGGGGTGGTCCGCGCCACCGCGCGCCACGACGCGGAAACCGGCTCGGCCACCATGTACGCCCCGTACACACGCGGGCGGGCGGCAGCCGTCGCGTCGTTGCCGCGGCTGCCCGCCCGCCTGTCGCCGAGCCGGCTACTTCTTGGCGCCGGGCATCTGCTGGCCGGCCTTGCGGGCCCGGTCCTCGATGTCGGAGCGGGCCTCGCCCGCCTTGCCCTTGGCCTGGTCCATCCTGCCCTCGGCCTTCATGGAGTCGTTGCCGGTGACCTTGCCGGCGGCCTCCTTGGCCTTGCCCTTGACCTGACCCATCTTGCCCTTGCCAGCCATCATGAACTCCCTACGTGACGATGGAACTACTGACAGCAACAAGCTAGGGGCAATCCCGCCGGCGCGCGCGTCGGCGGGGGCTGCGGGTGTACGGGGTGGGCCGCCCCTCCACGCAGGGTGAAGTGCCGGGGCCCGGGGGCCTGTCAGTCCTCGGCCACGACCCGTACGGTCTCCAGTTCCGTGTCCGCCGCGTCGGGAAGGTTCATCCCGGCCTCGACCCCGCTGCGCAGATACCGCACCACCGGCTCCGTCAGCTCCTCACCCGGCAGGACGACCGGGATGCCCGGCGGGTACGGCGTGATCATCTCCGCCGCGACGCGACCGGCCGCCTCCTTCCAGGACACGTCCTCCGTCGCGCTGAAGTACGCGTCGCGCGGCAGACACGCCTGGGCCATCCGCAGGTTCTCGGGGTCGGGGACGTCGACCCCGGGTGCCGGGCGCAGGGCGTCGGCGTGCTCGGCGAGGTCCCGCAGCGCGGTGAGCAGGCGCCGCGCGGTGGCGGCGTCGTCCGCGTGGGTGATCTGCGCGCTGACCCGCCGGTGGTCGAAGAGGTGCAGGTCGAGGTGGTGCCGGGCGCGCACCCAGTCGGCGGCGCGGTAGCCGGTGATGCCGAGGTCCTGGAGGTCGATGACGACGGGCAGCGGATCGAACTCGGCCGCCAGCCCCGGGCCGCAGAAGCCGTGCCTGTCGTTGACGTGCAGTCCGTCGATCGCCTCGATGCTCGCGCGCACCTCGGCGGCGAGGTCCAGCGCCCGGCCCATCAGGTCGTGGCCGTGCAGCGTCATCTGGCGGCGCCAGCCGTCGATGCCCGCGTACAGCAGCGTCGAGGGGCTGGTGGTGCCGAGGAGGTCGGCCCGGGAGGCGAGGGCGGCGGGGTCGATGAGGGTGCCCTGGAGGTGGAAGACGGAGCCCTGTTCGAGCCCGCTGCCCATCTTGTGGATGCTGGTGACACAGACGTCCGCCCCGGCGTCCATGGCCCAGGACGGCAGATCCGGGTGGAAGGGCAGATGCGCTCCCCACGCCTCGTCCACGATCAACGGGCGCGACCGCCGGTGGCACACCTCGGCGATCTCCCCGAGGGCGGCTGCCGAGCCGTACGGGGTGGGACTGGTCACCAGCGCGCCCCGGGCGTCGGGGTGCTCGGCGAACGCCCGCTCGAAGGCGACGGCGGCGGGCGGGTGCGCGAGGTGGCGTTCGGGGTCCCACTGCGGTTCGATCCACACCGGCTCGATACCGGAGAGGATCAGCCCCGCGATCACCGACTTGTGCGCGTCCCGGCCCACCAGGAGCTTCTGGCCGTGGGCGGCGACGGTGAGCATGGCCGCCTTGACCGAGAGGGAACTGCCGCAGGTGGAGAAGAAGGTGTGCTCCGCGTGGACCGCGTCCGCCATCAGCTCCTCGGCCCGCCGCAGGACCCGGCCCCTGGTGCGCCGGTCGTCCAGGCCGCCGCTGGCCAGCACGTCGCCGTAGAAGACCGCGTCCCCCAGCACCGCCCGTACGGCGGGGTCCGCGCCCCGGGCCTGTTTGTGGCCCGGCGGGGTGAAGGCGAGCTCGTCCGCCTCGTGGTACCGGGCGAGCGCCTCCAGTACCGGCGCCTCATGATGATCCAGATGCATGAGGAGCCGGGTGCCCCATAAGGGGCCGCCGGTAACCCCATTCACCACCAGTCCGGCCCGAACAGGACAGAACGGGCCGGTGCGGCCCGGGCACCGGATCCGTGTGACCGGCCCCGGGGCGGGCACCCGAGCAGAGCAGGGGGACCGGCGCGATTCCGGCACCCACCGCACAGCCCATGTGAACGGAAGAGAGATCCATGAGCCACCACACTCCCGCAGGCAAGCACGACTCCGCCGACGGCAAGGACGACAAGGACACCGCCCTGGGCGAGGTCCTGCACGAGCTCGAAGACGCGGCGAAGAAGCCGGAGGAGCCGGAGCACGGCCGCCGCGACCCCCGGGACGGCGAGGCGGGGGACGCGCTGACCCCCAACACCGACGCGCAGAAGCGCGCCGGGCGCTGAAGCGTGAGGCGACGCCGGGTCCGCGCCGACCGCCCGCCGCACCCCGCGAGTTCGGCCCGTCGGCCTCCGGCCCGGCCCCGCCTGACCCCCGATCGCGGCCACGTCACCGACGGCCCCCCGCCGATTGCGGGGTGACCCGCAAGAGCCGATGGTGAACACGGAGTCATCCACGAACGTCAAGGAGTCGACATGCCTCGCGGATCCAGTCCCAAGCGGGAACGCCAGTACGAGCACATCAAGGAGAGCGCCGAGCAGCGCGGCGAGGGCGGCAAGCGCGCCAAGGAGATCGCCGCCAGGACCGTCAACAAGGAGCGCGCCCGCTCCGGCGAGTCCAAGACCGCCAGCAAGAGTTCCACCCAGGACATGTCGTCCTCCAAGCGCGGCGGCCAGCGCTCCCACAGCGGCTCGCAGGGACCGACGTACGACCAGCTCTACGCCGAGGCCCAGCGCCGCAACGTCCACGGCCGCTCCAGCATGGACAAGGCCCAGCTCAAGCGTGCACTCGGCCACTGAACGGCAACCGGCCCCGGGGGGGGGGGGGGGGGGGGGGCCCCCCCCCCCCCCCCCCCCCCGGGCCCCCCCCCCCCCCCCCGGAAAAGGAAAAGAAAAAAAAAAAAACACAACAAAGCCCCCC
>NZ_JBWKEI010000003.1:197315-242340 GCF_056435525.1 Streptomyces sp. NPDC043908 | reverse complement strand
CGCGACGAAGACAAGATAAAAAACCTTCGACGGTCCCTAAGGAGGGAAAAGAGCCAAAAAAAAGGGGACCCTACGCAGCAAAAAGAAAACGTTCCTGGGGGGGCGGGGGGGGGGCCCCCCCCCCCCCCCCCCCCCGCCGCACACCCTGATGGGACGCCCCGTGGGCGGGCGCTCCCCCGAGGTGTCGACAGGCCGTCGGCGGGCACCCGGTGCGCATGAATGAGACGCGGGCAACCGGGGGATCGTATTGGATCGAGACCGCTCCCGGCGGCACTCCCCTCCCACCCCTGGGCCAGGACACCGAAGCCGATGTGGTCGTCATCGGAGCGGGCATCGCCGGTCTGAGCACGGCGCGTGAACTCGCCCGCGCCGGGCGCGGTGTGGTGGTCGTCGAAGCCGGCCGGATCGCCCAGGGCGTCACCGGCCACACCACGGCCAAACTCAGCGCCCTGCACAGCCTGTCGTACGCCCGGCTGCTGCGCACCCGTGACGCGGAGGCCGCCCAGCTGTACGCGCGCTCGCAGACCGACGCCCTGGAACACGCCGCCGCCGTCGTGAACGACCTCGGCATCGACTGCGACTGGGAACGCGTCCCGGCCTACACCTATCTGCGCGACACCAGGCGCACCGGCGAACTGCGGGCCGAGGCCGAGGCGGCCCGGGCGGCGGGACTGCCCGCCGAGTACGTCCAGGAGACCGGGCTGCCGTATCCCGTGGCGGGCGCCGTACGGCTGGCGGACCAGGTCCAGTTCCACCCGCGCAAATACCTCCTGGCGCTCGTCGACGACCTGCTCGCCCACGGCGGCAGGATCTACGAACACACCACCGTCGTCGGCCTCGACGAGGGCGAGCCCTGCCGCGTCACCACCGATACGGGAGTGACCGTCACGGCCCGCGACGTCGTCGTGGCCACCCACTACCCCATCTTCGACCGGGCCCTGCTCTTCACCCGCCTGTCCACGCACCGTGAACTCGTCGTGGCCGCGCCCATCGCCGCCGACCGGGACCCGGGAGGCATGTACATCACCCCCGAGCTCAACACCCGCTCGGTGCGGACCGCGCCCTATGAGGACGGGCAGCGGCTGCTGATCGTCACCGGCGAGAGCTTCACGCCCGGCGCGGCCGACACGCCCGCGCGGTTCGAGCAGCTCGCCGAGTGGGCGCGCCAGCACTTCCCCGGCATCACCATCACCCACCGCTGGGCCGCCCAGGACACCGACCCCACCGACCAGGTGCCCATGGTCGGGCGCCTCCATCCGCGGGCCTCGCACGCGTATGTGGCCACCGGGTTCGGCGGCTGGGGCATGAGCGGCGGCATCATGGCGAGCCGCCTCCTCACCTCGCAGATCACCGGCGAACCGCTTCCCTGGAGCGGTCTGTACGACCCGACGCGCGTCCTCAGCGCCGTACGCCAGGCTCCCGCGTTCCTCCAGCACCAGGCGAAGGTCGCGCGCCACTTCGTGGGCGACCGGCTGCGCCCGCCGCAGGTCCAGGACGTCTCCGACATCGAACCGGGCGACGGGGCCGTGGTCCGCGTGAACGGCGAGCGGTGCGCGGTCTACCGCGACGAACAAGGCGAGGCACACGCCGTGTCGGCGCGCTGCACGCACATGGGTTGCCTGGTCGCCTTCAACGGTGCGGAACGCACCTGGGAGTGCCCGTGCCACGGCTCCCGCTTCGACACCGACGGCAAGGTGATCCAGGGCCCCGCGACGCGTCCGCTGGGGCAGCGGAAGGTGTGACGGCGCCGGCCCTTGGCCGGGTCGACAGGGAAAGCCCCCCACGGCAGTGCCGTGGGGGGCTTTCCGCTCTCCGAACAGAGCCGTCGGAGCCGCTGGGTCAGCGCAGCAGGGCCGGCCGGTTCCAGTGGCGGTGTGCGGCGACGGCCTCGGTGAACTTTTCGGCGAACTCCTCGCCACCGGAGGAAGGCCGGGCCGTGGGATCGGTGACCACACCGTGGTCGGCGGCGACGCCCCGGCCCTTGTCGATGGAGATGCCCAGGCGGTCCAGGAGGGCGACCGCCGAGCCGAGGGCGCCGATCGGCTTGCCGTGCCGGTAGGCGTCCCGGACGAAGCGGACGGCTGCCTCCTCGGTGATCAGCGGGGAGTCGCCGGGCGGGCCGTCCGGCAGCAGGACCGCGTCGTAGAGCACCGAGGCGACGGTCGGCAGGGCCCGGTCGACGACATAGCCACTACCGTCCAGGCCGGTGATCTTCCCGTCGTGCGGGGCGATGGCCTCCACGATCGCGCCCTGCGACGTCAGTGCCTCACGGATCGGCGCGAGGTGTTCCGTCTCCAGCCCGTCCGCCACCAGCAGCGCGATCCGGCGGGTGCTGAGGGATCCCGGGCCGCGCAGCGACTCCAGACTGAGCGCGGGGGAACTCCCCTTGTACCGGTCCGTGCCCTGGCTCGGTACGGGGACACCGATGCCCTCGGCCACCTCCCGGGCCAGCCTCCCGTCCACCGAGGCCAGCACCTCGACGGTGCGGGCACGGACGCTCATCGCCTCGACCTTGCCCAGCTCGAAGCGGAAGGCCTCGACGATGTGCTGCTTCTCCCAGTCGCTCATGCTGTTCCAGAACAGCGCGGCCTGGCTGTAGTGGTCCTGGAAACTGGCGCTGCGGCGGCGGATCTTCTCCCCGTCCACGCGTTCGGCGTGGTGCCGGTAGGCGTCCGCGTTGCCGCCCGCGACCGCGGGGCAGCCCCCGCCGAGCGAGTTGGGGGTGTAGCTGGTGGCGCCGGAGTGGACCACGCCCTGGTGCGGGCCGTCGCGATGGTTGGTGCGGACGGGCGCGAGCGGCTGGTTCACCGGCAGCTGGGAGAAGTTGGGGCCGCCCAGGCGCAGCAGCTGGGTGTCCAGGTAGGAGAAGTTACGGGCCTGGAGCAACGGGTCGTTGGTGAAGTCGATACCGGGCACCACGTTGGCCGTGTGGAAGGCGACCTGCTCGGTCTCGGCGAAGAAGTTCTGCGGGTTGCGGTCGAGGACCATCCGGCCGATGGGGCGGACGGGCACCAGCTCCTCGGGAATCAGCTTGGTGGCGTCCAGCAGATCGAAGTCGAAGGCGAACTCGTCCTCCTCCGGCACGAGTTGGACGCCCAGCTCCCACTCGGGGAAGGCGCCCGCCTCGATCGCCTGCCACAGGTCGCGGCGGTTGAAGTCCGGATCGCGCCCCTGGCACTCCTGGGCCTCGTCCCACACCAGCGAGTGGACGCCGAGCTTCGGCTTCCAGTGGAGCTTGGCGAAGGTGCCCTTCCCGTTCGCGTCGACGAAGCGGAAGGTGTGCACCCCGAAGCCCTGCATCATCCGGTAGCTGCGCGGGATGGCCCGGTCCGACATCAGCCACATGATGGCGTGCAGCGTCTCCGGCTGGAGCGACACGAAGTCCCACAGGGTGTCGTGGGCGGAGGCGCCGGTGGGTATCTCGTTGTGCGGTTCGGGCTTCAGCGCGTGCACGAAGTCGGGGAACTTGATGCCGTCCTGGATGAAGAAGACCGGGACGTTGTTGCCCACCAGGTCGTAATTGCCCTGCGAGGTATAGAACTTCGTGGCGAATCCGCGGATGTCCCGTACGGTGTCGGCCGATCCGCGCGGGCCCTGAACGGTCGAGAACCGGACGAACACCGGTGTCCTGACGTCGGGGTCCTGGAGGAACGCAGCCTGGGTGAAGTCCGCGCAGGACTCGTACGGCTGGAAATACCCGTAGGCACCCGCGCCGCGGGCGTGCACCACGCGCTCCGGAATGCGTTCGTGGTCGAAGTGGGTGAGCTTCTCGCGGAAGTGGAAGTCCTCCAGCAGGGTGGGTCCGCGTTCACCCACCCGCAGGGAGTCGTCGGTGTGGTCCACGACGACTCCCTGGTCGGTGGTGAGCGGGCCCGATGCCGGGTCGTGCGCCCGGAAGGCGTCACGCTGCGTCCGCTTGGGGTCGGTCACCGAACGGTCCTCCCGGCCTTGTCGAACTCGGTTGTCAGTGCCTTGCAGAAGGCGGGCAGATCGTCGGGCTTGCGGCTGGTGATCAGGACGTTCGCCCCGTGGTCGCAGACCTTCACCTCTTCGTCGACCCACTCACCGCCGGCGTTGCGGATGTCCGTACGCAGACTCGGCCAGGACGTCAGGACCCGTCCGCGCACCACGTCGGCCTCCACCAGCGTCCAGGGCGCGTGACAGATCGCCGCGACCGGCTTGCCCAGGTCGAAGAACGCCTTGGCGAACGCCACGGCCTTCTCGTCGAGCCGCAGGAAGTCGGGGTTGGCGACGCCGCCGGGAAGGACGAGGCCGTCGAACCGCGCCGCGTCCGCCTCGCCGACGACCTCGTCGACCGGGAACGTATCCGCCTTGTCGAGGTGGTTGAACGCCTGGATCTCCCCCTTCTCGGTGGAGACCAGCACGGGTTCACCACCCGCGGCGCGCACCGCCTGCCACGGCTCGGTCAGCTCTTTCTGTTCCACGCCCTCGGGCGCGACGAGGAATGCGATCCGCATGTGTACTCGGTCCTTTCGTGTGCGTGTGCCTGTCCGTGCCCCGGACCGTCAGCCGGTCGACAGCGCTTCCAGGAGGTCCCCGACCTCCGGCGACGGCAGCGAGCGGGCCACGTCGGCCAGGGCGACCATGCCGACCAGGGTGTGGCCGTCGATGACGGGCAGCCGCCGGACCTGGTGGGTCCTCATCGTCCGGAAGATCTCGTCCACGTCGTCATCGGCGCCGATGGTGACGGCCTCGCCCTGGGCGAGGTCACCGGCCGTCGTCGCGGCGGGGTCCTTGCCGGCGCCCAGCACCTTGACGACGATGTCACGGTCCGTGATGACGCCCTTCAGACGGTTGTCGCTGCCGCAGATGGGCAGCGCGCCCACGCCGAGCTCGGTGAGCTTGACGGCCGCCTCCAGGACGGACTCCGTCGCCGAGGCGCACTGGGCGCCGGGCGTCATGATGTCGCGTGCGGTGGTCATGTGCCTGCTCCTCACTTCCGTGTGCGGCGCGTTGGTCTGTCGGCCGCCGGGTGCCCCGGACCGCCCACCGGATAACGCGCCGAACGGGCCAGGTCGTCGATCGGCGGAAAGGGCCCGCTCCGGCGCGGCCGGAAAGGGGCCCGTCGCCCGCGCCGACGCCCCGGCCACCCCGCTCAGCGATCGCGATCGCCGGTCGGCGATTCCTGCTGGGTGCCCGCCGTGCGCGTACCGGAGTTCCCGTAGCCGTGCAGTCCGTGCGGCTTCAGCCGCTCGCCGTCCTGCGGTACGGCGTCCGGCTCGCGCTGCTCGACGATCTCGCCCACCGGCCCGGACTCGGGGAGCCGGGGCTGCTCCTCCGGACGCGGCACCCGGGCCCGCCGCTTGCGCTGCCCACGCCACACCAGGGCGATGAGCAGCGCCACGAGGAGCACACCGACAACGAAGGGAGCCACGCCGACCGCCAGGTCCCGTGACGCGGCCAGTTCTGTGTTGCGCAAAGTCATGACTGGCGGATACCCGGCAGCCGTGCACGAAACGGTGGTGGGTGAATTCGCCCCCACTGAGTCCCCGACGCACTCCTCCCGCACCTGGCACAGCGCGCCGAGTGAATACGGTTCACACAGCGCCGGGCGGGTACCCGCAGGCCATGCTCACGTTTGGGGTCGAAGAAGAGTATCTCCTGGTGCATCCCACCACCGGGCTGCCGGTTGCGCGCTCCGAAGGTGTACGGGCAGCCGCCGGACTGGGGCCCGCCGTCGACGAGGACGAGGTCCAGCCCGAGCTGCTCCAGGCCCAGGTGGAGGTGGCCACGCCGGTCTGCCAGGCGCTGGAGGAGCTCGGCGGCCATCTGCTGCGGCTGCGGCACGCGGTCGGGTCCGCCGCCGAGGGCCTCGACTGCCGGCTCGCCGCGGTCGGGGCGGCCCCCGACGTGGGAGAGACTCCCGTGCCCGTCACCGAGCGCCCGCGCTACCGGGCCATGCACATCAACGCGGGGCAACTGGTCGACGAGCAGCTGATCAACGGCATGCACGTGCACGTGGGGGTTCCGGACCGCGAGGTGGGTGTCGCGGTCCTCAACCGTATCCGCGTCTGGCTGCCCACCCTGCTCGCCCTGTCGGTCAACTCCCCGCTGTGGGACGGCCACGAGACCGGATTCGCCAGCTGGCGCACCCTCGTCTTCAGCCGCTGGCCGGTCAGCGGGCCGCCGCCGCGCTTCGTCGACCTCGACGACTACGAGAGCCGCGCACAGGCACTGAAGGCGGCCGGGGCCGTCATGGACCGGGGCCAGCTGTACTGGCACGCCCGCCTCAGCGAGAACTACCCAACCGTGGAAGTCCGGTGCCTGGACGTGCAGTTGCGGGCCGACGACGCGGTGCTGCTCGCCGCCATCGTACGAGCCCTGGTGGCCACGGCGATCCGTGAGCAGAAGGAAGGAGTGCCGGTTCCGGAGTGCCCGGGCGAGCTGTTGCAGGCGGCCACGTGGCGCGCCGCCCGGGACGGCCTGACCGGCAAGCTGGTCACGCCCGACGGGCAGTTGCGCAGGTGCGGTGATGTCCTGTGCATGCTCATGAAGCACATCGGCCCGGCGCTGGAGGCGCTGGGTGACACCCGTGAGGTGGACGCCCTGCTCCACCGGCTGCTGCGCGAGGGAACCGGGGCGGACCGGCAGCAGAAGGCCTTCGCCGAGGGCGGGATGCCCGCGGTACGGGAGCTGATCACCAGCCAGAGTCTGCTGGCCTGAGGCAGTGGTCCGGCGGCGGGGGCCCAGCGGCGAAGAACGGGAAACCGACCGGGAAGCCGACCGGACGCCGGGTCGAGAGCCGAGCCGGAAACCGACCCGGAAGCCGATCATCGGCTGCGAAGATGGAGCTGCACATCCACTTCCTGGTCGCCCGAGGCCGTACCGTCGTCGCTCACCGCGAAGGCCTGCGCGAAGGTGTCACGCAGCCGGCCGACGGCCCCGGGTCCGCCCTGCATGTTCACGGTGACGCTCTCCCCCAGCGTCACCGGTTCCACCTCGCCGGAGCGGTGGGAGGTGTCGACCATCGCGGTCCACACCGTCGGGTGCGCGGAGATGTCACGCGTCGAAGGGGCGGTGACTCCCCGCTCGGAGGCGTACCACCGGTGCAGGCTCGCGAGGACCGCTTCGGCGTCGCCGGCGGAGCAGCCGCCCAGCACGACGTGCACGTGCTGCGCCGAGGGCGCCTCGGTACCGAGGGTGGGTTCCATGATCCGTACCTCCGTCCCTCCTGATCGGTCACCAGGGTCGACGTCCCGCAGGTACCCGTAGGGCAAGGGTGAAACCGGCGCGGTGTCACTCTCTTCGCGCCGTCTCGCGTCCCGGCCGAGTGATCGCGTGGGAGCGGGGTACCCGCTGTCCGCAGAAGACCCCGATACCCACCAGAGACGCAGGAGGCAGTGCATGTCGCAGGTAGAGCAGTCCGTCGAGGTGGCCGTCCCGGTTCGCACCGCGTATGACCAGTGGACCCAGTTCGAGTCCTTCCCCCAGTTCATGGACGGCGTCGAGCGCATCGAGCAGCGCACCTCCACCCTCACCCACTGGGTGACGAGCGTGGACGGCGTGAAGCGGGAGTTCGACGCCGAGATCACCGAGCAGATCCCGGACGAGCGCGTCGCCTGGACCACCGTCGGCGGCGATGTCCGCCAGGCGGGTGTGGTGACGTTCCACCGCATCGACGACAACACCACCAAGGTGATGCTTCAGATGGAGTACGACCCCGAGGGCCTGGCCGAGACGGTCGGCGACAAGCTCGGGTTCGTGAAGCGCCAGGTGAGCGGTGACCTGAAGCGGTTCAAGGAGTTCATCGAGTCCCGCGGCGCCGAGACCGGCGCGTGGCGCGGACAGGTCTGAGACAGCCCCGGAATCCGCTCCCGGAACACATGCCCGACCCCCTGCTGCGCCCACCCGGACAGCAGGGGGTCGGGCACGTTGCGGTGGCACCACCGCCGGAAATGCTTTTCGTGCGGCGAGGGCAGCCCCGTACGGTGGCGCGATGACGACTCGGATGATCATTCTCAACGGCGGTTCCAGCGCGGGGAAGTCCGGGATCGTACGGTGCCTCCAGGCCGTACTCCCCGATCCGTGGCTGGCGTTCGGGTGCGACTCGTACGTCGACGCCCTGCCCGCGAGGATGCGGAGCTCGGCCGGAGGGATCACGATCGGCGCGGACGGCGGGGTGAGTGTCGGGGCGGACTTCCTGGCGCTGGAGGCGGCCTGGCGCGAGGGCGTCGCGACCATGGTCCGCGCGGGCGCCCGAGTGATCATCGACGACGTGTTCCTCGGCGGCGCCGACTCCCAGCAGCGGTGGCGGAAGGCCCTCGGCGGACTGCCGGCGCTGTGGGTGGGCGTCAGGTGCGACGCCGCCGTGGCCGCGGGCCGCGAGCTGGCCCGCGGAGACCGCGTACGGGGAATGGCCGCGGCACAGGCGACGGCGGTGCACAAAGGCGTGACGTACGACCTGGAGGTGGACACCACACACACCGAGTCCCTGGTGTGTGCGCGAACGATCGCCGCCCACGCGGCCTGACCGCAGGCAGAACCGGCCTCCGTCACGGCCCGGCCGCTTCACCCGCCCAGGTGCGCCAGGAGTCCTTGGGCGGTGGGATAGGGCCGCTCCGGGGGCAGGAGTTCGCGGGCGGTTTTCAGGGATCCGTCCCGTACGTGGGCGTGGATCGTGCGGGCCAGTGGGGTCACGTCCTTGATGGACACGATCCACTCGTCGGCGTAGAGGTGTGCCGCCTCGCCGGAGAGGCCAAGCTGGAGCGAGCGGTGGGGCAGGGGCTGGAGGCGCAGGTCGCGTTCGGGGTCCCACTGCACCCGTGCCGGAGCCCGCTTCAGCTGGCGCTTCCACTCGGCGTGGTCGGCATGCAGGTCCTGCACGTAGTGGGAGAGGCAGGCGTGTGCCAGGGCCCACGCGAAACCCTGCCGGGTGATCTCCACGGCCAGGACGGTCTCCTGGCCTTCCTTGGTGCCCCATCCGCAGCGGTACATCATCCACAGGAACGAAGGCTTGATCCAGGTCATCCGGTCCCGTTGCCACGCCTCCGGGAACCGGCCCTCCCGGGCCGCGGGCAGGCCGATCCCGGGGGCGTACGCCTGGTAGACGGTGATGGTCGAGTCGGTGTACTGGGCCCGGATCTGGTGCTTCGGTTCGTCCATGATCAGTAGAGTGGAGACACCGCTTCACGTACGCCATCGAATATCGAATTACGGGGCCCCGCAGAGCGATGGGGGCGGCGTCATGTGACGCTCACCGTCTGCTCCTCCTTCCCCTGCCGCGCCACCGTCCCCTTCCGCCGCGGCAGCAGCAGCAGCGGAGTGGCCAGCAACAGGACCCCCGCCCCCGCGATCGCCGTGCGGGGGCTGGTGGTGGCCGCCAGCAGGCCCCACGCGGCGGTCAGCGCCGCGATCGCCGCGCTGCTGCTGATCGACCACGCGGCCAGCGTGCGGGCCAGCTTGTCGGGGTCGGTGTGTTCGAGGCGGTAGGTGGCCAGCAGCGGGTTGAACAGGCCGCAGCACGTCACCAGGCCCAGCTGGACGGTGATGATCAGGACGATTCCGGGCGCGCCGGGGCCGACGAAGGCCAGTCCGACGGGCCAGCACGCGCGCAGCACCCCTGCCGTGAGCATCACCCTGTGCTGCCCGTAGCGGGCCGCGAGGGGGCGGGCGAGACGGGAGCCGATCAGACCGCCGACGCACGGGGAGGCGAACACGAGCCCGTACTGCCAGGGCGCGTATCCGAGACGGTCCAGCAGGAGGACGGCCATCAGCGGCTCGGCGACCATGATCAGGCCGTTGACCGCGAGGGTGTTGAGGAACAGCGGGCGCAGGGTGGGGTGGCTCAGGATGTGGCGCCACCCTTCGAGGAGGTCGCCCGCGCGCAGCCGTGGTGCGGCGGCTCGTGCCGGGGGCGGTTCGGTCCCGCCGATGGCGCGGATGCCCAGGGCCGAGAGCAGATAGCTGACCGCGTCCGCGATCACGGTCGTCACCGGGCCGAGCAGTCCGATCGCGGCGCCGCCGAGCGGGGGGCCGACCGTGGTCGCGGTCCACGTCGTGGACTCGAAGCGGCTGTTCGCGACGAGCAGGTCCTCCGGTGGTACGAGCGATTTGAGGTACGCGCCGGAGGCCGCCCTGAAGGCGATGTCGGCCGCGGCGGTCACCACGGAGACGACCAGGAGCTGGACGAAGGTGAGGCGGCCGAGCGCGAACGCCAGGGGGACGCTCATCAGGACCGCGAACCGGATCAGGTCCATCGCCACCATCACCGGCCGCTTGCGGCGGAACTCCATCCACGGCCCCAGCGGAACCGCGACCAGCGCGCCCACCGCCCGCCCCGCCGCGGCCAGCGCCGCCACCTGGACCGGCCCGCAGTGCAGCACGACGACCGCGAGCAGGGGGAACGCGCCGAAGCCGAGCCCCGAGCCGTACGCGCTGACCGCGAACGCCGCCCACAACCATCCGAAGCGCCGCCCCAGCGCCCGTCCACCCCGCATGCCCCGCCACGCCCCTCGCCCACTCCGTACAACCCCGCGCCGACCTCCGGCATCAAAGCGAGGAGCGGACGTCGAAAGCAAACAACCGTACAGCCCCGACGGCACAACCGATGGTTGTCCCCCTACGATCGCGGACGTGGACCTCGACGCTGTGCGCACCTTCGTGACGGTTGCCGACGGAGGGCGCTTCCAGGACGCCGCCGCGGCGCTGTCGGTCACCCAGCAGGCCGTCTCGAAACGGATCGCCACGCTGGAGAAGAGCCTCGGCGTGCGCCTGTTCACGCGGGGCGCGCGGGGCGCCACGCTCACCATCGACGGGCAGGCCTTCCTGCCCCACGCCCGCGACCTCCTGCGGGCCGAGGAGCGGGCTCTGGCCTCCGTCCGGCCCGGCAGCCGGGCGCTGCGCGTCGACGTGATCGGGCGGCGGCTCGCCCCGGCCTCCCTGCTGCGCGACTTCCGCCGGGTGCATCCCGCCGCCGAGCTCGACGTCGTGACGCTCTTCGACGTGGACGCGGCCGTGGACGCCGTCCGCTCCGGCACGATCGACGCGTCCTTCCGGGCCGTCACCATGCCCGGCCGCCGCCTCCCCGACGACATCGAGGCCGCGCGGGTCTTCGACGAGCCGATCCACCTGCTCACCGGCCCGGCCCACGCACTCGCCGCCGCGCGCGCGGTCACCCCGGCCGAACTCGCCGGGCACCGGATCTGGATGCCCGGACTCGTTCCCGGCACCGAGTGGGGCGCCTACTACGACGCCCTGGCCGCCGCGTTCGCCCTCACCATCGAGATCACCGGGCCCGACTTCGGTACCGAGCCCCTGCTGGACACCATCGCCGACTCCCCGTCCCTGGCGACCTTCGTCGGCGAGCGGACCCATCTGGTCTGGCCCGCGGACCACGGTCTGCGCCGCATCGCCCTACGGGATCCGGCCCCGGTGTACCCCCACTCACTGATCTGGCACCGGGACAACACGCACCCCGCCCTCGCCGCGCTCCGCGCCGACCTCCGCACCCGGCGGGCCGGCCACTCCCCCACCGGGACGTGGGCGCCCGGCTGGGCCCAGCGCGGGACAGACGGATGACGTGACGGATGAGATGACGGTACGGATGGCATGACGGTGCCGGGCAGCCGGCCCGCCCTGCTGGCTCAGCCGGTGGTTCCCGTGCCCCTCCCCGTCCCCGCGCCGCTGCCCGTATCCGCCTTCGGGAGGGCGTCGAGCCGGGCGGCCAGGTCGGGGTGGGGCCCTGCCAGATAGGGCCGGGTGGCGGTCAGGGGATGGATGAGATCGGCCGGGTCCTCCTGGCCGAGGGCCGCGTCGAGGCGGCGGAGCGGTATCCGGGCCGCGGCGGGGAGGTCGGTGAGCGCGGTGATCTGGCCGGCGAGACGGCGCAGGTCGGCGGCGTTGTGGCGGGCCCAGGCGGCGACCGTGCGCTCGGCGGCGCGCTGTTCGCGGGTGGCCTGGACGCGCTGCTCACCGGTGCTTCCGGCGAGGCCGGGCCGGTTGCGCAGATAGCGGCGCTCGGCTGCCTGGCGGCTGGCGACGCCGAGGGGGTGGGCGAGGTCGGCCCAGCTGGCGCCGGCCTCGCGGGCGGTCTCGATCAGGCCGGTCTCCCAGCCGGCGAGCTGCTCACGGACCTGGCGCAGCAACAGCAGGGACGCCAGCGCCTGTTCCGGGCCGTCGCCGCCGATGGCGGACGTGCCGCCGGGCCCCTCGTCCCGGGCCGCGCGCAGCGCGTTGTCGATGGTCTCCAGGGCCGCCGCTGCGGCGAGGAACGAGGCCGGACTCCGGGCCTCGTCACTCGGAGAGGACGGCTGCTGAGCGCCTGCCATGGGGGCCTCCTTCCCTGCTGTCGTCCTGTCGACGACACCGTGTTTGTCATCCATTGGATGACATGGTACAACGTTTTGCGTGAGGCGCATTGGCAGGTACTGCCCGAACCTTCTGGAGGTGTTTCACGATGTTGATGCGCACCGACCCCTTCCGTGAGCTCGACCGGCTGGCCCAGCAGCTGATCACCCCGGGCAACTGGTCCCGGCCGTCCGCGATGGCGATGGACGCCTACCGCGAGGGCGACGAGTACGTGGTGGCCTTCGACCTTCCGGGCGTCAGCGCGGAGGCGATCGACATCGACGTCGAGCGGAACATGCTGACCGTCAAGGCCGAGCGCCGCCCCGTCGCGAAGGCCGACGGCGTGCAGACGGAGCTGTCGGAGCGGCCGATGGGCGCCTTCTCCCGTCAGCTCGTCCTCGCCGACACGCTCGACACCGAACGCATCAAGGCGGACTACGAGGCCGGCGTGCTGACCCTGCGCATCCCGATCGCGGAGCGCGCCAAGCCCCGCAAGATCACCGTCGGCGGGGAGTCGTCCCGCAAGGAGATCCGCGCCTGAGCCGGTCCGGGCCGGGCTGGACCCGGGCCAGGCCGGACCAGGCCGAGCCGAACCAGGCCGGACCAGGCCAGGCCGGACGGTTTGGAGGACGGACTGCCCCCCGGCCCCCCGGTCCGTCCCCCTTCCCTCCCCCGCCCGGCGCGCCGCCCCGACCGCCGGGCCCCCTCCCCGGCCCCTCACCCCCTCCCCCCTCACGTCCTCGGCGACAGAAAGGCAATGACCGCAGTGATCTCCGACCTGCAGACAGCACCGCGGCCCGCACGGGCGATGACCTACGAGCAGCTGCTGGAGAAGGTCCGCTACGAAGGCGCGTATCCGACCCGGGAGCGGGCCGAGCAAGCCGTACGGCTGGTCGTGTCGGGGCTGGGACGCCAACTGACCGGTGAGGAACGCGTCGAGCTGGCCGCCCGGCTGCCCCACGAGGCCGCGCGCGTCCTCACCGAGCAGGTGCCCGACGTGCAGCCGCTCAGCGGCTGGGCGCTGGTCAAGGACCTGGCAGGCCGCGCCGGCGCGCCCCTCGCCACCACCCGCTGGGACACCGGCTCGGTCCTGTCCGCGATCGCCGCCCTGGCCGGCCCCGAGCTCCTCACCCGCATCCTGAACCAACTCCCAGCCGGGTACGCGCTCCTGTTCGGCCGCGCCGAGCTGACCCAGGCCGCATAGGCCGGGCGGGGCGCCGCCCTCTTCTGTGTGGCCCGCGCTCCCTCCCCATCCCCACCCCGCACATCCCCCTGACCGTCGAGATCCGGCCGGAGCCGCACCACCCCACCCCGCGGCTCCGGCCGATGCGCTGCTGCCACGCTCCCGCGCCCCACGGCCGTGCGTGCCCCGCCTGTGCGTGCCCCGGCCCGCTCGTACCCCCGGCCCGCCCGTACCGGTGTCCGCCGAATGGGTCACCCGCCTCGCCCCGAACCCGCGCCCTGCTTAGGCTCCTGGTGCGGTCCGGCCCGTTCGGGGGCCGGTACGCGGCCGGGCCCGAACGCAGACGTTTTCGCACCGGGGAGCGGGGCAGGCGCGAGTCGTGCTTCGGACCGGAGGCACGCCCGCTGGACGCGTGTGTTCCGGGGTCGTCAACTCCGGACGCGCCCTGGCCACATGAGGTTCGGCGGCGTCACCCACACCCCCGACGTGCAGGAGCCCGAGCCATGCCCCACAGCCTCGCTCGCAAGCGGAACCACGACGACGCCCCTGACACCCATGACGCCTTCGCCCGGCTCAACTCCCTCGACGGGGGCCCGGAACACGACGCGCTGCGCGAGGACCTGGTGGCGCAGTGGATGCCGATGGCCCAGCGCCTGGCGGGCAAGTACCGCAACCGGGGCGCCGAGCTGGAGGACCTGTACCAGGTCGCGGCGATGGGGCTGGTGAAGGCCATCGACCGGTACGAGGTGGCGCGCGGCGCGTTCGAGGCGTACGCGATCCCGACCATCAACGGCGAACTCAAGCGTCACTTCCGCGACTCCCTGTGGGCCGTCCACGTCCCCCGCCGCGTCCAGGAGGCGCGCAACAAGGTCCGCGCGGCGCGCCGGCAGCTCCAGGCCGCGCACCCCGGCGAGCCCACCATCGCCGAGCTGGCCGCGCACTGCGGCCTCGATGAGGACGACGTCCGGGACGGGCTGGAAGCCCTGGACTCCTTCAAGAGCCTTTCCCTGGAGGCCGAGTCAGGACCCGGGAGCGGCGCCGGTGAAGGACTGTCGCTGGCCGACACCCTGGGGACGACCGAGCCCGGCTTCGACACCGTCCTCGACCGGGAGGCGGTCAAGCCCGCGTTGCGGGCGCTGCCCGAGCGCGAGTCGCAGATCCTCTACATGCGGTTCTTCAACGACATGACCCAGAGCCAGATAGCCGCTGAGCTCGGTATCTCCCAGATGCACGTCTCCCGGCTCCTCAACCGCACCTGCACCCGTGTCCGCCGCGAGGCACTCGCGGAACACGCCGCCTGACACCCGCGGCTGCTGTTGCCGCGCCGCGCCCTGCCGCAGAGGCGCGCATACGCGTACCCGTACCCGTACACGATTCACCCGGAGAGACCAGTAGACATGCCCAAGGGTCCTGTTGCCTCGAAGAATGAGGGGGCACCGGCGTCGCGCCGCGCCCCGGCAGAGAGGCCCCTCCCCATGCCAGGACCTACCCGTCGTCCGCCCGGATCAGGCCGGGGCCGTGCGCGGACCGACCAGATGCTCCGTACGCTGCTCCGGCGTCGCAAGCGCTCGTTGAGCACCGCCGACGTGATGGTCGCCGACCGGCCCCAGGTGCGCCGCGCGGTGACGGCGGCGGCCCTAGGCAACACCATGGAGTGGTTCGACTTCGGCGTCTACGCCTATCTGGCCGGCACCATGGGCAAGGTCTTCTTCCCGGCGAGCTCACCGGGCGTCCAGGTCGTCTCGACCTTCGCCACCTTCGCCGCCGCCTTCCTGGTCCGCCCGCTCGGCGGCCTGGTGTTCGGCCCGCTCGGCGACCGCATCGGCCGCCAGAAGGTGCTCGCCGCGACGATGATCATGATGGCGGCGAGCACCTTCGCCGTCGGCTTCCTCCCCACCTACGCGGCGGTCGGTGTCGCCGCTCCCCTGCTGCTCCTCCTCTGCCGGCTCGTCCAGGGCTTCTCGACGGGCGGCGAGTACGCGGGAGCCACCACCTACATCGCGGAGTACGCGCCCGACCGGCGCCGGGGCTTCCTCGGCAGCTGGCTCGACTTCGGCACCTTCGTCGGTTACGCCCTGGGGTCCGGCCTGGTCACAGTCCTCACCGCGGTGCTCGGCACCGATGGGCTGGAGGACTGGGGATGGCGGATCCCCTTCTTCGTCGCCGGACCGCTCGGCCTCATCGGCCTGTACATGCGGATGAAGCTGGAGGAGACACCGGCCTTCAAGAAGGAGGCCGCCTACGCAGCCGCGGAGAGCGCGAACCCCACGGCCGAGGAGGCTTCTCCGACGGCGAAGGGAACCCTCAAGGAGATCTTCACCCGGCACTGGCACGCGGTGCTCATCTGCATGGGTCTCGTCCTGCTGTACAACGTCACCAACTACATGGTGACCTCCTACCTCCCCACGTACATGACGGTCGCCCTGGACCAGGACGACACCACGGCGCAGTTGCTGGTGCTGTGCACCATGCTGCTCGTGGTCCTTACCATCACGACCGTGGGCCACACCTCGGACCGCTGGGGCCGCAGGCCGGTGTTCCTCGCGGGCAGTATCGCCCTCATCGTGCTGGCCGTACCGGCGTTCCTGCTCATCCGCGAGGGCGGCATCCTGTTTCCGGCCCTGGGCTGCGCGATCCTGGGCCTGCTGCTCGTCTGCTTCGCGGGCACGGCCGCCTCCACCCTGCCGGCCCTGTTCCCCACCCGGCTGCGGTACGGAGCCCTGTCCATCGCCTTCAACATCTCGGTGTCGCTCTTCGGCGGCACGACGCCCTTGTTCGCCTCCGCGCTGGTGGAAGTGACGGGCAACGACCTGGTACCGGCGTACTACCTGATGGTGGCCGGGGTCATCGGCCTCGTCTCCACGCTGTTCCTGCACGAGACGGCGGGCAAGCCACTGCGCGGCTCCGGCCCGATGGTCGAGACCCCCGACGAGGCACACCGCGTCATCGCCCACAGCCGCACGGCGGCGGGCCGCCAGGCCCGCGACATCTGGATCCGCCTCCGCCACCCCTGGGCCCGGCCACCGGGGGACCGCCACGACTGACTCGGGGCGCGCGGGCGGCCGGGCCTGCCGCATCCCGGATCGCGGTGACGCCGATCGCGTGAAGAACCGGCTGGACCGTGGTCCACGCGGTACCTAGGGTTTCCGCATGACGGACGAGCGTGAGCAGGACGTACGGGCGGCCGTGGACGGGGAGCTGCGGCTCCTCGACCCTCAGGTGCGGGCCTGCGAGGAGCGGGTGCTGGAGCTTCTCGATCCGGAGTTCACCGAGATCGGGGCATCCGGGCGCCACTGGGACCGGAACTCGATCCTGGCGGCGACGGGCGACGGCACGGTGTCCGACGACGCGCCGGTCCACGTCGCGGAGATGTCCGGCGTCGTCCTCGCCCCGGGCGTGGTCCATCTGACGTACGCCACCGAGCACGCGGGCCGTCGGGCGCGGCGGAGTTCGCTGTGGCGCCTGACGGAGTCAGGATGGCGCCTGTACTTCCACCAGGGCACGCCGGGCGGCTGAGCCCCGGACGGGGTGGCTTCGAGGAGCCGTTCACCCCGTCTCGCGCAGGGCGTCGACCGCCCCCTTGGACAGCTCCACCCGTACCAGCGCGGCCGCCAGCTTCGGCAGGTCCTCCGCGGCGACGAGCTCCGCAAGCCCCTCGGGCGTCCCGGGCAGACCCAGCTCGCCCGCGGCGTGCCGCGCCCGGTCGTCGAACGCGGGGCGCAGCTCGGGCCACACGCCCTGGGCCTCCCGGCAGAAGATGTCGGCCCCGACCGGCCCGATCCGGGGGAACTCCCGCAGCAGCTCGCGCACCCGGACGGGATCGCCGTCGGCCTTCTCGCGCAGCCGTCGCAGGTCTCCGCCGTACCGGTCCATCAGAAGCTCGGCTCCGGCGCCGAGGGCGGTGGCCGTGCTCTCGTCGTAGCGGCGGTAGTGCGCGCGGCCGAGCGCGTCCACGCGGTCCTGCCAGGAGGCCGCGAGCATCGCCTGGGGCGTACGCATCCCGGCCCCGAACAGCTCACGGGCCGCGGCGACCGCGATGTCGGCCTTGATCCGGACGGAGAACAGCACGCACAGAGTCAGCAGCTGGTACAGCGGGGGCGGCGTGTCCCGCAGGTGGATGCCCGCTTCCTCCGCGTGGGTTTTTCCGTACTCCTGCAACAGGCGCTCGGCCGTGACGCGCGGTGCCATGGTGCTCCTTCCGCCGCAGTGGGGACCAAGGGGTCACGTCAGGTCGGGTCGGGTCGGGTCAGGTCTGATCCGGGCGGGATACGGGGCCCTCGCGGTGGGGAGGCGGGGCGCCCAAGGTTCTCCGGTTCTTTCGCCGGTCACCCGCCCGAGTACCCCTCTCCCCCCAACCATCACACGCGTGACAGGCGGTGGCTCGGGGAAACGGACGCCAAGCCGTCCCCGGCCGTCCCCGGCCGTCCCCGGACGCCTCCGGGCGCCCGCCGGGTCCCCGCCGAACGGCCCATCCGGCTCGCCGCCCCGCGCTTCGCTCCGCCTGTCGCCGGTACCAGGGGGCAGGCTGGACAGCGTCAGCGCGTGCCCCAGGCCCTGTGTACGGAAGGACCCGCCCCATGCAGACGGTCACCTTGAACAACGGTGTCGAGATGCCGATCCTCGGCTTCGGCGTCTACCAGATCCCGGCCGAGGAGACCGAACAGGCCGTCACCGACGCCCTCGCCGCCGGTTACCGCTCGCTCGACACCGCCGCCGCCTACCGGAACGAGGAGGCCGTGGGGCGGGCCATCAGGAGCAGTGGCATCCCGCGCGACGACCTGTTCGTCACCACCAAACTGTGGGTCTCCGACGCCGGTGAGGACAGGGCCAGGCGCGCCTTCGAGACCTCGCTGCGCAAGCTCGGCCTGGACCACCTCGACCTGTATCTGATCCACCAGCCCTACGGCGACGTCTACGGCTCCTGGCGGGCCATGGAGAGCCTGCACCACAAGGGGCTCGTCCGGGCCATCGGCGTGTCCAACTTCTACCCCGACCGGCTCGTGGACCTCATCGACCACAACGAGATCACACCGGCGGTCAACCAGGTCGAGACGCACCCCTTCCACCAGCGCACCTCCGATCAGGAGCTGATGCGCCGGCGCCGGGTCCAGATCGAGTCGTGGGGGCCGTTCGCCGAGGGGCGCAACAACCTCTTCACCCACCCCGTACTCGTCGGGATCGCCACCGCGCACGGCAAGTCCGTGGCCCAAGTCGTCCTGCGCTGGCTCATCCAGCGGGAGGTCGTGGTCATCCCCAAGTCGGTCCGCGCCGAGCGCATGGCGGAGAACTTCGACGTCTTCGACTTCCAGCTCACGGCCGACCAGATGGCGGCGGTCGCCACCCTGGACACCGGGGCCTCGCTCTTCTTCGACCACCGCGACCCGGTGATGGTCGGCCGGCTCGGCAACAGCACCCTCGACGACTGACCGGCGGGCCGCACCACCCAGGGACGGCGGGCGGCTCTTCCAGGCGCAGCCTGTACTCCGTTCCCGCGGCCGATGGTGTACGAAGTCATGCGTGAACGAACAGTCCCAGTCCCGGCCCGCGACCGTCCGCGTCTTCATAGCGCTCGCCCCGCCCGACGACGCCAAGGAGGAGCTGGCGCGCGAACTGGCGCCCGCCTACGCCACCTACCCCCGTCTGCGGTGGAACCGTATCGAGGACTGGCACATCACCCTGGCGTTCCTCGGCGAGCTCCCGGTGGCGACCGTCCCGCTCCTCCAGCCGCCGCTCGCCGCTCTGGCGGCGGCGAGCCGGCCCCTGGGACTCGCGCTGCGCGGCGGCGGGCACTTCGACGAGCGGGTGCTGTGGAGCGGGATCGAGGGGGACGTCGAAGGGCTGCGCCTGCTCACCAAGGAGGTCCGCGACGTGATCAGGGCGTGCGGCGTGGCCTTCGAGGACCGGCCCCTGCGCCCCCATCTGACCCTGGCCCGCGCACGCCGTGACGACACCTCCAGCGTGGTGGAGCTGGCCGCCTCGCTCGCCGGCTTCACGGGCCGGACCTGGGAGGCGGAACGCCTGCACCTGGTCGCCAGCAACGTCGGCCGCGGGCCCGGGCCGATCCACTACCGGGACATCGCGGCGTGGCGGTTCGGCGCGGGCCCGTCCTGACGTCCCGGCCCGCCGCCGTCCACGAGCGGGGGCCGGTGCCGGTGCGCCGGTGTGCCGGATGGGAGCGGGCGGCGATCCCCGTGGGGGTCTCAGCCCGCGAGGCGCGCCATCCACTCCTCGACCTCGTCCGCCGACCGCGGCAGGCCCGCCGAGAGGTTCTCGTGGCCGTCGGCCGTGACGAGGAGGTCGTCCTCGATACGGACGCCGATACCGCGCCACTCCTCGGGGACGGTCAGGTCGTCCGGCTGGAAGTACAGGCCGGGCTCGACCGTGAGCACCATGCCCGGCTCCAGGACGCCGTCGACGTACTCCTCGTTCCGGGCCTGCGCGCAGTCGTGGACGTCCAGACCGAGCATGTGGCCGGTCCCGGCCATGGTGAAGCGGCGCTGGAGGCCGAGTTCGTAGGCGCGCTCCGCCGGGCCCTCGATGAAGCCCCACTCGACGAGCCGGGCCGCCAGATGGCGCTGGGACGCCTCGTGGAAGTCGCGGTACGCGGCGCCGGGCTTGACGGCCGCCATCCCGGCCTCCTGTGCCTCGTACACCGCGTCGTACACCTTGCGCTGAAGCGGCGTGAAGGTGCCGCTGATGGGGAGCGTGCGGGTGACGTCGGCGGTGTAGAGGGTGTGCGTCTCCACCCCGGCGTCGAGCAGGAGGAGCTCCCCGGGGCGGACCGGGCCGTCGTTGTCGGTCCAGTGCATGATCGTGGCGTGCTCACCGGCGGCGCAGATCGTGCCGTAGCCGACGGAGTTGCCCTCCAGGCGCGCGCGGCGGAAGAACGTGCCCTCGATCCACCGCTCGGACGACGCGATCGCCCGGGAGAGCTCACCGATGGCATCGGTGAAGCCGCGCACGGTGGAGTCGACGGCCTTGCGCAGCTCTCCCACCTCCCAGTCGTCCTTGACCAGGCGCAGATCGCTGAGCGCCTCCTCCAGCTCGTCGTCGCGCTCCTCGTCGGTGGCGACGGCCGCTTCCAGGGCCGGGTCGATCCCGCGCACGATCCGGGTCGGCGCGCCGGAGGCGGCGAGGTCGTCGGCTGCCGTGCGCACGTCACGGCACGGCAGTCCGAGGACGACCTCGGACTCGGCCAGCGAGCGGCGCCGGCCCATCCACAGCTCCGCGGTGGAGCCGGTCCAGAACTCGTTGTCGTTCCTGCTGTCCCGGGGAAGCTGGAAGCAGTAGGCGTCGTGGCCGCCGTCCGCCCGGGGTTCCAGGACGAGCGCGCCGTCGCGGGCCTGGTCGCCGGTCATGTGGACGTAGCCGGAGTACGGGCGGAACGGGTAACTGTCGTCGTTGGAGCGGGCCTTGAGGTTCCCCGAGGGGATCACCAGGCGCTCGCCCGGGAAGCGCGCGGAGAGCGCGGCGCGGCGGGCGGCCGCGTACGGGACCTGCTCGTCGGGCCGCAGGTCGCGCCGCTCGGTGTCCGCCCACCCCGTCCGCATCAGCGCGGACAGTTCCTCGGAGATCCCTGAGTAGAGACCGTTCTTCCGGCCTTTCGCCACGGCGTACACCTTCCTCTGGAGGGAGCTGGGGGTGCGTTCTGCGCGGACGGTACTCCGCGCCGCGCGGGCCGGGCGCCGAGGAGTGCCACTGGCACGGATCGGCCACGCCCGGTGCGGCGCGGGGCAGATAATGAGGCCCATGACGCACGCGAAACTCGGCGAGGCCCTGCGGCTCCTGGGCATCGACCCCTCGGCGGCCCGGGTCTACCTGGCCCTGCTGGAGCTGGCCCCGGCACCGCTGAGCGCGGTCGCGGCGGCGGCGGGCCTGGAGGGCGCGGCCCTCACCGCGGCGTACGGCGAGCTGGTCGACGCCGGTCTGGCCAGCGCCGCCGAGGAGGGCGGGGACGTGGTGGCGCCGGTTCCGCCCGCGGCGGGTCTGGAGATCCTGGCCCGGCACCGGGCTGCGGAGGTCGAGGAGTCGCGCATCGCCGTCGGCGGCGCCTTCGAGTCGTTCCGGCGCCAGCGGCTCGCCGCCTACAACGACCACCTCGTCGAGGTCGTCACCGGTGACGCCGTCGGCCCCCGGATGCGCCAGGCCTGGGCGAGCGCCCGCGAGCAGATCCGCCAGTTCGAGTCACCGCCGTACTTCCCCCTGTCGGGCGCCACCGACGACGCGCTGGCCACGCTCGCGCGCGGGGTGACGCAGCGCGTCGTGTACTCGCGGGCGTCCCTGGAGTACCCGGGGCATCTGAAGGAGGCCGTCGAGCCGTGCGTCAACGCCGGGGAGCAGGCCCGGGTGCTGCCGTCGGTTCCGGTCAAGCTCGTGATCATCGACGAGGCGTACGCGCTGGTGTCGTTGTCGATCAAGGAGGCCGATGTGCACAACTCCATGCTGGTGGTCCAGCCGTGCGGTCTGCTCTCCGCGCTCATCGCCCTGTTCGAGCAGTCCTGGCAGAACGCCCTGCCCTTCCACGGCAGCACCGCCCGCCCCGGCGGTCTGCCCCCGGCCGACCGCCGACTGCTGTGGCTGCTCGCGGGCGGGGCGGGCGACGACGTCATCGCCCGCGAACTGGGCCTCAGCCGCCGCACCCTCTTCCGCCGGCTCCAGATCCTGATGGCACGCCTGGGCGCGGCGAACCGCTTCCAGCTGGCGTTGCAGGCGCAGCGGCAGGGATGGCTGTGACGCGGGTCGGCGTCGGGACGGGAGCGTGCCCGGCAGGTTGTGTATGCGCCGAACTGAGCCCGTAGCCGGACCGGTTGACGCCCCATCGGGCCGCGTCACGGCCGCCCCTGCTCAGAACTCGCGGTCGATGCCGGTGACGGCCGCGGGCCCCAGAGGTGCGTCGTCCTCCGCCAGCCCGGTGTCGCGCAGGGCGGCGGAGACCAGGTCCACGGCTTTCGCCTCGGCCTCGTCGCGCGTGGCTGCCTCCACCTCCAGCCGGACGGAGAACATGTTGCCGTCCTGGAGGGTGAGGAGGCTGAGCTCCTCGTTCTCGCCGAAGTCGGTGTTCGACGGGTCCTGCGGACGCAGCTTGCGCTCCACCGCGGCACGCTGGTCGTCGGTGATGCCGTGGACGAACGTACCCGGCACGGTGATGACGTAGTCGGTCATGGAAACTCCTGCCATGCGGGCCCCCGCGGTCGCCGGGGGCATCCCCTTGGAATGCCCCGAGACGGCGATACCAACCACCTCACTCCCCCACTCGGGCCCCTCCTCCTCGGTCCTTCTCGGTCCTTCTCGGTCCTTCTCGGGTTGTCCGCAGCGAGTCGGCCCGGGTCGGTCATGCGCACCGCATGGCCGACACGCCCGCGAACCGCCCGTCCCGGGACGGGAATCCGGGCCCGGACGCCTCACTCTCCCGGCCGGTTCTCCTCCCGTACGCATTCGATGAGGTAGTCACCCGTATCCGGGTCGATGACCACGCCGTGGGCCTCGCTGTGGAAGCCGGGGAAGGCCCGGTCGAAGGCCTCCAGGGCGCCGAGGTAGCGCAGGACCGGGCCGTCGGGGGCGCCGAGGGCCTCTCCGGGCATCAGGACGGGGATGCCGGGCGGGGTGACCGTGACCATGGCGGCGGCCACCCGGCCCGCGGCCTCGGCGAGGGGCAGGCGTTCGGTGCCGCCGCGGATCAGCTGCTGGTAGCAGCGCTGGGGCGGGACGACGGGGCGGGGCAGGTCGCGGAAGGCGGTGTCCAGGGCGTCGATCAGGTCGGCGCGGGTGAGGTGTTCGTGCATCTCCTGGCACAGGCCGCGCAGGGTGGCGTGCCCGTACCGCTTGGGGTGGGCCTCGACGAGCTGGGGCAGCACCTGCCGCAGCGGGGTCTCCGCGTCGTGCAGCGCCTTGAAGTCCATCAGGGCGTCCATCAGGGTGCCCCATTTGCCCTTGGTGATGCCCATGGAGAAGAGGACGAGCGTGGTGTACGTGTCGGTCTTCTCCACGACGATGCCGCGCTCGGCGAGGTAGGCGGTCAGGATGCGCGCGGGGATGCCCCACGGTTCGCTGCGGCCCGTCGCGGTGACCCCCGGGCAGGTCAGCGTGACCTTGATCGGGTCCAGCATGCACTGGCCCTCGCTCAGACCGGGGAAGCCGTGCCAGTCGGCGTCGGGGTCGAGCTCCCAGCAGCGCGGCTCACCGGCCAGCAGCGCCGGTGAGGCGTCGGCGAACGGCGTACGGGACCCGGTGGCCGGATCCACGACGGTCTCGGGCTGCCAGACGCCGAAGAACCAGCTCGGCCGGTCGCCCGCGGCGGCGATACGGCGCCCGATGCGCACGACGGCCTGCCGGAACCGGATGGCCTCGGTGACCGCCTCGTTGACCAGCCACTGCCCCTGCGGACCGTCCATCATCGCCGCGGCCACGTCCAGCGAGGCGATCGCGGGGTACAGCGGCGAGGTGGTCCCGTGCATCATGAACGCCTCGTTGAACCGGTCGTGCTCGACCGGGGCACGGGGCGACGAACGCACATGCACCATCGCGGACTGGGAGAGCGCGGCCAGCAGCTTGTGGGTGGACTGGGTGGAGAAGACGGTGGGCCGGTCCCCGCCCTCGAAGGTGTCCGGGCCGACGGCCATGCCGTACCGGCGGGCGTAGAGCGGGTGGAAGCGGGCGTACGCGAACCACGCCTCGTCGAAGTGGAGCCGCGGTGTGCTGGGCGCGAGGGCGCGTGCGGTCTGCACGGTGTCGTAACACAGGCCGTCGTAGGTGGAGTTGGTGACCACCGCGTACTGGGCGTCGGAGGAGACCGCTCCCGGGGTCAGCGGGTGGGCGGCGATCCGGGCGGCGACCGCGCCCGCGGCGGTCTCGCTCGCGGGGAGGGGGCCGGCGAGGCCGTAGCCGTTGCGGGTCGGCACGAGGTAGACCGGGCGCGCGCCGGAGATCACGAGGCCGTGCAGCACCGACTTGTGGCAATTGCGGTCCACCAGGGCGATCTCGTCGGTGGTGACGCAGTAGTGGCCGACCATACGGTCGGCGGTGGAGTCGCCGTGCAGGACGAAGTACGTACGGTCGGCGCCGAAGATGCGGGCGGCGTGGCGCTCGGCCTCACCGATGGGGCCGTTGTGCTCGAAGAGGGAACCCAGCTCCCCCACGGAGATGGAGAGGTCGGTGCGGAACAGGCGCTCGCCGTAGTAGTCGAAGAACGCCCGGCCCACCGGTGACTTCAGGAAGGCCACCCCGCCCGAGTGGGCGGGGGTGTGCCAGGAGTACTCGTGGGCGTCGTCGAAACGCCGGAGCGCTTTGAAGAACGGCGGCAGCACCGCGTCGCCGTAGGCGTGCGCCGCGTGGGCGACCCGGCCGGCGATGAAGGTGGGGGTGTCCTCCAGCGGCCAGATGTACCCGACGGCGGTCTCCGCCACCCACAGCGGCAGTTGCTCCAGGCCGTGGTCGGAGTCCTCGGGCATGACGACGAAGACCGGCAGGTCCTTGAACCGGCGCGAGATCTGGCGCAGGGCGGCCGCGCCACCCGCTTCGGCGCCGTGCGCGTCGGTGTCGGCGGGTTTGCCGTTCGCGGACGGCAGGTCCCACGCCACCACGGCGGCGGTGAGACCCGCCTCGGTCCGCAGGGCCGCGCAGGCGGCCTCCGCGGTCCGCGCCCAGCGCACTTCCAGGCCGCGGTTCTCCAATTCCTTGCCGATCCGACGCAGTTGCTCCGTCCCCGGCCCCCCGCCGAGGGGATCCTCGCGCAGGGCCAGCAGGACACTACCGTTCACCATGACATCTCCACCCACATCGCACCGGACAGCTCACGTGGCAAGCATCCTGCGCGGGGAGGGGAGGCGGTCGCCGGGAACGGTAAACCACCCATATGGGTACGGGGCGGAGTGCGCTCTTGCCGACCGAGTTACATGGTGCCGGGGGGTGTTCTCGATGCCCGCGGTGCTGTCGACCAGGACGATCCGGCCACCGCCGTTGGTGAGTTCGGGGAGCGCCGCCTTGACCAGGAGGGCTGGGCCGAGGCGTTCAGCAGGAGCATCTCGCGCCACTGGTCCGGATCGGCGTCGGCGAGGTTGTCGTGGGTGGAAAAACCGGCGTCGGCGACGACGTGGTCGAGCCGCCCGAACGCCTTGACCGTCGCCTCGACCGCGGCCCGGACAGGGCCGGAGTCGGTGCTGTCGGCGGCCACGGCCACCAGGCGCTCTGCGGCCCCCGGCGCGCATAACCGCACTCACTTCGTCGACACGCGTCTGGCGGTGGTGGAGGATCAGGCCGCAGGCGGTGACACCGCCGCCGGAGCCGAGGATCTCCCCCTCGTCCCCTTGCGTGACCGCCCTTGCTCGACGGGCCGCCTCCGCCAACACCCCGCCGCCCCTCATCCCTCCAGCAACTCCGGCCCGTTGTTGCGCACGCTGTTCACCGCCGGGGAGACCGGGCGGGCGTCGAGGTGGCCGTCTGCCGGGCGGCTCAGCAGGGCGCGCAGGTGGTCCGGGTCGTGGTGGTGGGGGTCGAGCCAGGCGTCGTAGTGGTCCTCCGTGAGCGCCAGGGGCATGCGCGGGTGTACGCGGCCCGCCGCGTCGGTGGCCTCGGTGGTGATGACGGTGCAGGTCACCAGCCATGCGCCGGGGTCGTCGTCGTGCTGGACGGACCGGTCGCGCCAGTACGCGTACAGCCCGGCCAGCGCCATCACCTGGCCGTCCTCGGGGTGGATGAAGTACGGCTGCTTGCGGGGCTTGCCGGTGGCCGGGTCCTTCTCCTGCTGCCACTCGTAGAAGCCGTCGGCGGGCAGGAGGCAGCGGTGCTTGAGGAACTCGCGGCGGAAGGCGGGCTTCTCGTGCACGGTCTCCACCCGGGCGTTGATCATGCGGGCGCCGACCTTCACGTCCTTCGCCCAGGGCGGCACCAGGCCCCAGCGCAGCGGCCGCAACTGCCTCCCCGCCGCGGGTGCGGTGTCTTCGTCGCCGCGCCCGGTCCTCTCCAGGACGGCCCACACCTCGTCGGTCGGCGCGACGTTCCAGCTCGGCGCCAGACGCTCCTCCGTACGCCAGTCGGTGACGCGGAAGAGCTGGACCAGGTCCTCGGGGCTACGGGTGGAGACGTAACGGCCGCACATGGAACCACTGTGCCACCGGTGACACCACCGGAAACACGGCGTCGCGGCCTCGGCGGCCAGCGGTGGGCCCGGCAGGACGGTTGACCTCATGTGCGCTTGAGGTCTTACGGTCGCGGCATGACGATCAAGGAATACCCCCAGGAGACCCTTGCCGCCCAGCCCATCGGCTACTGGGCCAGAGAGGCCGCGGGCCTGGTCATCGGCGGTCTGCGCACCGCCCTCGCCGTGGAGGACCTCACCCAGCCGCACTGGTGGGCCCTCAACCACATAGCCGGTGCCCCCGGCCACTGGACCCGAGCCTCCCTCGCCGCAAAGCTCACGCCCTTCGACGACCAGGACACCGACTTCGACGCCGTCTTCACCGATCTCGCCTCCCGGGGCTGGACCGCGGAGACCGACGGCACGCTCGTACTGACGGACGCGGGCGAGGCGGGACGCCTGCGCGCCCACGACCGCAACGCCAAGGTGCACACACGGATGCGGACGGGCCTCGACGACGCGTCGTACGCGGCGACCATCGACGTCCTGCGCCGCGTCGTCGCCAACCTGGGCGGCAACGGCGATCTGCCCTAGTGGCGGCCGGGGCGGTCAGGGCGACTGGGTCTCGGCCTGCTCCCCGGGCGGGCTCGGGCTCAGCAGCCGGTCCGCCAGGAAGGACAGGATCTCGTCCCGGGCCCGCACCGTGGGGTGGCCGGCCTCGTCCACGAGGTGGGCGGTGACGACGCTGTGCGGGGACGCCACCACATCGGCGAAGAACGGCGGCGGATCCGTGCGGGCGTGACCGCCGTCCAGGACGCGGCCGTCGAAGGCGTCACCGAGGAGTGTGCGGTAGGCGGCGAAACGCCGGCCGGTGCACCAGCGGTCGTTGTCGAAGCGGTAGGCGAGGACCTTCAGTCCGTCGCGCACGACGCGGTCGCGGACCGCTGCCGCGTCCTCCTCGCTCATCTCCAGCCCGGCGGGATCGTCCAGTGGCAGCGAGGGGTGGTTGAGGACGGGTGCGACGACGGCCGGCTCCAGCGCCATGGTGAGTGCGAAGTTGCCGGTGAAGCAGAGCCCGATCGCCCCGACCCCGGGACCGCCGCACTCGGCGTGCGCCCGGCGCGCGAGCCCGCGCAGCCACGCGGTGACGGGACTGGTTCCACCCCCGGCGAACGCGCGGAACTCGGCGCTGACGCACGCACGCCGTACGACCTCGCTTCCCCCGTCGGCCGTGGGGTAGGCACCGTCCACCCCGAACAGCGAGGGGACGTACACGGTGAAGCCCGCGTCCCGTATCCACCGTGCCAGGCGCAGGACGTCGGGGCTGATGCCGGGCATCTCCGGCATCAGCACGACGGCCGGCCCGGCACCGGCCACGTACACCGTCTTCACCGCTCCGTCGATCTCCACGAGTCGGCGGGAGAAATCCGTGATCGCGTCGTCGCGGCTCTGGTTGGCAGCACTCATGGGGACAGCCTGGACGCGCGCGCCCGCTTACCGGGAGGGGCCGGATCGCCATGGACGAGGGTAATCTCGCCATCGGGCCAGGCGGGGAGGAGGCGGCGGTGGGTGCGAGCGCGTTGCGTGTGGGTGTCCTGGCCTATCAGGGGTGTTTCGCTTCCGAGGTGTTCGGCGTACCCGATCTGCTGACGATGGCCGCGCACGTCGCCGGTCCCGACCGGGCGGGGTACGAGGTGTCGGTCGTCTCGCCCCGCCGTCGCGTCACCGCGTCGGGCGGCGCGGTCCTCACCGTCGCTCCGCTGCGCGAGGTCGACGTCCTCGTGGTGCCGGGTTTCGAGCTCGTGCCGGGCCTCGACATGGACGCCGTACTCGCCCCCCTCGCCCCGGAGATCGCGGCGATCCGCTCCCACGGCGCCGCGGGCCGCGCCGTAGTGTCGATCTGCGTCGGCGCGTTCCTGCTCGCCGAGGCGGGACTTCTCGACCGGCGCCGGGCGACGACGTCCTGGCTCTTCGCGGACGAACTGTCCCGACGCTGCCCGGGCGCCGAAGTCCGCCCCGAGCGGCTGGTCGTCACCGACGAGGGCGTGACGACGACGGCCGCCTTCAGCGCGATGTACGACTTCGCGCTGGAGCTGATCCGCCGGCACAGCGGCGCCGACGTGGCACGGACGACCGCGCGGGTCGCGCTGGTCGACGACGCCCGTACGTCACAGACCCCCTACGTCGACGCGCGACTGCTCCCGCGCCCCGGCAACGAGTTCTCCCACCGGGTCATGCGGCGGCTCGACCAGACGCTCACCGCCCGGTACGACCTCACCGCGCTGTCGGACGCCTTCAACGTGAGCACCCGCACCCTGCTGCGGCGCTTCGCCGACGAGACGGGCCAGAGCCCACTGGAGTACCTCCAGTCCTCGCGCGTCCGACGCGCCCGCCACCTCCTGGAGACGACGGACCGCACGGTCGCCGGCATCTCCTCCGCGGTCGGCTACCAGGACCCCGCGACGTTCGCGTCCCTCTTCGCCAGACACACCGGCCGCCGCCCCAGGGACTATCGGGCGGCGTTCCGGCGGGGTGGAGGCTGACACGCGAGAGGCGGCGTAGGTGCGCGGTCGGCGCGACACGTGGCCGCCTGGGTGGAGGAGGTGTGAAGGGCCCAGGCGAGGCATGGAGGGCTCCACCCCGGATCCCGGCCCCCTCCGCATCGTGAAACACCCACCCCCACCTCGCACCCATGTGCGACACTCCCCCGCATGCTGGGTGTAACCGATCTTCCGACATACCTCGTGGGCCTGGTGCTGATCATCCTGGCGCCGGGGCCCAACTCCCTGTACGTGCTCTCCGTCGCGGCCCGGCGTGGTGTGCGCACCGGATATGTCGCCGCCGCCGGGGTGTGGACCGGGGACACGGTGCTGATGACGCTCTCCGCGCTCGGGGCCGCGTCGCTGCTCCAGACGACGCCGCTGCTGTTCGCCGTCGTCAAGTACGCCGGCGCCGGGTATCTGTCCTGGATGGCGCTCGGCATGCTGCGCCAGGCGCTCGGGATGTGGCGCGACCGCCACACCGCGGCCGGGACTGCCGGCGCCGACGAGCTCCAGCAGGAGGCCGCCGTCGAGCGGCCCTACCGGCGCGCGCTGATGCTCAGCCTCTTCAACCCCAAGGCGATCCTGTTCCTGGTCTCCTTCTTCGTGCAGTTCGTGGACCCGGGGTACGCCTATCCGGCGCTGTCGTTCCTGGTGCTGGGCACACTGCTCCAGCTGGCGAGCTTCCTTTATCTGTCCACGCTGATATTCAGCGGCACCCGGCTGGCCGCCGCCTTCCGTCGCCGCAGGCGGTTGTCGGCGGGCGCCACTTCAGCCGCCGGCGTCCTCTTCCTGGGCTTCGCCGCGAAGCTGTCGTTCAGCGGGGCGTGAGGCTCACCGGTTCTCCGCACTCCGGTTCTCAGTACCCCGTACTCGTACGCAAGGGTGGGTCCGTCGCCACGGGCCCACCCTTTCGTTACCCGGCGGTAAAGAATTGATCAAACACCCTGGCGGGACGGTGTGTGATGCGCGTAGACCTTGCCCATGCGCACTGTCACCAAAACCGCAGCAACCGTCGCCGCCCTCGCCGTCACCGGCGCCGCCTTCTACGGCGCGGGCGCGGCCACCGCCGGGAACGGCACGCCGAAGAGCGACAAGGAGATCCCCAACATCACCAAGGTCGAGGACAAGATCAACGCCTACTACGGCGGGGCTCCCGACTCGACCGGCGCCTACCAGGCCTCCCCCACCAGCAACTACGCCAAGCAGGTCGCCTCGATCGAGGCCCGCGCCAAGCGTTGGATCACCCACGCCGCCGAGCACCCCGGGCACGACGGCCGCAAGCCCGCGATCGTCCTCGACGTCGATGACACGACCCTGCTGACGTACGACTACGAGAAGAAGAACGGCTTCGCGTACAACGCCAGCGCCTTCAACGCGTACGTCCAGAGCGCGCGGTCCATAGCCGTCTTCGGTATGCCCGACCTGGTCAACTACGCGGCCAAGAAGGGCGTCACCGTCTTCTTCCTCACCGGCCGCGACGTCTCTCAGCGCGACGCGAGCGCCACCAACCTCACCTCGGCGGGTTACGGCGTCCCGGTCGACAGCGCGCACTTCTTCCTCAAGGACAAGGCCAACCCCCCGGCCTACCTGAGCTGCGGCAAGCCCACTTGGACCTGCTCCACGGTCGACTACAAGGCGGGCACCCGCCGGCACATCGAGAGCCTCGGCTACCGCATCGTCGCCAACCTCGGCGACCAGTACACCGACCTCGCGGGCGGCCACGCCGACCAGACGTACAAGATCCCCAACCCCATGTACTTCCTGCCGTAGGCGCCATGCACTTCCTGCCGTAGGCGGACCGGCCGGGGCGCGCCGTCACACCGCGCACCCCGGCCGGTGGCCTTCAACCGCCGCACGTCAGCGGCCCGTTCACCGGGCCGGTTCCCCGCCCCCTGTCGCCGCGCCGAACCACGTGGGCACATGGGCGAGCAGGTCCCCCTGATCGTCGCCGACCCACGCCACATGGCCGTCCGGCCGCAGCAGCACCGCGGGCACGTCCAGTTCCGCACCGGAGTCGACGACATGGTCGAGCCGGTCCGCCCAGCCCTCCACCGACAGCAGCCCGGTCCGGTCGAGCAGCAGACCGCGCCCGCCGCGCATCAGCTCGTACAACCGCCCCCGCGTCAGCCGTACGTCCCGCAGCCGCCGGCCGAGGAGCGCGTGGCCCCCGCCGAAGTCGTAGGCGACGTCGACCGCGGTGATCATTCCGGTCACGTACCGGTTCACCTCCTCAAAGTCCATCAGCTTCGCGAAGAGGGTGCGCAGGGCCGTCGCGCCGGCGTCGCTGCCGATGAGGGTGATCTGCGCGCGGGTGTTGTCCAGTACGGCGGCGCCGACCGGGTGCCGTTCGGTGTGGTAGCTGTCGAGGAGCCCTTCGGGAGCCCAGCCGTTGACGGCGGCCGCCAGCTTCCAACCGAGGTTGAACGCGTCCTGCACCCCCAGGTTCATCCCCTGGCCGCCGGTCGGCGGGTGGATGTGGGCCGCGTCCCCGGCGAGGAACGCCCGGCCGACCCGGTAGCGCTCGGCCTGCCGGCTGGCGTCACCGAACCGGGAGAGCCAACGCGGTGAACGCACACCGAAGTCGGTGCCCGCGTACGCGCGCAACTGCCGCCTGAAATCGTCCAGGGTCGGCTCGGCCGTACGGTCCTCGGCGACGCCGTCGGCGGGCACGACGACCCGGCACAGCCCCGCGTCATCGGGAGGGGTGACGCTGAACCGGAACTGCGTCTTGTTGACCTCCGCCACGGCGGCGGCGACCGTGGCCGGGTCCTCGGCCACCTCCATCTGGCCGAGCAGGGTCTCCACCTTGGCGGGTTCGCCGGGGAAGGCGACGCCGAGCAGTCCGCGCACGGTGCTGCGACCGCCGTCGCACCCCACGAGGTAGCGCGAGCGCACCCGGCTGCCGTCCGCCAGTTCGACGCTCACCCCGTCCTCGTCCTGGCTCAGCCCGACCACCCGGCAGCCGCGCCGGATCTCGGCACCGAGTTCCAGGGCGCGCTCGGTGAGGATCCGCTCGGTGACCGGCTGCGGGGTGGCGACGCCGTACGGGTGGGCCGTGTCCAGCCCCTCCGGCCACGCCTTCACCACACCGCCGAAGAGGCCGCCCGCCTGGAACTTCTCGCTCACCGCGAGGAACCGGTCCAGCAGGCCGCGCTGGTCCATCACCTCGACGCTGCGCGCGTGCAGGCCCTGTCCGCGCGACTGGTCGGTGGGTTCGGTCAGCTTCTCCAGTACGACGACACCCACCCCGTGCAGCCGAAGTTCACAGGCGAGCATCAAACCGGTGGGTCCGCCGCCGACAATGGCCACGTCGATCATCAAAGTTTCCCGTTTCCGCAGGTCCTGGCATCGGCCTGCGATTCTGCGGTATGACCGGGGCCTTGCCGCAAGCCCCCCTGTGCGCTATACCTTGAGAGTGGCGAGGAGCGATTGAGCTTCTCGCCTTCGTCGTTCCCGGGGCTTCGTCGTTGCCAGGTGTCATCCCCTCCTTGCCGCGTCGGATACCGGCCGCTTCGGGCAAGCGAGTGAACCCTCCGATCCCGGCGCGCGGGATCGGATCCCACCGGTTTTCATGTCCATATGACCAACACCAAGAAGTATCTGCTCGCCGCTCTTGTCGGCACTGCCCTGACCCTCGGCTCCGCCGCGCCCGCCATGGCGGATCACGGCCCGGACAACGGATACGGCGGCCACGGCTCTTACGACCACCGTGACCACGACGACCACGGCCGCGGTGACCACGGCCGCGGTGACCGTGACCGTGACCGCGACCACGACCGTGACCGCGGCGACTCCCGCGGGACGGAATGCACCAACCACGGAAGCGCCTACGCCGAGGGGTACGTCGCCAACTCCCCCGGCGTCCTCTCCGGCAACCTGATCCAGGTTGTTGTCGACGCTCCCATCAACATCTGCGGCAACAGCGTCGGCATCGGCTGAACCGTTCGACCTGCCACCGCGACCCCCCTCAGTCCAGGAGGAGGGGATTGGGCAGGACGGCCTCGGGGTGCATCCGCAGCAGAGTGTGGAGCACCCCGGACAGCCCCGACATCAGGCTCGGCGAGAAGGCCTCGCGGGCCAAACCCCCCACCGGCCCTCGCTGTTCGAGGCCGCTGAGGATCTCACCGTCGAGGGCGTCGGCGTCACCGACACCCACCGACGTCAGGAACTCCCAGAGCCCCAGGTCGCCGTGGCACAGCGTGTGGCTCCAGCCAAAACCCTCGGCGGCGCAGGCCTGCGCGGCGCGCCGGGCCATGTCGAGGTGGGCGGGGTCCCCGGTACGCCGGTGGAGGTCGAGCATGCCGATGCCGATCCCGGCGCTGCCGTGGCACCAACTGGTGAAGAAGTCCTCCTCGGCGCCGACGCGCACATCGAGCCAGTTGCCCTGCTCGGGCCGGTAGAGGGACTCCTGGAAGGCGAAGGCCCGTTCGGCCAGGTGCGCCCAGTCCCGGCGGTCGGCCGCGGAGCCCGCCCCGCTCAGTGCCAGCCGCTTCAGCGCCCAGCCGATGCCCGTGGCGCCGTGCGCGAAGCCGCCGATGCCCTCGGGGTTGAGCCGGGTCGTCCAGCGTGCCCCGGCGCCGTCGACTTCGGCCAGCCCGGACAGCCGCCGGCCGATGTGCGCGGCGGCGTCGAGCCAGCGGTCCCGCCCGGTCGCCTCCGCCAGGTTGAGCAGCGGAACCACGCCCCCGGCGGCTCCGTTGAGGAGATCCACCTCCACGTCGTCCTCGACCAGCGGCCCCCGCGCGAGCAGCGTCGCCCGCTGTTCCGCCCGCTCCAGCAACCACGGCTCGCCGAGCACCCGGTGCAGTGCCAGCCACGTCCACACCTGTGACGCCGCCCCGCTGAACGCGCCGGCCGAGGGGGTCGGCGTGAGGTCCTCGGTGCTGATGAGCACCCGCAGCGCACCCGCGAACGCCTCGGCCACGCCCGGTACTTCGTCCGCCCGTCCGGCCCGCGCCTCGGTCACGTACTCCGCGAGGGTCAGCGCCACACCCCCCTGTCCGGTGTACAGATCGGCGGGCAGCACCCTGATGGACCATCCGGCCGGGGTGAAGACCGGGCTGATCCAGGTGACCGTCCCGTCCTCGCCGCGCACCGCGCCGTCGCACAGCCGCCGGACCATCCGGGTGGCCAGGTCGCGGCGCCGCCGCTCCCGGTCCCGGGCGTGCGGTTCGTGGGCGGCGGCCTGGACCCGCTGGGGCAGTGAGCGCTCGTTGAGGTACGCGCCCACGAGCGCGTCCTGGATCACCGCCTCCTCCAGGGGCAGGTCGGCGGTGCGCCAGTCTTCGACCGTGGCCCGGACGACGGCCGCGTCCACCACGAAGGTGGACATCGGGACGTCCCCGGCCAGCAGGTCCGCGATCTCGCCGTCGATGGCCGCACGGTCGGTGGGGGCGCCGGGCAGCACCTCCGCGTTGCGCCGCAGGATGTCGCGGGCGCGCTCGACGGCCGCCGCCTCGTCGTGCAGGGACGCGGGGTGCCACAGCATCCGGCCGATGTCGACGTACGCCTGGGTCGGCCGCAGGATGCGCCGCACCTGGGCGCCCTCGAAGCGGCGCAGCATCCGGTACGGGTCGGTGCCGGGTCGGCGCAGATGCGCGGTCATCTCACGGAAGCCGGCCAGGATCCGGTCCCAGTACGCGCTCAGCACCGGGGTGGGGCTGGGGTGGTTGCCCGCGGTGGGCATGGCCACCAGGTCCACCTCGAAGCGGGCCGCGGCGGTGCCGCCGTCCGCGATCACGGGGTTGGGGATCAGCGGCTGCTGGCCGGGCAGCGCCCCGATCCCGGAGATGTCGACTCCGCCCAGCGCGAAGCCGGTGCCGCGTACGGGCAGGAGACCGGTGCGCAGCACCGTACGGCGGATGGCCGCCGCGGCCACGTCCACCGCGTCGCCCCGGCCACTGGCCGGGAAGGGCGCGGGGGCGTCGAAGAGCGTCTCCGCGTCCACGATCACCGGCACCGGGCCCGCCGCGATCATGTTCTCGGCGTGCATGTCGGTGCCGCCGGTGAAGCGCAGGACGGCGAGCCAGTGGCCGACGTTGCGGTAGAACGCGGCGAGTTCGGTGTCGTCCGCGCAGTAGCGGTGGCGTACGAACGCGGACCAGCCGTAGCCGTCGCGCACCAACGTCCTGGGGACACGGATGCGTTCGTCCGGCTCCGGCGCGTCGGGGAAGTCCGCGAAGACGTCCTCCAGGAGCCTGCCCAGCGCCACATCCACCTGGGAGGGGCGGGGCTTGTACATGACGCTGCCACCGTCGAAGTCGACCCTGCTGACCGTCAGACCGCCCCGGTGGGTGTCACCCTCCCCGAAGACGACCGCCCGTATCTCCCCGGCGGGTGTGCCCAGCAACGTTCCCAGCAGTTCACGGTCCGAGGCCAGCCGTGCGGCGAACCCGGCGGTGGCCGCCACCGACTGCCGCGCGACCGAGGCGATCCGCCGCCCGAGTGTGGGGTAGCGGTCGGCCAGCCGGTCGAGATGGCCCTCTTCCTCGGCCTGTTCGATGAAGGCGGCCCAAGTCGCGGTGTCATCTCCGGCCCGCCCGCCGCCTTCCGTCATGCGCAGGGCGTGCAGTTCGATCAGGAAGAGCCGGGACAGCTTGGCGTGCAGGGAGCCGAGCAGGGCGGTGTGGCCCGCCTCCAGCACCACCTCGCGTTCCGCACGGGACAGGTCGTCCACGGCGGCCAGCCGCCGGGCCAGTTCCCTGCGCCATGGCCGGGCGATGGTGCGTACGGGACGGACGAACCACTCCGCCTCGTCTCTCTTCTCCGGCGCCGATCGGTCCAAGGCCCGCCCCTTCCCCGTACGTCACACGTCGGCGCCGTCGAGGCGCTCCCCTGGGTGCTCCATCAGGTGCTGCGCGCGATGCGCCACGTGGTGCTTCGCGCGATGCGCCACCTGGGGTGGGGAACCGCGTGACCAGCCCCGGTCCGCCAGTGCGCCGCGGCATGGTGAGCGGTCCCCCACCCGTCGTTCCGTATGTCCTCGCGCCTGTCCGCTGGCGTCACTCAGCGGCGGCGCGCCCGTTGGGCGCGGTTGCCAGGACGCTCAAGAGGCGTGTCCCGCGAAGGATCTGTGCGGGAACGCTCTTCGGTGATCAGCAACACCAGCTTCCGCGCGAGCCACTCGGGCTGGAGCAGAACCCGTACAGGGAGTCGCTCGGGTCGGTCAGCGCGGCCTCGGCGGCGGCGCCGCCGACGTAGAGCGGACCGGCGGGGTTGGACTGGCCGTACGCGCTCTCGGCGCCCGACAGCCAGGCGTTGAGCACGGCGGTTGCGGGAACACTGGTCTGGGGCATCTGCGGCCTCCGGACGTAGGAAAGTGGGCGGACTGCCCAGTGCCGAGTATTGCCGGATCCGAACACCTGTCAGATGACTAATCCGGCCACAGTCCTGGGAGTCCGATGCGCGCAATGACGGCCCTTGGGACGCCCGTTGACGGCGGTACGGAGCGTGGAGGCCGTCTGCTTCCGGGCCTCCGGGGGGCTTTATTCGGCCCGCGACTTGATCGAGTGGGATGGCCGCATTGCTTCTTGACGTTCGCGGCGGGCACCGCATCCAGGGGCTACCGGGTCCCGTCGCGCAGGCCAGGGTGGTGTGCCGGCACGTGGGACAGGGCCGGGTCATGGGTGCCTGCCCGCCGCCCGATGGCGGACAGGCACCCGCGGCGCACGCCGAGACGGGGGACCTCCGCGTTCACCGCACCCGGCGGCCGGGGCCAGGAGAAAGCCGCGCCGCCGGAGCCACTGGGGCTGAAACGAGCGTGACAGCCGCCGTCCCCGGCTCAACAGCGACCCCTCGGCCAACAAAGCGGGCTCGATGGCCGACGCGCGCACGATGACGCCGCCCACCGCGCCGAGCGGAACGCCCGGCCCGCCCCCTTCCCCCGGGCACCCGCGCCTCAGCCCATCCCCCCTCAGCTCACCGCCTGCTTCACGAGCGCGGCGATGCGTGCCTCCACCTCGGGTGTCACCTCGGTCAGGGCGAAGGCGGAGGCCCACATCGTGCCCTCGTCGAGCTGGGCCTGGTCGCTGAAGCCCAGGGTGGCGTAGCGGGTCTTGAACTTCTCCGCGCTCTGGAAGAAGCAGACGACCTTGCCGTCCAGGGCGTACGCCGGCATTCCGTACCAGAGCTTCGGCGCGAGTGCCGGGGCGGTGGCGGTGACGACCGCGTGGACGCGCTCGGCCATGATCCGGTCCGCGTCCCGCATCTCGCCGATCTTCGCGAGGACGTCCCGCACCGCCTGGGCCGCCTTGTCCGCGCGCGAGCTGCGTCTCGACGCCGACTTCAGCTCCTGGGCGTGGTCCTTCATCGCGGCCCGTTCCTCGGCCGAGAACCCTTCGTACGCACGGCTGTCAGTGCTGCTCATGATGCGTCTTCCCCCTTGATGACCTCGATGGGCGGCTCTGGAGAAGACCATAACCAGGGGCACTGACAACGGGCCGGACAGCGGGCGGGAGAGGGCGGCGGGGCGGCACTCAGGCGGTGCCGTCGCCCCGGCACCGCCCGTGCCGGGCCCGGTGGTTCACGACGCGGAGGCGGCGAGCGCGGCGCGCCAGGCGGGGCTGTCGACGTAGTGGTTGTCGTAACGCTCGGAGGACTCCGCGATCTTCTTGGGGTCGGTCTCGCCGCGCATCACGCTGCCGAGCAGCCGCAGGTAGTCGAAGCGGCCCATGCCGGGCGTGAAGGTGAACAGGACGTCGGCCTCGCAGCCGGGGGCCGCGGCGAAGGCGTGCGGGGTGTGCGGGGGCACGGCGAGGAAGTCTCCGGCGTTCAGGATGGTGACTTCCTCCCCGACCAGCACCTGGAGGGAGCCGCTGATGACGAAGAAGAGCTCCGTCGCCTTCGTGTGGAAGTGCGCGGGTGCGCCCACGGCTCCCTTGGCGAAGGTGGAACGGTAGGAGGTGAAGCCGCCGTTCGGCGCGTCCGTGTCGGCGAGCAGGGTCATCACACTGCTCGGGTCGGCGCAGGTCTCGGCGTCGGCGGCGCGGGTGAGGTGCGCGGCGGAGGCGGCGTTCGTGCTGGTCATGGTGGTTCCCCGTTCGGTTCGCAGCGGACTCGGTGTCGCTGTGATCACTACTTTACGCAGCGGATAGACCTGACGGACAGTGCAATTTCCCACCGGAATCCGAGGTCAATTACATGCGAACCACACCCGCCGGCCACGGCTGTTCGGTGAGTGGAGGCGGGGCGGCGGGCTGATCGTTGGCTTGCGGGGCGGGGCGACCGGGTACGCGGGACCCTGGAGTGCACACTGCCAGTGAAGTCCACGGAAGGGACACCCGATGACCATCGCGGTGACCACACCGACCGGACACGTGGGTTCGCGTGTCGTCCGGCTGCTGCTGCAAGCCGGCGTCCGCCCCCGCGTCCTGGTCCGCGACCCGGCCCGCCTGGACGACGAGACCCGCGCGCGCGTCGACGTACGCCAAGGCGACCTCACGGACGCCGAGTTCGTCCGCCGGGCGGTGGCGGGGGCGCGGACCGTCTTCTGGGTGGACCCCACCCCGCACACCACGGCCGACCCGGTCGACACCTCGCTGCGCACCGTGGCGCCCCTGATCGAGGCGGCTCGGACGGGTGAGGTGCGGCGGGTGGTGCTGCTGAGCAGTATCGGGGCGGAGAAGCGGCGGGGAGCCGGGCACATCGACGCGCTGGCCGGGATCGAGGAACGGCTCGACACCACCGGAGCCGACGTCCTGCACCTGCGCTGCGCGTACTTCTTCACCAACTTGCTGTTCGACCTGGACGGGATCGCCGAAGGGGCCCTGACCACCGCGTTCGATCCCGACCGTCCGATGCCCTGGGCCGATCCGCGCGACATCGGCGACGTGGTGGCGGCCCGGCTGCTGAACGACGCCTGGCGGGGCCGGGTGGTGCAGGCGGTCCACGGACCGGAGGACCTCACCTTCCGCCAGGTCGCGCGGATCCTGACCGCCGCGCTCGGGCGCCCGGTACGGGTCGACCACGTCGGCGACGACACCGCGCGGGACACGCTCCGCGCGGCCGGACTGCCGCCCTCGGCGATCGAGGGCATGGTCGGGATGACGGCCGGAACGCGCGACCTGAAGCCCGAGCAGCCCCGCGACCTGCTCACCACCACCCCCACCTCTCTCGGCGGCTGGGCTCACGCCCATCTGCGACCACTGCTGGAGAAGTGACGGGTCCCCGGGGTCACGCGCCCGCGCGTACCCGGGCCGCTCTCCCGCCGGCGCCCCCTCGGCGGCGGCCGACCAGGTCACGGGCGGCCGCCGGCCACGCGCCGTGGTCGAAGGCGAAGCCCGCGTCGAGGAGGCGGCCGGGGACGACACGGCGGCTCTTCAGCAGCAGCTCGGTGTCCGTGCGCAGGACGTACGCGCCCAGCTCCGCCATCCCCTTCGTCGCGGGCAGGCCCAGCGGGGCTCCCCAGGCGGCGCGCAGGGCACGCATGAAGGCGCGGTGCGGCAGCGGGTCGGGGGCGGCCAGATTGACCGGTCCTGAGATGTCCTCGCGGTCGGCCAGGAACCGGACGGCGCGGACGAAGTCGTCCTCGTGGATCCACGACACGTACTGGGCGCCGCCCGCGACGGGCCCGCCGAGGCCGAGCCGGGCCATCCACGACATCACGTCGAAGACACCGCCGCGGTCGGGGCTCATCACCATGGCGGAGTGCAGCGCGACCTTGCGCGTCCTCGGGGTGTCGGCCTCCTGCTGCGCCCGCTCCCAGGCCTTGGCGATCTCGACGCTGTAGGCCCAGTACGCCGGGACACCGGTCTCGGCTCCGCCGATCACCCCGGTGGCCTCGTCGTTCGGCGCGTCGTAGCGGTGGGCGTAGACGGTGGCGGTGCTCATCTGGAGCCAGAGGCGGGGCGGCCTGGCGGCGGCCGCGATCGCCCGGCCCACGACCTGCGTCGAGCGGACCCGCGAATCCATCATGGCCCGCAGGTTGGCCGGGGTGTAGCGGCAGCTCACGCTCCGTCCCGCCAGGTTGATCACGAGGTCGCTGCCGTCGATCTCCTGGACCCACGGCCCGATGTTCTCGCCGTCCCAGTGGACTTCGCGCTCCGCCGCGGGCCGCCGGGTGAGGATCACGACCTCATGACCGGCGGCGGTCAGCGCACGGTCCAGCACGGCACCGATCTGACCGGTTCCACCGGGAATGACTACCTTCATCGACTTCCCCTCCCTCTGTTGCCGCGAGCCTAGAGGAGAAGTTGAACGCGTTCAAATAGAGGGTGGGTGCGGGGCCAGGGGGTGGGTGCGGGGCGCGCCCCCGGCCGGGCGGGCGGGACGCCACCCCGCCCGCGCGGCCGCCCGGCCAAGGGCTTTCCGCACCCCTCACCAGGCCTTGCCCGCCTGCTCCCGAGTCGTACGGTTGATCCGGTTGAAGAAGTTGGTCGTCGCGATCTCCAGGATGATCGCGGCCACCTGCTCCTCCGTGAAATGGCCGGCGACCGCGTCCCAGATCTCGTCGGTCACGCCCGCCGCGCCGTCCTGGATGCGGGTGGCCGCCTCGGCCAGCGCGAGGGCCGCGCGCTCCTCATCCGTGAAGAAGGGCGTCTCGCGCCACGCGACCACGGTGTGCAGCCGCTCATCCGTCTCCCCGGCCTTCCTCGCCCCCTCCACACCGGCCCATACGCACGGGCTGCAGCCGTTGATCTGGCTGACGCGGAGGTGGACCAGCTCCAGCAGGCGCCGGTCGACACCCCCGGCGTGAATCGCCTTGTGGAGGTGGTGGATCGCGGTGATCAGATCGGGGTTCGCCGCACCCTTCATACGTGCTTCCATCAGCCTTGCTCCCTCATCGGTTACGTGTGCCCTTCCGGGCTCGTCAACACCCATGACGGAGCGGTTACGAGGAAGGTAACAACATGTCCGACAGCACCCCGACGGACCCGGTGGCCGAGGCTTTCGAGGCGCGGCGCGCACGGTTGCGCGCAGTCGCCCACCGCATGCTCGGATCGCACGCCGACGCCGAGGACGTCGTACAGGAGGCGTGGCTGCGGCTGTCCCGTCAGGACGCGGCGGGCCTCCACAACCTCGACGGCTGGCTGACCACGGTGGTCAGCCGGATCAGCCTCGACGTGCTGCGGGCGCGCCGGTCCCGGCCCGAGGCGTCGTACGGCGACGGGTTGCCCGAGTTCGTGGTGACGGTCGACGACGGGCCCGTCCCCGAGGACGACGCGGTGCTCGCCGACTCGGTGGGGCTCGCCCTCCTCGTCGTCCTGGAGTCGCTCCGGCCGAGCGAACGGCTGGCGTTCGTGCTGCACGACCTCTTCGGGGTGCCGTTCGCCGAGATCGGCCAGATCCTGGGCAAGTCCACGGACGCCACCAAGATGCTCACCAGCCGCGCCCGCAGGAAGGTGCGGGCGACCGACCGGCCGCCGGGAGCGGGACCGGAGCAGCGCGCGGTGGTCCAAGCCTTCCTCGCGGCCTCCCGCGACGGAGACTTCGAGGGTCTGCTGCGGGTGCTCGACCCGAACGTGAGACTGGCCGTCGACACCCCCGCCGGTGTGGTCGTCACCCTCGGCGCCACCGAGGTCGCCGCGGGCGCGAAGCTGTCCGCGGGCGCGGCGGTACGCGGACGGGCCGTGCTCGTCAACGGCCTGCCCGGCGTCCTCTCCTGGCGCGAGGACGGCACTCCGCTCACGGTCCTCGCGTTCACCGTCACCGACGGCCGGATCAGGGAGATCACCGCCCTGGTCGACCCGGCCAGACTCGCGCTGATGGACCTCCCCGCGCCGGTGTGAGGGCGGGGGGCCGGCAGACGTGGGCGGGATCCAACCCAGCGCCCACGCGGACGTACGAGAAATTGGGTGGATCAGCACCACCGCGCACCCCTATCGTGCTGCCGAGCCATATCGCCCAGGCAAGGACGTGCCGTTGTACACCAAGTGAGACCCCCCGACTGCTGAACCTTCGCGCGTCGCGCTCGTGCGCCGCGCTGCTTCCTGCTGCGGACTTCTCACTGAAACCGGTGTACTTCTGTGCTCACCACCTGGGTGGTCATGCCCACCTGCCTGCCTGTCGTCCTGCGCCGCTGCCACACGTGCGCGTCCGACCGCTTCCGGGCGAACGGCAAATTCCGCGTCAACGCCCATCACAAGCTGATCGACGTCTGGCTCCTCGCGCTCTGCGTCTCGTGCGGGGACACCACCAAGATCACGATCCTGGAGCGGACCAACGTACGTTCCGTACGGCCCGAGCTGCTCGACCGGCTGCACGACAACGATCCCGGTCTGGCGGCCGAGCTGCTCCAGGATCCGCTCGTGCGGCGCCGTAACCGCATCGCCCTCGACTGGGACGACGCCTGGCGCCTCGACACCGGGGGGACGGACCATCTGGACCGCGAGGTGATCGACGTCTCGGTCCGCTTCGCGGCACGGATTCCCGTCCGGCCGGTACGGCTCATCGCGGACGGCTGCGGCCTTTCGCGGGCGGAGGTCGCAAGGCTGCTGGCGGAGGGGAACCTCGTGTCGGCGGTCCGGCTGAGCGGCAAGCTCACCGGCGACTTCACCTTCACGCTCAAGCGCTGAGCCCAGAAGGGGTGACGGGGGCCTGTCCGGCGGCTTCGCCGGACAGGCCCCCCTACGCTGGGCACCAACGAACGGTACGAGGAAGGGAGCACACGGTGAGCGAGGACGACACCGCGGTCGCGGCGGTCTGGGACGACATCGAGCGGTGGTACGACGCCCAGGGCGCCGCGCAGGTGCTCCAACCCCCCGCGACGGAGGAGCAGATCGCCTCGGTCGAGTCGACGCTGGGCGTCGAGCTTCCCGCCCAGGTGAAGGCGTCGCTGCGCCGGCACGACGGGACCACCGACGGCGGCTGGCCCAAGGGCCGGCTGCTGTCCTGTGACGGCATCCTCGGCGAGACAGGCGTCTGGCGGAGTCTCCTGGCCGACGGCACCTTCGACGACCACAAGGACTTCCACTCGGGTGGCGACGCGCTCAAGCCCGGCTGGTGGAACACCGGTTGGGTCTGCCTCGACGCCGACGGGGCGGGCAACGGCTCGGTCCTGGACCTGTCGCCCGGGCCCGCCGGGAAGGTCGGCCAGGTCATCGACATGGATCACGAAGTGGGGCCGAGCGGTCCCGTCGCGAACGACTTCGTCGGCTATCTGACCGATGTGGCCGCGCGGTTGGAGGAGTTCTCGGTGGTCGACGGGCAGCACGTGCAGGAGCGGTAGCCGGGGCGGCGCGGTGGAACCGTCCTGCCCGGGGGCCCGTGGTTCTCCCCCCGCGCCCGGCGCCCTACTGTTCGGTGTCGCCACCCCCGCCCCGCTCCCGCGCGAGTTCCGCGACGATCTCGGTGCCGAGTGCGTACGCCGGGACGCCCGCCGTGATGAGGGCGGTCTCGGCGACGCCGATGAGGTCGGCGATGTCGGCTCCCGCGTGGAGCGCGCCCCGGGCGTGGATGCGGGCCGGGTGCGCCCGGCCGAGAGCCAGCAACTGTCCGAAGTGGACGAGCTGCTGCACCCGTCCGCCCAGCGGGTTGTCGGTCAGCACGATGTGGCGCAGGGCCGCGATGGCCTCCTCGGTCGGCAGCCGGCCGAAGCGCTGGGCCAGGCCCAGGCGTTCCTCCACGCCCCCGGGGACGGTGCCGAGGGTGGAGCGGTAGCGGTCCCGTACGGCCTCCGCGCGGGAGGCGAGGCTGTCGTCGGTCATGACGCCAGCCGCGCGATCGCGGCACGTACGGCCTCCTGGGCGCCCGGCGGGAAGTCCACGGCTCCGCCGATCGCCGCCGCGGCGATCTCGGCCTCGGCGCTCTCCTCGAGCGCCACGACGAGGCGGGCGGTGGCCGCCGAGTGCGGGCCGAACGCGAGGAGGCCGTGGTTGGCCAGCAGGACGGCGGCCGTGGTCGGGCGCCGGTCGAGGACGTCGGCGATCCCGCGCACCGAGACGTCCGAACCGCGCGGCCCCCAGGGCACCACGGGGACGTCCTCGGCCTGTCCGGAACGCAGCATCGGCTCGGTGCGGCAGGGCAGCGGCCGGTGGGCCACGGCGAAGGCGGTCGCGGACGGCGAGTGGGTGTGGATGATCGCGCCCACGTCGGGCCGGGCCCGGTAGACGACGCTGTGCATGGCGATGATCTCGGCGCTGACGGACTGGAGCTCCCCCTCCAGTACCTGCCCGTCGAAGCTGACGGCCGCCAGGTCTTCGGGCCGTATCCCGCGCACGTATCCGGGAGTGAGCAGCATGCGCCCACCCTCCAGCCTGGCGCTCAGGTTGGCGTGTCCGGAGTGGGCCATCACCCCGGCGGCGAAGAGGCTCTCCGCGGCTTCCACCAGCTCGTCGGCGCGCGCCTTGACCACGTACGTATCCCTCATGACGGTGTCTCCCGGTGTGCCGGCAGCGGCGGCTCGTCCGCCGCTGTCCACGTGCGGACCACTCTTCAACTTGAACTAAGGTTTAAGTCAACTGCCGGGCGCGAACAGGCACAGAAGGAGCGGAACGTGCGCATGACGATCGGCCGGCTCGCGGAGATCACCGGAGTGCCCGCCTCGGCCATCCGGTACTGGGAGCGCCATGGCCTGCTGCCGGCGCCCGAGCGGGTCAGCGGGCAGCGGCGCTATCCGCCGGAGGCCGCCGAGCGGATCACGGTGCTGCGCAAGTGCCAGCAGGCCGGGCTGACGCTGGTCGAGATCGGTGAGTTCCAGCGGGAGCAGCCGCGCCGGAAGGCGATGATCCGCGCCAAGATCACCGAGATCGAGCAGCGCATGGTCGACCTCGACCACGCGCACCAACTGCTGACCCACGCGCTCAAGTGCGGCGAGGAGGACATCGTCAGATGCCCCAAGTTCCGCGAGCAGATGGCGGAGTGGCAGACGGCGGCACCGACGCCCTGAGCGGTGCGTGGGGGGGGGGGGGGGGGGGGGGGGGGGGGGGGGGGAGACCCCCCCCCCCACCCCCCCCCCCGTCTTCTGTTGTTTTTTCGGTGTGTGGG
>NZ_JBWKEI010000003.1:175041-197305 GCF_056435525.1 Streptomyces sp. NPDC043908 | reverse complement strand
ATGGGGGAGGGGTGGAGAGGCCAGCAACCCTCTCTCTGGGGGGTTGGTTGTTGTCCCCCCCCCCCCCCCCCCCCCCCCCCCCCGCCACCGTCGCGTCACTTGCCGAAGGACAGGAGTGTGCGGTCCTTCTGCTGGGCCGTGGGGCTCTTCACCCGGCCGTTGAGCAGGAAGAACCGGCCGCCGGACCAGGCCGGCCGAGGGGCCGGGAAGAAGGCGCGCTCGGTGGCGGCGGCCGCCGCCGGGGTCTGGAGCAGGGTCTGGGGTGTTCCGCCGGTCGCCGCGATCGTGGCCACCGATGCCGCGTCACCGGGCCCCTGGCCCGCCTGGACGTACACGACGGCTTTGCCGTCCTCGACCGCCAGCGGGCGCATGGCACGTCCGTGCGGCTCCTTCGTACGCCACTTCTCCTTGCCGGTGCCCAGGTCCACGGCGACGACCTCGTTGGTCTCCGGCTCGCCGACCACCGCGCCGCCGGAGCCGGAGGTGCCGAGGTACAGGGTGCTGGTGTCGGACGCGGCGAAGGTGCAGGCGTGCAGGTCGCCACTGCCGTCCCCGAATCCGTCGCACGCTCCGGTGACCTTGAACTTCGGCTCGACCTGCCAGCGCACCTTTCCGTCCGGCGCGAACGCCGTGATGTTCCACGTCTTTGCGTCGCCGTTGTGCGCGGCGACGACCAGCGGGTCGGTGGAGTAGACGCGTCCCACCGTCCAGCCCGGCGCGTACCGGTAGTTCCACCTGGACCTGCCGGTGGCCGGGTCGAGCTCCTCGACCAGCTGCTGCTCCTTGGTGGCGCCGCCCGGGGCCGGACACAGGGCCACACCGAGCATCCGGGTCCCGCCGCCGATGCTGTACGGGCTGCACCCGGTGGTCTTCCACGTACCGAAGAGCTTCTTGCCGTCGACGGCGGAGAAACCGGTCGCGTAGGCACTGTGGCTGACGGCGACCGTGTTGCCGGTGACCGCGATCCGGAACTCGTTGGTGGTGTCGAACTCGTTCTCCTGGGGCACCTCGGTCTTCCACCCCACCTTGCCGGTGGCGAGATCGATCTGCTGGAGGTACTTGCAGTGGGCGCGCGCGGTGTTGTTCTCCAGGGTGGCGATGACCACCTTGCCGCCCGTGATCAGGTGGTGCGCCGCGCCGCACAGGGGTGTTTCCAGCTCCACGCGCCACTTCGGCGTACCGTCGCCCACCGCGTGGCCGGTGACCTCCTTGTACATGGCTCTGGCCACGATGTCCCCGAGCAGCCACGGGCCGAACTGCTGCCCTCCCGCCGAGGTCAGCGGGGTCTCGTTCTCCCGCACCCAGATACGTGCCTCGCCCGGTTTGATGCCGTCGTTGTACCCGTCGCCCCCGCTCGCGCCGCCGTTGCCGCTGCCGGTGCCGTCGCCGAGGTCGGCCGGGACGGAGGCGGAGGGCGAAGGGGGGCCACCGGCCGCGGGCCCGGCGGCTTTGCCGTCGTCGCCGGAGGCCAGGTACACACCCCCGCCGATAACCAGGAGCACCGCGAGAGCGGCGGCCACGATCACGACGGGTTTGCGGTAGAAGGACCGCCGGCCGCCACCGCCGGGCGGGAGCGGCGGTGTCCAGGCGTACGGTGACGGGCCCGGCGTGCCGTAGCCACCGGGGTAGGGAGGCTGCGGCGGGTGACCGGGGGCGGGTGACGACGGGCCGTGGCCACCGGGGGGTGCGGACGCCTGCTGGTCGTAAGCGCCCGGCTGACCGTGGGCACCCGGCTGGTCCTGGGCGCCGGGGTGGTGGTCGTATGTCCCGGGGTGGTCGTATGCGCCCGGTTGCGCGGGGCCTGGCTGCTGCCCGTAACCGCCGGGCATGGCGTACGGGTTGCCCGGGACCGGTTCCCGCGGTGGTGGCTCACTGGGTGGGTGGCTCACAGCGACATTCCCCCCGAACTCGCTAGTGGTATCACCGGTTCGGTGACTCGGGGCTCTTTCTATCACTCCGCCCAGCGGGCCCCGGGCGGCCCCATCCGCACTCCGGCGCGTGAGGACCCACCCCCTTGCCGGGTCACCCGGTCCGTGACGTGGACAGGGTGTAGGTGCGGCTGGAGGTGTAGAACTCCAGGGCCGCGCGGCCCTGTTCGCGCGGGCCGTGGCTGGAGTCCTTGGTGCCGCCGAACGGCAGGTGGAAGTCGACGCCTGTGGAGGGCGCGTTGACGCGGATCATGCCGGTGTCGAGCCGGTCCAGCCCGTGCAGGACGGCGTCCAGGTCCGCGGTGTGCACCGAGGTGACCAGACCGTACGGGACCGCGTTGGTGATCCGTACCGCGTGGGCGAGGTCGTCGGCGGGCAGCAGGGCCGCGATGGGCCCGAAGACCTCCTCGCGCAGCAGCGGGTGTCCGGGTTCGGCGTGCTCCACCAGGGTCGGGGCGGCGTACCAGCCGGGGTGCCGGGGCGCGGCTCCTCCGGTGAGCACGGAGAGGCCGCGGGATGCCTCGGCGACGCGGTCGCGGGCGCGCTCGTCGATGAGGGGCCCGCAGACGGTGTCCGCCGAGGCCGGGTCGCCGACCGGCAGCGACCGCAGCGCCGCGGCGAGCGCCTCGCGCAGCGGGTCGAGGGCGGCGCCGACGGCGATGACACGGCTGGTGGCGGTGCACTTCTGTCCCGCGTACCCGGCGACCGCCGCAGCGATGTGGGCGGCGGCCCGGCCCATGTCGGCGTCCGGCAGGACGATCGCCGCGTTCAGGCCGCCCATCTCCGCCTGGGCCGCCACGCCCCGCTCGGTCGCGGCCCGGGTCACCGCCCGGCCGACGGCGGTCGAGCCGGTGAACGAGACGGCGTCGGCGTTGCGGACGAGCGCCTCGCCTTCGGCCGCCGCGCCGGGCACCACCGTGAACACCCCTGCGGGCAGGGCCTGGTGGAGGAGTTCGGCCAGGCGCAGGGCGCAGGCCGTGGCCTCGGGGGCGGGCTTGAGCACCACGGTGTTGCCCACGGCGAGCGCGGGGGCCGCCTTCCAGCTCGGGATGGCGAAGGGGAAGTTCCACGGGGTGATGAGGCCGGCGACGCCGTGGGGGCGGCGGCGGGTGAGCAGCAGCCCGGCCCCGGCGGCGGGTTCGTGCACCGTGCCGACGGGTTCGTAGGGGGCCTGGGCGTAGTAGCGCCAGATGGCGACGGTACGGGCGACCTCGGCGCGGGCCTCGGTGACGGGCTTGCCGACCTCGCGGACGGCGAGCGCGGCCAGTTCGTCCGCAGCGGCCCCGATGGCGTCGGCTGCGGCGCCGAGCGCGGCCGAGCGCGCGGCGGCGCCGCCGTCCAGCCATCCGGGCTGCGCGGCGCGGGCCCGTTCCACGGCGTCGGCGGTGGCCCGCGCGCCGGGCGCCGGGATCCGGACGAGGACGTCGGCGGGGTCGGCCGGGTTACGGGAGAGGAGAGGCGGCACGTCAGCGGTCACGGGAGGAGCCCTCCAAGGAAGGGGACGTACGGAGGCGGGAGCGGGGGCGGGACGTACGGCCCCGTCGCACCCGCGCAGGCGCCAGTACTATTTCACATTGCACCGTCGTCCACCAAGAGGTTTCGGCCAAGCGCTTAGATCAAGCAGCGGCACCCAACAGGCCATCCCCCGCCGCCCGTTCGGACACGACTGGATAAAGGAGTGACCGAGGGGTTGTCAGTACAATTTCACATTACTATGTTACCGGTCACATTCCAGCCGTTCTGGCTGTCGACTGCTCACGCGCTCTCGGAGTGACCACTGATGAACAAGCGCACCCTCACCGCCCTCGCCACCGCCCTGGCGGCATCGCTCGCCCTCGGGGCGACCGGCTGCTCCAAGACCAAGCACGCGGACGCGGGCCCGGACGCCCGGAAGAACCCGGCGGCCGCCAACGCGGGCACCGTGGTGGGCGGCACCCCCCAGAAGGGCGGCACCCTGACCGTCCTGTCCAACCAGGACTTCACCCACCTCGACCCCGCCCGCAACTGGGTCATGAACGACATGGACTTCGGGACCCGGATGCTCTACCGCACCCTGGTCACCTACAAGGCGGCCCCCGGCACCGGCGGCAGCGAGCTCGTACCCGACCTGGCCACGGACCTGGGCACCTCCTCCAACGGCGCGAGAACCTGGACCTTCCACCTCAAGCCGGGGGTCCGCTACGAGGACGGCAGCCCGGTCACCGCGCAGGACGTCAAGTACAACGTGGAGCGGTCCTTCTCCCCCGACCTGCCCGGCGGCGCCGACTACGCCGCCCGCTACCTCGTCGGCGCCGACGGCTACCAGGGCCCGGCTCAGGGCAGACACCTGGACTCCGTCAAGACGCCGGACGACCACACGATCGTCTTCGAACTGCGCAAGCCGTTCGCGGAGTTCCCCAACGCCACCGTGATGCCGACCTTCGCGCCGGTCCCGCGGGCCCAGGACAAGGGGCCGCAGTACGACAACCGGCCGTTCTCCTCGGGACCGTACAAGATCGAGTCGTACCAGCGGGGGAAGAAGCTGGTGCTGGTGCGCAACACCCACTGGGACGCCTCCACCGACCAGGTGCGCAAGGCCTACCCGGACCGGCTCGTGATGGTCATGGGGCTCAAGGGCAACCAGATCGACGACCGGCTCATCGCCTCCCAGGGCGCGGACGCCTCCGCCGTCTCCTGGGGCGCGCTCCGCCCGGAGAGCGCGGCCAAGGTGCTGCCCAGCGCGGAGGTCCGCAAGCGGCTCGTCGCCGAGTCCACCAACTGCACGGACATGGTGCAGATGAACACCGGCCACGCCCCCTTCGACAAGGTGAAGGTCCGGCAGGCCGTGCAGTACGCCCTCGACAAGGACGCCGTCCTCACCGCGTCCGGGGGCCCCGCCTTCAACGACCCCTCCACCGCGTACATGCCCGCCTCCCTCTTCGGCGGCAAGCAGCCCGACACCGCGAAGGTGCCCGTGGCCGGTGACGTGGCCAGGGCCAAGGAGCTCCTGAAGGAGGCGGGTGAGCCGAACGGGTTCACCACCAAGATGACCGTCTCCACCGGCGACAAGGGGCGCGGCGAGGCCATCCAGCAGGCGCTCGGCAAGGCCGGGATCAAGGTCACCATCGAGACCGTCGACCCGTCCGCGTTCTACGCGACGATCGGTGACACCAAGAACCGGACCGACATCGTCTACACGGGCTGGTGTCCCGACTACCCCTCGGGCTCGACCTTCCTGCCCTTCGTCTTCGACGGCCGCTACATCAAGGAGAAGGGCAACTCCGGCAACCACTCGCTCTTCCGCGACGACGCGACCATGAAGAGGATGGACGAGATCTCCGCCATGACGGACGCCAAGCAGGCCAACGCCGCCTGGCAGCAGCTCGACGGCGAGATCCTCGCCAAGGCCCCGGCCGTCCCCGTCCTGGTGCGCCGCTGGCCGCTGGTGCTCGGCACCAACATCGCGGGCGCCTACGGCCAGACCTCCTTCGGCGGTCAGCTCGACTACGCCACGGTCGGCCTCAAGGACCCCTCGAAGAGCCAGGGCTGAGGACCCGTCCGACCATGACCACGACCACAACCCTCGTACCCGAGGCCGCTCCGGCCGGCCACGGCCCCTGGCAACTGGCCCGCGCGGAACTGCGCCGCCGTGTCTCCGTCAAGATCTCCCTCACCGTCGTCGCGCTCTTCGTCGTCATGGCGGCCGCCGCCCCGCTGCTGAGCAGGCTCGGCGGCTGGTCGCCCGAGGAGTTCGACAAGACGGCCGTCGACCCCTACCTCGGCGGCCAGCCGCTGGGGACCCTCGGCGGGGTCTCCGCCGACCACTGGCTGGGCGTCGAACCGGTCACCGGCCGCGACCTGTTCGCGCGGGTGGTGCACGGCGCCCAGGTCTCCCTCCTGATCGCGTTCACCGCGACCGCGATCGTCGTGGTCGCGGGCACGGCCGCCGGGATCGCCGCCGGCTACTTCGGCGGGCGCACCGACGCGGTCCTCAGCCGGCTCATGGACCTGACCATGTCCTTCCCGTCCCTCATCTTCATGATCGCGATGATGTCGGTGGCCAAGGACGTCAACCGCATCGCCCTGATGACGGGGGTGATCGGGCTGTTCGGCTGGCCCGGCATCGCCCGGGTCGTCCGCGGCCAGACGCTCTCGCTCAAACACCGCGAGTACGTGGACGCCGCGCGCGTCAACGGCTCGGGCCCCTGGCGGATCCTCACCCGCGACATCCTGCCGGGCGTGGCGGGTCCCGTCATCGCGTACACCACCCTCATCGTCCCCGGCATGATCGCCACCGAGGCGGCCCTGAGCTATCTCGGCGTCGGCGTCCGCCCGCCCACGCCGTCCTGGGGCCAGATGATCGCCGAGAGCGTCGCCTTCTACGACACGGACCCCATGTACTTCGTCATCCCGAGCACCTGCCTGTTCCTGACGGTGCTCGCCTTCACGCTGCTCGGCGACGCGCTGCGCGACATCCTCGACCCGAGGGGAAGCCGCTCATGATCTCCTACATCGGCCGCCGGCTGCTCGGGGTGAGCGGTGTCCTGATCGCGATCGCCGCCGTCACCTTCACCATCTTCTACGTGCTGCCCTCCGACCCGGCCGCCGCCGCCTGCGGCAAGTCGTGCAGCGTCGAGCGGCTGGCCGCGATCCGCGCCCACATGGGGCTCGACCAGCCGCTGTGGGAGCAGTTCTGGCACTTCGCCTCCGGGATCTTCACCGGCCGCACCATGGGCAGCGGCCCGTACGCGCTGCACTGCGGCTTCCCGTGCCTGGGCTACTCGTACGAGAACAGCGAGTCCGTGTGGGGCCTGCTGATGGACCGGCTCCCCGTCTCCGCCTCGCTGGCGCTCGGCGCGGCCGTCCTGTGGCTGGTGCTCGGACTGACCGCCGGGGTCGCCGCCGCGCTGCGCAAGGACACCCTCACCGACAAGGTCCTCATGGTCGGCGCGGTCGCCGCGGCCTCGCTGCCCGTCTACTTCACCTCGATGATGCTGATCTACGGCCTGATCAGGACCGCGAACCTGCTGCCCTATCCGCAGTACGTGCCGTTCGGCTCCGACCCCCTGCACTGGGCGTCCAACCTGCTGCTGCCGTGGCTGGCGCTGGCCGTGCTGTACGCGGCCATGTACGCGCGCCAGAGCCGCAGTTCGATGATCGAGACCATGGCGGAGCCGTACATCCGCACCGCCCGCGCCAAGGGACTGCCCCGCCGCACGGTCGTCGTCAAACACGGGCTGCGAGCGGGGATGACTCCGATCCTGACCATCTTCGGGATGGACCTGGGCGGTCTGCTCGCGGGCGCGGTGATCACCGAGTCCATCTTCGGGCTGCCCGGCGTCGGACGGCTCTTCTACGGCGCCCTGTCCAGCGGCGACCAGCCCGTCATCCTCGGGGTGACCCTGCTCGCCGCCGCCTTCATCGTCGTCGCCAACCTGGCCGTCGACCTGCTCTACGCCGTCGTCGACCCGCGAGTGAGGTACTGATGGACGCGACCCGCCCCACCGCGCCCGCACCGACCGGTCACCCGCCTTCACCGGGCACGGGCGAGGCCCTGCTGTCCGTACGGAACCTGAGCGTGACGTTCCCGACGCCGCGCGGTCCCGTACGGGCCGTCGACTCCCTGGACTTCGACGTCCACCGGGGCCGCACCCTCGGCATCGTGGGCGAGTCCGGCTCGGGGAAGTCCGTCACCTCCATGGCCGTCCTGGGCCTGCACACCGGCGCCCGGGTCACCGGGTCCATCAAGCTCGACGGCCGCGAGCTGGTGGGCCTGACGGAGCGCGAGCTGAACGGGCTGCGCGGCCGCCGGATGGCGATGATCTTCCAGGATCCGCTCTCCAGCCTCCATCCCTACTACACGGTCGGCGAGCAGATAGCCGAACACCACCGCGTCCACTTCCGCTCCGGCCGCGCGGCGGCCCGCAGGCGGGCGGTGGAGATGCTCGCGGAGGTCGGCATCCCGGAGCCCGGACGCCGGGCGGGCGAGTACCCGCACCAGTTCTCCGGCGGTATGCGCCAGCGCGTGATGATCGCGATGGCGCTGGCCTGCGAGCCCGAGCTGCTGATCGCGGACGAGCCGACCACCGCGCTCGACGTCACCGTGCAGGCCCAGATCCTGGAACTGATCGCCCGGCTCCAGCAGGACCACGGACTGGCCGTCGTCATGATCACCCACGATCTGGGGGTGGTCGCGCGCGTCGCCCACGAGGTCCTGGTGATGTACGGCGGCCGCGCCGTCGAACAGGCGCCGGTGGACACGCTCTTCGCGGCCCCGGCCCACCCCTACACCCGCGGGCTGCTCGACTCGCTGCCCCGGCTCGACGACCCCGACGACGCCCCGCTGCGGGTCATCCCCGGCAGCCCGCCGTCGCTGCTCGTCCCGGCTCCCGGCTGCGCCTTCGCACCCCGCTGCGCCCGGGCCGCGTCGGCCGCGGCGAGCGAGCGGCTGCGCTGCGAGACCGAGCCGCCCCTGCTGTCCGGACCCGCCGGACACGCGTCCGCCTGCCACCTCTCCCCGTACGAAGGCGCTCCCTCATGACCCCAGCGACCCCGCCCCTGCTGTCCGTACGGGACATGACCAAGGTCTACCCGGCCCAGCGGCGCCGCTCGGCTCCCGTGCGGGCGGTCGACGGCATCAGCTTCGACGTGGCGCCCGGCGAGACGCTGGGCCTGGTCGGCGAGTCCGGCTGCGGCAAGTCCACCACCGGCCGCACGATCGTGCGCCTCCTCGAACCGTCCACCGGCACGATCGCCTACGACGGCCGGGACATCAGCCACCTCTCGCAACGCGAGCTCAAACCGCTGCGCCGCGAGATCCAGATGGTCTTCCAGGACCCGCACTCCTCGCTCAACCCGCGCCAGACCGTCGCGCGGATCATCTCCGACCCCCTTCTGGTGCAGGGGAGTTCGGCGGCGGACGCGCGGCGGCGGGCCGCCGAGCTGATGGAGCTGGTGGGGCTCATCCCCGAGCAGATCGACCGTTTCCCGCACGAGTTCTCCGGCGGCCAGGCCCAGCGCGTCGGCATCGCCCGCGCCCTGGCCACCGGGCCGCGCCTCGTCATCGCGGACGAGCCGGTCTCGGCCCTGGACGTCTCCGTACAGGCCCAGATCGTCAATCTGATGGAACGCCTCCAGCGCGAACTCGGACTCGCCTACCTCTTCATCGCCCACGACCTGTCGGTCGTCAAACGGGTCTGCGACCGGGTCGCCGTGATGTACCTGGGCCGGATCGTCGAGATCGGCGCGAAGGAGCGGGTGTACGCGGCCCCGGCCCACCCCTACACGCGCGCACTGCTCTCCGCCGTCCCGCTCCCCGACCCGGCCGCCGAACGGGCCCGGAAACGCATCACCCTCCTGGGCGACCCGCCGAGCCCGGCCGCGCCCCCGCCGGGATGCTCCTTCCATCCCCGGTGCCCCAAGGCGCGGGACCGGTGCCGCGAGGAGGCGCCGGTGCTGCGGATCGCCGCGCCGGGCGAGGCACGCCAGGTCGCCTGCCACTTCCCCGAGGCGGCCTGACGGGGTGCCCCGGAGACGGGGGACGGTCCCCCGGGTGCGCGCCGACGCGCTCGGGGGCCCGTGGGCCGAAGAAGTGATCATGCCGGGGCGTGGCCCGTGCGCCACGGCGGACGCACCCGGCCGGTCCTTCACGTCGCGGGCTTGCGGCCCCAGATGAAGACGGGGTCGCCGAGGGCGGTGGTGTTCCACAGGAGCTCGGCGTCGGGCAGCCGCAGGTTGATGCAGCCCGCCGAACCGCCGCCGTTGAAGAGGTCCCCGTAGACGCCGTGGAAGGCCTGCCCGCCGGAGAAGTACTGGGCGTAGGGCATCGGCGCGTTGTCGTACAGCTCGGAGTGGTCGTCGATCCGGCGCTCGGTGATCTCGTGCCAGCCGTTGCGGGTCTGCTGGCCCCAGCGTCCGGTGCGGACCGCGACCGCCGGGTAGACGACCTTCCCGGCGCGCTGCACCCACAGGAGCTGGCGCGCGAGGTCCACACAGACCAGCCGTTCCTCCCGCCGCGGACAGGTCCCGCTCTTGTTCGGGGTGCGGCGCTCCTCGATGACCAGCGTGGTGCGGTAGGTGGCCAGGCTCGCGTAGCCGTCGGCGGGGACGATGGCGTTGCGCTCCTGGAAGGCCCGGATCGCCACACAGTCGGCCTCCGACTGCCGTCCGTCGGCGGGCAGCCGCAGATACTGCTCCAGCTCCCACTGGTACGGGCCGGTGTCCGCGGTGCAGGCAGGCGCGGGCGCGGTGGCGCGGACCGGCGCGGCGGAGACGGTCGGGGCGGTCACCGCCAGCACCAGGGCGGCGAGGAGGCCCACGCGTATCGGCACACGAGGGCGGCGGCGTACGGGCGTCGTCACGGCGGCTCCTGCTGACTGCGGCGACGGCATCGGGCACCGCCGCCCTGTCCGCCATTCGAGCACGAGGGGCCCGGCGCCACCGCGGCGAAAAGGGCCATCCGGGTGCCCCCGCCCCCGCGGCGGCCACGCCTCAACGACCCACCCGCCCGTGTCCCGTCCGCCCCGTACACCCGGGCGGTGGTGCGCTGACCCGCTTACGCCGCCCACCGCGCCCTCGGCGCGGAGTCGTCCACGGGACCGGAACACGCAGCAGCGAGCAGGAGCAGCAGCGCGGCGGGCACACCGGGCCGACGCCGTGGCGGAAGACGACGAGAAACGCGAGCGGACACGATGCCAGGTGTATCGTGCGGAACGCCACGAATGCGCACTACACCCCTTATACGACTACTTGCCCGGGCAAGGGCGGGAAAGGGGGACGGAGTGAAGAGCGAGCCTGACCGTGCCGGTCACGCGGGAGGCGTGTCTGAACACCCGGCCTCCCCCGCACACCCGGCCTCCCAAGCAGCACAGGTCCACGGCGCACGCGCCGCCTCCCCCGCACGGTTGGTCGACGGCGCGCACCCGGCTTCCCCCGCACGGCCGGTTGACGACGTCGCAGGGTCGCCCCGCGGCTCCGGCCCGGCCCGGCGTGGGCTGCTGGGCGGGCTGGCCGGCCTCGGTACCGCCGCCGCCCTCACCGCCTGCCAGGGATCCCGCGCCCCCGCCCCCGCCCCGCCGTCCGAGTCCGGCCGTCAGCCGGGCGTGACGGACCGGCAGCCGCCCCGCGCACTGCTGCTGTCGTACGACCTGAGTCCTCGCACCCGCGGCCCCGCGGGGCGGGAGGCCGTGCTCCGGATGTTCGCCGCGTGGACGCCCCTCCTCACCGCGCGCGACGGCCCGACCGTGACGGTCGGCCTCGGTCCCGCCCTCTTCGCCCGCCTCGGGGTACGGGCACCGGAGGCGCTCCGCGACCTCCCCACCTTCGCCGGTGACCGGCTGCGCCCCGAGGCCGGGGGCGGCCAGGTGTTCCTCCAGGTCTGCGCCGCCACCCCGACCGCCTGCGCCGACCTCGCCCGGCGGCTGGAGCAGGCCGTGCCGGGGGTGCTGCGCCCGCGCTGGCGCCAGGCGGGCTTCCTCCCCGCCGCGCCGCCCGGGGAGACCCCGCGCAATCTGCTCGGCTTCAAGGACGGCACCGCCAACCCGACCGCGAAACAGGCCGAACGGTGGGTGTGGCTCGGGCCCGGCCCCCACCGCAACGCCACCTATCTGGTGGTGCGCCGGATCCGCCTGGCGACGGCCCGGTTCGGCTCGCTGCCCGTCGAACGCCAGGAACGCGTCATGGGCCGCCGCAAGGCACACGGCGGCCCGCTCCAGGGCGGCTCCGAACACACCGAGCCCGACTTCCTCGCCAAGACACCGCAGGGCGGCTACCTGCTCCCCGCCGACGCCCACGTCCGCCTGGCGCACCCCCGGTTCGACGGCGGCGCCCGGATACTGCGCCGCGGCTACTCCTACGACAACACCCCCGACGACCAGGGCCTGTTGTTCCTCGCGTACATGAACGACCCGGGTCTGTTCTCGCGCGTCCAGCGACGGCTCGCGGGTCAGGACGCGCTGGGCCCGTTCATCGAGCACTACGGCTCCGCGGTGTTCTTCGTCCCTCCGGCGGCGGGACCGGAAGGGCCATTGGGGAGCGGTGTGCTGTAGGCGCGGCCGGGCGCGGATCAGACGGTGAGGGCCTCGACCGTGGGCACCACCACGCCGAACAGGTCCGTGATCGCGGTCAGGGCCGCCGTGTGCAGGGTGGCGGCGGGAAGGACCGTACCGTCGGGGGTGGTGAGCCGGCGCGTCGCGGTGGCGTCGGCCACGACCGTGGGGCGGTAGCCGAGGTTGAAGGCGCCCTGGGCGGTGTGATTGACGCACATGTGCGTCATGAACCCGGCCAGGACGAGGTCCCTGCCGCTGCGCGGCGCGGCGCCCAGTCCGGTCAGGGTCTTCTCCAGCTCCGTGGCGTGGAAGGAGTTGGGGAACCGCTTGACCACGACCGGCTCGCCGTCCAGCGGAGCCACCTCGTCGCTGATGGCGCCGATGTGGGCGCGGATGTCGTACGGGGTGCCCGCGCCGCCGTCGTTGATGACGTGGACCACGGGTGTGCCTGCCGCACGGGCGCGGGCCAGGAGGCGGGCACCGGCAGCGACGGCCTCGTCCGCGCCGTCGAGTGCCATGACACCGCTCCGGTAGGTGTTCTGGAAGTCGATCATCACGAGGACGGACTCGCTCAGCCGGGGAGGACGGTTGTCCAGCCCGACCACGTCACGCAGGGTCGTGGAGGGGCGGTGCGTCTCGGGCGTGCTCGTGTTCATCGGTGCCTTTCCGAAGTAAAGGGAGCATGAAAGGGGCATGACGGAGCGACCGGTTCGCGCTCGCGGCGTCGGGGTGGGTGGTACAGGGGTAGGGAGGGTCGTCAGGTGGTGCGGAAGCGGCGCCGGTACGCCCCGGGTGTGGTGGCCAACTGCCGCCGGAACGCCCGGTGCAGGGTCTCGGCCGAGCCGAGCCCGGCCGCGGCCGCGACCTGGTCGAGGGGACAGTCGGTGGTCTCCAGCAGCCGCCGGGCCGCTTCCACCCGGGCGGCCTCGACGTAGGTGGCGGGGCTGGTGCCCGTCTCCTGGGTGAAGACCCGCGCGAAATGCCGCTCGCTCAGGCACATCCGGGCCGCCAGGGCGGAGGCGGACAGGTCCCCGTCGAGGTGCTCGGCGATCCACAGCCGCAGTTCGTCGATGTCACGGCGGGAGGCGGCGGGCCGGCTGAGCGGGACGGAGAACTGGCTCTGCCCGCCCTGCCGTTTGAGGTACATGACCAGTTGCCTGGCCACCGCGAGCGCCACGTCCTCGCCCAGGTCCTCGGCCACCAGGGCCAGCGCGAGGTCCAGGCAGGCGCTGATGCCGGCGCCCGTCCACAGCCGCCCGCGGTCGGCCCGGACGAAGATCGGGTCGGGGTCGACGGTGACCGCGGGGTGGTCCGCGGCGAGCTGGGCGGCGGTCGACCAGTGCGTGGTCGCCGTCCACCCGTCCAGGAGTCCGGCCGCCGCCAGCACATGCGCGCCCACGCACACCGAGGCCACCCGCCGGGCGTGCTCGGCGGTCTCCTTCACCCATGCCACCACGTCCGGGTCGATCCGCGCGGTGGGCCCGTCGTCGGTCATGTCGACCGCGCCGGGCACCAGCAGGGTGTCCACCTCCCCGCCGACCTCCGCGAAGCCCACATCGGCCACCACCCGCACACCCGCCGAGGTCCGCACCTCGCCCGCGACCGGCCCGGCGAGCCGGACCCGGTAACCGGCGCGCCCCGCGCTCACCCGGTTGGCCAGGGCGAACACCTCGGCCGGGCCGGTGACGTCGAGCAGGTCGACCTCGGGGAAGACCGCGATGACGACGCGGTGGGTGAGGGGCATGCGTCCATCCTCCGGGCCCGCCCCGGTGACCGCAATGACGATTCCCTGTCACATCCGGACGGCGGACGGCGGACGGCGTTGGGCGGCGCCGCGGCGGCCGCCTGCTCCGGAAGGGACCGGGGGCACGCGGCCCCAGGACCGGCCGAGACGAGGGATCATGGCATCCGCACCGTCCGGTGCGACGCCCGACCGTCCGGGTGCGACGCCCGGTCCTACCGCCCTCTCCGCCCTGGGAGCCCCCGCCATGCACCAGCTCACCTACGGCGACGTCAAGGCCGCGGCCGACCGCGTCGCGGGACGCGTCCGTCCCGTCGTGCTCTCCCCCGCCGATCCCGGGGAGTTCCTCGGCGGCCCTGGGGGCGACCGCGCGCGGGAGGACTGCGAGGTGTGGCTGGCGCTGGAGTTCCTCCAGCACACCGGTTCGTTCAAGGCCCGGGGCGCGCAGAACCTCCTCCAGGCCCACCGCGAGGCCGGGTCCCTTCCCGGCGCGGGCGTGACGATCGCCTCCGGCGGCAACGCGGGGCTCGCCTGCGCCTGGGCGGCCCGGCAGCAGGGCGTGCCCGCCACCGTCTTCCTGCCCGCCACCGCGCCCGCCGTGAAGGTGGCCCGGCTGCGCGGCTTCGGCGCCGAGGTCCGGCTGGTGGGCACCGAGTACGCGGACGCCCTGGCCGCCTGCGAGGACTTCGCCGCCACGACCGGGGCGCTCGCCTCGCACGCGTACGACCACCCGCTCATCGCGGCCGGGGCCGGCACCGTACTGGAGGAGATCGTCCGGCAGGTCCCCGGCCTGGACACCGTGGTGGTCGCGGTGGGCGGCGGCGGTCTGTTCGCGGGTGTCGCCACGGCCGCCCGCCACCACGGTGTGCGCGTGGTGGCCGTCGAGCCGGAGAACTGCCGCGCGCTGAACGCCGCGATCGGGGCGGGCCACCCGGTCGACGTCACGGTCGATTCGGTCGCCGCGGACGCCCTCGGCGCACGCCGCGCCTCGGCGACGGCCCTGCGCGCCGCCCAGCAGGGGGACGTGCGCACGGTCCTGGTGTCCGACACCGAGATCGTGCGCGCCCGCCGGGCCCTGTGGGACCAGCGGCGCATCGCCGTGGAGCACGCCGCCGCCACCGCGCTCGCGGCCCTCCCGACCGCGACCCGTCCGCAGGTGGGCGGGGGCGGCTACCGGCCCTCGGGGGGCGAGAAGCTCGCCGTGGTGCTCTGCGGGGCCAACACCGACCCCGGCGACCTCACCCCCGTCCACGCGGACCGGGCCTGATCCGGGCCGCCTCGGCCGGCGGCCTGCTGTCTCAAAGGGCCACGGCTTGGAGAGCGAGCGGTATCACGTCCGCCCTGCGCCGCTCCCGGCGCCGCTCACAGGTGCTGAGGCTGCTGCCCGCGCTGTTCGTCGTGCTGGGCCAGGACCCCGAGCAGGGTCGCCACGGTCAGTCCGGCCTCGGCCTCGGCCGGGTGGCGCAGCGGGACGCCCGGTTCGATGCGGTAGGTGTTGGAGCGGCCCTGCCGGGTGTGCGAGAGATATCCGGCCTCCTCCAGGTCGGAGATGATCCGCTGGACGGCGCGCTCGGTGAGCCGGCAGTGCGCGGCGATGTCACGTATGCGCGCGGACGGGTTGTCGGCGATCGCGGCGAGCACGCGGGCGTGGTTCGTCAGGAACGTCCAGCCGGCGTGCGGTTCAGGTACGGCACCCATCCCGCCATGGTAGGACGCTCCTTTCACGCATTCAAATAGGCGAAATACTTTTCGTGTATATCTTGACGTATCAGCCACGGAAGCGGAACCTAGAGGGACCCGAGCAGGGCACCGGCGGATGCCTGGGGAGCCAATGCCATGCCAGAGCAAGCGATACCCGCACAGATCAACCACGGGCGCGCCGTCTACACGGCCCCGGCGTACGCGCCGAGCGGCCGCCCGCTGCCGCGCCTGGAGATCGAGGTCAGACCGGTCGGCGACCGTCAGCTGGTCTCGGTCACCGGCGAGGTCGACATCGACGCCGACCAGCTGCTGCACAGCACGCTGTGCGCGGCTCTGGTGCGCTCGCGCCACGGTCTCGACCTGGACCTGAGCGAGGTCGACTTCTTCGACTGCTCCGGTCTCAACATCCTGCTGCGCATCCGCCAACGCGCCCTGGCAGACGGCAAGACGCTGTACGTGCACGCCGTGAGCGGCGCCGTCCACCGCCTCCTGACGGTCACCAACACGCTCCCCCTGCTCGCCCCGCCGACCCGCGCGGACGCGACCACGTTTCCGAGCCCGTGAGTGTGTGAGGGCGTAAGGCCCTAAGGTCAACTGCCCGCGGTGGCGGCGATGATGACCCGTATGACTGCCACGCCCCGAAGAGCCGAACTGTTCACCGCGCCCACCCCGCCCACGAGGTCCGCGGCATCCACGGCATCCACGGCATCCAGCCGGGTCGCCGCTGCCGGGCCCGAGCGCCGGTTCGCCGGACCCGCGACCGGTGAGGAGCGGGACATGCTGCTCGCCTTCCTCGCCGACCAGCGGGCCACCCTGGAGCTGAAGTGCGCCGGACTGGAAGCGGAACTGTCGTCGCGGTCCGTGGAGCCGTCCACGCTCTCGCTGCTCGGCCTGGTCCGCCACCTCACGGAGGTGGAGCGCCGCTGGTTCCGCCGCGTGCTGGCCGGACAGGACGCGCCGCCCCGCTACTGCGGTGACGACGCCCCCGACGGGGACTTCGACTTCACCGTCTGCGACCCGGCGGCGGTCGCGGAGGCCTGGCGGGCGTGGCGGGAAGAGGTCGCGTATGCCGACGGCTTCGTACGGCGGGCTCCCCATCTCGACGTCGAGGGCGAGGACTCCTGGCGCGGCAGGGTCTCGCTGCGCTGGGTGCTCATCCACATGATCGAGGAGTACGCCCGCCACAACGGCCACGCCGACCTGCTGCGCGAGCGGATCGACGGGGCCAGGGGGCTGTGAGGGCGGGGGTCGAGGGGGCCAAGGGGAGGCGGCGCGCCCCGGCCGCGCGCCGCCCGCGCCCCCGCTACCGCCGCCCCCCGAACTCCCAGTCGTGGACCTCGATGGCGTCGTACCGGTCGGAGGTCAGCACGGCCCGGGCGGCGGCCGCGTCCGGGGCCCGTACCAGCGCCGCCGTGCCCACCCACGTCACGCCGTCGTCGGACAGCAGCGGCCCGTACGCGATCAGGTCGTCCCGGCCGGCCGGGACGGTCAGGTCGGCGGGCTCCCCCGCGCCGAGCCCCAGGACGAGGAACCGGTCACCACCGGACCGGCCGCCCGGGAACTCCCACATGGTGCGCCCCAGCAGGTTGCGCCACCGGCGCAGCAGCACGTCCCGGTAGGCGCCGGCCTGGTAGCCGGGCTCGTCGAAGGCGAACGCGCGGGCGGCGGCCGGATCCGGCAGGTCGACGATGTGCACACTGCCGGTGAGCGTCTCGCCGTCCGCCGCGAACGTCGGCCCCCGGGCGATCAGCTCCTTCTCGAACCCGTCCATGTACGACCAGTGGGCTTCGAGCAGTTCGACGCGCAGTTTGACGGAGCCGGGCCGGTCACGGTGGTAGCAGAAGAACTCCATGACCAGGGAGTCTTCCTCACCTGCCGCCATACCTCCAGGGCTTTCGCCGACCCGGCACCTTCGGCGCGCGGGGCCACCAACGCCCCTTCCGGAACCGCGCGGTGTCGCGCTCGATACGCCAGGTGCCGGTCTCCGGCGCAGATGGGAGGTTTCCGTCCACCTCCTCGGTCCGCCCGTCCCCCTACCTCTTCCGCACAGCCGTCACCAACCCGGCCACCAGCCGCGCCCGCTCGGCCATCGCGTCGACCAGGACGTACTCGTGGTCGGCGTGGGCGCCACCCCCGACCGCGCCCAGACCGTCGAGTGTCGGCACCCCCAGCGCGGCCGTGAAGTTGCCGTCGCTTCCGCCGCCTACCGCCACTCCTTCCACGCCGGGCGACAACTCCCGCGCCAGCGCGAAGAGTTCGGCGGACGCCGACTCGGGCATCGGGGGGCGTCCGACCGCTCCCTCCACCGCGATCCGCGCCCCGTCGAGGTGCGGGGTCAGCGCCGCGAAAGCCGCTTCGATACGGTCCTTCTCCTCGGCGGACTCGACCCGGACGTCGACGACGACGGTCGCCCCGGCGGGCACGACGTTGTCCAGGGTTCCCGCGGACGCGACGGTCGGGGTGACCGTGGTGCCGATCTCCGGGCGGGCGAGCGCGGCGATGTCCAGCACCTGGTGTGCCGCTTCGACCAGGGCGTTGACCCCGGCCTCCGGCTCCAGACCGGCGTGCGAGGCCCGGCCCGTGATCGAGACCCGGAACGTGCCGCAGCCCTTGCGGCCGGTCTTCAGCCCGCCGCCGTCGGCCGCGCCCTCGAAGACGAGTACGGCGCCGCACGCCAGGGCCCGCTCCTCGATCAGCGCCCGCGAGGAGCCGGAGCCCACCTCCTCGTCGGCCGTCACCAGGATCTCCACGCCCGACAGGTCGTCGAGCGCCGCCAGACCGTGAACCGCCTGCACCAGACCGCCGAGCATGTCGAAGACACCGGGCCCGGTCGCGCGGCCGTCCTCCACCCGGAACGGGCGGCGTTCCAGCGTGCCCAGCGGAAACACCGTGTCGTGGTGACCGAGGATCAGGACGCGGGGAGCGCCCCCGCCGGACCAGTGGACATGCGGCCCGGCCACGCTCTCGACGAGCACGGCCTTCCCGCCCAGCCGCCTCTCGATGACGGCCGCGACGGTGGCGGCCGAGGCCGTCAGGGCGTCGGTTTCGCGTGAAGGAGACTCGACTTCGACGAGTGTCCGCAGGTCCTCGATCATCGCGTCGACATTCACGTCGACGCTCTTGTGGCTGGTCACCCGGTCAGCGTACTGGGTACGCCGGAGGCGGCCGGCGGGGTGCCGCCTCCGCTGCGAGCGCTCGTCGACCGGCGCTGGGAACTGGGAACACGGACAACGGGGAGCGGCTCATCGACGCCCAACGGGCGGTCCTGCGCAGGCTGATCGGTCGGCAGCCCCCTCCCGTACCCCCTCACGCGCGGGCCCGAAGAACGCCCGAAGACACTCCCGGGGCCGCACGCGCAGGGGCGGGAACGCTACGGGGCGACCGGCAGCCGGCGCTTGTGCTCCGTGAGGCGGTAGCGGCGCACGATCGTGTCGAAGGCGCGCTGGTCCACCGGCTTGCCCTCCAGGAAGTCGTCGATGTCGTCGTACGTGACACCGAGCGCGTCCTCGTCCGCCTTGCCCGGGGCGAGGGTCTCCAGGTCGGCCGTCGGGACCTTCCACACCAGTTCGGCGGGGGCGCCGAGGGCGTCCGCGACGGCCCGCACCCGGCGCTTGGTCAGACCGGTCAGCGGCACCAGGTCGGCGGCGCCGTCGCCGTACTTGGTGAAGAAGCCGGAGACCGCCTCGGCGGCGTGGTCCGTGCCGACGACCAGGCCCTCGTGCGCGCCGGCCACCGCGTACTGGGCGATCATGCGCTGGCGCGCCTTGATGTTGCCGAGGACGAAGTCCTGGTGGTGGTCGTCGCGGAAGCTCACGTCGGCGGTGACCGCGGCCTCCAGCGCGGCGTCGCTGGCGGGCTTGATGTCCACGGTCAGTACGTGGTCGGGCTGGATGAAGGAGAGGGCGAGCTGCGCGTCGTGTTCGTCGGCCTGGACGCCGTACGGCAGCCGCATCGCGTAGAAGCGCGCCTCGTGCCCGGCGGCGCGGGCCCGCTCGACGGCGAGCTGGCACAGACGGCCGGTGGTGGTGGAGTCGACGCCGCCGCTGATGCCGAGCACGAGGGAGCGCAGTCCGGTCGAGGTCAGCCGCTCGGCGAGGAAGGCCACCCGTCGCTCGATCTCGCGCTCGGCCTCGAAGGTCTCGGCGACCTGGAGCTCCCGGGCGATCTCCTGCTGCAGGGCGATGGACGCCGGCTCACTCACGTCTGCTCCTCGTTACGGTCCACGGTGTGCTGTCCCGACCACCCTACCCAGCGGGATCCGGGGGCACCGGAGGGGACCGGGGCGGCCGCGAGGAGTGACACCGGCCACAGCTCACGGCCCGCCCCGGCGCCCCCGATGTGGCCGGCGTCCGGGTCAGCGGCTGACGGACACGGAGCCGGGGCTCACCCCTTCCACGGTGCCGAGGAACTCCTCGTACAGGTCCTCCATGAAGTGTTTGAACGAACCGTGCCGCTCGGGAGGCGCTCCGCGCCGGCCCGTATACGTATGGACGGCCCACTCACCGCGCTCGTCCACGTCGTCCGGATCGAGCAGCACGTCCACCATGCCGGACTCCGCCGCCAGCCGGATGCAGCGGCCCCCGAGGCCGGCCTCCCCGGTCTTCTCCGTGTCCGCGTCGTCGCCCCGGGCATCCGACCGGGCCCCGCCTCCGCCGTGCGGGTCCGCGCACCAGTCGATCCCCTCGGTCCCGGCCAGCCGGCGCACGGAGGTGCCCGCGGGCCGCCAGCCGTTGGTGACCTGGAGGAAGGAGCGCAGCGACGGCGGGAGCGGGCGCCCTAACCGCTCCTCCAGCGCGACGAGGCGCTCCTCACCGGCAGGCGCGAAGCCCAGCCAGCGCGCCGCCCGGGCTTCCCGGTCGCCGTCCTCCCGCTCGTCCCTCGTATCCCCGCCATCGGCCCACTCGGCGCTCCAACGCTCAAGGAAGGGCCGCCATTCGAATCGCATCATGCCCCGATGGTGACACCCACCACTGACAACGCCCCCGGGAGCCGAGCGCGTACCCGTCCCCCCTCCCCCGGGCGGAACCCGTCACGCGCCGACGCGCCGCCAGCTGCCCCGGGCCGCCAGTGCGAGCGCGGCGCTGAGGGCGAGGTCACCGAGGCGGCCGGCCTTGTCCACGTCCTTGACCGCGTTGATGAACCCGCCGAGCGCGAGCGCGGTGAGGAGGAGGGTGATGAGCACCCAGAAGACTTTCACGGCGCCTCCATGGCGACTCCGGGGACCGAAGAGGGAGCGCCAACGTAGCCGCGCTGCCCGCGAGTTGGCCGTGGAAGCCGGTGAGGATGACCCGTCCGGGTGGACCTGCTCATCAAGACGGATGAGTGCTCGCCGGTATCGGGTGCCGCCACCACCGGCACGACGGATGGGTCCGGTCCGCCGGTCCCGATCCGCTCACCGGCACGTATGAGGGCCGATCGGGTGGATCGCAGGTGATTCACCCGGATCCCCCGCCCGCCGAGCGCGGACGCGTGCCTCCCGTCGCGCACGATCTGCTCGGCAGACGAACCGAAGCAGACGAACCGAAGATGAGAGAGGCCCGACCATGAGAAGACCCTTCCCGTCCCGCCGGTCGAAGGCGGCCCTGGGGCTCGCCGCGGCGGCACTCACCCTCGGCGGGCTGCTGCCGGCGGCGTTCGCCCCGGCCCAGGCGGCTCCGCCCGCCGCCCCCGCCCAGGGGGGCGGAGACGACTATCTGTACCCCCGTCACGAACTGGACCCGCGGCTGCGGGCCAGGCTCGACAAGGCGGTGCGGGACGTCATGAGGAAGGCGGGCATCCCCGGGGTCCAGGTCGGTCTGTGGATGCCGGGGAAGGGCAGCTACGTCCGCGCGTTCGGCGTCGCCGACAAGCGCACCGGCGCGCCCATGACCGACGACATGCGCATCCGCATCGGCAGCGAGACGAAGACGTTCACCGCCACCGCGGTCCTCGAACTCGTCGACGACGGTCGTGTCCGCCTCGACGACCCGATCGCCAAGTACGTCAAGGGCGTCCCGAACGGCCACCGCATCCGTCTGCGCGACCTGCTGGACATGCGCAGCGGTCTCTTCCCGTACTCCGCGGACGACTCCTTCGTCCACGACTTCCTCAGCAACCCCCAGCGCGTCTTCACCCCGAGGGAGCTGCTGGCCTACGGTTTCAAGCACCCCAACGTGTTCGCGCCGGGCGCCAAGTTCCAGTACTCGAACAGCAACTACATCCTGCTCGGCCTGGTGATCGAGAAGGTGACCGGCCGGAGCGTACGGGACGTCATCGAGCACCGGGTCCTGCGGCCCAGCCACCTCGACGACACGCTCTTCCCGAAGGCGGCGGAGTTCCCCCGCCCGCACGCCCACGGCTACACCAACCAGACGCTCACCGGCAAGGTCGTCGACAGCACGCACTGGAATCCGAGCTGGGCCTGGTCGGCCGGGGCGATGATCTCCGACCTGCACGACCTCAAGCACTGGGCCAGGGACCTCGCCACCGGCACCCTGCTCTCGCCCGCCACCCAGGCCGAGCGTCTCAAGGTGCTCCCCACCGGCACCCCCGGCGCGGGCTACGGGCTCGGCATCGTCAACGTCAACGGCTGGACCGGTCACAACGGCTCACTGCCCGGGTACGAGAGCCTGACCATCTACCTGCCGGAGCTGAAGGCGACGCTGGTGGCCCTGCTCAACACGGACATCCTCTACCAGGGCCAGGAGCCGAGCACGGTCCTCGGCTCGGCGATCACGAAGATCGTCACTCCGAAGCACATCTGGGGCCTGTCGCCGCAGCGGTAGGCGGCGGCCTTGGGGGGGGGGGGGGGGGGGGGGGGGGAGAAACAAAAAAAAAAAAAAAAAAAAAAACAAAAAAAAAAAAAAAAAAAAAAAAAAAGCAGAGACAAA
>NZ_JBWKEI010000003.1:0-175031 GCF_056435525.1 Streptomyces sp. NPDC043908 | reverse complement strand
GAGAAAAGGCCCCTTTTTCGACCCTCGGACACCAAAACCCCCCCCCCCCCACCCCCTTTTTTTCCTCTCCCTTCGGGGGTGGTTGTTTTTTTTGGGTGGTTCCCCCCCCCCCCCCCCCCCCCCCCCCCCACCGGGGACGGCACGCCGCGGCGCCGGCGGGTCAGCCGAGCCGGGCGTCGGCGTAGACGACCATCGCGTCGCGCTGGTAGACCGCGAGCCCGTCGGCGATCCTGTCGAAGTTCTCCCGGAACCGCGGGTCGTCGACGTAGGTCTGGCCCAGCCCCTTGTACGCGGCGGCGTTCGGCGTCCAGAAGCGGCAGACCCCCTGGTAGTGGAGGTGCGTCTCGGCCTGCACCGCGGGGTCGGTGACCGGGGTGCCGGCCACCATGAACTCCGCGAAGCGGATCATCTGCGCCGTCACCTCGCGCTGCCAGCGCTCGGTGTCGTCGGGCGTCATCGTCTCGACGGCCTGCCGGGACTCCTCCCAGGCCTCCGGCCACCTCTCCCGCACCTCCGCCTCGGTCTCGGTGTCGGTGTGCTCGAAGCCCTCGAACAGGTTCTCCGGGCGGTTGATCCTCGCCATGGTGGTGTCCTCGTTCTCCTCCAGTTCGGCGATGGTGCGGCCGACCGTGCGCGCCAGTGTCTCCAGCCGGTCGCGCTCGGTGAGCAGGCGCCGGTGGTGCTCGCGGAGCACCGCCACCCGGTCGGCCTGGCTGTCCAGGACGGCCTGGATCTCGCGCAGCCCCAGGCCCAGCTCCCGCATGAGCAGGATCTGCTGGAGACGCAGCAGGTCGGCCTCTTCGTACTGGCGGTGCCCGTTGGCGCCGATCCCCGCGGGCGGCAGCAGGCCGATCTCGTCGTAGTGCCGCAATGTCCGGGACGTCACCCCGGACATCCGGGCCACGTCCGCGATCGACCAAGTCATGGCCGTGCCTCCCATCGCCGGGCCGGTCTTTCCGGCCACACCGAGGACACTAGAAGTTGACGTTACGGCAACCGCAAGCCGCAACGTGGGCGCTGAACCCCTCCCCTCCCCGAAGCCCTCCCCTCCCCGATGCCGTGCCCCGGCAGCCTCGGGGCGGACGCCGCGCTCGCGTCGAGGAGGTGCGTCGCCCTCCTCGTACGGGGCCAGGGGCAAGGGGGTGCTGACCGTCCCCGCCGCGCCCTCGCGGGCTGCTTCGCGCCGGGTTCCCGTACGGGGGCGCGGGGAGGATAGTCGGAAGCCGACGGCCTGCCGCGCACAGGGCCCGGCATGTCTCCCCTGGAGGTGTCCCGCTGTGACCACCACCCCCTCACCGGCGCGCGCCGGTGTGGCTCCCGGCGGTCTGCCGCTGCTCGGCCACGCCTGGCAACTCCACTCCCGCCCCTTGGAGTTCCTCTCCTCGCTGCCGGCCCACGGGGACCTCGTACGGATCGGGATGGGGCCGTGGCCGGCCTATGTCGTCTGCCGCCCGGACGCGGCGCACCAGATGCTCACCGACTCGCGGACCTTCGACAAGGGCGGCCCGTTCTTCGACAAGGCGCGGGTGCTGTTCGGCAGCAGTCTGCCGATGGCGGGCTGGCGTGAACACCGCTGGCAGCGCCGCCAGATGCAGCCCGCCTTCCAGCCCGGCCGTATCGAGGGGTACGGGGTGGTGATGGGCGAGGAGGTGGACCGGATGACCACCGCCTGGCGGCCCGGTCAACGGCTGGACGTCACCGCCGCGCTGACCACGCTGACCCTGCGCATCGTCACCCGCAGCGTGCTGGCCGCCGAGGCGGAGGACTCGGCGGTGGCCGAGGTGCTGGAGAGCCTGCACACCGTCATCGACGGCATCTACCAGAGGGTGATGCTGCCGCTCGGGCCGCTCTACCGGCTGCCCACCCGGAGCAACCGCCGCTACCGGCAGGCCTGTCGGCGGCTGCACCGTGCCATCGACGACATCATCGCCGCGCGGCGGGCGGCACCCGGCGAGCACGACCTGGTGTCGATGCTGCTGAACGCCCACGACGACGACACGGGCGAGCCGATGTCCGACACGGACATCCGCGACCAGCTGATGGTGATGATCGGCGCCGGTTTCGAGACCACGGCCAACACCCTCGCCTTCGCCCTGTGGTTGATCAGCCAGGACGCGAAGGTACGGGAGCAGGTGCACGCGGAGGTGGACGCCACCCTGGCGGGGCGCACGGCCACACCCGCCGATCTGGACGGTCTGGCCTACACGCAGCGCGTCATCCACGAGGTGATGCGGATGTATCCGGCGGGCTGGTTCTTCACCCGCGTCACCACGACCGACACCACTCTCGCCGGTCACCCCCTGCCCAAGGGCACCGCGCTCCTCTACAGCGCCTACCTCCTGCACCACCAGCCCGACCTGTTCCCCGACCCGGAGCGTTTCGACCCGGACCGCTGGGCCGCCGACGAGGAAGCGCTTCCCCGGGGGGCGCACGTGCCCTTCGGCGGGGGCAACCGCAAGTGCATCGGCGACCAGTTCGCGCTCACCGAGATGACATTGGCGCTGGCCACGGTGTGCAGCCGCTGGGAGCTGACGCCCGATCCCGGGGCGACCCTGCATGTTCGGGTGCGCGGCACGCTGGGGCCTGGCCCGCTCGACATGACGTGCACACGTCGCTCCACCCCGCCCGGTTCAGCCTGAGCGAGGGCGGGCCGGCCGCTCCCACAGCCGGGACACATGGGTGTGCAGGACGTCCTGGGCCTGGCGCGCGGTGAGGTGGCCGACGAGGACGTGTGCGGTGAGCCCGTCGGCGAGCGCCAGCAGCGCGCGGGCCTCGTGCTGGGGGTCCAGGGGCTGGTCGGCGGGGGGCCGGGAGGCGGAGGGCTGGGAGGCGGAGGGCTGGAGGGCTGAGGGCCGGGCGTCGACGGGTTTCCCGGGTGCGCCGCTCTCGTCGGCCTCCTCGATGAGCCGGGCGAACACCTCGTGCAGGGACGCGTAGTTGGCCTTCAGTATGCCGGCCAGCGCCTCGTTCACGGCCGCCTGGGCGACGAACGCGAGCCACACCCGGGCCTCGGCACGGTGTTCCGGCGCCAGCAGGGAGACCTCGCCGACCGCGTGGCCCAGCGCGGTCGCGGCCGACTGGACCGGACTCGCCACGAGACGGGCCCGTACGCGCGCGGTGATCCGCTCACCGACCACGCCCAGGGCGAAGACCAGCATCTCCTCCTTGGTGCGGAAGCAGCGCTGGACCGCCCCCATCGACACCTCCGCGCGGGCGGCGACATCGCGCAGGGTCACCCCCTCCAGCCCGCGCTCGTCGGCGAGCCGGCACACGGCGTCGGCGATGAGACGGCGCCGTTCCTCGTGGTCCACCTGCTTGGGCATCCCGTCCGCCTCCATGGGCCGTGTTCACCGCGCTCCTCGCGTTCCTCGCGCCGAGGCGGCCACTTTATTCGATGCACTCGCATCGGTAAGCAGGATATGGTTCCGATGCAAGCGCATCGGAACAAGGGCGGGAGAGTGCGAACCATGCGGGACGCGTTGTGGCGCAGGCCGGCGACGGCACAGGCGGCGGCCGTACGGAGCGGGGAGGTGTCGGCCGTCGACCTTGTCGAGAGCCATCTGGAACGCATCGCCGCGGTCAATCCGCAGGTGAACGCCGTCACCCAGCTTCTGGCCGACCGCGCCCGCGAAAGCGCGGAGCGGACCGACCGCAGGCGGGCCGCGGGACAGGCCCTCGGACCGCTCGCGGGCGTACCGTTCACGGTGAAGGAGTCCACGCCGATCGAGGGCGTGCCGACCACTTTCGGCGTGCCGCGCTTCCGCGATCTGGTCGCCCCGGCCGACGCACCCCCGGTGGCCCGGCTGCGTGCCGCGGGCGCCGTCCCCATCGGCCACAGCAACATGCCCACCCTGATCCTGGCCGGGATGCACACCCGCAGCGAGCTGTTCGGCGACACGCTCAACCCGTGGGACCACGAGCGGACGCCCGGCGGCACCAGTGGGGGTGACGCGGTGGCCGTCGCCACGGGCATGGCGGCGATCGGGCTGGGCAACGACTCCGGCGGATCCATCCGTGTCCCCGCCCAGTTCTGCGGAGTGGCGGGGCTCAAGCCGACCCCCGGGCGCTTCCCCGCCGACCACCGCGTCCTGGGGCCGGACGACCCGGGCCCGGCCTCCCAGACGCTGGTCACCGACGGACCGCTGGCCCGAAGCGTGGCCGATCTGCGCCTGGCCTACGAGGTTCTGGCCGGCACCGATCCCCGGGACCCGCGTGCCGTTCCGGTGCCCGCGTACGGCGCCCCGCTGCCCGGTGCCGTGAAGGTGGCGGTCGTCGCGGACCCCGGCGGCCGCGGCGTCCACCCCGCGGTCGCGGCGGCGCTCCAGCGGGCAGCCGACGCGCTCCGCGACGCCGGGTACGACGTGTGCGACGTGGCGGACGTGCCCCGGCTGGACGAGACCCTCGAAGCGTACGACCGGATCACCGTGACCGAGTTCGCCCCCAACTGGCCCGTGGTGCGCACCCTTCTGGGCGACGGCGGCCACCGCTACATCGAGATGGCGATGGAGCGGACCCCGCCCGCCACCAACGCGGACGAGGTCATGCGGCTCATGGGCACGTGGATGAACATCCGCCGCTCCTGGGCGGAGTTCCTCGACACGTACCCGCTCGTGCTCGGTCCGTCGTTCACCGAGCCGCCGGTCGAGCCAGGTCTCGAGTCGCGCGACAGGGCGGGCCGGGACCGGGTCGCCTCGGCGATGCGCCTGTGTACGGCGACGAGTTTCGTGGGTGTACCGGCCGTGGCCGTGCCGACCGGGCTGACCGACGGGCTGCCCTGCGGGGTGCAGATCATCGGGCGTCCCTTCCGCGAGGACCTGTGCCTGGACGCGGCCCAGGCGGTCGAGGACCGGCTCGGGGTGCTGACGCCGGTGGATCCCCGGCCGGTCCGGTAGGGGCGCCGACGACCTGAGGGCGCCGGTCCGCAGCCGTCGAGGGGCGGGCGTGAGCCGGAACCGTACGGGGGGCGGCCGCGCGGCCCTCGACGGGACCACCACGGCAGGCCCACCACCCGCCGACAGCGGGGCGGTAAGCCCGTCGCCCGGGGGTACTCGTTCTAGGCTTCACCCACCCGGTGCCGGCCCGGCCGCCGCCCCCGACCCCAGGAGTGCCCCCGTGTTCGACCCTGTGCTGGACAACCCGTACCCCGACAGCGGGCGCATCGACGACGTGCCCGCACCGCACGAGTTGCTGGGGCCGGTGCTGGGCTTCATCGGCACCTGGCACGGCCGGGGCCAGGGGGCGTATCCGACGATCGACGGGGAGTTCTCCTACGCGCAGGAAGTCGTCTTCAGCCACGACGGGCGCCCCTTCCTGCGGTACGAGGCACGGGCCTGGCTGCTCGGTGTCGACGACGCGCCGCTGCGCCCCTCGGCGCGGGAGAGCGGCTGGTGGCGGCTCCAGGCGGACGGCCGGGTGGAGGCGCTGATCACCCAGCCGACCGGCATCGCGGAGATCGCGGTCGGCCACGCGGGCGAGAACACGGTCGACCTCTCGGCCGACCAGGTGGCCCTCACCCCGACCGCCAAGGAGGTGACCGCGACCCGGCGCCGCTACACGCTCACCGGCGACGACACCCTCACCTTCGTCCACGACCTGGCCGCGGTCGGCCAACCGCTCCAGCACCACCTCTCGGCGCGCCTGCGGCGCACGGCATAGCCGCGCCCCGGCCGCCCGCTCGTAAACTGGCCCGTATGGACAGAGACCCGCACGACGTCGACGCATGGCCCCAGGGGCGCAACCCGCACCGCCGGAGCGTCGGCGTGCTCGGCTGGTCGCTGCTGCTCCTGCTACTGCTCGCGCTGTTCCTCTTCGGGCCGCGCTGACGCCCCGCCGCACCGCGCGCGGAGCCGCGCCGGGCGGAACGCCCGGCGCGGCTCCGGAGACGTCAAGCCCGCGGCCGGTCCCAGCCGCACGACTAGCTCCCCCGTCAACTCCCGTCGCCCGGGGTAGCCGTCGTCTCCCCTTCCGCTTCGGCGGCGGCGGTCAGTTGTGCCCGAACTTCCGTGACTGCTTGTGGGAGGTCTCCTGCGGGACCGGGTGCATCGCCTCCCGTGCCGCGGGCGACCCCGTCGACTCCTTCGTCTCCGCCGTCGCGGCGCGCTCGTGTCCGCCGGTGCGGGCGCCACGGTTCTGCCGGGTCTGCTTCTTACCCACGACGTTGCCTCCTTCAAGGACCGCGGAGGGTGAACCCCACCAGGCTCGCACATACGTACGAAGATCGCATTACGGGCAGATCGGGCAGGGATGAGTGCCCCGGAGGCCTTCCGGCCGTCCTGCGCAGAGATCCGGTCGGTGCTCGCACCGCCGTGGCGGTGGGCGGCCCTGGAGGCCCGGCGAGCGGATGAGTGGAGAGCCCGCTCGGCGGCGCGCCTGCCGGGCTCCACACGGTTCCGGCCAAGGGGCCGGGGTGCCCAACTGGCGGTTCAGGACAGGCATTTCAGCCAGCGAGCCCTCCCCAAGGCCTCACGCTCCGCGTCATTGCGCAATCCCTAAACTGCGGGATTACGCGCCGCCGGGATGCCCCCTAGCGTGGCGGAGACGGCACTCGCCCCCCTCTCCCGACCACCTGCCCCCCACTTCCCCGTAGCGGCACGTCCACGCCACGGGGGACGGTACGCGCGGTCCGCGCACGAACAGGCCACCACCGTGCACGCATCGTCAACGCATTCCCCCGCCGTCGCCCCTTGAATGAGGCGTCAGCCGACCGGAAGCCACCCGAAGGGCAGGCAGTTGAGCACCCCATCCTCCTTTCCCGCCCCGTCACCGCCCCCGTCCTCCTCCGCGCCTCCCGCGCCACCCGAAACGGGCACCGGGCACCTCGACACCTTCGTGCAGGACCACTTACCGCCCCCCGCCCTCCAGCCGGACACCCTGCTCGACCTGCCCACGCTGCGCTTCCCGGACCGGCTCAACTGCGCGACCGAGCTTCTCGACGGCCCCGTCGGCGCTGCCGACCGCTCGGGCCGTCTCGCGGTGCTCTCACCGCACGGAGTGCGCTGGACCTACGCGGAACTCCACGCCACCGTCTCCCGCATCGCACACGTCCTCACCGAGGACATGGGCCTGGTGCCGGGCAACCGGGTGCTGCTGCGGGGCACCAACACCCCGATGATGGTGGCGATCTGGCTGGCCGTGGTGCGGGCCGGCGGGGTGGTGGTGGCCACGATGCCGCTGCTGCGCGCCAAGGAACTCGCGTACGTCATCGACAAGGCACGCATCAGCCACGCGCTGTGCGAGTCCGCCCTCAGTGCCGAACTGGAGGCGGCCCGCACGGGCGGGAGGGCGCTGCGGACGATGTACTACCCGGGCGCGACGCGGGATGACACGGACCCGGGCGTGGGCGTCGGCCTCGAAGAGGCCATGGCCCGGCACCCCGGCCGGTTCTCCCCCGCGGACACCGCCGCCACCGATCCCTGCCTGATCGCCTTCACCTCCGGCACCACGGGGATGCCGAAGGCGACCGTGCACTCCCACCGTGACGTGATGGCGGTGTGCCGCTCCTTCCCCCAGCACACGCTGCGGGCCACCAGCGACGACCGCTTCATCGGCACTCCCTCCCTGGCGTTCACCTACGGCCTCGGCGGGCTGCTGCTCTTCCCCCTGCACATCGGCGCCTCCGTCGTCCTGCTCGACCGGGCCGCACCCCGCCAACTCGCCCGGGCGATCGACGAGTTCCGGGCCACGGTCTGCTTCAGCGGACCCACCGCGTACCGGGCGATGTGCATGGACCCCGCCCCGTACCGGCTGTCCTCGCTGCGCGAATGCGTCTCGGCGGGGGAACCGCTGCCGCCCGTCACCCGCAAGATGTGGAAGCAGCGCACCGGCCACGACCTGATCGACGGGCTGGGCTCCACCGAGATGCTGCACATCTTCATCGCGATGCGCGGGGACGAGGCCGCCACCCGGCCCGGCGCGCTCGGACGCCCGGTGCCCGGCTACCTCGCCGCGGTCGTCGACGACGCCGGGCGCCCCCTGCCGTACGGCGAGGTCGGCGCGCTGGCCGTCAAGGGGCCGACGGGCTGCCGCTACCTGGACGACGCGCGGCAGGCGGACTACGTACGCAACGGCTGGAACCTCACCGGCGACGCCTGCTGGGCCGACAAGGACGGTTATCTGCACTACCACGCCCGCCTCGACGACATGATCGTGTCGGCCGGGTACAACATCTCGCCCGTCGAGGTCGAAGCCACCCTCCTGACCCATCCGGCGGTGAAGGAGTGCGCGGCGGTCGCCGCGCCGGACGACGAGCGCGGGGCGGTGGTGCGGGCCCACGTCGTGCTGGCGGAGGGGCACACGCCCTCGCCCGAACTCGTCCTGGAACTCCAGCGGTTCGCCAAGGCCGAGATGGCGCCCTACAAGTATCCGCGCCTCATCACGTTCTGCGCCGAACTCCCCCGGGCCGGCACCGGCAAGATCCAGCGTTTCCGTCTGCGCGGCGCCGACGGCGGCTCCGCTCCGTCGGCCGAGCGGGAAGGAGCGAGCGGTGGCACCGCCTCCCTCTGAAGCCGGCCCGGCCGGCTTCACCCAGCGCAAGCGCGTCTTCTTCCACCACTGCGATCCGGCGGGCATCGTCTTCTACCCGCAGTATCTGCTGCTCGTCAACGAGGTGCTCCAGGACTGGTTCGAGACGGGGCTGGAGGTCGGCTACGCGGGACTGTTCGCCGAGCGGCGGATCGGCATTCCCACCGTCCGCCTGGAATGCGACTTCCTCGCGCCGAGCCGGCTCGGCGACGCGCTGGACATCACGCTCACCGTCGAACGCATCGGCAAGTCCTCGTTCGAGCTGCGCTACGCCTGTACCGGGTCGCCGGGCCAGGACGTGCGCGCCCGTATCCGCGCGGTGCTGGTGACCACGTCGCTCGAAGGGCACGGCCCGATCCCCATCCCCCAGGACATCCGTACAGCGATGGAGCGATACACATGACGACCGACCGCAGGGACTCCGCCGCCGACCTCATCGGCCTGATCGAGACCGACGGCCTCGGCGCGGGCAACTTCTTCCGGCTGGCGGCGGCCGCGAGCGAGACGGCCGAGACCGTGATCGAACTCGACCGGCCCTATCGCGCTCCCACCGGGGCCCGCCACGACCGGCTCACCCTGGCGGCGCTCGACGAGCTCACCGACCGGGTGGCCGCCGGGTACTACGCCGACGGCATCCGCCCCAAGGACCCGGTGGCGGTCCATGTGGCCGAGAGCGTGCGCTATCTCGTGCACTACATCGCGCTGACGAAGATCGGTGCCATTCCGGTGTTCGTGAACAGTTCGCTCCCCTCCGGGACCGCGGCGCGGTTCGTCGAGCACGTCGGGGCGGCGGCCGTGGTCACCGACCCCGAGCGGCTCGCCGAGGACCGGTTACCGATCACGTACTACACCCAGGAGCCGTACGGTCAGGGGGCCTACAAGCTCTTCACCCACGAGGACGACGACCCGGTGCTCATCGCCCACACCTCGGGGACCACCGGCATCCCCAAGGCCGTGCAGTTCAACCACAAGGGGTTCTTCTTCGGCGTCCGGCAGCAGATCCGGGCCGATCTCGGCACCCGTATCCTCTCGGCCCTGCCGCAGAGCCACGCGTCCGCGATCTCGGTGCTGATGTCGGCGGTCGCCCGGCGTGCCACCACGCTGCTCGCGACCCGCCGCGGTCCCGAGGAGATCGCCCTCGCCATCCAGGAGTTCCGCCCGCACCTGGTGGCGGGCTTCCCGAAGACCTTCGTCGACCTGTGCCGCGTCGATCTCGACGCCTACGACCTGTCCTCGGTCGCCCGGTGGATGTCCACCGGCGACGCCAACCACGAACGGCACATACGCAAGCTGGTGGCGCGCGGCAACCACGTCGACCGGGACGGGAACCCGCGGCCCGGTTCGCTGTTCATCGACAACTTCGGCTCGTCCGAGTTCGGCTTCGCCATGTTCCGTACGGTGCACACGCCGACCAGCGACCGCTACCAGCGGTGCATCGGCCGCCCCTTCGCCTGGGTGGAGGTCGAGATCTTCGACGCGGACGACGAGCCCGTGGCGGACGGGACGGTGGGCCGCCTCGCCCTCAAGTCGCCCACGATCACGGGGGGTTACTGGAACAACAGCCTGCTCAGCGAGAAGAACCGGATCCAGGGCTACTGGCTCACCGGCGATCTCGCCTACCGCGGCGAGGACGGCCTCTACTACCACGTCGACCGGACCACCGACCGGATCAGCACCGCGCACGGCGTCCTCTACAGCGCCCAGACCGAGGAGCTGATACTGCGCCACTTCCCCAACCTCGTCGACTGCTCGGTCGTGGGTGTCGACAGCGGTGAGGGCGACGACCGCCAGGTGCCCGTGCTCAGCATCGACGTGCCGTCCTCGGAGGAGGAGCTGGCGGACCTGCGGTCACGGGTCAACGCCCTGCTCGCGGAGCGCGGCTGGCCGCTGGTGGCGAAGGTCCTCGTCAAGGGCGCCGAGGAACACGTGGGCGTCACGGGGAAGGCGCTGAAGCGCAGTATGCGCGTGGCCTTCGCGGACACCGAAGGCTGACGGCCCCGCCGGGATCTCCCCGCGGCGGAAACCGCTGACCCCTGCCTCACGGGCGGGTAGGCCCGTGGGGCGGGGTCAGCGGTCCCGCTCCGCGAACACCTCGCGGGCGGCGGCGATCCCGTTGAGCGCCGCCGGGAACCCGGCGTACCCGGCCATCTGCGTGATGACCTCGACGACCTCCTCGCGGGTGCCGCCGACGTTGAGGAAGCCGTGGACGTGCACGCGCAGCTGCGGGGCGACCGTGCCGAGGGCGGTGCACATCGCGACGGTGGCCAGCTCACGGGACTTCAGGTCGAGGCCGGGGCGGGAGTAGACGTCGCCGAACGCGAACTCGATGATGTACCGCCCGAGGTCGGGGGCGATGTCCTGGAGCGAGGCGACGACGGCCTCCCCCGCGTGGCCGTCGACCTCCGCGAGCTTGGCGAGGCCCCGCTCGTAGCGCTGCCCGCGCTCGCCGGCGGCGACCGGTTCGTGGGCGAGTCCTGGCCGGTCGCGGAACGCCTCGCGGGCCACCGCGATGCCGTTGAGCGCCGCGGGCACCCCCGCGTACACGGCGGTGTGGATGAGCACCTCCAGCACCTCGGCCGGGGTGACGCCCACGTTCAGCGCGCCGTCGATGTGGAAGCGCAGCTGGGGAGCGGCCGTGCCCATCGCGGCCAGTGCGGCGACGGTGGCGAGCTCGCGCTGCTCCAGGGTGAGCCGGTCGTTCGCCAGGAGCTCCCCGTAGCCGAAGGAGACGGTCATCCGACCGAGGTCGGGGGCGATGTCCGCGAGGCTGTCGAGCACGGCGGGCCGCTCCTGGCCGCCGACCTTCCGCAGCAGCGCCAGGCCGCGCTCGAAGCGCTCGTCGGCGGGCCCTGCGGCGGCGGTGGAAGGGACGGGGGACACGGCTTCGGAGTTCTGTGCGCTGTTCATATGCACGAAACTAGGGGTTGGAGCGCACTCCAGCGCAAGCGGACCGCGCCCGGCGCGGAAAACCGGCGCCACGGCCCGGCCGCGGCCGACCGGGGCGGCGCCGGTACACAGGTGAGGAAGAGCAGCACATGGCAGACGAGATTCCGACGGGCGGACGGTATGTGGAGCTGTCCCCGCCCGCCCCGAGGACCACGGCCGGCACGGTCGAGGTGTGGGAGTTCTTCTGGTACGGGGACCCGCACTCGTACGCCATCGAGCCGTCCGTGCGCCGCTGGGCGGGACGGCAGAGCGGGGTGACGTTCGTCCGTGTGCCGGCGCCCTTCGGCGGCCCGTGGGACGCGCACGCGCGGCTGCACTTCGCGCTGGAGGCCCTGGGGCACGCCGACACGGAGACGATGCGGGCCGTCCACGAGGCCGTCCAGCGCGAGGGGAGGCGGCTGGCCGAGCCCGAGGAGCAGGCGGACTTCGTCGCCGGGCTCGGCGTCGACCGCGCCCGCTACCTCGCGGTCCTCGACTCCTTCGGCCTGAAGGGCCAGTTGGCCGCCGTCAAGGCGCAGGCGCGCAGGGCGGGTGTCCAGACCGTCCCCGCCTTCCTCGTCAACGGCACGTACCGGACGGACCTCAGGACGGCGGGCAGCCCCGCGGAGCTGGTGCGGGTGGTGGAGGGGCTCGTGGCGATGGTACGCGGCCGGTAGCCGAGGCGCCCGGCCTCCTCGACCGCCGGCAGGAGCGGTCCGGCAAGAGCGCGGAACACGACACCAGCCGTGCGGTATCGGACAAATACCCTCCGCCCCCGTCAGCGATCCGTGTTGTTCCTCGGGAAGTTGCCAACCGGTCACCCTGCGTACTCCTAGAGTCTGGGGGTCCCACCCCGTACGCACAGGGAGCGGAGCCTTGGACTCGTTGCGTCACCTCACCGCCCACCTCGGTCTCGACCTCACGGCGATATGCCTGCTGACCTTCGCGATCTACTACCCGAGACACCGGCGGCGCGACCTCGTACCCGCGTATCTCGCCCTGAACGTGGCCCTGTTCACCATCGTCGCGGCCCTCGCCGAAGTCGGCGGCAGCGGCGGCATGGCGCTCGGGTTCGGTCTCTTCGGCGTCCTGTCGATCATCAGGCTGCGCTCCGACGCCGTCCAGCACGAGGAGGTGGCGTACTACTTCACCACGCTCGTCCTGGGGCTCCTGTGCGGGCTGCCGCACCTGGGGTTCTGGCTCGCGGCCACGCTGAGCGCCGTCCTCCTGCTGGTCGTCTACACCGCGGACCATCCCCGGCTGCTGTCGGGGGTACGCCGCTCGGTGGTCACCCTCGACGCGGTGCACGGCGACCCCGCCGCGCTCCGCGCGGACCTCGCGCGCCGGTTGGGCGAGCCGCTGCACTGGACGGTCATGGAGATCGACTTCGTACGCGACCTGATGGTCGTCGACGTCCGCTACCGCGAACCGGGCGTCGGCGCCGCCCGCCGGGGCGCCGGGACCGCGCACCGCCCCGAGACCCTCGTGGACGCCGTATGAGCACCGACACCTTCCTGCCGGCCCCGACGGCGGCCGTCCGGGCCATCGACGAAGCCGCCCACCGGGCCGAGCCCGTCTCGCTCGCCGAACTCAACGAGCGGTCCGCCCTGCTCGCCCGCTTCGACCGCAGCTACCTCGTGCCCGCCGCGACCTTCCTGCGGGTGATCGGCCGTCTCACCCGGCCCTCCCCCGGCGGCGAGCCGTTCCGGGCCCTGACCATCGACGGCCGCCGCGCCTTCCGCTACCACTCCGTCTACTTCGACACCCCCGAACTGCGCTCCTTCCACGACCACCGCCAGGGCCGCCGCTGCCGCTTCAAGATCCGCGAGCGCCTCTACGCGGACAGCGGGGAGCGGCAGTTCGAGATCAAGCTCAAGGGCGGCCGCGGCGACACCGTCAAGCACCGCGTCCCGCTGACCGGCGATCAGACTCCGCTGGACGACACACCCCGGGCGTTCCTCGCGGACACCCTGCACCGCGCGTACGGCATCGCCCCGCCGCCGGTGCTGCGGTCCTCGCTCAGCACGGACTACCTCCGTTCGACGTTCGTGGCCGACGGGCAGCGCATCACCTGCGACGCCGGGCTGGTCTGCGTCGACCTGCGCACCGGGAGCCGGGTGCGGTGCGACGGCGGCCTCGTCCTGGTCGAGACGAAGTCGGCCGACCACCTCACCGAGGCGGACCGCCTGCTCCACGCCCACCGGGTGCGGCCCGCCGTCTTCACCAAGTACTGCGGCGCCCTCGCCGTGCTGCGCCCCTCCCTGCCCGCCAACCGCTGGCGCCGGGCGGCCCGCCGGACCTTCGTCACCGACGGGGCGAACACTCCCTAGCGGACGGCCGGCCGCGCGGCCGCGAAGGGGCCCCGGAAGAGCCTTCCGGGGCCCCGGCCGGGCGGCCGAGTCGCGCTGGGGCCACCGGGGGGCCCGGGCGACGCTCGCTCTCCCCGTGACGGCGGAGGCCGACCGGTGACACCGTGCTCCCGCGTCGTCGCGGGGGTGTCACCGGCCGGCCCGGTCACTCACGCGGGGAGTTCGCGCGTCGCACGCGTGCGAGGGGCTCCCCTGCGGGGGTGTCACATGGGGTCGATGCCGCCACTGCCCATCTGGTCGGTCTGCCTGCTCTCCTCCTGCAGCCGGCGCGCCTTCTGCTTCAGCCGGTCACGCTCGGCCGGGTCGCTCGCGCGCTCGGCGGCCTGCTCCAGCTGCTCCGCCTTCTGGCGCATCTGCCGGGCACGGCCACCGGTCTCGTCTGCAATGCTCATGATCACTCCTGAGTTCTGGGGGGGGAGCGGACGCCACCAGAGAAGCAGCGCTGCGCACCCCGCGCATCCGGAACGCTCACGCACCGCTATCGCCGCAGGACAGGCCACTCGTCCGGCGCCGAAGGGGATGCCCGGCGGGTCCTGGCGTGCTCTGCTGTCCGTGGGTACGGGCCGTCACCAGGGCGGCGGGGAGGACGGGAACCCCGTTTCGCGGAGGAGAACCCCATGGCGATTCTGATGCAGGTCGAACTGCCGGGTGTGACGACGGACCAGTACGACGCCCTCCACGCCAAGCTCCGGGCTCTGCCCGGCAACCCCTTCGAGGGCTGTCTGGCCCACATCTGCGTCGAGACGGGCGGGGGTGTGCAGATCACCGACCTGTGGGAGTCCGAGCAGGCCATGCAGACGTTCATGTCGGTCGTGACCCCGCTCGCGGCCGAGACCGGCCTGCCCCAGGGCCCGGAGCCGAAGGTCGCGCGGGTGCACAACCACTACCTGGCCGCCGGCGCTTAGGCCGGGCCCCGCGCCGCGCGGGGCCCGGCCCGCACCGCCTTGTGGCGGCCGGCGTGCTCCCCGGCGGGACGGTCCGGCCATCCGTCACAGCATGGCCAGATGCGCCTCCACATACGGGACCGCCACCGACTCCGCCGGATGGGCCGCGCCCAGCATCGGATGCACGTTGACCTCGAACACCGCGCCGCCGTCCTCGACGGCGAGGTCGACGCCGCCGAAGCGCAGCCCCACGGCCTTGGTGGCGGCGACCGCCAGCTCGCAGAGGTCCACCGGCAGGTCGTCCACCGGCATCGGGGTGCAGGCGGCGCCCTGGGCCTCGTTGCAGGGCTCGTCCGGGTGGGCCTGGACGTGTTCGCACGCCTGCACCGCGCGCCCGTCGAGCACGGACACGCGGAACTGGTGGCGCTGCCCGGCGGCGTTGAAGTTCCGGGCGTCCCGGGAGATCAGCCACGTCTGCTCCGTGTCGGCGAAGTGGGCGAGCGCCTTGAAGAGCTGCGCGAACGTGGTGATGTGCCGGACGTCGTCGCCGCAGGTACCGCGTGCGGGCCGGGCCCAGACGTCCCGGCCGAGACGCTCGAACGCGGCCGCCGCCACGTCCACGCTCGGCCGCTCCAGGGTCACGGTCTCCATGTGCGGAATGCCGTGCAGGGCAAACCGGGCCGTCGTCAGGTCCTTGTCGGTGGCCGCCCGCCACGCGTCGGCGTCCGTGCCCAGGGAGACCGTCCCGTAACGGGCCATCAGCCGCTGGAACGGTTCGAAGCGGCGGCGTTCGGGCGGCTGGACCTCGTAGACGAGGAGGACCGACGGGGTGACCACCAGGCCCTCCGTCGGCACTTCCAGACGTACGGCACGGTCCACGACACGCGTCCGGCCGGACCCGCCGGTCAGGAAGTGCCGTGCGTCGACCGGCACCGGCGGCCGTCCCGTCAGGAGCTCCACGGCGGCGGCCAGGGCGGCGCGGCTGCCCTCCGTCGAGCTGTGGTCGGTCATGAGAACGATCTCGCGGTCACTCATCCCGGCTTGGTCCCCTTGCCCCCTCGCGCCCGGCCGGGACGCGGCCCGCGACCGGTGCGAAGGATGAAGAACCTGCTGCGGTACTCGGACAGAAGCGTTCCCCGAATGTACGGAAGGGCCCGCCCCGGACCACAGTAGGCTTTCCGTCAACCTGGGAGCGGCCCGGCGCCCGCCCTCACCGCGCGGCCCGCGCCCCGCCCGGCCCCGGCCGGCGCTCGCTCCACCCCGTGTACGCCTCCGCGAGGTAGGTGGAGCCGGCCGTGGAGTCGGCCACCGCGGCCAGCTCCCCGAGCTGGCGGCGGACGTCGAAGTCGGTGGCGCCGGGGGCGCGGTGGAGCATCGTCGTCATCCAGTACGAGAAGTGCTGGGCGCGCCAGACGCGGTGCAGGGCGCGCGGCCCGTACGTGTCGAGGGCCGCGCGGTCGCGTGTGGTCAGTGCCGTCTCCAGGGCTTCGGCGAGCAGCCGGACGTCGGCGAGCGCCAGGTTGAGGCCCTTGGCTCCGGTGGGCGGGACGGTGTGGCCGGCGTCGCCGGCCAGGAGCATGTTGCCGTGGCGCAGGGGCTCGCACACGAAGCTGCGGAAGCGCAGGAGCGAGCGGTCGGTGACGGGGCCCTCCTTGAGGGTGAAGCCGTCCGCGCCGCGCACCCGTTCCTGGAGCTCGGCCCAGATCCGGTCGTCGGTCCAGGCGGCCGGGTCCTCGTCGGGGTCGCACTGGAAGTACATGCGCTGCACGGACTCCGTACGTTGGCTGATCAGGGCGAAGCCGCGTGGGGAGTGGGTGTAGACGAGTTCGGGGGCGCTGGGCGGGGCCTCGACGAGGACGCCGAACCAGGCGTAGGGGTACTCCCGGACGTAGTGGGTGCGCTCCGCCTCGGGCACCGCGGAGCGGCACACCCCGCGCGAGCCGTCCGCGCCGACCAGGACGTCGCAGCGTATGTCGCGCGCCGCCCCGTCGGCGTCGGTGAACAGGATGCCGGGGCGCTCGGAGGTGAGGTCGACGACCCGGGTGCCACAGACGCCGAAGCGTACGTCTCCGCCGTCGCGGGCGCGGGCGTCGGCGAGGTCGGTGAACACCTCGGTCTGCGGATAGAGCCATACGCTCTCCCCGACCAGGGCGCGGAAGTCCACGCGGTGGCTCTCGCCGCCGAAGCGCAGGTCGATGCCGTCGTGCGGGCGTCCCTCGCGCCGCACCCGGTCGGACACCCCGGAGTCGGTGAGCAGCCGGACGTTGTCGGCCTCCAGGATGCCCGCGCGGCTGGTGCCCTCGATCTCGGCGCGGGTGCGGTGGTCGACCACCACCGAGTCGATGCCGGAGCGGGCGAGCAGGTGCGAGAGCATGAGTCCGGCCGGGCCGGCGCCGACGATGCCGACCTGGGTCCGGGTGACGGTGTCCGCCATGGCGCTTTCGTCCTTTCGCGTCGCGTCGCGTGGGGCGTGGGGGCTGGCCGGTCCGAAGGTTCCGTCCCTTCCGGTGGCCGTTCAGAACTGGGCCAGGATGGCGTCGACCGTCTCCTCCAGTGTCTGGTCGGAGCTGTCGAACCACGTTCCCTGACCGGCGAGTTCACCGCGCAGCGCCGCGTCCAGGAACGACCAGTCGTCCGCCAGCACCTTGTCCCGCTCGGCGGCCCGGCGCGAGACGACCTCGGGCGCCGGGGCCAGGACGACCAGCCGCAGCGGGAGGTCCTTCAACTGCTCCCGGTAGAAGTCCAGATGGGCCCGTCGGACCACCACGTCGTCGATCACCGGAACCACACCGGCGGCATGGAAACTGCGGGCCAGCACCGAGGCGTTACGGGCCCTCAGCAGCAGTTGGCGGTCCGCCTCCAGGTCCTGACGGGGCGAGGGCGGGCGCCCGCCCGCGACGACGAGATCCTGGAGGCGGTCGCCCTCGATGTGCGCGCCGAGCGGGAATCGGCGGGCGAGCGCCCCTGATACCGAACTCTTGCCGGACCCCGGGATGCCGATGACGAGAAACACGTCGGAGGCGGGGCCGGTGTCGACGACCTGCCCCTGGAAGAACGTTTCCGGCACGCTTGCTCCGCTCCTCTGCCCTGCTGTGGCGCTGTCGGCCTCGGCCCCTACGACGGTCCGCATGGTACGCACTCCTCCGGTCGGCGCACGGGGATTTCCGTCCCGTGCGGGGCCGGTCAACCGCCCCCGTACGCGCCCGGCTTGGGGCGCGCCACGACGTACCCGCGATGGGCCAGGGCGCCGAGTACGGCCCCCAGCAGGGGTGCGGTGAGGTAGGCCCACAGCGCGGTGGTGGTGCCCGAGACGGCGGCCGGGCCGAGCTGGCGGGCGGGGTTGGCCGCACCGCCGCTCACCGGGCCGAGCAGCGCGATGATCAGGCCGACCACCAGCCCCACGGCGTACGGCATGGGCCGGGCGAGCCCGGGGTGGGCGACGAAGAAGCCGATCAGCAGGGCCACCGCCGCGAAGCTCGCCGCCTCCAGGACGAAGACCGCCAGGGAGGACCGGCCGGGGGCCGGGCGGGCCAGTCCGTCGCTGAGGGCCGCCGACTGGAGCACCGGCCCCCACACCAGCCGGGCCAGCGCGGTCCCGGCCAGTCCTCCCGCCAACTGCCCGACGGCGTAAGGGAACACCGCCCGTCCGGGGAAGACGCGCATCAGCCACAGGGTCAGGCTCACGGCCGGGTTGAGGTGCGCCCCCGACCGGCGGCCCGCCGGGCTCAGGATCAGCCCCGCCAGCAGCACCGCGACCAGGGCCCCGACCACTCCCAGCGCGAGGCGCGGATCCGCGATGAAGACGGGCGAGCCCGGATCGAGCAGCCACCGCACCGCGGTCACCACGACGAACATCATGGCCGCCGTGAGCGCGCACTCCACCGCCGCGCCCCGCCACGGCTCGTTCCCCGGTGCGAGCCGCGGCCCGTCCGGCGCCACCGCCCGCCCCGTCCCCGCTCCCCCGTCGGACACCGGTCCGTCCCCCTCGTCTCGGCCGACCCGCCCGCCGCCCCTGCGGGCGGCCATGAACAGGCGCAGGGTAGGGCCGCCCGGCCGCCGGAACGCACCGAAGGACCCAACCGGCCGCGAATTGACCGGGAACGGCGTCTTGCGGCGGGGCGGCGGCGGCTTCCCCGCGTTCCGGCGCGGGTGGGGAATTCCCCGTCGCCTCCCGGCCATTGACGCGGGCATCCCTGGGTTCTACGGTTCTCCGAGTTCACGTCACCACACGTGGTTCATCCATATGAACCTTCGGCTCTCCCCGGAGCCTCGCACCGAGCATCTGTCCCCCCACATGACAGGACGCCCCCCATGCGCATCCGCTCCCTGCTCATATACGTGACCGCCGCGACTGCGGCCGGCGGCCTCGCCCTGCTCTCCCCCGCCGCCTCGGCCACCACCACCGGCGCCCTCGCCGACCCGTCGGTCGCGCCCGGCGGCAACTTCGACCTCTCCGTGTGGCAGCTCCAGGAGCCGGTGGGCTCCCCCGGCTCGCCGACCACGATCCCGTCGTCCCGCCTCCAGGGGGCGAACGGCTTCCAGGACGCGTACTTCTACACGGACACGCGCGACGGCGCGATGACGTTCTGGGCGCCCGAGAAGGGCGTCACCACCCCCAACTCGCACTACGCCCGCTCCGAGCTGCGCGAGATGAACCGCGACGGCAGTTCCGCCAACTGGCCCCTGAGCGGCACCCACCGGCTCAGCGCGACCCTGCGCGTGGTGTCCGTGACGTCGAACGTCTGCGTGGGCCAGATCCACCTCGGCACCGGCGGCTCCTCCACCAAACCGCTGCTGGAGCTGTACTACCGCGCCGGCGGCGACATCGTCCTCGGCACGGAGAACTCCCCGTCGGGCGGCCAGACCCTCCACAGCGTGGGGCACGTCGCGGTCGGCAAGACGTGGAGCTACACGATCGGTGTGTCGGGCGGCCACACGATCGACCTCACCGTCAACGGCACGACGACGCACTACGCCATCCCGTCCTCGTTCAACAGCTACAAGCAGTACTTCAAGGCCGGTTCGTACAACCAGTCGTCCTCCGACAGCACCACCAGGGGCGCCCGGGTCGGCTTCTACAAGCTCACGGTCTCCCACGGCTGAGCACACGCGCCCTCCCCGCTTCGCTATGTTGTCCTGGTGCGGCGGATCGGGGAGTTCACCCTGGAACGGCGGCTCGGAGCCGGCGGGATGGGCGTGGTGTACCTCGCGTGCAGCCCGACCGGGCGCCAGGTCGCGCTGAAGGTCATCCGGCCCGAGTACGCCGACGACCCGCACTTCCGGGCCCGCTTCCGGCGCGAGGTCGCGGCGGCCCGCAAGGTCAGCGGCGCGTTCACCGCCTCGGTGGTGGACGCGGCCCCGGACGGCGACCCGCCCTGGCTGGCCACCCAGTACGTACCGGCCGAGTCGCTGGCCGCGCGCGTCGGTTCGGGCGGTCCGCTGCCGGTGGCGGACATCGCCCGGCTGGCGGGTCAACTGGCCGAGGCGCTGCGCGACATCCATCGCCAGGGGATCGTGCACCGGGACCTGAAGCCCGGCAACGTGCTGCTCGCCGAGGACGGCGCCCGGGTGATCGACTTCGGCATCGCCAAGGCGGTGTCGGAGAGCCGGGCGCTGACCCACACCGGCGCGATGGTCGGCACTCCCGCGTTCATGGCGCCCGAGCAGCTGTGCGGGCCGCACCGCGTCTCCTGCGCCACCGACGTGTTCGCGCTGGGGTCCGTGCTGGCGTACGCGGCCCTCGGGCGCAGCCCGTTCGAGGACGCCGATGCGGCGGGCGCGGAGCCGATCGCCGCCGCCTTCGCCGTGGTGCACAAGGAGCCGGATCTGACCGGACTGCCCCGGCCGTTGGGCGCGCTCGTCACCCGTTGCCTGGACAAGGAGCCCGGTCGGCGGCCCCGTCTGGACGAGGTGCTGTGCCTGGCCGCCCGGGCCGGGGCGGGCGGATGCGGGGAGGGCGGGACGCTCCCGGTGCGCGGGCGGTGGCGCCGCACGGCGCCGGCCGTCCTCGCCGTGCTCGCCGTCCTGCTGGCCGGGGCCGACGCGCCGTCGTCCGCCGTGCTGCCGGGCGCTTCCGGCTGCGCCACCGGCCAGCGCGCCGTCGGCGAGGGCGCCAAACGCACCTGCGTCGGCCTGCTCGCCGGGGCCCTCGCCCGGCCGGGTCCCCCGCAGGCCTCCGAGAGCGATCTGGACCCGGTCCTGAAGCTGATCCACGCCGAGAACCGTGAGGTCGTCGGGGCCTCCACCGGGCCGCACGCCCGGCCCTACGCCTCCGTCGTCTACCTCACGCCCATCACCGCCGAATACGACGGCACCAGCATGATGGCGAGCGTCCGGCACGATCTGGAGGGCGCCTATCTCGCCCAGCGCGAGGCCAACCGGGAGCCCGGCACGGGGCCGAGGATCCGGGTGCTGGTCGCCCAGACCGGCGGCAGCGCCGAGCAGCGCGCCTACGCGGTCGGACAGGTGCTCCACCGCCGGCGCGCCGAGCACATCGTGGCCGCCGTGGGACTGGGCGGCAGCACCGCCTCCAGCCAGGACATGGTCGGGGAGCTGACCGCCGCGGGGCTGCCCGCGTTCGGCTCGGTGCTCACCGCCGACTCCTGGGCCGGCACGCCCGGTCTCCTCCGGGTCGCGCCCGCCAACGCCGACCAGGCCGCGGCGGCCGTACGCTTCCTGTCGGCGAGGGGCCGCGCCGACAACCGGTTCCTGCTCGTCGAGGACGTCGCCGCGGGCGACCAGTACACCAGCACGCTCGCCACGCAGTTCCGCGCCCGGATGCCCGCCGAACGGCTGGCGGGCGCCCTGCTGTTCGACTCGGCCGCGCCCGACCCCACCGGCATCTTCCGCGGCCAGAGCGGCGAGCTGTGCGCCGCCCGGCCGGACGTCGTCTACTTCGCGGGCCGCGGCACCTCGCTGCCCGCGTTCCTCACCGCGCTCGCCGAACGGCCGTGCCGGGACCGCGCGTTGACGGTCCTCTCCGGCGACGACACCACGCAGGTGGTCCGCACGGACGGCTTCGGCCCCCGGGAACTGGCCGCGGCGCTGCGCACGGGCCGCGTCGACCTCGTCTACACCGGACTCGCGCACCCGGGGGCGTGGCGCGTCGCGCCCCACGCGTTCGCCCCGCGGGCCGTGGCCCCGTTCCGCGACGGCACGTTCGCCGCCGCGTTCCCCGGCTCCCGTCTCGACGACGGGCGGGCGATCATGATGTACGACACGGTGCTGCTCGCCACCCGGGCGCTGCGCACCACCCCGGCGGTCTCCGACCCGACGGCCACCGACGTCCACCGGACGCTCGCCGCGCTGCGCGGCGGACCGCCGGTGGCGGGCGCGAGCGGCTGGGTCGCCGTCGACGGCGACGGCGGGCCCCGGGACAAGGCCATCCCGATCATCCGCATCGACCCGACCGGCCGCACCACCACCATCGCCGTCACCTCCGCCGACGGCAGCCCGTACACGCCCGACCGGCCGTGACGTCACCGGACGGCCACCGGGGAGGAGCCGCCGGCCGCCACCCGACGGGCCTCGCCCGTGCCGTCCGCCGGGACCGACCAGATGTCACTGGCGCGCCCGCCGCCGCCCGGCAGCGCGTAGCCCACGGTCGCGTCGTCCAGCCACGCGGCCTGGTCGTCGACGCTGTGCCGCTCGGCCAGGGGATGCTCGCGCATGTTCGCGAGGTCGAGGACGTACAGCCGCCAGGGCGCCCGGGGGTCGCCGGAGACCTTCTTCTTGAAGGCGAGGCGGGTCCCGTCCGGCGACAGGGAGGGGCATTCGACGTTCTCGCGCAACGCCTTCGCCGACCAGTTCCGCAGGTCGCCCTCGACGAGGCGGGTGCGGCCCCGGCTGGAGACGGTGGCGTAGAAGCGGTTGTCGTCGCGGGCGAAGGTGACGCCCCAGTAGTTGACGTCCGGTGCGTGGTAGCGGACGCCGTCGACGGTCAGCGGGATGTCCTCGATCGACTTGATGAGGTAGCCGGTGCGCAGGTCCAGGATCGAGGTCCGGGTGGAGAACCCGGAGGCGGCGTACGAGTCGCCGACGGCGAACGCGGTCCAGGACAGCAACTGCCCCGACGCGGAGACGCGGGCCCGGTTGGGGATGCCGGGCACGGTCACCCGCCGCACCTCGCGCAGCCGCCGGTCCAGCACGAGTGCCTGGGTACGGGCGGGCAGGCCCGGCAGCTTGCGCAGGCACAGGGCGCGCTCGCCCGCCGCGTGGAAGCGTTCGCAGGACGGGCCGCCGACCACCCGCCCCGCTCCTCCTTCCGGCAGGCGCGCGACCCGTCCGGTGGCCGAGTCACGGAAGTACAGGCCGGGCACGTCGAGGCCGAACGAGCTGTCGGCCGCGGTCTGCCGGGACGGCTGGTCTCGGTGCCGGGCGTGCAGGACGTAACCGAGGGAGCCGCCCGCCAGCAGGAGCACGGCGGCGACGACGAGGGCGAGCCGCAGACGGCGGTGGACGGGCTTCACGACGCCTCCTCGGCGGGTACGGCGGCGGGCAGGACACGCCAGGCGGCCAGGAGCGCGGCGGCGAGCGCCGCCCCCGCCAGCCACAGGGCGGGCCGCTGCCCCCACAGGGTCCAGGCGGCCCCGAAACCGGCCGCGCCGAGGAGCCGGGCCAGCGCCTGGCCGGTCTGGAGCACCGCGAGGCCGCCCGCGCGGCCGTGGGCGGACAGCAGCGGTCCCGCGAGCGCCATCAGCACCCCGTCCGTGGCCGCGTAGAAGACGCCGAGGAGGGCGAGTACGGCCACGGCGGTGGGCCGGGCCGGCGGGGCGAGCAGCAGGGCGTACGCGCCGAGCAGGGCCGCGTGCCCGGCCAGGAACGGCAGCCGCCGCCCGGTCCGGTCGGCGATCCGGCCCACCGGGACGGCGAGCAGCAGATAGCCCGCCGCGGGGCCCAGGGGCAGCAGCGGGAACAGGGCGGTCGGCAGGTCGAGGCCGCGCTGGAGCAGCAGGTAGACGAAGGAGTCCCCGATGGTGGCGGCGCCGAGCAGGGCGGTCGCGTACAGCACGCGACGGAAGACCGGGTCGCGCAGGGCCGTGCGCGGGCGGGGGGTCGTGGGTGCGGGCGCCGTGCGGGAGGCGCCCGGGACGTACACCGCGAGCAGGACCACGCCCAGCAGGCCGGTGCAGAAGCTGACGACGAACACCGCGTCGTAGGCGTCGGTGGTCGCCTGGAGGACGGCGAAGGCGGCGAGCGGCCCGAGGAGCGCGCCCGTGGTGTCCATGGCGCGGTGGACGCCGAAGGAGCGGCCCAGCGTCTGCGGCGGGCCGCTCAGGGAGATGAGGGCGTCGCGCGGGGCGGTGCGGATGCCCTTGCCGAGCCGGTCGGCGGCGAGGGCCGCGGCGATGCCGGCGGTGGCGCCGCCGGCGAGGAGCAGGCCGAGCCGGGAGAGCGTGGAGAGCAGGTAGCCGGCGCCGGCGACGCGCTTGTGCCGGCCGCCGCGGTCGGCGAGCCGCCCGCCGAGGAGCCGTACGAGCGCGGTGGCGCCGTTGAACATGCCGTCCAGGAAGCCGAACTGGAGCGGGGAGAGGCCGAGGCCCAGGACCAGGTAGAGCGGCAGCACCGCCGTGACCATCTCGGAGGAGACGTCGGTGACGAGGCTGACCGCGCCGAGCGCGAGGACGGTGCCGGGGACGCGCCGTCCCGCACCCGAGGTGCGGGGCGGCGCGTCCGGGCGGCCGGTGGTGGCCAGGTACATCAGTGGCAGCCGTACTTGGGGCTGGTGTCCTTGACCTGCCCGTCGGTGCCGACGTAGGTCCATTGGTATCCGGAGTCGGTGAACTCCAGCTTCAGCACGCCGTACTGGCCGCTGATCCGCTTCTGGCTGTTGGGCTGGACCTGCTCGATGGGGTAGGGCTCGGCGCCGCCCATGCCGCCGACGATCTCCACGATGCCGTCGGCGGTCGCCCTGCCGTCGGGGTCCTGGGGCGCGAACCGCTCGTAGTGGTGGTCGTGTCCGTTGAGGACGAGGTCGGCCCTGGCGCCGTAGAGGAGCTTCCAGACGGGCTTGGAGACCGGGTCGTTGCCGTGGCCGCCGGAGGAGTACAGCGGGTGGTGCCAGTAGGCCGCGACGCACTGCTTGCTCGTGGCGGCGAGGTCGGCCTTGAGCCAGTTGATCTGGGCGGACTGGTCGAAGGAGTTGGAGTCGAGGGCGATGAAGTGCCAGTTGCCCTCGTCGAAGCTGTAGTAGCTCTTGCCCTGCGGGTAGGCGATGGTGCCGAAGTACGCCTTGTAGCCGGCGAGGGAGCCGGCCGGGTCGTAGGTCTCGTGGTTGCCGGGGATCGGGTGGGTCTTGGCCTTGAAGGCTCCCCACGTCTTGTCGTAGTAGGCGCGGTAGTCGGCCATGCGGGCGTCGTCGTACTGGTTGTCGCCCATCGTGAGGTAGAACTTCGGGTCGATCCGCTGGGCGAGCGCGGCGGTCTTGGGATGGGCGCAGCCGCTGTCGGAGGCCGTGCACTGGGCGGCTATGTCGCCGGCCGCGACCACGGTGAAGGCGCCGCCGGGCGGCGGGCCGCCGTCGACGGTGCCGTACACCTCGGCCTCGTAGAGCGAGTAGCCGTACGCGGTGGCGCGTGCCGTGCCGTAGACGCGCAGGTACCTGCCCTTGTCGGACAGTCCGGTCCAGTCGTCGGTGCCGCCGTTGCCCGCCTTCTCCTCGGCGAGCGGGGTCCAGGACGCGCCGTCCTCGGACACCTCGACGCGGTAGGCCTTGGCGTAGGCGGCCTCCCAGCTGAGCTTGACGCGGCTGATGGCGGCGGTGGCGCCGAGGTCGACGCGGATCCACTGCGGGTCCTTGCCCTCGGCGCTGGCCCAGCGGGTGGCGGTGTCGCCGTCGAAGGCGTTCTTGGCGGCGAGGGAGGAGGTTTCGGTGGAGGAGGCGGTGGCGGGCTTCCCGCGCGAGATGAGGGGGTCGGCGGCGGCCCCGGCCCGTCCGGGCCAGGCGAGCAGCAGTCCGGCGAGGAGGACGAGCACGGCGGCGAGGACGAGGGTGAGGGCCCGGCCGCGTGGGAGGCGGAGTGGGGCGGGGGTGTTCAGGCGCATACCTGGACTCCGTGGCTGGGTGAACGGCGAGAGCTGGACACCGGTGCGTGGCCCCGCGCCCCGCCCGCACGGGCAGGGGGCAGCGCCACGGCAGCCGGGTCAGAGCTCTCGCTGAGCGCGTCATGCCCACGGGGACGGGCACCGCGCCAAGCCGCCGCCGGGGAGCGTAGCGGATCGTAAGGTTTCCTACCAGTAGTCCGGCACGACGGCCGGACAGCACCGTGCGGGCGGTACGGGACCGGCCCCCCGCCCGTCAGCCGAGTCCGGCCGGCGCGTCCCCGGGGCGGGTGAACTGGGTGCGGTAGAGCTCCTGGTAGCGGCCGTCGCGGGCGAGGAGTTCGTCGTGGGTGCCGCGTTCCACGATGCGGCCGTTCTCCACCACGAGGATGAGGTCGGCGGACCGGATCGTGGACAGGCGGTGGGCGATCACGACGGCGGTGCGGCCCTCCAGCGCCTCGCCGAGGGCCTCCTGCACGGCCGCCTCGGAGGTGTTGTCGAGGTGGGCGGTGGCCTCGTCGAGGATGACGACGCGCTGGCGGGCGAGGAGCAGCCGGGCGATGGTCAGCCGCTGGCGCTCGCCGCCGGAGAGCCGGTAGCCGCGTTCGCCGACGACGGTGTCGAGCCCGTCGGGCAGGGAGGCGACCAGACCGTCGAGGCGGGCCCGGCGCAGGGCGTCCCAGAGGTCCTCCTCGGCCGCGTCCGGGCGGGCGAGCAGCAGGTTGGAGCGGACCGACTCGTGGAAGAGGTGGCCGTCCTGGGTGACCATGCCGATGGTGTCGCGGATCGAGTCGGCGCTCAGGTCCCGTACGTCGACGCCGCCGAGGCGTACCGCGCCGGAGTCCGCGTCGTACAGCCGCGGCAGCAGTTGGGCGACCGTCGACTTGCCGGCGCCGGAGGAACCCACCAGGGCGACCATCTGGCCGGGTTCGGCGCGGAAGGAGATGCCGTGCAGCACCTCGGCGCCCCCTCGGGTGTCGAGGCTGGCGACCTCTTCGAGGGAGGCGAGCGAGACCTTGTCGGCGGAGGGGTAGCCGAACCGCACGTCGTCGAACTCGACGGAGACCGGCCCGTCGGGCACCGTCCGGGGCTGCGGCTTCTCGGCGATGAGGGGCTTGAGGTCCAGCACCTCGAAGACCCGCTCGAAGCTGACGAGCGCGCTCATGACCTCCACCCGCGCCCCGGCGAGCGCGGTGAGCGGCGCGTAGAGGCGGGTGAGGAGCAGGGCGAGGGAGACGACCGCGCCCGCTTCGAGCCTGCCGTGCAGGGCGTAGTAGCCGCCGAGCCCGTAGACCAGGGCGAGCGCGAGGGCGGAGACGAGGGTGAGGGCGGTGATGAAGGCGGACTGCGCCATCGCCGTACGGACGCCGATGTCGCGGACCCGCCCGGCGCGGGCGGCGAACTCGGCGGACTCGTCGCCGGGCCGCCCGAACAGTTTGACCAGGGTCGCGCCGGGCGCCGAGAACCGCTCGGTCATCCGGGTGCCCATGGCGGCGTTGTGCTCGGCGGCCTCGCGCTGGAGCCGGGCCATCCGGGTTCCCATACGGCGCGCGGGCAGCACGAAGACGGGCAGCAGGACCAGCGCGAGCAGGGTGATCTGCCAGGAGATGCCGAGCATCACGGCGAGGGTGAGCAGCAGCGTCACCAGGTTGCTGACCACACCGGAGAGGGTGTTGCTGAAGGCGCGCTGGGCGCCGATGACGTCGTTGTTGAGGCGGCTGACCAGGGCGCCGGTGCGGGTGCGGGTGAAGAAGGCGACCGGCATGCGCTGGACGTGGTCGAAGACGGCCGTACGCAGGTCGAGGATGAGGCCCTCGCCGAGCGTCGCGGACAGCCACCGTCCGACCAGGCCGAGCGCCGCCTCGGCGAGCGCGATCACGGCGATCAGCAGGGCCAGCCGGGTGACGGTCCCCGTCTCCTCGCCGCCGACGATCGCGTTGACGACGCGCCCGGCGAGGAGCGGGGTGGCCACCGCCAGGAGCGCCGTGGCGATGCTCAGCACGAGGAACAGGGCGATGCGGCGGCGGTGGGGCCGCGCGAACACAGCGATGCGTCGCAGGGTGGCGCGGTTGAACGGACGTCGTTCCTGCTGCGCGGTGATGACGTTGTGGAGCTGTGTCCACGCGGTGGTTTCCATACTCATACGAGGAACGTACGACCTCTAGTTAAGTCGAGGTCAAGCGTTTCCCGAATCGGCCCGCCGCCGGGCCCGCCGGTCAGCCCACCGCGACCAGCCTCCAGCACTGGTTGGCGGCCCCGTTCGCGGGCCATTGGATCACCTGGGCGCCCAGCACGAGCGAGCCGCCGCTGACGTCCGCGAGATGGCCGTCGAGGCGGGACTCCAGGGTGTGGCAGCCGCGTTTGCCGGGGGTGATGCGCCACTGCTGGTTGGTACCGCCGTTGGCGGTCCACAGGTCGAGCTGGGCCCCCGGCACCACGCTGCGGTCGGGCACGTCGAGGCGTTTGCCGCTGGCCACGCCGGTGACGGTGTAGTAGCCGTCGCCCGTCGAGGCGAGCCGCCACCGCTGGTTCGTGCCTCCGTTCTGCGACCACTGGATGACCGGGGTGCCGTCGGCCGTGCCCTGCCCGGAGGCGTCCAGGAGCTGGCCGCTGTTGGCGTTGACGAGTTGGTACGTGCCGTCGAGCGGCGCCGTCGTGCCGGGGGTGATGCTCAGGTTGGCGAATTGGGCGCCGTAGTAGCCCGCGGTGCCGAGGCCGACCTGGCCCGCGCCGTACTCGGCGTCGGTGACGGTGACGAGGGTGGCCGCGTCGAGCTTGGCGGTGACGGTGGCGCCCTGGAAGGTGAGCGCCAGGGTGTGCCAGGTCTTCAGGCCGGGAGCCGTGACCGTGCCGCTTGCCAGGGTGGTGGCGGACCAGGCGGTGTCGGTGCGCAGCAGCGACCAGGCACCGGTGTCCGCGACGCGCAGGTGGTAGGCGTCGAGGCCGTTGTTGTTGCGGCCCTGGGTGCCGACCCGGCCGAGCAGTTCGACGGCCCCCGGCTGTTCCAGGAGCGCGTCCGTACGGACGGTGTAGTCCGTCCAGTTCACGTCGCCCAGCACCGCGTAGGGCTGCGGCCTGGACTCGTTCGTCCAGCGGATGGGGGTCGTCGGGGCCTGCTGGCGCAGGCAGCGGCCGGTGCGCCCGCCCGCACAGGGCGCGGTCTCGAAGGCGCCGTTCATCGCGGCGAGGTACCGCGCCTCCTGCCCGGTGGCGGTCCCGGCCAGCGTGTCCGCGTACGGCAGGGTGAGCGGGGCGCGCTGCGGCGGGGCCGCCGTGCCCGCGCCCTGTCCGGTCGTGGTGGTGACGGTGTAGAGGTGGCCGGGCCGCAGCGTGAGCCGGTACGTGCCCGAGGCGGGGGTGAGGTCGGGCCCGGGCACCAGGTGGGCGGTGGCGGCGTTGGTGGAGAAGTCGGTGGACCACACGTGCAGGGCGCCGCCGGGCAGCCCGCCGGACACCTTCAGGGTGACGGTCTGCTCGGCGGTCGCGTCCATCGTCTCGAACACCGTGGACCAGGCGGATCGGCCCGGCGCGGCGTAGCTGACGTAGCTGCCGTTGGAGCGGTTGCCGCCGAGGTAGCCGGAGGCGGTGTCGAGGTACTGCCAGCCCGGCGCGGTGAACTGGGTGGTCTGCGCGGTCGCCCAGGCGCTGCGGTCCACGCTGTACGCCCCCGACCAGGGCTGGTTGGCCGTCACCAGGCCCATGCTGTTGAACGAGAGGTTGGGGTAGAGCGCGGCCACCACCGGCCAGTTGATGAAGGCGGTCATCCGGGCGTCCAGATAGCCGCGGTTGATGGCGCGGGCCATCGGGGCGGCACCGGTGGCCGCGTCCTCGGAGCCGTTCTCGCTCGCCCAGAGCTGTTTGCCGGTGGCCAGCGCGTCCGGGGTGGTCGAGCAGCTGGTCATGGCGGACATGTAGCCGCACGGGTAGTGGGCGCCCACGATGTCGACGGCGTCGTTGAGGGCGCTGTCGCCGCGCATGGCGGTGGCGATCTGCCAGCCGTCGTCGGCGCCGACGACCTTGGTGGCGTACCCCTGGGCGGCGAGGGTGGCGTGCAGGTTCTTGTACCAGGCGGCGTTGAAGCCGCGCTCGTTCCAGCCGCCGAGGTAGTCGATGGTGAGGTGGTGCTGCTTGGCGCAGCCGAGCCAGGCCATCAGGTAGTCGATCATGTCCTGGGACCAGAAGGTGCCGTTGCCCACCCAGCCGGGTGCTCCCCAGGAGAGGGCCGCGAGTTTGATGCCGGGGTTGCGGGCCCTGGCCTGTTCCATCAGCCACCACTCGTACCCGTTGGAGCAGTTGACGTTGCCCCGGGTGTGCTCGATGGAGGACTCGGCGCCGTCCGTGGAGTTGGTGTCGCCGCCGATCTCGACTTTCAGGATGTGCAGGGCGGCGCCGTAGCCGGGCTTGAAGAGGTAGTCGAGGATCTGGCCGCGCTGCGGCTCCGGATAGTCGAGGAGCAACCGGGTGTTGCCGCCGCCTCCGCTGATCGCTCCGACACCGTCGAAGACGCGGCCGGGGGAAGCCCCGTCGACGGTGATGTCGGTGCCGGCGGCGGTGGCCCCGGGCGCGGCGCGTGCCGCTCCGGCCGCCTGCGGGACGGTGGTGAGCGACAGACACAGCAGCAGGACCGCGAGCAGGGCGCGGGGAAGGGATCTCATCGTGGTGCCGACCCTCTCTGACAGGGGGAATCACTACATGCACGCACATTTTCGATCACAAGCGAACTCAACTGAGCAGTAGCAAACACTAGGAAGGGGGGAGTGGGGCGTCAAGTGCCCGGGCGCGGTTGGGTAATTGTTGGCTTCCCTTCGGACGGTGTGGGGAGCGCGGGCGCGCGAAAGGGCCCGCCGGTCGGCGGGCCCTGAAGAGGTGTGGCGGCACGGCCCGTTCAGGCCTCGGGGTCGCGCAGGCCCACGCAGTCGAACGCCCAGAAGGTGTCCGAGTAGACCAGGGTGCCCGTCATCCACGGCTCGTACGCGGACAGCCGGGCGACCTGGAACGCGGGGTCGGGGATGCGCAGGGACGGCGAGCGGAAGCCCAGCGGGCTCGCCGCCTCGAAGCCGCGCGTGCGGTAGTACACCGGCGACCCCTCCAGGAACACCAGCGGCACCCCCCGCTCGTCGGCCGCCGCGAGGGCGTGCCCGATGAGGCGGGCGCCGATGCCCCGGCGCTGGGCGTCGGGGTGCACACCGAGCGGTGAGAGCGTCAGGACGTCCAGGAGCCGGCGCGGAGCGTCCAGCCGTGACGCGGTCAGCATCACGTGCCCGACCACCCGCCCGCCGAGCGTGGCCACGAAGGACATCGGCGCCAGCGGCGCGGGTGCCGTGCGCAGCGCCTCCACCAGAGCGGGCACCGGCTCGGCACCGAAGGCGCGTGTGTGGACCTCGCGCACCGCCGCGTGATCCGCGTCCGTCTCCTGACGGATCACCAACTCCCCTTCGGGGGCGTTGCTTCCGGCAGCCGAAATCGGGGAGCGTTCCTGCTGGTCATGTGATGTCATGGCGGCGAGCGTAGGCCGCCGTACGTCTCGTACGCACGGCAATTCGCGCCCGGTACACGGCCCGGGGTGCACGCCCTGTCCCGTCCCCGGCCCGAAGCTCCCTGCCCTCGCCCGCGAGTCGGTCCACGCGGTCCCGCCCATCCCCTCCCCCGCCCCTCTCGCCCTGGAGCCACCCTTGTCACCGCGCATCACCGCCCTGACCGACCCCGCCGAGAGCAGCGCCGGCCGCCGGCTCGCGTGGCTCGCCTCCCATGCCGAGGGCGCTCCCGTCGGCTCCGCGTTCCTGCGGCTGTTCACGCGGCCCGGGCAGGACCACCTCGCGGAGCTGGACATCCAGGTGCATCCCGTCGAGCGGCGCGCGGGCGTGGGGTCGCGGCTGCTCGAAGCGGCCGTCGAGGCCGGGCGGCGGGAGGGCCGGCGCAGCGTGATCGCGCAGGCGGAGGCGGGCTCCCCCGGCGACGCGTTCCTGCCCGCCCGCGGCTTCCACAAGGTGCTGACCCTGACCTGCACACGCCTGTCGCTGGCCGAGGCGGACCTCGCCGCCCTCGCCCGGGCGGTCGGGACGCCGCACCCCGGCTACCGGCTGACGTCCTGGGAGGGGACGGTGCCCGACGAGCTCGCCGACACCTTCGTCGCCTCGCGGCGGGCCATGGACGACATGCCGATGGGCGCCACCGACTTCGGCACCGTCGTCTGGGACCTCGACCGGGTCAGGGCGGCGGCCGCGGCCGTCGCCGGGCGCGGCGAACTCCTCCACACCGTCGCGGCCGTCGACGCCTCGGACGGCTCGGTCGTCGGCTTCACCGAGCTCGTGGTCCCGGGCGACGGCACCGGCGACGCCCAGCACTACGGCACCGCCGTACTGCCCGGACACCGCGGCCACGGCCTCGCCCACTGGATGAAGGCCGCCTCCATCCACCAGGCCCGCACACGCCACCCCCGGCTCGCGGGACTGCTCACCGACACCGCGGACAACAACCCCCACATGCGGCGCGTCAACGACGAACTCGGTTACGTCCCCACGCACAGCGCCCACGAGTACCAGCTCGACCTGTAGGCCGCGCCGACCGCCCGGGCGCCCACAGGCAGGAGTCGTACCCTGGCCCCCCGCCGCGGCGCGAGGGCGGTGGCGTGGAGTGAGGTGAGGCGGATGAGCGGTCCGGACCGGCCCGGGGACGTCCTGGTGGTCGACGACGACCACGCCGTACGCCGCTCGCTGGAGCGGGGCCTGCGGCTCAGCGGCTTCCGGGTGCGCACCGCCGACGGCGGACGCGCGGCGCTCGCCGCCGTCGCCCAGGTGCCGCCCGACGTGCTGGTGCTCGATGTGTCCATGCCGGGCATGAACGGCATCGAGGTGTGCACGGCCCTGCGCGGCGCCGGGCACGACCTGCCCGTCCTGATGCTGTCGGCGCTCGACGAGACCGCCGACCGCATCGCCGGGCTCCAGGCGGGCGGTGACGACTACCTGGTCAAGCCGTTCGCGCTCCAGGAGCTGGTGCTGCGGCTGCACGCGCTGCTGCGCCGTCGCCCGCCCGTGGACCACGACGTGGTGCGCGCCTGCGGTCTCGTCATCGACCCCGCCGCCCGCACCGCGTACCACGACGGCCGCCTCCTCGACCTCACCCGCCGCGAGTACGAACTGCTCGAAGTCCTCGCCCGCAACACCGGCCTGGTCCTCACCCGCGACCAACTGCTGGAGCGGGTCTGGGGATACGACGTCGACGTCCGCACCGACGCGGTGGACACCTTCGTCAGCTATCTGCGCCGCAAACTGGAGGCCGACGGCGCCCCGCGCCTCGTCCACACCGTGCGCGGAGTGGGTTTCGTCCTGCGGGAGCGGCCGTGAGACTGTCCACCCGGATCGCCCTGGCGGTGGGCGCTGTCGTGCCGGTCCTGGTCCTGGCCTGCGGCTGGCTGTTGCTGACCCTCGTCGCCCGCGATCTGCACCGCGCGGAGGACAGCCATCTGCGGACCCGGGCCACCGCGCTGTCCCACGACGCCCGCACCCTGCTGCGGGCCGCCGCCAAGGACCGGCCCACCGCCGAGGAGAACCGCCGCCGCCGGCTCCTCACCTCCGCGCTCGACGTGGGCGTACGGCTGGTCGGCCCCGACGGTGTGTTCAGCGGCGGCCCGCAGCCCGACGCGTCCGTCCCGCTGCCGCACACCGTGGAGGGGCCGGTGACCGTGCGCGGCTCGGGGCGCGGCTGGCGGGCGTACGCCCTGCCGGTGACGGGGCAGCAGCTGTCCGGCACCCTGTGGGTGTTCGCGCCCGACACCGCCAACCGGGCCCAGCTCGGCGTCGTCCGCAGACGGACGGTGACCACCGCCCTGCTCGCCGCGCCGCTCTCCGGGCTCCTCGCGGGGGCCGTCGCCGGCGGTGCGACCCGCCCGCTGCGCCGGCTGCGCAGGAGCGCGGCGGGCCTCGATCCCCGGACGAGTGCGGCCCGGCTGGAGCACCGGCCGACCCGGGTCACGGAGGTCGACGATCTGGCCGCCACCCTCCAGACCGTCCTCGCCCGCTACGACGAACAGGCCGCGCGCACCGCGCAGGCGCTGGACACCGCCCGCTCCTTCTCCTCGGCCGCCTCGCACGAACTGCGCAACCCACTGATGAGCATGGGCACCAACCTCGACGTCCTGACCCTTCCCGGGCTCGCCGACGCGGAGCGCGCCACGGTCGTCGAGGACCTGCGGGCCGATCACGCGCGGCTGCTCGCCCTGCTGGTCGCGTTGCGACAGCTGGGACGGGGCGATCTGGTGGAGCCGGACGCGTTCCGGGTGCTGGACCTGGCGGAACCGGCGGACGCGGCGGTGGCCGAGGCGCGGAGGCGGGCACCGGACGCCCGCATCACCCTGGACGCGGAGCCCGCGCCGGCGCACTGCTGGGAGCCCGGCATCCGGATCCTGCTCGACAACCTCCTCGGCAACGCGCTCGCCCACGGCAGGGACGCGCGGGGCCGGGCCGACATCGCGGTGACGGTCCGCCGCGAGGCCGGGCAGGTGGTGCTCACCGTGGACGACCGGGGCCCGGGAATCGAGCCCGAGGCCCGCCGGGAGGTGTTCCGCCGCTTCCACCGGGGCCCGGGCAGCACCGGCTCCGGACTCGGCCTCACCCTGGCCGCCCAGCAGGCCGCGCTGCACGGCGGGACCGTCGAACTCGGCGAGGGGCCCGGCCGCAGGGGGACGCGCTGTACGGTACGGCTGCCCGCGCCCGCGCAGGGCGGGGCGCTTCCCCTCCAGCGGGACTGGCTCAGCGTCACGGCCGCCCGGTCACAGAGTTTCCACAAAGAGCCCTCCTAGCCTCCGGTCGTCCGAACCGATCCCGTGGACCAGGAGGCAGCATCCATGAACACACCCTTCCCGTCCCGCCGCCGGATGGCCGCCGCCGCGCTCGCCGCGACCGCCGCCCTCACCGTCACCGCCCCCGGCGCCTTCGCGGACTCCACCCCCTCCAAGGCGCCGCGCACCACGGCCGAGGCACCCACGACCGACGGCGCCAAGGGCATCTGCGAGCGCGCGCCCAAGGTCGCGGCGCGCCTCGACCGCGCGCTGGGCCGGCTGGGCGGCGGGGTGACCACCGTGGGCTCGGTGGCCCGGCTGCAACAGAGGGTGGACCACGCCAAGAAGGAGGGACACACCGCGATCGAGAGGTACCTCAACGACAAACTCACGCACCGCAAGAGCTTGGTGACGACCCTTCAGCAGCGCCGGAAGGACCTCAAGGACGTGACCGCCTGGTGCGGGGCCGACAGCAACGGGAAGAAGTGATGCGCGCCCGTACCTTCCCGCACGCCGTGGCGGCCGCGGCCCTGGCCGTCGCGCTCGCCGCGGGCTGCTCCCCCTCCTCCGACTCCCCTTCCTCCGAGTCCCCCTCGGGCAAGGAACGGCAGATGGAGCAGAAGGTCGGCGCGGCCGAGTCGGCGGCGGCCGCGGCCGAGGCGGACGCCCGGGGCGACAAGTAGCGGTGTGCGCGAACCGCCCTGCCGGCGGCGGGTCGCCACGCGGCACGCCCGGCGCGGCCGCGCGCGGTGTGAGAAGCCCGCCGATCGCCCGCACCCGCGTCACGGCGGCCCGCCGCCCGCGCGGTATTGCGTTTGCCCGGCGCCCACCGGCCCTGAGAAGGTCACGGCCATGCCTTCTTTCTCCGCGTACGACGGAACCGAACTCGCCTATCACGTCCGCGGGGACGGAGCCCCGCTGATCTGCCTGCCCGGCGGCCCGATGCAGGCCTCCGCCTACCTCGGGGACCTGGGCGGCCTCTCCGCTCACCGGCGGCTGATCGCCCTGGACCTCCGGGGCACCGGCGCGTCGCGGACTCCCCGGGACACCGCGTCCTACCGCTGCGACCGGCTGGTCGACGACGTCGAGGCACTGCGCGAACACCTGGGGCTGGACCGCGTGGACGTGCTCGCGCATTCGGCCGGGGCGAATCTGGCCCTGCGGTACGCGGAGCGGCATCCGCAGCGTCTCGGAAAGCTCGTCCTCATCACGCCGAGCGTCATCGCGGCGGGCATCACGGTCACGGGCGAGACGCGGCGGGAGACGGCGCTGCTGCGCCGGGAGGAGCCGTGGTTCCCGGAGGCGTTCGCGGCCCTGGAGTCGATCTTCGCGGGGAAGGCGACGGACGGCGCCTGGCAGGCCGTCGCGCCCTTCTGGTACGGACGCTGGGACGCGACGGCCCGGGCGCACCGGGCCGCGGAGGACGGGCAGAAGAACGGGGAGGCGGCGGCGGTCTTCGGCGGCGAGGGCGCGTTCGATCCGGGGGCCACACGGGCGGCGCTCGCCGCACTCGACGCGCCCGTCCTGGTGCTGGCCGGGGAGGTCGACCTCAACTCGCCGCCCAGCGCGATGACCGAGCTGGCCGGGCTCTTCGCCCACGCCGAGCCTGCCGTCCAGCCGGGAGCGGGGCATTTCCCGTGGCTCGACGACGCCGAGCGGTTCGTCGCGGCTGTGGACACGTTCCTGGGCGGGGGCCGCGAGGTGGGTTGACCCCGCCGGGCCGCCACCGGACCGGACGGGCTTGCCGAGGGCTGGGGCCGATGCCGCCCGGCGGGCCGTCGGTGCCCGCTCCGCTGCCGGCGGAACGGGCACCGGGTGCCGGGGACGCAGTGGGAGGGGAGCCCTGCGTCCCGGCACGCGCGCGGCCGTACCGACGGACAGGCGCGGCCGCTTCGAGGCCCTGCCGCCAGCATCCCAGGCGCCGCGCGCCCGCCACCAGTGAACCCCCGGCCAGAATCGCCGCACCGAAGGCGCACAAAGGGGCGGAGAACGCTCTCGTGTCCGCCCCCCGGGCCGTGCTCGGTGGCAACGATTTGATCGCGAAACCGGACGCAGGCATTCCCCACGGCCGTGCTCCGCCGTTGGACCGGGCATGGACAGGGACGCTGCACACGGCCCGGAGACCGCGCACCGGGCCGAACTGACCGGGGCCTACTGGCTGTCCACACCAGCCCGCCCCGGATTCGACTGCGAGTGGTGCACCCGGCTGCGGGAGGCCGACCACGGGGCCTTCCAGCGCTCCGGCACCTCCGGGACGGGGTGGGAGGGCGACCGGATGAGCCCCGCCCGGGCGGCCATGATGAGTCTGGCCCTGCTGACCATCGTCCTCGCGATGGCGATGACGGCGGCGCATCTGTAACGGGGCCCGGGTCGGCGGCGGGACGGGCCGGCGGGCGTCCGTGGACGGTCGTCGCGAAATGCGGTTGCCGGTGCGCGCGGTGCGCGGTTAGCGTCGCCGCTCGTGACCCCGACACCCGCCACGTCCCCGACCCTGCGCACCGAGCGGCTGGTCCTCGACCGGTACACGCCCGAGGACGAGGAGGACTTCGTCGCGCTGTTCCAGGACACGCGGGTGTCCCGGTGGATGGGGGACGGGCCCGCTTCCGAGGCGGAGGACCGGGCCCTGTTCGGGCGGGTCTTCACCCTGGTCTACCCGCAGGAGCGGTTCGACGTGTGGGCCGTCCGCCGGAACGGGAGGCTGGTGGGGCACGCCGAGATCAAGCGGACCGAGCAGGTGGGGGGCCACGAGATCATCTACGCGCTGGCCCCCGAGGCGTGGGGTCTCGGCCTCGGCCGGGAGCTGGCGCGGGCGATCGTCTCGTACGGCTTCGACACCCTCGGACTGGCCGAGGTGCACGCCACCGTCGCCGCACCGAACACGGCGTCCCTGGCCGTCCTCGACCGCCTCGGCTTCGCGCACGTCCGCGACATCACCGAGGAGGACGGCAGCACGACCCGCGTGCTGACCTGCGCTCAGAAGCCCGCGGACAGCGCCGCCGGGGCGACTTCCGCCGCACCCGCGCCCCGGCGCCCGGCCATGCGGCAGCCCACACAGCCGGAGTGACCCCGGCGGGCCGCGGTGTCGCGCGTGCGCCAGTGCCGCCGCCCCGGCGGGCGCGGCCCGGACGCCTTCCCCCACCCCGCCAGGTGCAGCGTCCAGGTGGCGAGCGCGGCGGCGCCGGCGAGGGCGCCGCCCAGCAGCATCCCGGCCGGGGAGCCCGCGACGAGTCCCAGACCGGTGACGACGCTGGCGAGCACCCCCACCCCGGTCCCGGTCCAGCCGGCGACGGTATGTCCCAGGTCGTGATCGCCGTGCATCCCCATGTCGTCTCCTCGGGTCCCTGAGACGTGAACACCTCAGACCGGTACGGGCAGGTGTACGGGCGCGGTGGGGCAGGACAGCCCCACGGCCCCGCGATAGAATGCCTTAGCAGCTAAGCATCTTAGACGGTAAGGGGTTTTTTGGTGGAAGGCAAGGCGCGTCCGGCGGCGACACCGGAGCAGGCGCTGCACGCGATGGACCGGATGATCGCGCTCGCCCATGTGGGACAGCAGGACATCGCGGCACGGCTCGGCCTCAACGTCACCGACCTCACCTGCCTCGGCTTCCTCATCGAGGCCTCCATGGCCGGGCAGTCCCTCGCCGCGGGCGACCTCGCCGAACGGGCGCGCCTGACGACCGGCGCGATCACCGGCGTGCTCAACCGCCTGGAGAAGGCCGGGTACGCCCACCGCGAGCCCGATCCGGAGGACCGCCGCCGTGTGCGGGTGGTCATGGACGAGTCCGCGCAGGCGCGCGTCCTCGCCGTCTACGGTCCGTTCTACGAGCGCCTCGGCGCGCTCTTCGCGGATTACGGTCCGGCGGAGGTCGCCGTACTGGCCGACTGGTTCACGCGCGCGAAGGGGCTCATGCAGGAGTCCCTCGACGCCATCCGCGGCGGCGGTGACGCAGCCGAGGGGTGATCTCGGCGGCCCCGTCGGCGGCGACGGCGTGGACGGCGGGTCGGAGCGCGCTTTTGGCGTGAACCCGTCGACTCTGACGGGTTCCCACGGCGCGGCCCGGGTACCCGGCGGTTCCCGCTGTGCGGGCGCGACGACTGGGAGGGGACCGCCGATGAGGGCTGTGACGTGGCAGGGCGAGCGGCACGTCCGGGTGGAGGACGTGCCGGAACCGGTGATCCAGGAGCGTACGGACGCCATCGTGCGCGTCACCTCGACGGCACTGAGCGACTTCGACCTCCGTCTGTACGAGCGGCACGACACGCTCGCCCCGTTCATGAGGCCGGGCGACATCCTCGGCCACGAAGCCGTCGGGATCGTCGAGGAGACCGGCTCCGACGTCACGGAAGTGAAGCCCGGCGACCGGGTCGTCGTGCCGTTCCACCTCGCCTGCGGACACTGCTGGATGTGCTCGGCGGGCCTGCCCGGACAGTGCCGGGCGACCCGCGACCCGGACCACGACACCGGGGCGGCACTGGTCGGCCACGGCGGGCGGTACGGCTCGGTGCCGGGCGCGCAGGCGGAGTATCTGCGTGTGCCCCAGGCCCCGTTCGGGCTCGTCCCGGTGCCGGACGGGCCGCCGGACGACCGGTTCCTCTACCTCTCCGACCTGCTGCCGAGCGCCTGGCAGGCGGTCCAGTAAGCGGACGTACCGCCCGCCGGCACCGTGGCCGTGCTCGGCCTCGGCCCGCTCGGCGACATGGCCTGCCGGATCGCCCTGCAACGCGGCGCCTCGCACGCCATCGGTGTCGACGTGGTGCCCGAACGGCTGGCGCGAGCGCGCAAGCGGGGCGTGGAGGTGTTCGACCCGGGCGACTACGCAACCCAGGACGACCTGATCGCCGCGATCGGCACCCACACCTTCGGCCGGGGTCCCGACTCGGTGGTCCTCGCCGTCGGCACCGAGGCGGGCGACGGCCTCCTCGCCCGCCTGGCCGAGGCCCAGGGGGCGGCCGGAGCGCGGGGCGAGGAGGCGCGGCGCCCCTCCGGCGACGCCGCCCGGCTGTCCGCCCTCCGTCTCGCCCTCGCCCTGGTCCGCCGGGGCGGCACGGTCTCCCTCGCCGGCGACTACGGCGGGACGGCCGATCCGCTGCCGCTGATGACCCTGGCCGAGAAGCACATCCAGCTCCGGGCGGGCCGGACCAACGTCCACCGCTGGAGCGAGGACATCAGGTCCTTCCTCGCCGACGACGACCCGCTCGGCGTGGACGACTTCGCCACCCACCACCTCCCGCTGGAGCAGGCGCCGTACGCGTACGACCTCCTCCACCGCGGGACCGACGGCGCCGTCAAGATCCTGCTGCGGCCCTGACCGGGCTGTCCGGCGTGCCTGCCCGGGCCGCCACGGCCGGGCGGCGGATCACCAGTGGAACCAGCCAGGGGTGGCGCTGTAGTCCTGCGGTACGTAGTCGCACCCGCCGGCCGCGAACCCCGTCGCCGCCTGACGCGCGGCCAGCGCCTCGCCGTGCGCGTCGACCCCGTCCGCCGCGACCAGGAGTGCGGCCACGACCACCAGCCACACCCCGGGGAGGGCCGGATGCGAGAGGCGCCGGGACTGCATCGTGACGCCGCCCGCCACTGCGGCGACCGCCGCCGTCAGGACCAGGCCCAGCGCCGTGAGAGTCAGCCGGTCGAGGGCCGGTGAGGCGTGGCACAACAGGTACTCGTGGGCCGGAACGAGGCGCGGCACGCGCTCGACGAGAGCCAGGGCGCTCAGCAGCGCGCCCGCGCCCACCACGTGTTCCGCCCTCGGCCTCCGCCACGCGCTGCCGCGCCGCCCGCCCTGCCCGGCCGTGCCCACCCGCATCGTTCCCCCGTCTTCGAGCCAATCTCCCCTCTCAGGACGCTTCCATCCCGTCCAGCAGTTCCTGCACCCGCTCCCCCATACAGCGCCCGAGGCTCTGGTACGCGTCGAACTGCCGGTGGTCGAACCACTGGTCACTGGTGCTGTCGTGCGGGAAGACCGGGTGGGCCGCCGCGTACGAGAGCAGTTCGTACGGCAGGTCCTTCGTCAGCGTGGTGCGGGCCACGATCAGGGTGCCGTGGCGGTCCCGGCGGCCGTCGATGTCCAGGTCCTCGGGATAGGTGATGTCACCGGTGACCACCGACGTACGGGAGAGCCGGGCGTTGAGCTCGGAGAGGATGCCGGGCGGCTGGAGCGGGTCGCTGCCGCCGGGCACCAGGGTGGTCGGCTCGTGCAGGGTGATGGTGATGCCCAGCTCCTCGCGGGCGAGCGCGATCGCCTGCGCGAGGGTGGCGGCGAAGGGCGGGATGTCACCGCTGGCGTCGATGCACACCGCCGTCCGCACGCCCTGCCGCAGCAGTTCGACGAGGCCGAGGTTCTCGTAGTGGCCGCCGTCGGTCACCAGCAGCAGCCGGTCGTCCATCGGATAGCGGCCGACCACCTCGCGCAGCAGATACGGCAGACGCCGGATCAGCGGCGCCGGGGGCGAGGGCCAGGGCGGCGCGTTCCACTGCCGCGCCAGCGCCCCGGGATTGGGCAGCCAGCTGCCCAGCCGGGCGTTGGACAGGGCGAACAGCGTCTGGAAGGCCCGCGCCTGGGACCCCATGGCGGAGGCGAAGGCGGCACCCGAGATCGCGACGGCCGACTGCACGGTCAGATCCCGGGCGATGTGCCGCTTGGAGCGCCGCTCCAGACAGGTGGTGCAGGCGTAGCCGACGTCGGGGCCGCCGACGTAGTCGTGGGAGAGCGTGTAGGAGACCGCCCTGCGGCCGGGCGGGGTGCGTTCGCTGCCGGAGAGGTTGGCCGCCCCGGCGAAGATGACCTGCGGGAAACCCTCCTTGCGCGCCCCGTACACGCTCAGCGCGGTGGTCTCGTTGGCGAAGTCGTACGGCCGGGCCACCTGCGTGCCGTCCGTCCCGGCCAGCACCTCCCGGCGTACGGCGAACGCGGAGGCGAGCCGGCGGCGGTAGAAGGGGTGCAGGCTCATCCACGTCTGGTCCAGGAGCGAGCCGATGAACAGCAGCACGGCGGGGACGCAGATCTGGAGCCACAGCGGCCAGGCCCAGCCGGTCGCCGTCGCCCACCCGAGGATGAGCAGGAAGACGGCGGCGAGGAGCAGCAGCACGAGCCACACCGCCAGATACTGCACGAACCCGTTGGGGACGGCCCGGCTCAGACCGGAGCGGCCGCGCACCACGTCCATCACCTTGGACAGACCCGTGCGTACGGTCTGGCGCCGCCGCCACAACGTGCCCACCAGGGCCGCGACATAGGTGACGAGCACGGTCAGGCCCGCGCCCACCGTGGCGTCGGGCCGGGAGACCTGGTGCCGGGTCTGGAGGTAGACCGCCGCCCAGGCGAGCAGCGGCAGCACGAAGACCACCACGGTCAGTGCCAGCGTCAGCACCACGAACGCCTGGAAGGCCCGGGCGAACCAGCGCGCCAGGTGGTCGGCGCGGTCCCAGACGTACGCGCCCAGCCACAGCAGCCAGAGCCCGGCGGTGGCGACGAGCGTGTACGCGACCGCCCACACCGCCGGGTCGCGGAACGCGGGGCGCGGCGGCGTGGCGGTGCACTCCGCGCAGAAGCGGACACCGGGGTGGGCGAGCGGGGTCAGATCGGTCACCGGTACGGCGTGGTAGGCCCAGCTCAGCGCCAGTCCGATGGCGGCGGTCGCGGCGGCCAGCAGCAGCAGGGACGCGAGCAGGCCGCGCAGCAGCACCCCGAGGGCGACCATCCACTGCGCGGTGCCGTCGGCGACGTACTTGGAGTGCCGCCGCAGATGGTCCTCCTCGGGCGAGCCGGGTGTGAAGGCCTGCTCGGAGGTGAGGCTGCCGTTGAGGGCCAGTTGCATCGCGCCGACGGTGTAGCCGCCGCCGGAGACGGAGACCAGGTACCGGGCCTGCCGCAGCGACCGGCGCAGGGCCTGGAGGGCTCCGAGGGTGACGGTGGCCGAGCGGATACCGCCTCCGGAGACGCAGAAGCCCAGCTCCGCGTGGTCCCGGCCGGGGGCGGTGGTGCTGTGGTAGCGCCAGTGCGCCGAGACGACCCCGGGTTCGGTGCGCGGATGGGCGACGCCGGACGGCCAGAACCGGCCGTCCGCCTCCATGACGGGCCAGGGCGGGACCAGCTCGGGGGTGGAGGGGGCGTGGTCGTGGTGGGACGAGGGGGGCGGCGGGGCGTGCGGCTCGTGGTCCGCGCCCTCGTCCTGGTCCTGATGCTGGCCTTGGTCCTCGCCCAGGACCCCGCCCCGGTCCTCGTCCCGGTCCTGGCCCTGGCCGTCGCCCTGGTCCTGCTCCTGATCCTGGCCCTGGCCCTGGCCCTGGCCCCGGTCCTGGCCCTCGCCCTGCTCCTCGTCCCGGTCCTGGTCTCGGTCCTGCTCCTCGGCGGTGTCGGGGGTCGTGGCCGTCGGCCGTGCCAGCATGCCTCTGCCCGCGCGTGTGACCGTGGTGGTCCACACCACCACGCCGACGACCGTAGCGGCCCCGAGCAGCAGCCATCGGACGGTCTCCAGCGCCGCGGCCGTCGCGAACGGCCAGTCGTGGACGCGGCCGTGCGCCCGCAGCGCGCCGACCAGCAGGCCGTTCTCCACCAGGCCGAACACCGCCCCGGCGAACGTGGCGATCAGCGCCCAGTGGGCGACCTGCCGGCCGCGCAGCCCGGCGTAAGTGTGGTGCCCGATCTGGAAGACGAGCAGCAGCGTCGCGGCGCCGCAGGCGACCCAGACCATATGGGCCACCAGCGCGTCCCGGAAGGCGGCGGCGTGCCCCTCGTACACCTCCTTGGCGGCGGTGGCCGAGCCGGCGAGCTGGAGCCGGGGGAGGTCGACGTCCGGGGCGCGCCACAGGAAGTAGGCGAGGCCGAGCGCCGCCGGGACGAGCGCCGCCCAGGCCCGCAGGAAGCCCTGGCGGGCGGTGACGGGCCGGGCGGGCCGGACGGTGGTCGGGAGCGGCGGCGAGGAGTGAGGCATCGGCTCACCTCATGAGGTCGGTGGTCATGCGTACCGTCCTGGTGGTCCACCGTCCCCCTTTCGGTGCGCCACCGGGGCCGTACGCGCGGGTCAGTCCGGAGGTTCCTCCGGTTCCACGTCGTCGGCGGGTGCCTTGTCGTCGCCCGGGGCGGGCTTCCCGGCGCGGCGGTCGTCCACCTCGCGCATCCGGCGGTGCAGGGCCTCGCGCAGGCTCTCCTCGCCGGGCGTGGACGGCGTCGGCCCGGTCTCGGGCTCGGAAGCCTCGGGCTCGCGGGTCTCGGGCTCGGGCGTCTTGGGCTCGGAGGTCTCGGGCTCGGAGGCCTCGGGCTCGGGGGTCCGGGCGGCGTCGCCCTCGGGCTCTTCCCGCGGGCCGGAGGCGCCGGAGCGCGGTGTGCTACCCATGGTCGTGCTTGCCGCCGCCCTGCCAGGTCCCCTCGGTGACCCGACCGGCCTTCAGCTCGTCGATCTGGGAGCGCCACAGATCGGCGCGGGAGGCGGTCGTCCTCTTGACGGTGGCGGTCAGGGTCCGGGCGGCGCTGAAGCGGTCGGACTCCGGGCCGCTGGCGGCGATGCGCGCGTTGGTCCTCGTGTGCGCGTCGATGGCGGAGCGCAGGCTTCCGGCGTGCGCGGTGAGCTTGCCCAGGTCGCGGAAGACGGGGCCCTTGGTGTCGAACCAGATCTGCTGCCACCAGTGGTCCGTGACCGGTTCGCGCCAGCTCAGATAGCCGCCTTCGAGGATCTTGCGCGGGCCGTCGAGCTTGCCGGTGAAGCTGTAGCGGACACCGGGCGCGGTGACGGGGTCGTAGAAGTTCGGGGTGAAGAAGTCCGACACGAGGAAGCCGTTGATGGTGTAGCCGTTCTCGGGCGCCTCGGAGGGGTCGGCGACCTCGACGAGGAACTCCACCACGCCCTGGTCCTTCTTCGGTGACTGCCCCGCCACCAGGCGGTTGCCCCAGGGGTCGCCGAGCATCTCCAGCATCTCGTGGCTGGCGGTCAGCGACCAGCTGTCGCTGTACTGGATCAGGGAGAAGGGCTGGCCGTTCTTGTCCATGTGGACACCGGCCGCGCCGGGTTCGCCGATGTCGTCGCGGACGATCATCGGCCAGTAGCCGACCGGCACGTCGTGCAGGCTGTCGAAGGCGTCGACGGACGCCGGGATCTGCCACAGCGGCGCGAAGTCCCGGATGGCCTGCTTCTGGAGGGCGGCGGCCACCCGGGTGAGCTGGGACGAGGTGATCTGGTCGGTCTCGGACACGAGGGCGAGCTGGGTGACCAGCATGGGGGCTCCTTGTCTGGGGAAGGGTCAGGTCAGCAGGCGGGCCAGCGCCTCGGCGTAGTCGGCGGGCAGGTTCCCCTCGTCGGCCAGGGTGGCGAGGAAGACGGGGTCGCCCGACGCGGTCAGGGCGTCCAGCGCGACCGGCTCCAGCTCGGCCGGTGCGGCGGTGAGCGCGCCGATCCCGGGCCCGGTCGGGTGCGTCTCACCACTGGCGCTCAGCAGCGGCAGGCGCGGGCGCAGTTCGGCGCCGGTGGGCTCGATCTCGTCCAGGGCCAGCTGCCAGCGCACCCCGCCGCCGGGGGACGCCGTGATCGGCGGGACGGGGGTGGCGGCGAGCGCGGGGAGGTCGGCCAGCGCGCCGGCCAGCCTCTCGGTGGCCTCACCGAGACTCAGCCCGGCGACGATGGTGTCGGCCGTCCCGTCGTCCAGACGCAGTACGTGTTCGCCCGCCGTCCCGGGGACCGGCTCCAGGTTCTCCCCGGGGGCCAGAGCCCGCATCAGCCGCCCGGATCCGTAGCGGGCGACGCCGTCGACGGCCACCAGCCGGATGTCCTCGTCGCGGGCGTCGACGAGGGAGGTGTAGGGGTCGCCGTGGGTGCCGGCGACGACGACGAGGTCCGCGCGCATCCCCGCGCCCAGCGACCCCAGGGCCGACTCCCAGCGCAGGATGCGGGCCGCGTCCCGGGTGACCATCGCGACCAGCTCCCGGTCGCTGAAGACGGATCCGGCGGCGGTGGACGCCAGCCGGGCCGCCTTGAGTTCGCCGAGGAGCCCCTTGCTGCCGGACACCGACCAGTCCGAGCCGAGACCCATGAGCACACCGGCCTCCTTGGCGGCGGCGATGTCGGCGGTCTTCCCGTACAGCAGGAGGTTGGAGAGCGGCGACCACACCATGGAGCCGCCGTGCGCGGCGAAGACGGTGAAGTCGTCGGCGTTCAGGCCGGTGCAGTGGATGCCCACCAGGTTCTCGGTGATGGCCCACTTGCCGGGCTGGAACTGGAGGGCCTGGAAGTGCGCGCGGGCGGCCGCGTCGGTTCCTTCGGCCAGGTGCAGGAGGAGGCGGTGCGGCTGCTTGAGGCGGGCCAGGAACTTCTCGGCGTCCTTCGCCTCCACGTCCGCGATGCGCGAGGCGGCCTCGGGCAGGTCGGGTGTGTCGGTCTGTTCGACGTTGCGGACGACGCCGCGGTACATCCGGCGGGCCCCGGCGTTGCTGAACAGGGCGATGCCCTGGCTGGTGGTGGTGCCGTTGACGAGGGCCTTCGCCTCGACGTACCGCACGACGGCGGGCATCAGCCGGGGGTCCTGGCCGAGCACCTTCATCGGGCCGGTGACCAGGGTGCGGTAGGCGGGGTTGCCGCTGCCGCCCCACTGCGAGCGGTTGCCGTACCGTTTCGGCACCTGCCACAGCGGCAGCACGTCGTACGGGAGGTGGTTGTGCAGCTCGATCAGCCCCGGGTAGACCGAGCCGCGGGTGTCGAGGGGGGTCACGCCCGCGAAACCGGGCGGGGCGGGGGCGGTGGCCGGGAGCACCGCCTCGATGAGCGTGCCGGACACATAGAGGACTCCGTCGTCGAGCACGGTGTCCGCCGGGTCGAGGGTGACGATACGGCCGCGCAAGGCGAACCGGCCGGTATCCGGGGCGTCTGCTCCAGGTGACATACGGGCGTCCCTTCTCGTCCTCCCGAGGAGGTAAGGATGAACACCGCATATCGGATGAACATCACTTAATAGACACCATGCCGTAATGTCATCCGGCGATCACCTTCTGTCATGACTGATCGCCCGCATGGAGTAGGAGCCCGAATGCAGCCCTTCGACCCCGGCTACGCGCAGGAGCCGTACGCCACGCTCGTACGCGACCACCCCGGCCCCGACGTCTATCCGGTCAACCACTTCCGCGTGGAATGGGGCCCGATCTTCCACCGCGGGCGGCTCGACGGCACGGCCCGCGTGCTGGTCATCGGCCAGGACCCGGCGGCCCACGAGGCCATCACGCGCCGCATCCTCGTCGGCACCGCGGGCCGCCGCTTCCAGGGGTTCCTCGCCAAACTCGGCGTCGACACCAGCTATGTGATGGTCAATACGTTCCTGTACAGCGTGTACGGACAGCAGGGCGGTACCGCGCACGCCAGGGACGAGCACATCGCCGCGTACCGGCACCGCTGGCTGGACGCGATCGTCGAGCACCAGCCCATCGAGGCGGTGATCGCCCTGGGCGGCCTGGCGGACACCGCGTTCCACAGCTGGCGCGAGACCACGTCGGGCGCCGCGTACACCGGTGCCTACCAGCACATCCTCCATCCCACCTACCCCGACAGCGCGGCCGGCTCCGGGACGGACCCCGCGGTGGCGATGGCGAAGCTGCTGACGAACTGGAACAGCGCGCTCGACGCCCTGCACGGCACGGTCACGCCCGACGCCGCGCGCCCGCTCGTCCACTACGGCACCACCCTGACCCCGGCGGACCTCGCCACCATCCCCTCGGGCGACCTCCCGGCGGGGCTCCCGGCGTGGATGCGCTCCGACGAGCCGTGGGCCTCCCGGCAGGGGGCGACCCCGGCGGAGAAGCGGGCCACGATCACCGTCCAGATCCCGGCCGACCAGCGCCCGTTCACCTGAAGCCCGGGCCGTGGGCACCACTTCTGGTACTCCTGGGAGCGACCGAGACCCGTCTGTGCCCCTGTGGAGACCGGAGACCGCCATGGCCGTGCGCCGCGTAGTGCCCAACATCCGGACGGAAGCCCTGCCCCGGAGCCGGGAGTTCTATGGACTGCTGGGGTTCGAGGAGGTGATGAACCACGGCTGGATCATGACGCTCGCCTCTCCGACCGCCGCCACCGCCCAGGTCAGCCTGATGTCCGAGGACAGGACCGCGCCGGTGGTGCCCGACCTGAGCGTCGAGGTGGACGACGTGGACGCGGCCTACGCGGCCGTACGGGCGAGCGGCGCCGAGATCGTGCATCCGCTCCAGGACGAGGAGTGGGGCGTGCGCCGGTTCTTCGTCCGCGACCCCGACGGCCGGGTGGTCAACGTGCTGGCACACCGCTGACACGGCCCCTGCCGGCCCGGGCGTATCGCCCGGGCCGGCGGGAGGGCGGCGGTTATCCGCGCAGGTCCACCACCGCGCGCAGCTTGCCGCTGGTGGGGCTGCGGTCCAGCTTCGCGCCGTCGACCGCCTCCACCACCAGGTCGAGCAGCCGCTCGGTGACGGCCGAGCGCAGCTCGGGATAGCCGGCCAGGAACGCCGCCCGCAGCCGCTCCGGGTCGGCCCCGCCGGCGCTTTCCACGCGGACGGTGAGCCGCTCGCGGGTGTCCAGCCGGGTGAGGACGGTCTGGAGCTCGCCGCTGTAGCCGGCGCGCTCCTGGGCGATGGCCGCGAAACGGCGGTGGTTGAGGAAGTACGTGGCGACCCGCACCACGTCCCCGGTCCTGCCGCGCAGTTCGAAGCGGGGTGCGTGGCTGCCGCACGGGCAGCGGCCCTCGACCGCGCGGCCGAGGTCGCCGATCACGTACCGCCCGAGGTGCTGGCCGCGCCGGGCGTGCGTGGTGAAGACCAGCCGGCCGGTCTCCCCCGGGGCCACCGGGCGGTCGGCCTCCAGGTCGAGTATCTCCATGGTGTGCAGATCGGCGTGCAGGTGGTGGACGCCGCCGGTGCTCCGGGCGCACTGGTAGCCGAGCGGGCCGAGGTCGGTGCTGCCGTACGTGATGGACCGTACGACCTCGATGCCGAAGGTGTCGCGCAGGGTGCGCTGCTGGGCGTCGGTGAAGTGCTCGCCGCCGTAGAACACCTTGCGGATACCGCCGTACGCGCGCAGCGCGTCCGCCTCCTCGTGCAGCAGTTGCCACAGGTAGGAGGGCATACCGAAGAGGGTGTCCGCCCGGTGGTCGATCAGCGCCCGCGCCGTGGCCCGGTGGTCGGGGCCGGCCGCGAGCGGCAGTTGGACGCCGCCCAGGCGCTCCAGGATGGAGAAGAAGCTGATGAAGCTGCCGTACATACCGCCGCAGTAGAAGAGGTTGGCGGTACGGTCCGCCATCGGGTCGTAGCCCGCGGCGAGCAGGCCGCGGGCGGCGGCGTGCATCTGGGTGTCGTAGTCGTCGTAGCTGAAGAGGGAGAGCGCGGGGGCGCCGGTGCTGCCGCCGCTGTGGAAGTACAGCTCGGCGTCGGCCCTGGAGACCTGGCGGTTGAGCTCCTGCACCTCCTCCTTGCCGGTCAGCGGGCCGCTCGGGGGCGGCAGGAGGACGGGCCGGGCCAGGTCGTCCAGGCAGGCGGTGGTGGCGAACCGGGCGTCGGCCTGGACCGCGACGCGGCGGCTGTAGCGCTGGAGCGCGTACACCCCGTCGTGCGGCTCTCCCGAGTACCCGGCGAGCATCGCGCCGAGCGGGGTGACGCGGGTGACGCCCGCGGCGAAGGCGGCGCGGGCGAGTTCGGCGGTGTCGGTGGGGCTCGCCGCGATGCCGACGGTCTGGAGGTAGCGGCGCATCGGACGCAGGGTGGCGATCAGCTTCCCGCGCGGCAGCGGCTTGACCCACACGCTGCGGTGCAGCGGCGAGGCGGTGAGGGCGGGGCGGGTGTCGGCCATGACCCGCCAGGAGCCGTCGGGGGCGGCGAACACCCGGGTCAGACCGAGGTGTTCCTCCAGGCGGGCGACGAGCTCGGTGGTGGTCAGCTCGGCCTGCTCGGCGATGCCGGGCTTCTCCACGGCCGCGGGCCGGGCGGCCAGGACCTCCGCGAAACGCTCGGCGAAGGCGAAGACGTCCCGCTCGTCCTCGGTGTCGAGGTAGACCACCTGGGGGCTGGAGCAGGCCTGCTGCTCGTGGAGGCACACGTCGTCCGCCAGTGCCTCCAGCGTCGCGCTCTCGTCCCAGGCGTCGCGGGTGAGGTAGGCGAAGGAGATGCGGTGGCCCCACTCCACCAGCCGGCAGCCGGGCGGCACATGGGCGGCGATCCCCTCGACGGCGCTCTCGCCGCCCCATACGGCGACGGCGTCGGCGGGCGCGCACATCTTCTCCAGCCACTCCTTGCGGGAGGAGGAGAAGCGCAGCACGACGACGCGGGCGGCGAGGGCGCCGGAGGTGTCGAACGCGGCGAGCTCGGCCAGCAGGTGCTGGGTGAGGAGGGTGTCGCCGCCGCTGGTCTTGAGGATGTTGACGTTTCCGGCGAGCAGGCCCTCGACGATGCTGAGCGGGGCGACGGTGGCCGCGTTGCCCGGCGCGATGTGGGCGACGAGGCCGACCGGCGCCCACGCCTCGTACACCGTCTCGCGGGCGTCGGGCCGGTTCAGCCGTCCCGGGGCGGTCCCGCCGAGTTCGCGGCGCAGCTTGCGGGTCAGCTCGGTACGGCTGAGGTGGGTGCCGAGTTCGTCGAGGAGCGCCGCGTCCTCGCCCTCGGGCAGATGCCGTACGAGCCGGTCGCGTACCGGGTGCGCCGGGTCGCGCAGGGCCGTGGCGAGGGCGTCGCAGGCGGCCAGGACCGTCTCGGTCTCCAGCGGGCTCGCCAGGGCCTCCTCGACGAGGGCGGGCAGGGTGGCCAGGCGCCGCCCGGCCTCCTCGTCGCCGATGAACGCGCCCTGCCAGTAGTGGTGTCCGGCCGTCCGGTCCATGGTCTGCGTCTCCTTCTCTGTCTCCTTCTCCGTCCGCGCGGTCACGACATGCCCTTCATCAGTTCGGCGGCGGCCACCGCGCAGCTCTTGTTGCGGCTCACTCCGGCGCGTCCGTGGACGGTGAACCAGTCGGTGCCGAGGTCGCACCCGCACTCCGAGCCGGGGTGAAGCGAGGCGAGGTCGCCCATGACGACGCTCTGCGCCGGTACGGAGGTGATGTACGGGGAGACGAGGTGCAGATAGCCGCGCTCGCCGTACGGCAGCGGCTCCAGGGTGGCGGTGGAGAGGATGGCGACGCGCGACCAGACGGGGGCGTGCAGCCGGTGGTGGTCGCACTCGATGTACGGGACGCAGTGCTCGACGGAGCCGAAGGTGTCGCGGATGCGGTCGCCGGGGATGCCGAGCTGCTCGGTGACACGGGCGTACAGCTCGTCCTTGCCGATGCTCCGGTCGGCGTGGCCCTTCCAGCCGCCGCCCAGGACGACCAGGGAGCCCTCGGGAAGCCGCAGCGGCGGCAGGCCCATCGCGCGCATCCGCTCCAGGGTGAAGTAGAGGAAGGCGGGGAAGCCCAGGATGCGCACCGGGGCGTCGTCCCGCTCGAAGCGGCGCAGCGCGGCGACGCAGCCGAAGGGGTCGAACTCGTGGCCGTCGCCGGTGTTGCGCAGCGCGTACTCCACCGTGCGGGCGGGTGCGAAGTCGCAGAGGTAGTTGTCGGTGAAGGCCGTGCCGAGGTTGAGGGAGGGGGCCGGTTCGTAGCTGTAGAGGAGGTAGTTGACCTCCGTGTCCGGAGTGATCCAGCCGTTGCGCTCGAAGATGCGGGCGACCATGCGCTGGGCCGAGCGGATGGTCCAGCGGTCGAAGAACATCTGCGACTTCTGGCCGGTGGTGCCGGAGGAGGTGAGATGCAGCTCGACGTCCTCGCGCGGGATGGACAGCACCTCGTGGCGCTTGAAGAAGGTGGCGTGCACCAGCGGGGCCCGGTAGGGGTGCGCGGGCGGCGTCGCCTCGTACAGCGAGCGGAAGAACGGGGAGCGCTCGGCGTGCCAGGCGTTGGTCTCCGCCATGGCCGCGGCGAACAGCTCGTCCACGGCGGGTCCGCAGGCGTACGGGTCGGTCAGGTCGCACAGCTCCTGCACATGCGGCAGGAGCGCGGGGTCGGGGACGCCGACCGGGGCGAGATGGGGGTTCATGAGGCAACCTCTGGGGTGGGCAGGTAGGTCGACGCCCAGGCCGACACATAGCAGTCCAGATAGGGCTGGAGGGGCGGCTCCACGACGACGCCGCGGAAGTCGATCTGCTCGGTGGTGCGCGAGAGCACCACGTAGTCGTGGAAGCCGTCGCCGTCCGCGCGCATCGCCGGGTAGAGCGCGCCCGCGACGAAGCCCTGGGCGAGGAACGCGGAGAGCGCCTGGTGGTGCGCGAGCGGCACCAGCGCCTCCACATAGCCCGCCCCGGCCCGGGTCAGGGCCCTGGTCACGGGTTCGAGGTGGGCGGCAGCGGCGGCGGGGTCGGGGTGGGCGGTCAGGAGCGAGCAGTAGCCGCCGGTGCGGTTGAGGTACGCGTAGACCTCGAACCGGCCGTCCTCGGGGAGGAGCAGCACATTGGGCGTGTGCAGCGGGTAGAACCACCCGGCGGTGTCGGGGAAGCGCTCGCGGAAGCGGCGGCGTACGAAGGCGGGGGCCTCGATCATCTCCAGGCGTTCGGTGTCCCCGCGCTCCGGCTCCGGGAGCGGGCCGGTGGCGCGGACGTCCCCGTAACGGACGCCGAGACAGCCCTCCACGACGTTCAGGAGCGGGAGCAGCGCGGCGGGCACCTCGGTGACCAGTACGCGGCGCTCCAGGACCCCGGCCGAGTGACGCGCGTAGAGCGCGAGGCTCTCGCGGCTGCTGAGATCCACCGCGTTGGGCAGGACGCCCAGCGGGCGGAACCCGTTGCGGGCGACGACGCGCTGGGGTCCGGCGCTGACGGTGCGGACGGTGGCGTACACGGAGTCCAGGCGCCCGCTGTCGAGCATGCGGGCGCAGAGCGCCTCGGTCAGCAGGGCGGCCAGGCCGCCGGCGCGGTGCTCGGGGTGGACGGCGAGGCCTTCGAGGCGGCCGATCCTGCTGCCCGGCTCGCCGTGGATGGCCGCCGACGCGGCGAGCTCGCCGGTCTGGGGGCAACGGGCCACCAGCCACAGGGAGTCGGGGTCCTGGATGAGGCGGGCCATCTCGGCGGGGTCGGTGCCGAGCCCGGCCGGGTAGTGGGGCCCGTAGACGGCGTAGTAGAGCTGGCGCAGTTCGGCGATGTCGGCGCGGGTGGCCGGGGTGACGAGGGCGTTCACCGCTCGCTCCCGACGGTCTCGGGGGTACGGGCCGCGGGCTCGCCCGGACTCGCGCTGTCGGCGGCGGCTTCGGGAGACCCGAGCAGGGCCAGGGCCACCGCGGCGGGCAGCAGTCCGGCCGCCTGGACCAGGCACAGGGTCCGCGCGGACAGCTGGTCCCCGGCCAGGCCGAACAGCAGCGAGGCCACCGGGAAGGACGCGCCGAGGACCGCCTGCATCACCGCGAAGAAGCCGGGCTTGTCGGCCGTGGGCACCAGCCGCTGGAACAGCGCCACGAAGCGGACCCCGATGACGCCGACGCACCAGCCGGCCACGACCAGGCTCCCCGCGAAGACCGGCCGCGCGGGGAACAGGCCCGGCAGGGCGAGGGCGCCCGCCATCAGCGCCAGACAGCAGGCGCCGGTGACGGTGGGCCGCCCCGGCACCCGGGCGCCGGTGAACGAGCCGAGCAGCGTGCCGCACCCCAGGGACGCCTCCAGGAGGGCCACGGTGGAGCCGCCGCCGTCGAGGACCGTGCGGGTGTAGAGCGGGATGACGACGAACACGGCCGTGGTGAAGAGGTTGGCGGCGGTGAAGCACACCAGGATGCGGCGTACGTACGGCAGTCCGCCGAGGATCGCGCGGAGCGTGCGCCGCTCGGGCGCGGCGTTCTCGGTGTGCTCGGTGTTCTCGGTGTGCTCGGTGTGCTCGCCGTCGGCGCCGGGTGCGGTACGGAAGCGGACGCCCGTGACGAGGAGCGCGGCGGCGAGGTAGGCGGCCCCGCAGCCGGCCCCGAGCCCGGCCAAGCCCGCGCCGTCGACGGTCACGGCGCCGAGCAGCGCCCCGCCGAGCCCGGCCAGGGACTGGGTGGACAGCTCGAAGCCGGTCGCGGTCTCGATGTCCTCGTCGTCGACGAGTTCGGGCACCGAGGTGGTCAGACAGGGGTCGAAGAAGGCCTGGCAGGTGGCGAGTGCCAGGGTCGCGGCATAGACCGCGGGCAGCGGAAGTCCGCTCGTCCACGCCCACCCGGCGAGTGCGAGGGCGACGGCTCCGGCCACCGCGGCGGCCGTGCGCAGCACCGAGCGGTGGGCGCTGCGGGCGACGACACGGGCCACCACCGGGGCGAGCGCCACGGCGGGCAGGGTGCTGACGGCCATGAACAGGCCGGAGGCGAGGCCGCGTCCGCCCTCGACCGCGTAGGCCACCAGCCACCAGGAGACGCCGACCTGGAACATACGGACGGCGGCCTGGGTCAGGACCTGGCTCAGCCATACGGCGCCGAAGGCGCGGTTGCGCAGGACCAGCGGGGCGCGGCGGCCCTCGTCCACGAGCGGGGCGCTCATATCGTGGGCCTCTCGTCCAGGACGCGGACGAGCTTGCCCGTACGCGGGTTGACGGCGAGGTCGCGGTGGCGCGCCCACTCGACCGAGAGCGGGTGCACGAAGCCGGCGTTCACGCTGTCCGGGTACAGCGGCCGGGCGTTCTCCAGTTCGGTGACGACGGCCTTGGCGAGGACGTCGAGCACGGCCGGGTCGTCGTCGCCCGGGGCGGTGGCGAGCCGCAGCACCAGGCCGTCGCGGCCCTCCCAGCGGCGTACGACCAGCTGCATACCGGCGATGCGGCCCTCGGTGTCGGCCTGGGCGACGGCGTCCTGCGCGTCCTGCGCGTACAGGGACACGGGCCCCACCCGCACGCCCTCCTCGGCGCGGCCGAGGATGCGGAAGTGGCCGCGCTCGGTGTCGGTCCACTCGGCGCGGTCGCCCGCGGGGTAGCGGATGACGGGCATGAGGCGGCGGAAGAGGCTGGTCACCACGGCGCGGCCGGGGCGGCCCGGTTCGGTGACGGGCTCGCCGGTGGTGTCGTCGAGGATCTCGACGACCGAGTGCGGGGTGAAGGCGCGGTGCACCCGGGGGTCGGGGCCGGGCACGGGGCGGCCGAGCAGTCCGGCGTCGACGCTGGCGTAACCCACCGAGCGGATCGCCGCGTTGGGGAACGCGGCAGCCAGCAGCCGCCGTTGGTCGGCGAAGAGGGCCTCGCCGCCGAAGAGGACCAGCTCCACCGCGTCCAGGCGCAGCTCCGCCGCGAGAACGTGCTCGGCGAGGCGGCACAGCGTGGTCGTGGTGCCCGTCAGGACCTGCGCGGCGAATTCCCGCAGGGTCGCCACCGTCGACTCCAGCGGCGCGGCGCCGCCGATGGGCAGCCGTACGTTGTCCACGGGGGCGTGGGCGAGCGAGTCGAGGAGGAACAGGAAGCTGGCGTAGAGCTCGCCCGCGTAGAAGAGGTCCGCGACGCGGTGGCCGGGGCGCAGACCGGTGTCCACCAGGCCCTGGCCGAAGACGGTGACGAAGGTGCGCCACTCGTCGCGGGTGTAGACCGAGAACTTGGGGGCCCCGGTGGTGCCGCCGGTCTTGTAGACGGTCGCCTCGCTGAGGGGTCCGGTCAGGACGCGGTTGCCGTCGAGGGTGTTGGCCGCCCAGAACGCCTCCTGGTCCACGACCGGCAGGTCGGTGAGGCGGTCGGCGTCCGGTGGCAGGGACGCGTAAAGCTCCCGGTAGAAGGGCGAGTTGTGACGGGCGAACCGGATGAGGTCCGAAAGCTGCTGGGCGGACATGCGGCCTTTGCCTAGGTGAACGGAGTCGGGCGGGAATCACCGCGGCAGGGCGCGCCGAGGTGCTCGCCGCCTGCGGGATCGGTCGACGTCCAGGGGTTTCCCCGTGCCCCCGGCGCCTTGAGGCGCGTCGAGAACTGACGCGCGGTCACGATGATGGGACATCAGCGCGCGAATCGCAAAGTTGGCCGCACATCCACCGGTATTCCTGGCCGAAAACAATGATTCCTACGGGGAAAAGCGGTTGATCATGCAACGATCGAAGGCGTTCGGCCGGAATCGGGAGGCTCTTCCAAGGTTGGCGTCCTGCACGCCGTGGCCGTCCTCGCCCTGGACGGGGTCATCCCCTTCGGCCTGTCCACGCCGCCGTTCCCCGGGCCCGAGCGGTGCGTGCCCGGCGTCCGGACGCGCCGCGGCCGCCCGCCGGGGAGAGTCGGCGAGCGGCCGCGGTGTCACCTACGGTGAGCGGTCAGCACTGGCGCAGACCGGGGGCCGGGTCCTGGCCCGTGTTCACGTCCACCGCGGGCACGTTGCCCCAGGCGCCGTTGTCGAGCTGCGTCCAGTACCAGATGTCGTTCTGGCCCGGGTGCGGGTCGCCGTGGCCCCAGCACTGGAACCAGCTGAAGGTCCCGTTCAGCTGCCCGCGGGTGGCCGAGCGGTACGAGCGGTCCGCATAGCCCTTCGCACCCGCCTTGTTGCCGCAGTAGAGCCGTCCGTCCGAGCGCACCCCGCACTCGGCGGCCGGCTTGGCGGCCTTGGCGGGGGCGGCGGCCACGGCCGGGACGGCGGCGGTGAGGCCGGTCGCGAGGACGGTGGCGGACGCCATCAGGGCGAGCTTGTCGCGTACGTTCATGGTGTGCGTGCTCCTTGTTCGCGTCGTGAGTGCTGCGCGTGTCCCGGGCCGCGTGGAGCGACGCTCGTGAGAGGTGGGGGTGGCGTCCGCCGCGGCCTGGACGGGTTCGAGCCTGGCCGTCGCCGGGAGCCCCTGTCGAGGAGCCGGCCGTCGCCCGCGCCGACGTGAAACGGGAAACACCCCGGGAAACAGCGCCCGTTGCCGGGCCCGCCGTCAGCCGTCCGGCCCGCAGACGCGTTCGTAGGGCAGCCCGGGCAGCAGCCGCGCCCAGTCGCGTGGACCCGGGTCGCCGAGAAGGCGGCAGACCTGGGCCCGGCGCGCCCGTACGTCGGTGGTCCACAGCCGGACCGTGCCGTCGTTGCTGCTGCTCGCCAGGGTCCGCGGCCGGCCTCGCGCCCCGGGCGCGAAGACCACGCCCCACACGGCGCCCGTGTGGCCGCTGAGGGTGGCGACGAGCCGCCCCGGGCCGGGCTGCCACAGCCGTACGGTCCGGTCGCCGCCGCTGCTCGCGAGGACGGCCCCGTCCGGGCTGAAGGCCACCGCGCGCACTGGGCCGCTGTGCCCGGTGAGCGTGCGGAGCGCGGCGCCGCGCCGGGTGTCCCAGAGGCGGACCGTGCCGTCGTTGCCGCCACCGGCCAGGGTGCGGCCGTCGGGCGAGAACGCCACCCCGCGCACCGAGCCGGTGTGGCCGCGCAGGATCCGGCCCGCCGTGTGTCCCACCGGGTCCCACAGCCGGACCGTCAGGTCGTCGCTGCCGGTGGCCAGGGCGCGCCCGTCCGGGGCGAAGGCGACCGCGTTGACGAAGTCGGTGTGCCCGCGCAGGACCGCCAGGGGCGCGCCGTCGGCGGCGCGCCACAGCCGTACCGTGCGGTCGGCGCTCCCGGACGCCAGGGTGCGGCCGTCCGGGGCGAAGGCGACGGCGAAGACCGAACCGGCGTGGCCGGTCAGCGTGGTGAGGAGCCGGCGGCGGGCCACGTCCCAGAGCCGGACCGTGCGGTCGGCGCCCGCCGAGGCCAGCAGTCTGCCGTCGGGCGAGAAGGCGACGGCGAACACCGATCCGTCGTGCCCGGTGAGCGGCGGGAGCGGACGGCGCCCGGCCACCTCCCACAGCCGTACCGTGTGATCGGCCGCCGCCGCGGCCAGCAGCCGTCCGTCCGGGGAGAAGGCCGACTGCCACGCCTCGGTGAACGGCCGCGCGGTCAGCGCCGGTCCGGCCGGGTCCCACACCACCACCGACTGGTCGAACCCGCCGCTCGCCAGGCGCCCGTCGGGGCCCGCCGCGAGGGACAGCACATAGTCGGTGTGGCCCGAGAGCACCGCCGCCACCCGGCGGTTCACCGGGTCCCACAGCCGGACCGTGCCGTCTCCGCCCGCGCTGGCGAGGGTGTCCCCCGCGCGGCTGAAGACCACCGCGTTCACGTCGTCGCCGTGCCCGGTGAGGACCGCGCGCGCCGTGCCGTCCTCGGGGTCCCACAGCCGTACCGTGCGATCGGCGCCGCCGGACGCCAGGGTGCGGCCGTCCGGGGCGAAGGCCAGTCCCAGCACCTGGTCGGTGTGGCCGGTCAGGACGGCGCCCGCGCTCTGCCCGGCCGTGTCCCACAGCCGGACCGTACGGTCGGCGCCCGCCGAGGCGACCGTCCGTCCGTCCGGGGCGCAGGCGACCGCCATCACCGCGTCGCCGTGCCCGGTGAGCACCGCGCGGGCCGTGCCGTCGGCGGTGTTCCACAGCCGTACCGTGCGGTCGGCGCCGCCGGAGACGAGCGTGCGTCCGTCCGGCGCGAAGGCGACGGCGCGCACGGCTCCGCGGTGGCCGGTCAGCATCGCGGTCATCCGGCGCGCGGACACGTCCCACAGACGGACCGAGCCGTCCGTACCCGCCGTCGCCAGCCGGTGGCCGCCGGGCGCGAAGGCCACGGCGGTGACCGGGCCGTCGTACCCGGTGAACGTGGCCGTCTCCCGGTGGCGGGCGGTGTCCCAGATCCGTACGGTGCCGTCCGCCCCGCCGGAGGCGAGCAGGCGTCCGTCCGGGCTGAACGCGACGCCGTTCACGGCTCCTTGATGACCCGTCAGCCGTCCGTCGAAGTACTGGGCCTGGGTGCTGAGCAGGGCGCCGCGCGACTCGGGGGTGGAGGCGGTCCGGTAGGCCGCGGCGGCCAGCAGCATGGACGCCTCGGGTCGCCCCTCGGCGAGCGCCTCGGACCGTACCGCCATGGCCTGCGACTGGGCGGTGCGCCGCTCCCGGTACGCGTCGGAGCGCTGGCCGAAGGCCACCGCGCCCGCCGCCACGGCGACGGCGAGCAGGCCCGCGAGCGCGCCGAGCAGGGTGCGGCGGACCCGGACGTGGCGGCGGGCCGCCCGCCTGCCGCGCTCCTCCTCGGCGAGGCAGGCCGCCACGAACGCGGCCTCCCGCTCCCCCAGCGGGTCCCCGCCCCCGGGCCGCCGGTCCCAGTCGCGGACCGCGTCGAGCCGCGCGCCCCGGTACAGCAGCCCGGGGTCGCGGCCGGCGCGCGCCCACTCCACGGCGGTGTCCGCGAGCTGCTGGCGCTGGACGAGGGCGGCGCGGTCGCTCTCGATCCAGCCGCGCAGCCTCGGCCAGGCGTGCAGCAGCGCCTCGTGGGTGATCTCCACGCTCTGGGCGCCCGCGGTGACCAGGCGCGCCCGGACGAACGCGTCGAGGGCGCGCGCTGCGGCCTCCGGGTCCGCCGACTGGCCGGGGATCAGGGCGCGTTCGAGGGGGCGGCGGGTCTGGGCGGCGACGCCCTCGCCGACCTGCACCAACCGGACGAGCAGCTGGTGCGCCATCCGCTGCTCCGCCGGATCGAGGCGGCTGAACACGGATTCGGCGGTGCGGGCCACCGCCCCGTGGATCCCGCCGGTCGTCTCGTACCCCGCGACCGTCAGCACCCGGCCCGAGCGCTGCTGCCAGGTCGCCAGCAGGGCGTGGCCGAGGAGCGGCAGTGAACCCGGCGAGGCGGCCGGGCCGGAGCGCAGGTCGCGCAGGAGCAGCTCGGCCAGGCCCGCCTCCAGGGTGAGGCCGGCCCGTTCGGTGGGGCCCGTGACGGCGGTGCGCAGCTCGGCGTCGGACATGGGGGCGAGGGCGAACAGGCCGTGGGTGAACGCCTCGGCGAGTTCGGGGTGGTCGAGGCAGTGCCCGAAGAAGTCGGCGCGCACGCCCAGGACGACGGCCGCCTCGGCCGTGGGCGCCCCGGTGCCCGAGGCCAGGGTGTGCAGGACGGTCACGAAGGCGCGGCGTTCGTCCTCGTCGGCGCAGAGGGTGAAGAGCTCCTCGAACTGGTCGACCACGAGCACCAGTCCGGGCCGGCCGTCGGCGTCGCGGGCCGCGTCCAGCAGGACGTGCGGCCGGGCGGTCAGCGCCTCGGGGGTGAGGTCGTCGCCCGCTCGGCCCAGCCGGTCCGCGGCGCAGCGCACCAGTTCCTTGAGCGGGTGCGCGGTCGGGGTGCACACCACGGCGGGCCAGGCGGCGGACCCGGCGACCGGGAGGGCGCCGCGCCGCAGCGCGGGCAGCAGTCCGGCCTGGAGCAGCGAGGACTTGCCCGCGCCCGAGGGCGCGACCACCGCGAGGGGGCCGTGGCCCACGCGCTCGGCGAGCCGCCCCACCAGCTCGGCCGTGGCGGCGTCCCGGCCGAAGAACCACGCGGCGTCCTGCGGCCCGTAGGCGGCGAGCCCCCGGAAGGGGCAGGGCGCCCGCTCCGGGTCGCCCCCGCCTTCGCCCGAGCGGGCCGCGGGGACGCCGGGGGTGGCGGAGGGCCCGGCGGGGATCTTCGGAGCGGGCGGCGGGTCCGGGACGAGCCGGATGAGGACCCCGCCCGCGTCGAGTACGGCGTCGCAGCGCCGGGCGACGTCGGGGGTCGGGGGCTTTCCTCCGTTCTCGATCTTGCTGAGGTAGCCCTTGCTGTAGTGGACCGAGCGGGCGAGCTCGGTGAGGGACATCCCGCGCAGGCTCCTGAGCCGCCGCAGCTCGGCGGCGAACTCACCGGCCCTCTCGTCGTTCGTCGGCACGAGCCGTTCCTTTCCGTGACCGACGGGACGTAAGCCTCACGGGAGGCAGGAGCGCCCGGCGGACTCCGGGGCCGCACGGGACGCCGGCCCCCGCGGCCGGCCTCCGCGACGGCGGCGACACCGGAACCGCGTCGGCCGGATCCCCCGGCGCGCGCGGCGGCCCCCGGGCGGACCCGTTCAGTCCTGGCCGAGCTCCGCCGTCAGGGCGTCGAGGCCCTCCAGGCGCCCGGCCGACTCGGTGAGCAGCGGGACGGTCGCGACCAGGATCAGCTCGGTCACCGCGATCTCGTGGGTGAGCGGGGCGATGGGGCCCGCCGCGTCGCGCGGGAGCCGCAGCAGCACCTCGGCCTGCGCGGCCAGCGGGGACTCCCAGGCGTCGGTGACCAGCACGAGCCGCGCCCCGCGCGCCCGCGCCGCGCGGACGAAGCGGGCGGTGCTGTCGCTGTAGCGGCGGAAGTCGTACGCGACGACCAGGTCGCCGGGGCCGAGGTCGAGCAGGACCCGGGCGCGCTCGGCCGCCCCGTCCGGGACGCGGCGCACGCCCGGACGCAGACTGGCCAGCTGGCGGACCAGGTAGTCGGCGGCGAGTTCGCTGAGGGGGCCGCCCATCCCCCACACCCCGCGCGCCTGGGCGAGGAGGGCGGCGATCCGGGCGAGCAGGGGTTCGCCGGCCGCCGCGACCGTGGCGTCGAGACCGGCCCGCAGCTGCTCGGCCGCGCGGCGCGGGCCGTCCGGGGCGGTGGCCACGAACTCGCGCAGCCGGGAGCGGTCGTGCTCACGGCCCTCGGCGCGCACCGCGGCCTGGAACTCGGCGAAGCCGGACCAGCCGAGCCGGGCGAAGAGCCGGGAGGCGGTCGGCGGGCTGACCTTCGCCCGGTCGGCCAGGGAGCGCAGCGAGCCCAGGGCCGCGAACGGATAGTCGTCGAGCAGGACGCGCACGATGGCCTGCTCCCCGCGCGGCAGCTCCGGATAGACCGCCCCGAGCCGGGCCGCCACCTCGTCGTCGTCCGCCATGCCACTCCCCCGCCGCCGTCGCCGATGAAGAAACGATTGTTACGCAACCACTGATTCTCTCGGGTTAGAGTAACGTTCGTGACTATAGACGAGCGCCCCTCCGCCAGCACCTCCGTACGGACCCGCCCCTGGCGCGGTCTCATCGACGGCTACCGCGCCTGGCTCCCCGTCACGGACACCACACCCGTGGTCTCGCTCCACGAGGGCAACACGCCGCTCGTCCCGGCCCCCCATCTGTCGGCGCTGACCGGCTGCGACGTGTGGCTGAAGGTGGAGGGCGCCAACCCCACCGGTTCCTTCAAGGACCGGGGCATGACCGTCGCGGTCAGCAAGGCCGTGGAGGCCGGCGCGCGGACGGTGGTGTGCGCCTCGACCGGCAACACCAGCGCCTCGGCCGCCGCGTACGCGGCCCGCGCCGGCATCGGCGCCGCCGTCCTCGTCCCGCGCGGCCACATCGCGCTCGGCAAGCTCGCCCAGGCCGTCCGCTACGGCGCCGAGATCGTCGAGGTGACCGGCTCCTTCGACGACTGTCTGCGCATCGCCCGCGAACTGGCCGAGCACCACCCGGTCGCGTTGGTGAACTCGGTCAACGACCACCGGCTTGCGGGCCAGCAGACCGTCGCCTTCGAGGTCGTGGACGCGCTGGGCGACGCTCCCGACATCCACTGCCTGCCGGTCGGCAACGCGGGGAACATCACGGCCGCCTGGCGGGGGTACGAGGCGTACGCCACCGCGGGACTCGCCACCGGCAGGCCCCGGCTGTGGGGCTTCCAGGCGGCGGGCGCCGCGCCGCTGGTGCACGGCGAGGTGGTGGCCGAGCCGGAGACGGTGGCCACCGCGATCCGCATCGGCAACCCCGCCTCGTGGACCGGCGCCATCGCCGCGCGCGACGGCTCCGGGGGCCTGATCGGCGCCGTCGGCGACGAGCAGATCCTCGACGCGTACCGCCTCGTCGCCCGCCACGAGGGCGTCTTCGTCGAGCCCGCCTCGGCGGCCGGCATCGCGGGGCTCCTCGCCGAGCACCGCGCGGGCCGCCTCGACGCCGGGCAGCGCGTGGTGGTCACCGTCACCGGCAACGGCCTCAAGGACCCGGACGCGTCGATGCGCGGCGGTTACGCGTCCACCACGTCCTCGGCCCGCACGGCCGACGTGGCCCGGGCCCTGCACCTGGAGTCCTGACCCCGGGGGGCGTGCCCGGGGCCCTCGGGCAGAAGGCCGCGCACCGCGTATACCCGTTGATCACCGGGTCGTCCTCGGTGAGGATGACGGGCATGCGACGTCTCGTGGTCATCGACGCCCCGTCCAACCTCGGCCTGCGTCCACCCGCCCCGGGCACGGTCCCCGGCTGCTACAAACTCGCCGGTGCCATGCGGGAGTTCGGCATCGTGCGGCGGCTCGGCGCGTACGAGGGCGGTGTGGTGGTCCCGCCGCGCTACGACCGGGGCGACTGGCAGGAGGGCGACGGCGTCTTCAACGCCGCCGCCCTCGCCTCGTACACGCGCAAGCTCGCCGACCGCGTCGAACACCACGTCCGGGCCGGTGACTTCCCCGTGGTGCTCGGCGGGGACTGCTCGATCCAGCTGGGCGCCTCACTGGCGCTGCGCCGCACCGGCCGGTACGGGCTGGTGGTCGTCGACGGCTCCGCGGACTTCCGCCACCCCGGCAACTCCGACCGGATCGGCGCGGCCGGAGGCGAGGAACTGGCCCTGGGCACCGGGCGCGGCCAGTCCGACCTGACCGACCTGGAAGGGCTGCGCCCGTACGTACGCGACGAGGACGTCAGGATCCTGGGTCTGCGGGACGGCGACGAGGACCTCGCGGAGTTCGCCGGACTGAGGATCCCGACGGCGACGGTCGGGGAGATCAGGCAGTGGGGCCCGGCGGAGATCGGCGCCTCGGTGCGCCGGTCCCTGGAGACGGACGTCCTCGACGGGTTCTGGGTGCATCTGGACGCCGACGTCCTCGACCCGGAGGTGATGCCCGCCGTCGACAGCCCCGACCCCGGCGGGCTGATGCCCGGCGAGCTCGCGCTGCTCCTCGGCGCCCTCGTCGGCTCGGAGCGGTGTGTGGGCTTCAACCTCACGATCTACGACCCCGATCTCGACCCGGACGGCACGGCGGGCCGCCTCCTCGCGGACCTGGTGGTCGGGGCCCTCGGGCCCCGCCCCTGAGCAGCGGCGCGGACGCGGCAGGCCGTCGGCGCGCCGTCCACCGGGCCTCCGGCGCCGGAGGCCCGGTGCGGCGTCCCGCCCGGATCCGCCACACCGACGAGTGAACGGGCGCCCCGGGAACTCCTCGGTCCCGCCCCGTAGACTCGGCGGATGGCGAAGTACTTCGACGTGCACCCCGACAATCCGCAGCGGCGCACCATCAGCAGCATCACCGACAGCATCCGCTCCGGCGCGCTCGTGGCGTACCCGACGGACTCCTGCTACGCCCTGGGGTGCCAGCTCGGCAACCGGGACGGCATCGACCGGATCCGGTCGATCCGCAGGCTCGACGACCGGCACCACTTCACCCTGGTGTGCGAGACGTTCGCGCAGCTCGGCCAGTTCGTGCAGATCGACAACGACGTGTTCCGGGCCATCAAGTCGGCGACGCCGGGCAGTTACACCTTCATCCTGCCGGCGACCCGGGAGGTGCCGCGTCAGCTGCTGCACCCCAAGAAGAAGACCGTCGGGGTGCGCATCCCGGACCACACCGTCACCCAGGCGCTCCTCGCCGACCTGGGCGAACCGCTGCTCTCCAGCACCCTGCTCCTGCCCGACGAGGACGAGCCGATGACCCAGGGCTGGGAGATCAAGGAGCGCCTCGACCACGTGGTGGACGCCGTGATCGACTCCGGCGAATGCGGCACCGAGCCGACCACCGTCATCGACTTCTCCGGTGGCGAGGCCGAGATCGTCCGCCGCGGGGCGGGCGACACCTCGCGCTTCGAGTAGCCGGGATCAGTCCAGGTCGAAGTGGTACTGACCGGCCTTGAAGTCCGCGAAGAGGGTGTACTCCACACCGCCCTGCGCGTCGTCGTCCTTCTCGACGGGCTCCAGGTTGACCAGCGCGTACTCGCTGTACCCGTCGAAGTCGCCCGGCCCGTCCGCGACACCGACGTGGATGGGGGTGTCGTCCGGCAGCCCCTGGAGGGCCTCGCGCAGGCGCGCCGCGGTCCACACCCGGGGGTTGTGCTCAAAGGTGTCAGTCATGGAGCGAGGCTAGCGGCGCGGGCGGGCCGGGCCGCGTCACCGCGCCGGAAACGGGCGCGAAGCGCACGCTGACACAGGCCAGCCGCGCCCCCGCGGTCCCCGCCTGGCCCGGGCCGGTGGCCGTCGCCTTCTCGTGGATGACCAGCGAGCTCGCCTCGCCCGGCCGGATGCGCCAGGGGACCTGCGCCGTGGACTTCCCGTCACCCCGGGCGTCGGTGGTCAGGTCGAGCCACACCTCGTTGCGGGGGTTGGCGTACGCGGGGTCGGTGGAGGGCTGAACGGGGTCGGGCTGGTTCTGGTAGTGGGGGCCCGAGTCGTCGGGGTTGGCGCCGCACGGCAACCGGTGCACATGGGCACCGTAGGTGTGGTTGGGCAGGACGCCCCGGAGGCTCAGTTCGAAGCGGCTCATGGTGTCGTCCGCGGACTCACCGACGGCGACTTGGGAGCCCACCGGCACCCACGTGGGAACGTACGTCACCGCCCGGCCGGCCGGGGAGCCGGTGGCCGCCGCGAAACCGGTGGCCACCGCCACCGCCACGTTGTCGGCGGCCGCGGGCTGCGCGGCGACGGAGAGGGTGAGCGCGGCGGCGGCCGAGACGGCGCCGAGGGTCTGCCGGAGGTGCATGGGAGGGGTCCGTTCAGTCGGTGGGGGTGGAGTCGGGGGACGCGCTCGGGGTGCCGCCCACCACGGTCCCGGCGGGGCTCGCCGGACGCCGGGTCGTGGTCGCCGCCACCGGGACGAACCGGGCCGTCACATAGTGGTCGCCGTCCATGGTGACGGTGAGCTCGGTGGCGTTGGTGGGCTGGATCCCGCCGTCCACGGTCCAGTGGTCGAGGCGGTAGCCCGCCTTGGGGGCGGCGGCCACGGTGACCTGGTCGCCCTTGTCGAACAGGCCGGTCGCGGCCACCGTGACGGTGCCGTGGGCGGGGTCGTCCGGAGCGGCGGTGAGCGCGTACCGGGCGGCCGGGGCCTTGGGGGCGGGCGGGGTGCGGTAGTTGGCGAGGACCGGGCCGGTGAGGTTCATGACGCGCACGCAGTCGGCGGGCCGCGGCTGCCCCAGCGGCACACCCCGGGGCGTGTTCCCGTACGTCTGGCGGGGGTTGGAGAACCACAGCTTCGTCTCGCACCTGGCCGCGTCCGCGCACGACAGGGTGTATCCCATGATGTCCGTCCAGCTGCGGTCGGCTGGCAGGTGGCCATGGTTGTCGGGGTAGTACGGGTTGAGGTTGACGGGCCGGTAGCGGGGGTCGGTGCGGTCGACCGGGTCGGTGACGTAGTCGTGGTTGAGGCCGAAGTTGTGCCCGACCTCGTGGGCGAGGTGGTAGGTGCCGAGGGTGTCGGCCTGCTGGGCGCCGAAGGCCTCGCCCGCGCTGCCGGCCGCGCCGCCGGAGCCGGTCCGGGGCAGCGCGGGGGTGTTGGCCGTTCCGGCGGTGTAGACGGCGCCGGGCCGGGGGGTGAACTGGGTGAGCACGTGCAGCAGGTCCGCGCCCCTGGTGTCCCGCTGCTTGCGCGCGTCGGTGGCGAACGCGCCCGCGTAGCGCGGGTTCCCGGGGTCCGACAGGGCGTAGGTGATGCCCTCGGCGTCGCTGTCGTCGCCCGGCCACTCCTTGGTGGTGAAGGTGCCCAGCAGGTTGAGCCGGGCGGTGACGGTGCTCTCGGAGTAGGCGGCGTTGGCGCCCGCCACCGCGGCCTTCACCCTCAGGTCCAGCGCCTGCGCCCCGCCCTCGGTGCTGGTGACGGTGTGCGGGGTGTAGCCGATGAGCAGGTCGATGACGGGGGCGGTGACGGCGGCCCGCGCGTCACGCCACCCCCGCCGGGCCGGGGGTGGCAGGTGCACGGGCCGGGTGTCGCGCGGTGCCTGGACCCGTACGACGTCGTCGTGCGAAGGCGCCGTCCCCGCGTAGGTCAGCTCGCGCACGGTGGAGGTGCCCGCCCGGTCGGCGTCGATCACGTACCGCCTGTCGCCCAGATGCACCTCCCCCGCCACCCTCGGCGGGCCCTGGCCGCACGCCCCGTCGACGGCGAGGGTCACGGGCCGGTCGGGGTGGTCCGTGAGGTGGCCGGTCCACAGCACGGTCCCCTGCGGGTCGCGCGAGATGCGCGAGGCCACCGCCTCGATCCCCGCCTCCTCGAAGAACCGGAAGGTGCGGCGGTCGGGCGCGGAGCCCCGCCGGGCGCCGCAGAGGGAGCGGAAGGCCCCGTCGGCCCACTCCACGCGGCTCGTCCGGACCGTCCCGGGCGCGGGGCCCTCGGCGGCGGCCGTCACGGCGGGCAGGGCCGGCGCGAGGACGGCGGCCGCGAGCGCGCCGCGGAGCAGACGTCGGGGAGAGGGCACGGGTTCTCCTGGGCAGGGGTCGACGGGCTACAGCCCCAGGCTCGCGCCCGCCCGGCGCCGTGGCGCGCCGACCGCCGCTGGACGGGTGGCGCCCGGTCCGCCGGGAACGTCCGGAGCGGCCGTCCGGGTGACGGCCGCACGGCCGGCCCAGGGGCGTGCCGGTTTTCGTACGTGCTCCCGCACGCTGCCGCACGCCCTCGGCAGGGGTGTCCGGAAACGGACCCCCGCGGCGAGAATTGCCCCGCCCGGTCCACGAGGGCGGGCACTTGGGGAGAGGGGTGGGCGATGGCCGTTGTCCTGTCGCTGAGCTGGGCCGGGGTGACCCCGGAGCAGTACGACGCGGTGCGTGAGGCCGTGGGGTGGGAGGAGCGGGCGCCCGACGGCGCCTGTCTGCACGTGGCGTGGTTCGACGTGGGTGCCCTGTGCGTCACCGATGTCTGGGAGTCGCAGGAGGACTTCGAACGGTTCTTCGGCGAACGGCTCGCGCCCGCCGTCGAGAAGGCCGGCATCACCGGTCGGCCGGACACCCAACTGCTGCCGCTGCACCGCCGGTTCGTGGCTCCGGGGGTCGGCGGAGCCGCCTGAGCGGCGCTACGCTGTGCGACGAGCGACGTGGTGACGTCCAGGAGGGGACCCGGGGGGCGCCTTGGAGCCGTTGGAGTCCGACGACCCGGCCGCCGTGGGGCCGTACCGGCTGGTCGCCCGGCTGGGCAGCGGCGGCATGGGCCGGGTCTACCTCGGGTACTCCCCCGCGGGCCGGAAGGTCGCGGTCAAGGTCATCCGGCCGGAGTACGTCCAGGAACCGGCCTTCCGGCAGCGGTTCGCCCGCGAGGTCATCGCCTCCCGTGCCGTGAGCGGCTTCTTCACGGCCGGGGTGGTCGACGCCGACCCCGAGGGGCCCCGGCCGTGGCTGGCCACGGCCTACATCCCGGGCCCCTCGCTCCAGCGGGCGGTGCAGAAGAGCGGTCCGTTCCCCGAGCGTTCGGTCCGGGCGCTCGGGGCGGCGCTGGTGGAGGCGCTCACCGCGATCCACAGCGCCTCCCTCATCCACCGCGACCTCAAACCCGCCAACGTCCTCCTCGCCCAGGACGGCCCGCGCGTCATCGACTTCGGGATCTCCCGGCTCTGCGAGCACAGCGGCCTCACCCTGACCGGCACCACCATCGGCTCGCCGGGATATATGTCGCCCGAGCAGATCCAGGGGCTGCGGGTCGAGCCGTCGACCGACGTGTTCTCGCTGGGCTCGGTGCTGGCGTACGCGGCGACGGGCACCAGCCCGTTCGGGGAGGCGTCGGTGCCCGCGCTGCTGTACCGGGTGGTGAACGAGGAGCCCGATCTCCAGGCGGTGCCCCCGGAGTTGCGCGAGCTGGTCGGCCGGTGCCTGGCGAAGAAGGCCGCCGACCGCCCGGAGCTGCCCGCGCTGATGCACGCGCTGACCGGCGGACGCCCGCCGGGAGAGCTGCTCGCGCCGGGCTGGCTGCCCGAGCCCTGGCAGGGCGAGGACACGGCGCCGGCCCTCCCGCCCACCCCCACCTCGGTGTTCGCGCCACCCGTCCCCGCGGTCCCGCCGCCCGGGCCCCCGGTGGATCGTCGGCGGGTGCTGTACTCGGCTGCCGGCGTGCTGGCGGCCGGTGGCGCTGCGGCGGCCGGCTGGGCGCTGTCGCGCGGTGGCGCGCCGGGGGCGGGGACGACGCGCTGGCGCTTCGCGACCACCGGCACGGTCCTGTCGTATCCGAGAGTGGCGGGCGACCTGGTCTACGCGGCGAGCAACGACGGCACGCTCTACGCGCTGAACAAGGCGGACGGGCGCCGGGGTTGGGCGTACACCACCGGCGGCGCCATCGGCTCCGCGCCCGCCGTGCTGGGCGGCACCGTCTACCTGGGGGGCGACGACCGCGTCCTGTACGCCTTCGACGCGCGCTCGGGCGCGATCCGCTGGCGGTACACCACCGGGGGCATCGTCCACACGCCGGTGGTGACCGGTGGTGTGGCCTACGTCGGCAGCGCCGACCACCGCCTCCACGCCGTGGACGTGGCCTCCGGCGAGCGCCGCTGGGCCTTCACCGCGGGCAACGACACGCACTCCCCCACCGTGTCGGGCGAGACGGTGTACGTGGGGAGCAGTGACACCCGCCTGTACGCGGTGGACGCGGCCACCGGCGAGAAGCGGTGGGCGTTCCCCACGCGCGGCGCCGTCTCCGGCGTCCCGGTCGTCGCGGGCGGCCTGGTCCACTTCGGCAGCACCGACGGCGGCCTGTACGCGGTCGGCGCGGACAGCGGACAGCAGGTCTGGCGCTTCCCGGGCGCGTCCGTCGGCGCCGGGCCCGCGGTCGCGCGGGACCTGGTGTACGTGGGAGGCGGCAAGCGGTTGTCCGCACTGGAGGCCGCCACGGGCAAGGCCCGCTGGACGTTCCTGGCGGCGGGTGACGTGCACGCCCCGGCGGTGGCCGGTGGCGCGGTGTACGTGGGCAGCGACGACAGCAGGCTCTACGCGCTGGACGCGGCCACGGGCCGCCCGCTCTGGAGCCATCTCGCCCCCGCCCCGGTGCACGCCCCCACCGCCACCGAGGACACGGTGTACTTCGGCTGCGCCGACAGCGCGCTGTACGCCGTGCGCCTCTGACGCGCGCCCCACCACCCGGCCACGCCGAGGGGCGGGAACCGGACACCGGGTGACGACTGTCCTACTCACCGCAAGTAACGGCCTGTTCACACCGGCGTGATGGTGTCGGTCAGCAAGGGGGGGACATGTCCGGATACGCATCCCGGCCGGCCGCGCGCGCCGAGAAGAGGGCCCGCCGCAACGCGCGGGCCGTCACGGCGTACCGGCGCGCGGCCCGGGGCTGCGGCCCGCTGGCGAACCCGCGCGGGGCGGTGGCGTACCTCTCCGTCCTGCGCACCGGTGACCGGATCTCGCTCACGGCGCTGGTCGCCGCGACCGCGCTCGCCGACCTCGCCTTCATCGGCTGGCTGCTCCTGCCCGAGCATGTGCCGGGGCCCGGGGTGACCGGGCTCGGCGGCTGCGGGCTGTGTCTGGCCCGGATCGGGTTCTGCCTGGTCATCGCGGTCGAGGCGATCAAAGTCGTGCAGGCGGTGGCGATCTGGGTGTTCGCGTTCCGGGCCCGCGACCCCATCCCCATGACCCCGCCCGCCAAACTGCGGGTCGCCCTGCTGACGACGATCGTGCCCGCCAAGGAGCCCCTCGCCGTCGTGCAGCGCACCTTGCGCGCGATGCTGGAGGTGGAGCGCTGGGAGTGCGCGGTGGACGTGTGGATCCTGGACGAGGGCGACGACCCGGCGGTCCGGCAGATGGCCGCACGGCTGGGCGTCCACCACTTCAGCCGCAGGAACCGCCCCGAGTACAACCGGCCCTCGGGCCCGTTCCGCGGGCGCACCAAGTCCGGGAACCACAACGCGTGGCGCGCCGAGCACGAGGACCGGTACGACGTGGTGGCGCAGATGGACCCGGACCACGTTCCGCTGCCGTGCTTCCTGGAGCGGACCCTGGGCTACTTCCACGACCCCGACACCGCGTTCGTCGTCGCCCCCCAGGTCTACGGCAACGCGTACGACAACTGGGTCGCCCACGGCGCCTCCGTGCAGCAGTACCTCTTCAGCAGCATCGTCGAGCGCGGCGGGAACGGCCTGGACGCCCCGTTGCTGATCGGTACCAACCACCTCTACCGGGTGGCGGCCTGGCGGCAGATCGGCGGGTACCAGGACTCGATCATCGAGGACCATCTGACGAGCATGCGCGTCCACGGCACGCTCAACCCCGCCACCGGCAACGGCTGGAGGGGCGTCTACACCCCGGACGTGGTGGCCGTGGGCGAGGGCCCCACGACCTGGACCGACTACTTCAACCAGCAGAAGCGCTGGGCGTACGGCATCTGGGAGATCAAGCTCAACCCCCGGCTGCGGCACGGCATCCGTCTCAGGCCCCGCCAGCGGCTGCTGTACGACCTGGTGCAGTTCTACTACCCGAGCATCGCCGTCAACCTGGCGCTCGGCACCCTCGCCACGGCGCTGTACATGCTGCTCGGGGTGGAGTCGATCCACCTGCCGGGCCTGCCCTGGTTCCTGCTCTGGTCGGCGGGCATGGCCGGGTCGTTCGGGCTGTGGCTGTGGCTGCGCCGGTTCCACCTCGCCGAGCACGAACGGCGCGAGATCGGCACGGCGGGAATCCTGCTGACCCTGTTCGCCGGGCCCGTGTACATCGCCGCCGCGGTCAACGCCCTGCTGCGCCGCCCCCTCGCGTACGTCGTCACCGCCAAGGGGGAGCTGCGCAGCTCCGAGTCGCCGCGCACGTTCCGGCTGCATCTGCTGTGGGCGCTGCTGGCCGGGGGGCTGCTGGTGGTCAGTTTCGTCCACCACCACGACTACACGGGCATGCGGGTGTGGACGCTGCTGTGTCTGGCGGCGGGTTCGGCGCCACCGCTCCTCGCCCTGGCCGACGGCCTCTCCGCCCGGCTGCGCACGGCGAGGGCCGAGCGGTGAGGGTCACCGCGCCGAGGGTGCTCGTGCTGCTCTGCGCCATCGTCCTGTGCTGGTACACCTTCCAGGTCGCGCCGGACGTCGCGGACCGGGGCCGGCGCGCCGCTGCGGCCCGCGCCGACGCCGTGCTGCCGCCGACCACCCGGCTGCCCGGCGCCGAGGCGGCCCGCCGCTCCACGACGCCCTTCCCGGCCCCCGGAAAAGCGTTCCTGGGTGTCTTCACCTCCCAGGGCACCCACGACTTCACCGAGGCCGCCGACTTCGCCCGCGGGACCCGGCACCGGCCGCAGGTCTTCGAGTTCTCGGCGGACTGGGCGCACGACCGCTTCGACGCGAAGGCCCTGGACCGGGTGGCCGCGCGGGGCATGATGCCGATGGTCGCCTGGGAGCCGTGGGACCACCGCGAGGAGGCCGAGGAGCCGAAGCTGCGCGGCGAGCAGCCCGCGTACCGCCTGTCGCGGATCGTCGACGGCGACTTCGACGCGTACGTACGCTCCTGGGCGCGCGGGATCGCCTCGCTCGGCTACCCCGTGGCGATCCGCCTCGCCCACGAGATGAACGGCTACTGGTACCCGTGGTGCGAGCAGTCCAACGACAACGGCCGCGGCGAGTACGTCGAGGCGTGGCGCCACGTCCACCGGATCTTCGACGCGGCGGGCGCGCACAACGCGGTGTGGGTGTGGAGCCCCAACATCAGTTACACCAACTCCACCCCGCTGCGGCGCCTCTACCCGGGCGACGCCTATGTGGACTGGGTGGGGTTGTCCGGGTACTACGGCACCGCGGGCAAGGAGAACTACCAGTCCTTCGAGGCCCTGTTCACTCCCTCCCTCGAGGAGCTGCGCCGCTTCACCCGCAAGCCGCTGGTCATCACCGAGGTGGGCGCCACCGACGCGGCCGGGCGCAAGGCGGAGTGGATCACCGGGATGTTCCGCGCGCTGCCCCGCCACCGCGACGTCATCGGTGTCATCTGGTACCAGGCGGTGAAGGAGATCGACTGGCGTGTGGGCACCTCCCCCGCGGCGTCGGCCGCCTTCGCCGCGGGCGCCTCGGCCGCCCGCTACCAGCAGCGGTGGGAGCCGGGTGGCGCGCCCCGGCTGCGCTGAACCGACGATCCCCACCGCAACCATCGGGCGGCGAGACGCTGGGACATACAAGCGAGACGGAAGGCCATTCTGCGGCTCGTTCGATCTTCCTAGGGTTGAGGACATCAAGCAGGAGAACCCGACTCAGGGAGAGTTACCGTGCGCGCAGTCATCCAGAAGTCCGTCGGCGGCCCCGAGGTCCTGGAGATCGTCGAGACCGACCGGCCCGTACCGCGGGCCGGCGAGATACTCGTCAAGGTCCACGCCATGGCGATCAACCCCGTGGACGTGGCGGTCAGGGCCGGTGCGTTCCCGCTGCTCGGCGAGCCCCCGTTCGGGGTGGGCTGGGACGTCTCCGGTGTGGTCGCTGAGGCCGGCCCCGGCGCCGGGTTCGCGGTGGGCGACGAGGTGTACGGGATGCCGCTCTTCCCCCGCACGGCGGGCGGATACGCCGAGTACGTGGCCGTGCCCGCCGGCCACATGGCCCGCAAGCCCGCCTCCCTCGACCACGTGCACGCCGCCGCCGTTCCGCTCGCGGCCCTCACCGCCTGGCAGGGGCTGGTGCGCGAGGCGGGCGTCAAGGCGGGCGACCGGGTGCTGGTGCAGCGCGCGGCCGGTGGGGTGGGGCACTTCGCGGTGCAGATCGCGAAGGCGCGCGGCGCCCGGGTGACCGCCCTGGCGAGCGCGGCCCGCCACGACTTCCTGCGCGGCCTCGGGGCCGACGAGGTCATCGACTACCGCACCACCGACTTCACCGAGGCCGTGGAGCCGGTCGACATCCTCCTCGACTCCACGGCGCAGTCCGACCTCTCCGTCGCCGCGGTGCGCCCCGGCGGTGTGCTCATCAGCATCCTGGAACACCACGACACGCAGGTGGCCGCGCGCGTCGAGGCGGCCGGGCGGCGCTTCGCGGGCGTGTCGGTCGAGCCGGACCGGGCGGCGCTGGAGGCGATCGCCGAACTGGTGGACGCGGGCCGGATCCGTCCCCATGTCGAGGAGACCTTCCCGCTGGCGGAGGTGGCCAAGGCCCACGAACTGGTCGGCTCGGGGCGGGTCCAGGGCAAGATTGTCCTGACGGTCTGACCGGGGAGGGCCGTGGAGGAGAGGGGCGGGGCCGTATGGACATCCTGACCGAGGCGCTGGCCTCGATGCGCACGGGACACCCGACATCGGTACGAACCAACGGCCACGCCCCCTGGGGCCTGCGGCTGCCACCGGTCGCGGGCGCCGGGTTCCACGTGGTCCTGTACGGGACGTGCTGGCTGGTGCCGCTGGAGGACGCGCCGCCGCATCTCGAACCGATCCCGCTGAGCCCCGGCGACGTGGTGTTCCTGCGGGACGGGCGCGGCCACATCCTCGCCGACCACCCCACGACGGTGGCGGAGGAGGCCAGGGCCGAGCAGTGCGCGCAGAGTGCGCCCATCGGCTCGGTCACGGTCGGCGCCGGGGGCCCCGAGACGCGTCTGCTGTGCGGCAACTACCACCTCGACCAGGGCCGCGCGCATCCCTTGGTGCGTCAGCTGCCCGAGGTGATCCATCTGCGGACGCGGCACGGCCGCCACCCCGAACTGAGCGCCGCCGTCCAGCTGCTCGGCTCCGAGCTGGAGAACCCGCGCATCGGCTCCGACGGCATCGTGCCCACGCTCATCGACTCCCTGCTGCTCTACATCCTGCGGGCCTGGCTGGAGGAGCAGCCCGCGGCCTCCGCCCGGGGCTGGGCCGCGGCCCTCGGCGACCCGGCGGTCGCGCCGGCCCTGTCGGCCATCCACGAGGACCCCTCGGCGCCGTGGTCGGTGGAGTCGCTGGCCGAGCGGGCCGGGCTGTCCCGGGCCGCGTTCGCCCGGCGGTTCGCCGCCCTGGTGGGCGAGCCCCCGATGGCGTATCTGACGCGCTGGCGCATGACGACGGCCGCGCGCCTGCTGCGCGAGAGCGACGCCCCGCTCACCTCGGTCGCGGCGCGCGCCGGTTACGGGTCGGAGTTCGCCTTCGCCAAGGCGTTCAAGCGGGAGTACGGCCTGGCGCCCGGCGGATACCGCCGCCAGACGAGGGCGGCCTGACCCGCCAACGCCCCGGGGAGCACCGGGCTTTCACGGCACCGGATCCGGCGCCGCACGCGGTCATACGGCTGTGACCGTGCGTCGGCCGTTCCCGGGGCCGGTCCCGTAGCCGGTCCCGCGCATGGCGCGTGCCACAGCGGGCAGGATGAGGCGGCCATGACACACCCCTGGCCCCGGTACGCCCGTCCGGTGCCGATCCGAAAGGGACCCGTCTCGTGCTCCGTAAGCCGTACGCCCTGCTCGCCGCTGCCGCCCTGTTACCGCTCGGCGCCGCGACGCGGGCCGCAGCCGACTCCCCCACCGCCCCCGCGCCCACGGCCTGCGCCTACACGCCGGCCGTGCCCGCGGACAACTTCAAGGGGATACCGGTCTTCGACCCGGTGAAGGCCGCCAAGCCGTACAGCGCGACCCTCCGCACCGGCCAGGGCGCCATCACCTTCCGGGCGCTGACGGACAAGGCGCCGTGCACCACGTACTCCTTCAAGTTCCTCGCGCAGCGCGACTACTTCGACCGCTCGCACTGCCACCGGCTCACCACGGCCCGGATCTTCGTGCTCCAGTGCGGCGACCCGACCGGCACCGGAAGCGGCGGGCCGGGCTACTCCTTCCCCGACGAGAACCTCACCGGCGCCACCTACCCGGCCGGTACGGTCGCGATGGCCAACGCCGGGCCGAACACCAACGGCAGCCAGTTCTTCTTCGTCTGGAAGGACACCAAACTCTCCCCGGCCTACACACCCTTCGGGAAGGTCACGGCCGGACTCGACGTGTTGCAGAAGATCGCCGCGGGCGGCGAGGACGACCAGAACGGGCCCGGCGACGGGTTCCCGACGCTCCCGGTGAACATCAAGCGCGTACAGATCAAGAACAAGTAGCTCCGGTCACTCCGGGCCGGGGCCGACGCGGCTACGGCCCCGCCCTCGGGCAGGGCCGTACCGTGCGCCGCTAGCGGGCCAGCAGCGCGCCCGCCACCTGGGCCGGGACGGGGGCGTACCCCACGGGCCGCGTGGCGAAGGCGCCCCGGCCCCTGTTGCGACCGCGCAGACGGGAGGCGTAGACGAAGAGTTCTCGGTCATCGGGCGGCCTAGCGCGGCCGGTCGGCGGATCGGTCGCCCGGCCGGGTCGGCGGCACGGGATTATTTCCCGCGGCGGCCCCGACTCCCCCACACACACCAATGCCCGACGCTCCCCGACGCCGCCGATCGGGCAGCTCCCTAGACCCCGCGGTTCGCGCGTCGCGCGTCGCGCAGGCGCAGGCCGCGTTGGAGTCGGCCCAGGAGGCGATAGCGCTCACGGCGTTCGCGGGAGTGTTTGTCGAGCTCCTCCACCAGGCGCTGGGAGCGCTTCTCCACGTCGAGTTCGTCCAGGATCCGGTCCACCTCCGCGAGCAGCGCGCCGTGCAGCTGCCACTGCCGGGCGTCGCGCCGGACCTGGTCGAGCAGCAGGACCGCGACCCGGTCGCGGCTGGCGCGGGCCGCGGCCAGCTCGTCGGCGAAGCGGTTCTCGGCCTCCTCGGCGTTTGCCCTGACCTGCGTGGTGATCAGTACGGCGAAGCTCTCCACGGCCTGGGCCATGTGCTCGAAGACGTCCCGCAGGGCCATCCCCGTCTCCGGCTCGAAGAGGTGTTCCTCGGTGCGTTCCTTGGCGAGGTCGGTGACGGACCGGCACACCACCCGCAGCACGACCGCGGAGATCTCCAGCGCGTCCAGGCCGGTGCGCAGCACGATCCGCGACAGCAGCCCCTCCTTGACCCGGGGGTTGAACCGCAGGCTGTCCTCGGCCTGCCGCAGCGAGGCGTCGACCTGCACGATGTCGTGGTCGAGCTTGCGGGCCTCGTGCAGGCGGGCCGCCGCCCGCGCGACCGGGGTGTGCCCGCCCACCTCCTCCGCGAGGTCGATCAGGAGCCGTTTCATCCGGGCCGCCAGCTCCTCGATGGCCTCACCCGCGGACTCCACCCACACCGGTGGCACCAGCAGCACGTTGAACAGCATCCCGACGCCCGCGCCGATGAGGGTCTCCAGGACGCGGTCCCACGCGGTCGCCGACACCCGGGTCACCCCGAGCACGAGCATCGCGCTGATGGCGACCTCCGGGACGAACTCCCCGGCCTTGACGAAGCGCCCGATCACCAGCGCCGCCAGGATGATGAGTCCGAGGCTCCACCAGGTCAGCCCCACCAGCGCGCTGAACCCGATGGCGAGCAGGACACCCGCGATCACCGAGTTCACCCGTCGTACCCCGGTGATCAGGGTGGTGTAGAGGGTGACCTGGACGACCAGAAGGGCCGTCAGCGGGGCGGTGAGCGGCGCCAGCTCGCTGCTGAGCTGGAGCGCCACGACGTAGGAGATGACGGCGGCCGCCGTGGAGCGCAGGGTCTGGACCACCGCGGGTTCCCGGCGCCGGCGGGCGAGATGGATGAGGGGATCAGTGAACTCAAGCACCTCCCGCACCTTCCCTCTCCGTGGTTTCCCTACCACTGATGTCCGGTGATCCGCCGCTTCCACGGCATGGTGATCCGAATCACCCGACCAGCCGGTCCGCTTCGGAAGCCGACTTCGGCGGCCCGGGACGGGTTCACACGACGGCTCCCACGATTCCCGCACGATTCCCACAAGGTGGTAAACCATCGTCGCGGCGCGCGGCCGATCCACCAACCGGGCTGCGGCGAGGGCCAGGCAGGGGCTCGGCAGGGCCCGAAAGGCGATCGCCGTCCTCTGGGCCCGATGCGTACCATGCCGGTCATGCCCCGACTCCAGCTCCTGCGTCCCGGCCACGCCCCGGCCCTGCTCGCGTTCGAGCGGGAGAACCGCGCCTACTTCGCCCTGTCCGTCCCGGACCGGGGCGACGACTACTTCACCCACTTCGCCGCACGCCACGCGGAGTTGCTCACCGAACAGGCCGCGGGCCTGCACTTCTTCCACCTGCTGGTGGACGACGACGGCGAGGTGCTGGGGCGGTTCAACCTGGTGGACGCGGCCGACGGACGGGCCGAGCTGGGCTACCGCGTCGCCGAACACGCCGCCGGGCGCGGACTGGCCACGGCGGGCGTGCGCGAGGCCTGCGCCCTGGCCACCGCCGCGTACGGTCTGACCGGGCTGCGCGCCAGGACCACCCTCGACAACACCGCCTCGCGGACCGTCCTGGCCCGTACCGGCTTCACGCCCTGCGGCGAGATCGAGCTGAGCGGCCGGCCGGGGCTGCGCTTCGAGCGGAGCCTGGAGAACGAGGCGTCCCCGAGGCTCCCGTGATCCCCGCGCGGGCCATCGACCCGGGCCCGGTCCGCGATCTGACCCCTCGCCGGGTCTGGTACGCCTCGTACGGCTCGAACATGTTCCTGCACCGGCTCTCCTGCTACCTCGCCGGTGGACGGCCGCTCGGCGGGACCCGCGTCCATCCGGGGTGCCGCGACGGCAGCCCGCCGTCCGCCTCGGTGCCCGTGGAGCTGCCGGGCGCCCTGTACTTCGCCACCCGGTCACCGGTCTGGGGCGGCGGCCGGGCGTTCTACGACCCCGACGCCGAAGGGCGCGTACTGGCGCGGGCCCACCTCCTGTCGGCCTCCCAGTTCGCCGACATCGCCGCGCAGGAGATGTACCGGGAGCCGGGCACCGACCTCGACCTGACCGAGGTGCTGACCCGGGGACGCACGGCGCTCGGCGACGGCCGCTACGAGACCCTGGTCCGCGCGGGCAGACTGGACGGGATTCCCGTGCTCACCTTCACGGCTCCCTGGAAGATGTCCGACGTGCCGACGACCGTGCCGTCCGCCGCGTACGTACGCCATCTGGCCGCGGGTCTGGCGGAGGCGGGAGCGTGGGACTCCGGCGCGGTGGTCGCGTATCTGGCCTCCCGCCCCGGCGCGCACCCGCACTGGACCGAACAGGCCGTACGGGAGCTGCTGCCGCCCTGACGGGTGTCCCGGGGGACGAGGGCTAGGAGCGGCCGCGGGGCTTGCCGCGCTTGGCTCCGCCGGCTCCGCCCTTGGAACCGCCCTTCGCGCCGCTCTTGGAGCCGCCCGCGCCGGTCCGGGTGTTCTTGCCGGCCGGCTTGCCCGCGGCGGGCTTGCGCCGGGCCGCGGCGGGGTCGGGCCGCTTGGCCTTCGGCTCGGCCTTGGCCGGGGTCTGGGCGCGGCCCCGGGAGCTGTTGACGGTCCGGCCGCGGACGATCCCGATGAAGTCCTCCACCAGGTCGGTAGTCCGCTCCTGCGGCCACGACAGGGCGACACGGGACTCCGGGGTGCCCGTCACCGGCCGGTAGGTGAGGTCCTTGCGGTGGTGCAGCCGGGCCAGCGACTGCGGGACGACGAGCAGACCGATGCCCGCCGCCACCAGCTCGATCGCGTCGGCCGTCGTGGCGGGGCGCTCGAAGGCGGGCTGCCCGGGCGGGCGCTCCCAGTCGAGGGTGTCGTCGAGGGGGTGCAGCACGGTCTCGTCGGCCAGGTCCTCGGCGGACACCTCGTCCACCGCCGCGACCACATGGTCCTTCGGGACGACGACGACGGTCGTCTCCTCGTACAGCGGGATGGCGCTGAGGTCGGTCCCGTCGACCGGCAGCCGGACGAAACCGGCGTCGGCGCCGCCGTCGCGCAGCACGCCGAACACCTCGTCGGCGGGGACCGCGACCAGGGTCAGCGGGATGTCGGGCAGCCGCTCGTTCCAGATCCGCACCCACTTGGTGGGTGTCACGCCCGGGACGTACGCGAGCCGGAACGAGGGGGATGCTTCCGAGCCTGTCACTCCGCCAGGTTACCGGTGATGGTCGGAGGTGGCGCACACGCTCGATACCCTTGGCACCATGACGTCGCACCAGACCGCCCAGACCATGAAGCCCGCGACCGCGGCGAAGAAGCTGGGTGTGTACCTCGAGGCCACCCCCGCAGAGTTCCAGGAGGGTGTCGTCTCGCGCTCCGAGCTGAACGCGCTCCAGGCCGATCCGCCCCAGTGGCTCCAGGAGCTGCGCCGCACCGGCCCGCACCCCCGGCCGGTGGTCGCGGCGAAGCTGGGCGTCTCCATCGCGGGCCTCGCCCGCGGCGGTGTCACCGAGGCGCTCACCACCGAGCAGATCGAGGCGCTGAAGCAGGAGAACCCGGAGTGGCTCCAGAAGGAGCGCGCCACCCAGGCCGAGGTGCGCAAGGAGGCCGTGCGCATCAAGGAGAAGAACGCGCAGCGCGCCGAGGAGTCCGGGGACAAGCGTTCCTGAGCCCGCGCCCGGGCGGCGCCGCCGGGGCCCCGCATCCGGGACCCCGGCGTGAGCGGCCGGTGAACTGCCGGTGATCTTCGCCACGGCGAAGGTCACCGGCTTTCGCGTCCCAGCGGTCCGGCAGCCCGGGCGTCAGGCCACGTCGAGGCCCTGTTCCCGCTCCGCCTGCCGGGCGGCGGCGATGCCCTGCTCCAGAAGCGCCAGCTCCCGCGCCTCCACGGTGATCCCGAACGCGTCCGCGAGTACGTGCCCCAGCTCGGCCGGTTCGATCGTGCGCTCGGTGGCGGAGCCGTCCGGCCGGACGGTCCTCCAGGTGGCCGCGTCCAGCTGGTGCAGCCGGTCGGCGCCGAACTTCTGGGCGAACAGGCGCGCCGTGAAGGGCGAGCGGCTGTGCGTGCTCACGAAGTGGCTGCCCACGGTGTAGTCGATCGGGTACTGCGGGGTGAGGGTGAAGGTGTGCCGGGGGGTCCAGCCGTCCTGGCCGTACTGGTCCAGCCACCACTGGTCCACGCCGAGCGGGCCCGCCACCCGCCGCGTCCGGAACCTCCAGCCCTCCAGATCCACCTCGGCCCCGTCGGTGATCTCGACGGGCGCGAGCGGTCCGCTGCCGAAGCCCACGTCGCACAGCCACAGCCGGTCGTCGTCGGCGGGGCGCACCCCGGTCAGGGCGTGGGTGGCCGGGAGGATCTTGTCGCTGCCGAGCGTGACGCGCCCGATGAGGGCGGTGAAGGCGAAGCCCAGGCGCTCCAGCGCACTGGCGAAGAGCACGACGTGCTCGTAGCAGTAGCCGCCCCGGCCGCCCCGCACGAGTCTGTCCTGGACCGTCTCCAGGTCGAGCGCGACCGGTTTGCCGAGCACGGCGTTGGCGTTCTCGAACGGGATCGAGGTGACATGCGCCCGCTGGAGCCCGCGCAGCACCTCCAGCGTCGGCGCGCGCTCCCCCTCGTACCCGATACGGGCCAGATAGGCGTCCAGGTCCAGCCGGTCCCCCGACCAGCCGCGTACGTTCGCCGGCTCTGTCATCGCTCGCCTCCTCCGGGCCCGCACGGGTCCATCCGTACACCGTCGGGTTCCACCTCGTCCGCTTCACGACGGTCAACCGTGGCGGCGTCGGCCGTATGCCCGCTTCCCTCGGGCGCTTCCCCGTGCGAGGAGCGGCGGCAGGCCCTAGGTTGGCAGGCGTGACCACGGTGACGAGTTCCGATCTCCTTCTCGACGCGTTCGGCAGGATCCGCGAGGGCGTCGCGGAGGCCGTCGAGGGCCTGAGCGGCGAGGAGTTGGCGTTCCGGATCGACGGCTCGGCCAACTCCCCCGCCTGGCTGGTGTGGCATCTGACCAGGATCCAGGACGACCACATCGCGGATGCCGCCGGAGGCGAACAGGTGTGGACCGGGCAGGGGTGGGCGCGGCGGTTCGGGCTGCCGCTGGACGACTCTGACACCGGCTACGGCCACACCTCCGCCCAGGTCGCCTCGGTCACCGCCTCCGCCGAGCTGCTGACCGGCTACCACGACGCCGTGCACGCGCGGACCGCCGCGTATCTGGCGGGGCTCGACGGCAAGGCGCTCGCCCGGGTCGTCGACACCTCGTGGGACCCGCCCGTCACGCTGGCGGTCCGGCTGGTCAGCGTCGTCTCCGACAGCCTCCAGCACGCCGGCCAGGCCGCCTTCGTCCGGGGTGTGCTGTCCCGGCGCTGACCACACGTTTGACGGGAGCCGTAAATCGGGTGGCCAACGGTGCCGCCGTGACGTGGACTTGCCCGTATGACTGATCTCCGCGAGTCCCGGCCGGCGGGCGTCGTCCAGGACGGCGCCCCGGTGAGCCGCCGGGTGATCCTGCTGCTGGCGGTCGTCTGCGGGGTGGCCGTGGGCAACGTCTACTTCCCGCAGGCGATCGGCCCCACCGTGGCCGCCGGGCTGGGCGTCTCGCCGGACGCGGCGGCCCTGACGGTCACCGCGGTGCAGTTCGGGTACGCGGCGGGGATCTTCCTCCTGGTCCCGCTCGGGGACCGGATCGCCCACCGGCGGCTGATCGTCACGCTGCTGGGGCTGACCGGGCTCGGGCTGCTCGCGGCGGGCGCCGCGCCGTCGCTCGGGCCGCTGGTGGGGGCGAGTGCGCTGATCGGCGTCACCACGGTGATCGCCCCGATCGCGGGGCCGCTGGCGGTGGGTCTGGTGCCCGAGGACCGGCGCGGGGCGGTGAGCGGGACGCTGCTGAGCGGGTCCATCGGCGGCATGCTGCTCTCCCGCACCCTCGGCGGAACGCTCGGCCAGTGGCTGGGATGGCGTGCCCCGTATCTGCTCGCGGCCGTGCTCGCCCTGGCCATCGCCGCCCTGCTGTGGCGGGTGCTGCCGAGGACGTCCCCGCCCTCGCGGCAGCGGTATCCGGCGCTGCTGGCCGAACCGCTGCGGCTGCTGCGCGCCGAATCCGAGCTGCGGCGGTCCTGCTTCTACCAGGCGATGGTGTTCGGCGGTTTCTCGGCGGTCTGGACGGGCGTCGCCCTGCTGCTGACCGGCTCCGCGTACGGCATGGGGGCGCGGGCGGTCGGCGCGCTCGCCCTGGTCAACGCGGCGACCATGCTCTGCACGCCGTACGCCGGGCGCGCGACGGACCGCCGGGGGCCCGACGCCGTCAACCTGGTGAGCATGCTGGGCGTCCTCGCGGCCGCCGTCGTCCTGGTGTTCGGCGCGCTGGGCGGCACGGGAGGGATGGTCGCCCTGGTGGCGGGCACGCTGCTGCTCGACATCGGGATGCAGTCGGGCATGGTCGCCAACCAGGTGCGGTTCTACGCGCTGCGTCCCGAGGCCCGCAGCCGGCTCAACACCGCCTATATGACCTGCGGTTACCTGGGCGGCAGCCTGGGGTCGTGGGCGGGGGCGCGGGCGTACGCCGCCGTCGGCTGGCCCGGGGTGTGCGCCCTGGTGGCGGTGCTGGTCGCGGCGGCCCTGGTCCGGCACGCCTTCGCACGCCGGAAGCCGCACGGCGCGCCCGCTCCGGTGCGGCGCGCGGCCGGGCCGGAGGCGAGCGCGGCGCCGTAGTCCGCGCGCCGGGTCAGACCCGGACGCCGTCGCTGCGGCTGATCATCAGGTTGCCCATGAACCGCCGGTCCACCTCCCGGGCGCCCAGCCGTACGGCCTGCGCGCGGGTGGGTGGGGTGATGTCGTAGTGCCAGCGGTGGTCGCCCGGGCCCTTGCGCTGGTACCAGGCGCGGCGCATGCCGAGGGCGGCCGCGAACGCGTGCAGCTCCTCCTCGGTGTCGGCGGTCATATGGCACCAGTGCGCGGACGGCAGACCTCGTCGTCGCGCGAGAGCGCCGTAGTCCTTCACGTCGTCCACGTAGACGGTCAAGGGGGCAACCTCCCACTCCTGCTGAGGCTTTGTATTCTCCCTTGCCCCGCACGGACTCCCGGACACCCCGCCGGAACGACCGTTTCGCGCCGTTCGACCCCGCCCATCACCTTAACTTTGGGTTGGCATAAGGTGGGCTTATGAGCTCATAAAGAGGGGGCGGGTACCCACTTAGGTGTGCCTAAGCTTAGGGTGTCTGACGAGCCATTTCGTCGTCGGTCGAAGGGAAACAGCCATGCCCCGCCCCCTGCGGACAGCCATCGTGGGCGCAGGTCCCGCCGGGATCTACGCCGCGGACGCGCTGCTGAAGTCCGCGGCCGCCACCGACCCCGGCGTCTCGATCGACCTCTTCGAGAAGATGCCCGCGCCCTTCGGGCTGATCCGCTACGGCGTCGCCCCCGACCACCCCCGCATCAAGGGCATCGTCACCGCCCTGCACCAGGTGCTCGACAAGCCGCAGATCCGGCTCTTCGGCAACGTGGACTACCCCGGCGACATCAGCCTCGACGAACTCCACGAGTTCTACGACGCGGTGATCTTCTCGACGGGTGCGGACGCCGACCGCGCCCTCGACATACCCGGCATCGACCTCGACGGCTCCTACGGCGCCGCCGACTTCGTGTCCTGGTACGACGGACACCCCGACGTCCCGCGCACCTGGCCGCTGCACGCGGAGAAGGTCGCCGTGCTCGGCGTCGGCAACGTCGCCCTGGACGTCGCCCGCATCCTCGCCAAGACCGCCGACGAGCTGCTGCCCACGGAGATCCCGCCCAACGTCCACGAGGGCCTGAAGGCCAACCGGGCGCGCGAGATCCACGTCTTCGGCCGCCGCGGCCCCGCCCAGGCGAAGTTCAGCCCGATGGAGCTGCGCGAGCTGGACCACTCCCCCACCATCGAGGTCATCGTCGACCCCGAGGACATCGACTACGACGAGGGCTCCATCGCCACCCGCCGCTCCAACAAGCAGGCGGACATGGTCGCCAAGACCCTGGAGAACTGGGCGATCCGCGACGTCGGCGAACGCCCCCACAAGCTCTTCCTGCACTTCTTCGAGTCGCCCACCGAGATCCTCGGCGAGGACGGCACGGTCGTGGGCCTGCGCACCGAGCGCACCCGCCTCGACGGGTCCGGCAACGTGGCGGGCACCGGCGAGTTCCACGACTGGGACGTCCAGGGCGTCTACCGGGCCGTGGGCTACCTCTCCGACGAGTTGCCGAAGCTCCCCTGGGACGTGGAGTCGGGCACGGTCCCCAACGAGGGCGGCCGCGTCGTCGAGGCCGGCCGGCACCTCGCCTCCACCTACGTCACCGGCTGGATCCGGCGCGGCCCGGTCGGCCTGATCGGCCACACCAAGGGCGACGCCAACGAGACCGTCGCCAACCTCCTCGACGACCACGCCCAGGGCCGGCTGCGCACCCCCTCCGCGCCGGAGCCCGAGGCCGTCGACGCCTTCCTCGCCGAGCGCGGGGTGCGCTGGACCACCTGGGAGGGCTGGCACCGGCTCGACGCGGCCGAGAAGGCACTGGGCGAGCCGCAGGGCCGCGAGCGCGTCAAGATCGTCGAGCGTGAGGACATGCTGAGGGCCAGCGGCGCGTGACCGCCCGCCCCGCGCCACGCGCGTCGGCCCCCGCCGGGGAGAGGCGGGGGCCGACGCCGTTCACGAGGTGACCGGATAAGGTGTCAGCTCACCTGGAGGGTGATGTCGTCCACGACGTAGGAGGTCTGCAGAGCCTGGTCCTCCACGCCGTTGAACTTCAGGGTGACGGTCTGTCCGGCGAACGCCGAGAGGTCGTAGGACTTCTGGACGTAACCGGAGTTCGCGTCGAGGTTGGAGAAGGTCTCCAGGGTCTGGCCGCCCACCGAGACGGTGAACGTGTCGTACACGACGTTCTCGTCCTCGTCCGTGTCGATGTGCTGGAAGAACGAGAGCCGGTAGCCGGAGCAGCCGGACGGGATGCTCAGCGACTGCGAGACGCTGTCCGTACGGGCCGAGCCCCAGCCGTTCAGCCACGCCATGTAGGAGCCGCCGTGCGGCGTCTCGCCGGCCTGGTTGGTGATGACGCCCGAGGTGGCCGTCCACGGACTGGAGCCGTTCTCGAACCCGCCGTTGACGACGAGCTGGCGGGCGGTGCAGCCGCTACCGCCGCCGACGGTCAGCGTGTAGGTGGTGCTGTGGCCGACCGTGCCGGAACCGGTGACCGTCAGGGTGTAGGTGCCCGGCGTGGTGCCCGCGCCGACCTGCACGGTCAGCGTCGAGGACTTGCCGGACTGCACCGAGGTCGGGTCGAGGGTCGCGGTCACGCCGCTGGGCGCGCCCGAGACCGACAGGGCGACCGTCTGCGGGTCACCGCTGACCGTGGTGGTGTTCACCGTCGCGGTGGTGCTGCCGCCCGGGTTGGCGCTGCCGGAGGGCGGGGTGACGGCGAGGGAGAAGTCCTGCGCCGGGGTGGTGCCGCCGACCGCCTGCTTCCAGATCGCGTACGCCACACCGTCGGCGCTGCGGTCCAGGACCGTGGCGTTGATGTTGCTCGGGGTGTCGCAGGCGCTGTGGTAGCAGGAGTCGTAGGCGGCGTTGGCCGTGCCGCCCCACTTGGCCGCCTGCGCCGAGGTCTTGCGGGCGCTGGCGCCGGCCGCGTAGCCGGAGGTGGCGATGCCGGCCGCCTGGAAGGACGCGTCGTCACTGCGGCCCTGGCCCTCGACGTTCTCCTCGGGGGCGAGGTTGAGCGAGGCCCAGTACGCCTTGAGCGGGGCGGCCGCGGTGGAGTTGACGTTGTTGATGAAGTAGCCGCCGTTGGGCGAGCCCACCATGTCGAAGTTGTAGTACGCCTTGATGGCCGCGCGGTCGGTGGTGCTCAGCCGGTTGACGTAGAACTCGGAGCCGTTGAGGCCCTGCTCCTCGTCGGTCCACCAGGCGAAGCGCACGTGCTTGGTCATGGTGGGGTTCTTCTGCGCCAGGACCAGCGCGTTCTCCAGCAGGGTCGCGGAGCCCGAGCCGTTGTCGTTGATGCCGGGACCGGCCGACACGCTGTCGAGGTGTGCCCCGAGCATGAGCACCTGGTCGGCCGGGCCGCCGGGCCAGTCGGCGATCAGGTTGTTCGACGGGTAGGTGCAGGTGGTGCAGTTCTGCTCGGCCACGGTGTATCCGGCGGCCTGGAGCTTGCCCTTGATGTAGGCCAGTGACTGGGTGTGTCCGCCGCTGCCCGCACGGCGGTTGCCGCCGTTCTGGGTGGCGATGGTGCCCAGCTGCGACAGGTGCGCCTGGACGTTGGCCACGTCGATGTTGGGCGGGTCGGTGCCGGGCGGTGTGCCGCCGACGTTGAGCACGTAGTCGACGGTGTGGGAGAGCGTGGTGCCCTGGCCCTTGACGGTGATGGTGGAGGGGCCGGGGGCCGCGTTGGTGGACGCGGAGAGCGTGAGCACCGAGGACTGGCCGGACTGCACGGTGGCCGGGTTGAAGGACGCGGTCACGCCGGAGGGCAGGCCGGAGGCGGTGAGCGTCACCGACTGGGCCGAGCCCGTGGTGATGCTGGTGGTCACGGTGGTGGTGACCGAGCCGCCCTGCTGGACGGTGCCGGACGACGGGTTCAGGGCGAGGGAGAAGTCGCTCTGGCCGCTGGGCTGGCAGGTCGGGTCACCGCTCTGCGCGGGCACGCTGATGGCGTCCCAGGCCGCCTTGGTCCGGTTGAACAGGTTGCAGGTGGCGTCGAGCGACTTGGCCGAACTCAGCGTGGCGGTGCGGTACTTCTTGTACGACATGCTGCTGGTCTTCAGGAGCATGCCGCCGTAGAAGATCTTGCCCGCGTTCTGGACGCCGACCCCGGTCACGGTGCTCTGGTTGCAGGTGGGGCTGTTGGGCTTGCCGCCGCCGGGGCTGCTGCCCTCGGCCAGCAGATAGAACCAGTGGTTGAGGGGGCCCGCGGCGGCGTGCACCTCGGTGCCGGGTATCGCGGAGCTGTAGCAGGCCGGGTCGTTGTTGACGGCCGGCGGGTTGTACATGTTCCGGATCGGGCCCCGGCCCTGGAGGTTGATCATCTCGCCGACGGTGTAGTCCGGGGTGTCGTACGGGGAGGGCTCGTTGACGTACGCCTCGGTCAGCGCGCCGAAGATGTCACCGGTGCCCTCGCCGAGTCCGGCCTCCTGGCCACTGGTGCCGCCGGGGGTGTTGCTGTCGATGGCGTGCCCGTACTCGTGGGCCACCACGTCGATCCCGGCGATCCACTCGTTGGCGCTGTTGTGGCCGATGGTGACGGAGCTGCCGTCCCAGTACGCGTTGAGGTCGCCGAGGCCGACCTTGCCGGGGAAGCTGCGGCCGTTGCCGCTGACGCCGTTGCGGCCGAGCCACTGACCCAGCATGTCCCACTGCTTCTGCGCCGCGAACATCAGGTCCGCGCAGCCGGTCTCCTTGCTGGTGGGGTTGCCGGTGCCCCAGGAGTCGGAGGACTTGGTGAACACCGAGCCCGTGCTGTAGTCGGCGCAGCTCAGCCCCGCCCGACCGGGGTCGCGCAGCGAGTAGCTGCCGCCCGAGTTGGTGGTGTCGATGGTGACCGGGCTCGGGCCGTTCCACTTGCTGTTGGCGGTGCCCGCCTCGACGTCGTCGTGGGTGCCGAGGACCTTGCCGGTGCGCGCGTCCACGAAGACGTGCAGCCTGCTGGGCGCGGCCTTGGTGCGTCCGGTGAGCACGGTCTCCCAGGCGAGCGCGGGCCTGCCGTCCGCGAGCCGCACGACGAGCCGGCTCTGCACCACCTTGTCGACCTTGGCGAGCCGGGCGCGCGAGGTGGCCTCGGCGGCCTTCGCGGTGACCGAGGCGGTGGTCGCCACGTCGATCCGTACGGAGGAGGCGGACTGCACGGCGCGGATGTCGCCGTCGCCGTCCGCGAGCACCACCGCGTCGCCGCCGACGACCGGCAGTCCCCGGTAGCTGCGCTCGTAGGCGACGGAGTAGAGGTCCTTCACCCAGGGGGTGACCATGCGCCGCTCGTACTGCTCCTGCGGGGAGTTGACCAAGGTGTCGAGTCCGCTGCGGACCGCCTGGTCGGCGGCGGCGACGGCACGCGAGAGGGGGCTGGGCCGCTGGGCGGTCCCTGACTGCGTATGAGGTGCGGCCGATGCCGTACCGGCCAAAGCGCCGGTCAGGCCCGTGGTCAGGCTCAGTGCTGCCACGGCGGCCGTCAATCTGAAGGGGCGCAACGTCCACTCCGATCGTGGGGGGCCTGTTCTCCGCGCAGTATGGGCGTGGACATGGCAAACGTGGTACATACCAGTCGGGCATACGACGCGGGTTATGGTGCGCCGCCGGGCCGCTGCGTACGCTCGGAAGATGCAGCTGGAGTTGAGGCACTTACAGGCCGTCTGCCAGATCGCGGAAGCGGGCAGTCTGGGCCGCGCCGCGCGCCGGCTCGGGGTCTCCCAGCCCTCGCTCTCCGCCCAACTGCGGCGCATCGAGCGGGTCACCGGAGGCGATCTCTTCGTCCGCAGCCGCCACGGCACGGAGCCCACCCCGCTCGGCCGGTTCGTGCTGGCCAGGGCGCGCCGGGTGCTCAGCGAGATGGACGCGCTCGGCACCCGGGCCCGTGCTGTGGCCACCGACGCCCCGCTGCGGCTCGGCTGCATCCTGCTGGTCCTGCTCGACGGCCTGCTGGAGCAGACCGACCTCTCGCTCTCCGGCCAGGAGATCACCGTGGACCTGGAGCACTCGGTGACCGCCCTGACCCGGATGCTCGGCGCCGGACGCTACGACGCCATCGTCTACGGGGAGGTGAACGGCCACGAAGTGCCGCTCCCCGAAGGGGTCCTGGCCAGGACGCTGATCCCCGAGGAGCCCTTCTCCATCCGGCTCTCGGCCCGCCACCCGCTGGCCGACCGGGAGCACATCGAACTGGCCGAGCTGGCCGACGAGTCCTGGATGAACCTGGTGGAGGACGACGACGGCGGGCCGGAGGCGTTCGCCGAGGCGTGCGCGCGGGCCGGGTTCGCACCCCGGCTGCGCTACCGGATCGCGGATCGCCAGATGCAGTACGCACTGATCGCCGGGGGCCGTGCCGTCGCCCTGAGCCAGCCGACCGCGCCCGGGGCGGAAGGCACCGTGATGCGCCCCCTCGCCGGGGCCCCGCTCACCGGGCGCATCCGGCTGGCCTGGAACCGCTCGGCCGTCCCGGACCGGCAGGCCGAACTGCTCTACCGGGCGGCCCTGTGCGCGTATCTGGCCAACGTGGACAACAACGCCTTCCACCGCCTGTGGTGGGACAGCCACCCCGAGCTGCACCCCCCGTACGAGAGACCGGAGCTCCAGGCCTCCGACGTCTGAACCCCCGGGACCGGACGGCGAGCGCTTGCCCGACCGGCTTGCCGTTTCGGGCAGATGGGTAGAAAAGCAGCATGTCGAGCTCTGACCGGCCCACCGCCGGAGCCCCCGTGCCCCTGACCGCGCCCCCGCTCCGGCCCGTCCGCGGCCCCCGGGGGCTGCCCCGCCCCCTCGGCAACCTGTTCGCCTTCGGCAGGGACCCCCTGGACTTCCTGAGCGGACTGCGCGACGGCTTCGGCGACGCGGTGACCTGGTCGCTCGGCCCCCGGCGCGGTCTGTTCCTCTCCCACCCCCAGCACGTCGTGGAACTGCTGACGGGGCGTGAGCACGCGTACGAGATCCTCGACATCGGCTGGGCGCTCAAGCAGATCATCGGGCGGAGCGTCCTGCTCAGCAAAGGTGCCGACTGGCGCCGCAAGCGCTCGCTGGTGCAGCCGACGGTACGGCCGCGCCAGGTCCGCGGGTACGCGGCGACGATGGTGGAGTGCGCGGGCGCGGCGGCCGACGCCTGGCGCGAGGGCGAGCGGATCGACGTGCACCGCCAGATGGCGCTCATCACCCAGCGGGTCGTGCTGCGCACCCTGTTCGGCAACGACCTCGGGGAGCAGACCGCGGCGCTCGGCGACGCGATGACCGTGGCGGAGCAGGCGGTGGGGGCGGAGCTGCGGGGCATCGGCCTGTTCCTGCCCGGTTGGGTGCGCACCTCCTCCCGGCGCTCCCTGCTGGGCGCGGTGGCCACCATCGACGCCGAGGTGCACCGGCTCATCCGGGCCCGGCTGAGCGCCCCCGACGACCTCGGCACGCGCGACGACCTGCTCAGCAGGCTGCTCGCGGCCCGCGACGAGGAGGGCAGGCCGCTCTCGCCCAAGGAGGTGCGCGACGAGGCCGTCACCCTGTGGGCCGCCGGACACGAGACCACCTCCACGGCGCTCACCTGGATCGTGTACCTGCTCGGCCGCGCCCCGCGGGTCCGCGCCCGCCTCGAAGCCGAGCTGGACGACGTGCTGGGGGGCCGCCCGCCCACCGCCGACGACTACGACCGGCTCGTGTGGACCCGGCAGATCGTCAAGGAGGCGTTGCGGCTCTACCCGCCGGCCTGGCTCATCGGCGCGGTCGCCCGCCCGGGGGCCACGCTCGCCGGCACGCGCGTTCCGCCCGGGACGATCGTCTGGTGCAGCCCGTGGACCACGCACCGCGATCCGCGCTGGTTCCCGCGCCCCGACGCGTTCCGCCCCGAGCGCTGGGACGCCGACGCGCCGGACGCGGTGCCCGACCACGCCTGGTACCCGTTCGGCGGTGGCCAGCGGACCTGCCTGGGCGCCCGCTTCGCGCAAGTCGAGGCCGCCCTCGTGCTCGCCACCCTCGCCCAGCGCCACCACCTCGACGTGCCGCCCGCCGAGGCGGTACCCCGCGCCGGACTGCTGCTCCAGCCCGCCGTGCCGCTGCTGGCGACGGTGCGGGGCCGCCCGCGGGCCGCGGTTCACTGAGCCCCGGCCAGCCAGCTGGCGACCTCCGCCGCTATCGGCTGGCCGGTGTCGAGTTCGACGAACCCGAACTGCCCGCCCTGGTTGCACTCCAGGAACCACCAGACCCCGTCGGTGTCCTCGGCGAAGTCGAACGCCGCGTAGGCGAGCGCGGTGCGCCGGGTGTACGCGCGCACCGACTCGGCGATGCGCCCCGGCACACCGACGGGCTCCCAGCCGCGCCCGCCGTCGCCGTAGCGGCCGTCCACCTGGCCGGGGTCGCAGACCTTGCGGGCGGCGAACAGCGCGGCCCCCACACAGGTCAACCGGATGTCCGCCCTCTTGGGGACGAAGCGCTGGAGCAGCACCGGCCCCGCCCGGACGCTGGAGAAGTCCGCGTCGGGCCCGATCAGCGTCGTCGGCAGCGCCATCAGGGGCTCGTCCGGCGGCGGCCCGGCGGCGCTCTTGACCACCACGTCCCGGTACTCCTGCGCGAACTGCCGGGCCACCCGCGGCACCGTCGTGACGACGGTCGGCGGCACGGCGAACCCGCTGACGTGGGCGACCCGCAGCTGCCAGGGCTTGAGCCGGGCCGCCTCGGCGTCGCGCGGATGGTTCATCCAGCGCGCCGGGGCCGAGTACAGCATGCCGAACAGCGCCTGCCGCGTCTCGGCGGTCAGCCACGCGGAGGGCTCCGGGGCGTGGGCGGCCGGCTGCCCCGGCCGGCGCACCCACACCGAGCGCAGCCCCGACATGCTCACCACGAAGCCGTCGACCGACAGGTGCCCGCTGAAGTCCCCGTGGGCGTACTCGGCCGAGAGCACCGCTCTGCCGGGCACATCGGCGGGGTCGAGGCGCACCAGCGGGACGCCTCGCTCGTGCAGATGGGTCACCACCATGTCGGTGGTGACGTCCTGTTCGCACGTGAGGATGAGAACCGTCATCCGGCTGCCGGGCCGTCAGTCGTCGAAGTGGGTCTGGGAACCGGCGGTGGAGGCGGTGGTGCCGCTCGCTCGGAGCACCGCACGGTCGGTGACGGCGGGGCGCCCGTCGGGCAGCACGTTCAGCTGCCGCGAGGCGTCGAAGCGGTAGGCGACGGGCCGCTCCTCCGGCTCCTGGGGCACCGTGTAGCGCAAGGTGAACGGCCTCATGGGGGAACCTCCTGCTGCGACGTCACGCCGATCCTGTCCTCACCTGTACGGAGTGCCCCTGTAAGGAATTCATCACGTACCGCCACATCGGCGTGAAGGAGGTCACACCCCCGGCAGTCGGGTGAAGGCAGGTTTCGCCACCGTCCGTAACGGTGATCGCTCAGGACGTCACGATCTGCCTCCGACCCCACAGGAGCACACATGCGTTTGCGTACCACCCTCACCGCGGGCGTCCTCGCCGTCGGCGTCGTCCTCGGCGGCGCGACGACCGCGCTGGCCCACGGCGACGACGACCACGGCCGCAACCACGGCTACGGCTACGGCCGTGACGACGACCGCCGTCACGACTACGGCCACGGCTACGGCTACGGGCGCGACGACGACCGCCGCCACGACTACGGCCACGGCCGCAACGACGACCGCCGTCACGACTACGGCCACGGTTACGGCCGTGACGACAACCGCCACCACGGCTACGCCCGTGACGACGACCGTGACCACGGCCGCGACCACGGCTTGGAGGGCGGCCGGAAGGGCGCCTGTCACATGGAGGGCGACACGAGCGCCAACAAGGGCACCCACTACCAGTCCGACTGCGGCTGGGCGAGCTGGCACAGCGCCAGCCACACGGGCTACTGACCGGACCGGTCGCGTGTGGCACTCAGCGCGCGGGCTCGCGGCGCCGGCGCGGGCTCCTCAGGAGCGCCTTCTGGGTGAGCAGGGTGAGGGTGCCCGCGAGGACGATGCCGCCCAGGTTGGCGAGGAGCTGTTCGGTGGAGCCCCACGTCTGGGCGTACTCCCGGTAGCTGAACGCCATGGCGGCGTTGGCCGCCGCGGGGACCGTGGTCACCGAGATGGCCACGCCGATGAGCGCCCCGGACTTGGCCGAGGTGAGCGAGAGCGTTCCGGCGACGCCCGCCAGGAAGGCCACGACGAAGGACATCCAGTCGGGCTTCCAGATGAAGGCGGTGTTGGGACGGGTCGCCTCCAGCATGCCCTTGTCGAAGAGCCCCACCTGGTCCAGGAGCCAGCCGAAGCCGGCCGTCAGCAGCATGGCCGCGGCGAAGCCGGCCACCAGCGCGGTCAGTGACCGCCACACGAGGCCCGGCGCGCGCTGGACCAGTGCCGTGGAGATACCGGCCAGGGGTCCGAACTCGGGGCCGACCGCCATCGCGCCCACGATGAGAATGGCGTTGTCGAGCATGACGCCGCACGCCGCGAGCATCGTGGCGATCGCCAGGAACGCCACATAGGTGACCGTGAGCGTCGACTCCTCGTGCGTCGCGTCCGTGAGCTGTTCCCACAGCACCGCGTCGACGCCCTCGCCGGGAGCCTCCGCCTCGGCCTTCTCGGCGCGCTTGGACAGCGAGAAGTCGATGTTCTCGACGGCGATCGCGCCGGACCGGTCGAGCCCGAGCGCGCGCAGCCGCGCGATGAGTTCGTCACCGGCCTCGCGCGCGACGTCGCACAGCACCAGGTCGCCCACGGGGTTGCGGGAGGCACCCGGGACGACGGCCAGATGGGCGGTGCCCACCGTGGCCTCCAGGGTCCGCACCACCTCGTCGGTGAGGTCGGCGGGCACGTTCAGACGCAGATGCAGCAACAGCCCTACTCCAGATCGGTTCCTCGGCGCCGGCCGGCCCCGGCTTCCGGCCCCGTGACCAGGGCCTCCGTCGACGGCAAGGGTGGCACGCCCGCGCCGCCGCGTCACGCGCGCCACCGGCGAGGTCGGAACGGCCACCGCGGGAAATCAGGCCACGGCCGAAAAGACGTCACCGCCGCGGAATAGGACCGTACCCACACCCCCCACCGGTGTCCGCCAAAAGCCCGGTGTCGGCGCCCGGCGGACCCAACCGCATTTGCCCGGCCCATAAATGACAAGGAACCAGATATTCCGGGCGACGAGTTTCGATACGACTTCATGATGAGTAAGGTGTGGCTCGCTGTCAGTGAGCCTGCGTAGGGGTTACGTCCCTTGGCCGAATTCGCCATGGCCGGAATGCGCATGCGGGTGGCGTCGTCTTCGGGATGGAGAGGGGATCGTGACTGCGGGCTCGTTCGAGGGACAGTACGTGTGGCATCCGGCCGCCGACGACCGCGAGTTGGCGCAGGCCTGCACGGACGTGCGGGCCGGCCGGTATCTGAGCGCGCACAACGTCCTCAAGGACGCGCGCACCGACTTCGAGGTGCGCGCCCACCGCTCGCTGGTGCTCGCGTCCGAGGCCGCCGACTCCGACCTCGCCGAGCGCTGGCTCGCCGAGGAACCGAGCGCCGAGGCAGCACTGCTGGCGGCGCGGGTCGCGATGGTCCGGGCGTTACGCATGGCCGACGCCCGGGACGGCCGGGCCGGCGCGCTGGTGCGCATCGCCACGGCCGCCTGCGGCCGCGCCGCGAAGATGCTGCCCCAGGACCCCACCCCGTGGGTCGCCCAGCTCGCCCTCGCCCGCTTCGAGCGCTCCCACGACCCGGCCCCCAAGGGCCTGTTGACCGCGCCGCCGGGACCCTGGCAGCTCTTCTCGCACATCCTGCGGCTCGACCCCTGGAACCGCGAGGCCCACCACCGCTTCCTCGCCTTCTTCTTCACCCGCCACGGCGGCTCCGCGAGCGCCCGCTGGGACGTCGCCTCCTTCCTCAGCCACCGCGCCCCGCTCACCTCACCGCTGCGGCTGCTGCCGCTGGTCGCGCTCGTCGAGGACTACGACCCGTCCGCCCTGCTCGCGGACAGCACCTGGCTCCAGCCCCAGTGGACGGCGACGGCGCTGGGCATCTACCAGAACTGGTTCCCCCGGACAGCGGCCTACCGCTTCACCCCGGTCCTGGACCTGGCGTATCTGGCACACGCGCTGTACATGGCCAAGCGCGAGTTCGAGGCCCGGGAGGTGCTCACGGCCATGGGGCCCTACGCCTCCCGGATGCCCTGGAGCGCGTTCGGCGATCCCGAGGAACGGCTGACCAGGGCCCGGCGGGCCTGCGGGCTGCCGACCCCCGGCCCGGCCTGACCCGCCCGCACCACCGCACGGCCCAGCGGCACCCGTACGACACGCGTCCTGTCCACCCCCCCAGGAAAGGCTGCCACCAGTGTCCGAGCGCACGTCCCCGCCCCGCACGAAAGCCCCTCGCCGGGAACCGCCCGTCGCCCTCGACGACGACGCGACCCTGCACGCGATGGGCTACCCGCGGAAACTCACCCGAAGATTCCACGCGTTCGACAATTTCGCGATATCTTTCACGATCATCAACATCATCTCCGGCATATTCTCCGCCTTCGGATTCGGAATGGGCGCCGGCGGGCCGCGCATCCTCATCTTCGGCTGGATCGGCGTGTCGCTGATGGTGCTGTTCGTCGGCGCGGCGATGGGCGAGATCGCCTCCGCCTACCCGACCAGCGGCGCCCTGTACTTCTCCGCGGGCAAGCTCGCCAAGCGGCACCGCGGCGCCTGGTCCTGGTACACGGGGTGGCTGAACTTCGTCGGCCAGGTGGGCGGCACCGCCGCCACCAACTACGCCGCCGCCACCTTCATCCAGGCCTTCGTCTCGATGCAGTGGTCCTCCTACCACCCCACGCCCCAGCAGACCGTCGGCATCGCCGCGGTGATCCTGGTCGTGCAGGCGCTCGCCAACACGTACACGGTGCAGCTGGTGGCCGTGGTGAACCGGATCTCCGTGTGGTGGCTGCTGATCGGGATGGTGGTCATCGTGGCGGCCCTCACCCTGAAGCCCTCGCACCACCAGTCCGCCTCGTTCGCCAACCACTTCGTCAACACCACCGGTTTCAGCAGCGGTCTGTACGCCGCGCTGCTGGGCCTGCTGGTGACCAGCTGGACGTTCACCGGCTTCGACGGCAGCTTCCACATGTCCGAGGAGACCGTGAAGGCCACGGTCAACACCCCCAAGGGCATCATGCGCGCGATCATCTACTCGGCGCTCGCCGGACTGGTCCTGATGCTCGCCCTGGTGTACGCGATCCGCGACTACGCGGGTGAGGCGAGCTCGGCCGCCCCGCCGGTGCAGATCCTCATCGACGCGCTCGGCATGGGCACCGCCAAGCTCCTGCTGCTGATCGTGATCGGCGCCATGCTCTTCTGCGGCCTCGCCAACATGACCAGCAACACCCGCCAGATCTTCGCCTTCTCGCGCGACGGGGCGATGCCCGGCTCGCGGTGGTGGCATTCGGTGTCGCTGCGCACCCGCACCCCGGTCAAGGCGGTGTGGCTGGCGGCGGCGTGCTCGCTGGTGCTGATCATTCCCGGCTGGTGGTCGCACACCGCCTTCACCGCCATCGTCAGCGTCAACGTCGTCGGCCTCTACCTCGCCTACGGCGTGCCGATCTTCCTGCGGCTGCGCCTGGACGACTTCCAGCCCGGCCCGTGGAACCTGGGCCGCTGGGGCAAGCCCGTGGCGGCGGTCGCGGTGGCCTGGATCGTGCTGAGCAGCGTGCTGTTCATGCTGCCGCAGACCTCGCCGATCACCACCGACTCGTTCAACTACGCCCCGATCGCTCTCGGCGCGGTGCTCTTCATCGCCACCCTGTGGTGGTTCGCCACCGCCCGCCACCGCTTCCAGGGCCCCGTCAGCTACGGCAGCCCCGACGAGGTGGCCGCGATGGACCTCATCTGACACCGGCCGTCCGCGCCTGACCTCCCGGGCCGTCCCCCGCCTCTTCGGAGCGGGGGACGGCCCGTGTATGTGCGGGGGTACCCCGGATTCCGTCCCCCCAGCCGGCCGGCGTACGGCCCGACGGCGGACACACGGCGCCGGGCGCCGTGGGCCCCGGCGCGCCCGCGGGGCGGGTGGGACGCCTGCTGTCACGGCGGACACGTCCGCCACCGTGCGCTCCCCGGGCGCCATTCCCCCGGTCGGCACTTCGCAGGATGATCCTGCCTTCAACGTCCTGCCTGCCCGGTTCGTCCGCCTTCTGATCCCCGCACCGCGCCCCCGCCCGCTCACGCCGGGGGCGCACGAAAGGACTCCTCATGCCCGGAACGCGAATCACCTTCCTCGACGGCCTGGCCGGCCAGCCGCAGGCGCTGGAGCGCGTGACCGCCCAGGTGCGGCGGCAGTTGGCCGGGCCGGCCGGCGACCGGCTGCGCGCGGCGAGGCGCCCGCTCCTCGCCGGCATCGGCGCCTCGTACGCGGCACTCGCCCTGCCGGTCGAGGTGCTGCGCGGCCACGGCGTACCCGCCCAGCGGGTGCTCGCCAGCGAGATCGAGGACGGGCTCGGCGGCTTCGACACCGATCTGCTGATCGGGGTGTCGCAGAGCGGCCGCAGCTCGGAGACGATCGCCGCCTTCCGGGCCGCGCGGGACGTGCCCACCCTGGCGCTCCTCAACGTCACCCCCTCCCCCCTCGGCGCCCTCGCCGCACTCACCGTGGACCTCGGCAACGAGCCCGACTCCTGCGCCTCGACCGTCGGCTTCACCGGCACGGTCATCGCCCTGGACCTGATCTCGGGGGTGATCGCGGGCCGCGCCGGCGACTCCTGGGACGGCGTCCCCGAACAGGCCGAGGCGGTGCGGACACGGGCCGCCCACGCCGTCGCCCCGCTGCTGGCCCGTGCCGCGCGGTGCGTCGCCGTCGACTGCGTCGCCTCCGGCGCCTCCCGGGTCTCCGCGGAGGAGGCGGCACTGCTGCTGCGCGAGGTGCCCCGGATGCCGGCCGCGGCCTCGGTCACCCGCAACTACCTGCACGGCGAGATGGAGTCGGCGGGCAACACCCTGCACCTCGTCTTCGGCCGCGGCCGCGAGATCGCCCTCGCCCGCTCGCTGTCGGCGGCCGGGCATCTGACCCTGCTGGTGACCACCGCCCGGGTCGAGGGGGCCGACAACCTCGCCGTCGTCCGGCTGCCCGACACCGCGCCCGGCGCCCGGGTCGTCCTGGAGACGGTCGTGGCGCAGGAGCTGGTGGCGGCGCTCGGCGAGGAGCGGAACGTGCCCATGGAGTCGATCGTCTTCATCAACGACGACACCAAGGAGGGCGGAGTGGTCGTGGCGGACTTCGCGCACGCCTCCCCCGTCGCCGCTCTCTGACGCACATTTCCGCTTTCGGCGGCGGCGTGCGGAATCGTCCGGCTACCCTCAGTGACATGAGGATGGCGTACGGCACACACACCCGCGTCCGGCTCGGGGCGGCCACCGCCGTGGCCGCCCTCCTGTCGCTCACCGCCGCGCCGCCGTCCGCCGCCGCGCCCGGGCCCCGCTGGCACAGCTGTGTGCGGGACGCCCAGGACACCTCCGGCCAGGAGTTGGAGAGGCTGGGCGCCCGGTGCGCGGAGGTGCGGGTCCCGCTGGACCACACCCGCCCCGGCGGCCCGGCCCTCGGCGTCGCGGTGGCCCGGATCCCGGCCACCGACACCGCCCACCGCATCGGCACCCTCGTGGTCAACGAGGGCGGCCCCGCCGACCCGGTCGTCGACTATCTGCCGGACCGCCACGCCGCGCTGGGCCGACTCGCCGCCCGGTACGACCTGGTGGGCGTGGACCCCCGCTTCGCCGGCCGCAACGCGCCGCTCGACTGCCACTGGCCGACCAGCACGTACTTCCGTTCGGCGGGCGAGGACCGGGCGGGCTTCGACCGGATGACCGCCTTCCAGCGCGACCTGGCCGCCAGGTGCCGCCGCGACGCCGCCGCTCTGCTGCCCTACGCCTCCACCCGCAACGCGGCCCGCGACCTCGACCTGGTGCGCGCGGCGCTCGGCGAGCGGCGGATCTCCTATCTGGGGATCTCCTACGGCACGTATCTGGGCGAGGTCTACACCGCGATGTTCCCGGGCCGCACCGACCGGATGGTCCTCGACGGCGTCCACGAACCGCGCCACCTCGCACCCTGGGCCGAGTACGGAACGGAGCGGGTGAACGAGAACGCCCTGCGGAACTGGGCCCGGTGGGCCGCGCGGCGCGACGCCGCCTACGGACTGGGCACCACGGCCGACGCGGTCCTCGCCACCGTGGACCGCGTCCGGACCACCGCCGCCCGCCACCCGTTCACCGTCGGCACCTTCCGCATCGACGCCCACGTCCTGCCGGTGCTCCTGTACGGGGTCCTCGGCGACGACCTGGAACAGAGCGACGCGGGCATCGCCGTCATGCTCGGCACGCTGAGGCAGGCCGCCGCGACCGGCCACGCCGAACCCGACCCCGGACTCGCGGAGCTGCTCCCGGCACTGTTCACCGGCGAGTACTCCGCGTACGGCAGCACCCAGACGGCGTATCTGTGCGCCGACACCCCGGGCCCGCGCGACCCGGAGGTCTACCGGCGGGCCGTCGAGCGCAGCCGCGCCGCCCATCCGCTGTTCGGGCCGATCCTCAACGACGTCACCCCGTGCCCGTTCTGGCCCGCGCCGCGCGAGCGGCCGACCGTCGTGGACAACGACGTGCCGGCGCTCATGGTCAACGCCACCGGCGATCCGCGCGTGCCGTACACCGAGGCGCGGGCCATGCACGCCAGGTGGCCGAGCTCCCGGCTGATCACGGTGAAGGACTCCTACCGGCACGCGGTGTACGGACTCGCCTACGGCAGTGCCTGCGTCAACGGCGCGGTCAACGCCTACCTGGCCGACGGACGGCTGCCGCGCGCCGACCTCGTCTGCCCGGCGGCGCGCGGCGACGGCCCGTCGACCGGGCCGGGGCGTCAGGCGCCGTGGACCTCCAGTTCGTAGATCCGGGCCGCGCTGTCGGAGGTGTTGGCCGGGCTGGTGACCAGCAGGCGGACGTAGCGGGCGGTGCGGGGCGAGACCGGGTGGTAGGTCCGGCTGGAGCGGGAGCCGGTGACGGTGGCGGCCGCGGTCCAGGAGGAGCCGTCGGTGCTGGTCCGGATCTCGAAGCCGCCGGTGTTCCAGCCGGTGTTCTCACCGCCCAGACCCGCGTGTTCGACGACGAACGACGACACGGTCCGGGCGGAGCCGAGGTCCACCTGGAGGAAGGGGCCGCTCGCGGAGGAGCACCACTTGCTGTTGTTCCGCAACGAGCCGTCCACCGCCCGGTCGGGCGACTCGGCGGCGGCGCAGACGGCCGATCCGGTGGCCGTCGCGCCCCGGGCGAGGTTCGCTCCGAGCTCGGGCGCGGCCGGTACCGGAGTGGCGCCGTCCTGGAAGGAGGGCGGTACGTCGGCCGCCCCGGTGCCCCAGGCGGCGCCGGGCGCCGACCCCATGGTGTACGTGAGGGTGGCGCCGGAGGCGAGGTCCGGGTAGCGCAGATAGCTGTGGCTGGTGGGGGTGGCGTTGACGGCGAGGGCCTGCACATAGGCGCCGGAGCCGGAGGTGTTGATGGTGATGTTCCCGGCCGCGCGCTGGATGAGGACGGACGGGAACTGCGGCCCGTGCAGGGCTAGTGTGTCCGCGCCGGGCGTCGCCGGATACATCCCGAGCGCGGCCCACACGTACCAGGCGGAGGTCGCGCCGAGGTCGTCGTTGCCGGGCAGGCCGCCGGCGCCGGTGGTGAAGGACTCGGCCATCACCTTGCGCACGGCGTCCGAGGCGCCGGAGGGGCGGCGGGCGTAGTTGTAGGCCCACGGCACCCCGTGCTCGGGTTCGTTGCCGATGTAGTAGTAGGGCCTGCTCTGACCGGCGTTGACCTCGGTGAAGTGGTGGTCCAGTCGCTGGACGGCGGTCTGCCGGCCGCCCATGGAGCTGATCAGGTCGGCGAAGTCGTACGGAACCATCCAGGTGTACTGGGAGGCGTTGCCCTCGGTGAAGGTGGACTGGCTCGCCGGGTCCAGCGGCCAGGTCCAGGAGCCGTCGCTCTTGTGCTGCTGGACGTAGGACGACTCGGCGTTGAAGGTGTTGCGCCACCACTGGGCGCGGGTCATGTGGGTGGTGTAGGCGGAGGTGTCGCCGAGCGCCTTGGCGAACTGGGCCACCGCGAAGTCGGACGCGGAGTACTCCAGGGAGTCGGAGGGGTCGTCGAGGTAGTGGCGGCTGGTGTACGCCGACTGGCGGCCCCGGATCGCGCTGCCCTGGGTGGTGCCGCCGTTGGACGCCTTCTCCATCAGGGCGAGCGCCGCGCCCGTGTCGAAGTCGCGGGCCCCGAACGCGTACAGGCTGCTCACGATGATCGGCCCCGGGTCGCCCGTCATCACGAAGTCCTCGTTGGTCTGCTGCGACCACTTGGGCAGCAGTCCGCCCTGCTGTCCGTCCAGGACCATCGACTTGGCGATGTCACTGGCCTCGGTCGGCGCGATCAGCCCTATCAGCGCGGCCCAGGAGCGGTAGATGTCCCAGCCGGAGTAGTTCTGGTAGACCGGGCGGGCCGAGCGGTGCACGGCGTTGTCGAAGCCCCGGTAGTCGCCGTTGACGTCGCTGGAGATGTTGGGGCTCTGCAGGACGTGGTAGAGCGAGGTGTAGAACTTCTGGCGTTCGGCGGTGCTGCCGCCGCCGACCTGGATCCGGTTGAGCAGCTGGTTCCAGGAGTCGTCGGCCGCCGTGCGCACCGCGCCGAAGTCCCAGCCGCCGTTCTCGGCGGCGAGGTTGGCCTGGGCGCCCGCGACACTGACGTACGACAGGCCCACCTTGAACTGGACGGTGCGGTTCGCCGTGGTGTCGAAGGTGACGTAGGCGCCGGTGTTGGTTCCGGACGCGTTCGCGGAGCGGTCGGTCACGGTGGCGCCGGACCACGTCCCGAAGCCGGTGGGGGTGCGGTCGAAGCGGATGTCGAAGTAGATCTGGTACGTCTTGGACGAGCCGCAGAAGCCTCCGGCGGTCACGCTGCCGGTCAGCTCCCCGCCGCTGACGTGCACGGTTCCGGCGCGGCTGCCGGTGGCGCTGCGGCCGGTGGCGACCAGCAGCCGGGAGGCGGACGAGGCGGGGTAGGTCAGTCTGCCCATGCCGGTGCGGGTGGTGGCGGAGAGCTCGACGTCGGTGGCGTAGCGGTCCAGGCGCGTCTTGTAGTAGCCGGGGCGGGCGGTCTCGTTCGCCTTGGTGTGGCCCGAGGCGTAGCCGGTCCAGTTGGAGCCGGGTGAGGTGCCGAGCGCGCCGGTGACCGGCAGCAGCGGCAGGTCCTCGTTGTTGGGGCAGCCGGCGCCGTCGAAGTGGGTGAGGCTGAAGTCCTCGACGGTGGCGTCCTTGTAGCGGTAGCCGGACGGCGAGGCGGTGGGGGTGTCGGGGCTGAACTGCACGCCGCCGAAGGGCACTACGGCGCCGGGGTAGGTGCTGCCCCCGGCGCCGCCCGGCACGGGGTTGGGGGCGTTGCTGTCGTCGGTGCCGATGAACGGATCGACGTACTGGGTCAGCGGCAGCACCGCCGCGTGGGCCGGCGCCGCCGTGGCGAGGCCGACGAGGCCGGTGGCGGCCAGGGCGAGGGCGCTCAGCGCCGCCGCGCACCGGGGGCGCGGACGGGATCGGGAGGGGTGCACGGATCGGAGCACGAGGGGGGACCACCTTCTCGCGGAGGCCCGCTCGCCGTCCGGCGGGCTGCCTCGGGGACGGGGGATGCTCGGAGCGCGGGTGCGTGACGGTCGTTGTGAACGTTACCAATCAACTCAGGATTGTTGAGGTGTCCCTGACGACACGTCAAGGGCCCGGCACGTAACAAGCCGGGGAACCGGACGTCGGGGATGGGAACGTTACCAAGTCCGGGCCCCGCGAAGGCTCAGGCCGCACCAGCGGTCCCAAGGTCGGCTCATCCGGCCTGACATGCGGCTCCGTCTGCAATCATCGACACACCAGCGTCCGTCGTCCGGGGACGGATCCGCCGCCGAGGAGACCCGTGAAGCGCCCGACGATGAAGGACGTGGCCCGCGCCGCCGGGGTCAGCCCCATGACCGTGTCGCGCGCGGTGTCGGGCGAGCCCGGCGTCTCGCCGGGGACGGCCGCCCGAGTCGAGCAGGCCGTACGGCAGTTGGGCTACCAGCGCAACGACAACGCCCGCAACCTACGGCGCAAGAACCCCGGCACGTCCACGATCGGGCTCGTCGTGGACGATCTGGCCAACCCCTTCTACGCGCTGATGGCCCGCTCGGTGGAGGACGAGGCGCACCGCCGCGGCTGCCTCGTCCTGGTCGGCAGCACCAACGACGAGCCGCGCCGCGAACGCGAGGTGATAGCGGCCTTCACCGCCCGCCAGGTCGACGGTCTCCTGCTGGTGCCCACCATCGGGGGCCACGGGTTCCTCAAGCAGCCGATGGAGGGCGGCACCCGGGTCGTCTGCGTGGACCGGCCCGCCAAGGGGCTGGCCGTCGACACCGTCACGGTCGACAACCGGGCGGGCGCGGAGCGGGCCGTACGCCATCTGCTCGCCCGGGGCCACACCCGGATCGCCTACCTCGGCGACCGGTTCGGCATCTGGACCCAGCGCGAGCGCCACGCCGGCTATCGCGACGCGCTGGCCGCGCACGGCATACCGGAGGACCCCGCGCTCGTACGGCACGAACTGCGCAGCCGGCCGGACGCGGCGGCGGCCCTGGCGGCGCTGCGGGCCCTGGGCCGGCCGCCCACCGCCCTGTTCACCACGAACGACGTCATCACCATGGGGGTGATGGGCGCGCTCGGGGACGCCGACCGCGTCGACGTCGTCGGCTTCGACGACTTCCCCCTCGCCGACCGCCTCAGCCCGCCGCTCAGCGTCGTCAGCCAGGACCCGGTCGCGCTCGGCGCCACCGCCGCCCAGCTGCTGTTCTCCCGGATCGACGGCGACCGCTCGGCGCCCAGGTCCGTCGTCCTGCTCACCCGGCTGATCGTCCGCGGCGGCGCAGGACGGCACGACTCCTGACCTCGCCCGGCGCGACGGCCGCGACGAGCCCTCGGTGCGCCCGTGTCGCTCCCCGCGCGCGGCCGACCGGCGCCCCGCGGTCCGCACGCGACGCGGTCAGGGGGTGTCGCCCGCCCAGTCCCAGTGGTGCGGGTCGCCCGGCCGCGGTCCGTACCACGCGCGGCCGCCCGGGCCGTGCGAGCCGATCTCCGTGGCGAGGGCCGCGCCTTCGCCCAGCTGCCGCTCGGTCCAGCCGGTGACGTCGAGCAGCAGTCCGTCCAGCGGGCCCGCCACCAGCTCGCGGTAGACACGCCCCGGCCGCGGTCCGGGGTCCGGATCGTCGTGGTCGGCCCCGTAGACCCGGCGCCGTATCAGCTCGTCCATACCCGTCAGCGTGCCACCCACCACTGACAACGCCGGTTCCGGGCGCGGTGACCCGGGTGCGCCACCCGGGGTGCGGCCCCGCGTCCGATCGCCGATCGTGGTGTCCCGACGGCATTCGGAATCCGCCGGTCCGGGCGCCGGGCGCGGTGGCGGAGCGGCAGTCAGGGCGGCGCGCGATGGAGCTGGAAACCCGGGTCGACGGCCTCATGGACGGGCTCCGCGCCGACCTGGAACGGCTGGCGGCGATCCCCTCGATCGCCTTCCCCGGCTTTCCGCCCGGCCCCGTCGAGGAGGCGCACGACCTGGTGGTGGAGCTGCTCCGGGACGCCGGGGTGCCCCACATCGAACGGCTCGACCTCCCCGGCACCGCCCCGGTGGTCTACGGGCGGATCCCCGCCCCGTCCCCGGACGCGCCCACCGTGCTGCTCTACGGCCACTACGACGTCCAGCCCCCGGGCGACCGGACCCTGTGGCTCTCCCCGCCGTTCGAGCCGACGCCCGTCGAGGGCGGGCTGCGGGCCCGGGGCATCGCGGACGACAAGTCCAACGTCATCGCCCACCTCGGGATGCTGCGGGTGTACGGGGGACGGCCGCCCGTCGGCGTCACGATCGTCATCGAGGGGCAGGAGGAGTACGGCAGCGCCTTCGACACCTACCCGCCGACCGACCCCGAGCGGTTCGCCTGCGACGCGATGGTCGTCGCCGACCTCGGCAACCTCCGCCCCGGCACCCCGACCCTGACCACCGGGCTGCGCGGGGCGGCAGAGGTGACGGTCGAGGTGCGCACCCTGGACGAGCCGCGCCACAGCGGCGAGTTCGGCGGGGCGGCGCCCGACGCGCTGCTGGCCCTGCTCAAGGCCCTGGCCACGCTGCACGACCTGCACGGCGACGTGGCCGTTCAGGGCCTGCGCCGCGACCCGTGGACCGGGACGACGTACACGGAGGAGGAGTTCCGTTCGCTGGCGGGCGTACGGGAGGGGCTTCCCCTGATCGGATCCGGGTCGCTCGGTGAACGGCTCTGGAGCGGGCCCGCGATCACCGTGATCGGCCTGGACGCGCCGGCCGTCGAGCAGGCCGCCTCGGCGGTGGTCCCCTATGCCCGGGCCAAGCTGAACCTGCGCTTCCATCCGCTCCAGGACCCGCGCGAGGCACAGCGCAGGCTCGTCGACCATCTGCGCGCGCTGCGCCCCTACGGCATCCCGCTGACCGTCACCCCCGGCGACACCGGACCCGGATTCGAGGCGGCCACCGGCGGCCCGGCCTACCGGGCCGCGCTCACCGCGCTGAAGGAGGCGTGGGGCGAGGAGGCCTCGTATGTCGCCACGGGCGGCTCCATCCCGCTGGTCAACGGCCTGGCCGAGGCGGCGCCGGGCGCGGAGGTGCTGCTGTTCGGGGCCCAGGACAGCATGTGCAACCTGCACGCCCCCAACGAACGGGTCCTCTTCTCCGAACTGCGCAGCACCGTGATCGCCATGGCCGCGTTCGTCCGCGAGTACGCGGAGGACTTCACCCGGGGCGACGCGCACGGCGGGGCCGGGGCTGGCCGGTGAGCGGCGTGGACGGCGCGGGCGGCCCCGGCGGGACGGCCGGGACCGGCGGGACGGCTGGGACCGGGGGGTCTGCGGGGTCCGGCGGGTCCGCTGGGCCGGTCGATCCGGGAGGACCGGGCGGTACACCGCTGGAACCGGTCGGACCCGGTGAGCCGGGCGGTCCCCCGGGGCCTGGCGGCACCGCCTCGACCGAGCCGCCCGGCCCGCCGCCGAAGCGCAGGCTCGCGTTTCCGAGCGCGCTCACCGTCCTCGCGATCGTCACCGTCGCCGTGTGGCTGCTCGCCTTCCTCATCCCCTCGGGCCAGTACGACCGCAACGACAAGGGCGCCCCCGTCCAGGGCACCTATCACCGGGTCTCCTCCGGCCAGAGCTTCGTCGACCGCCTCAACGACCTCTTCCTGGCCCCGGTCAACGGTCTGTACGGCATCCGGGACTCCACCTCCGGCGCGGTCGGCCCCGATCTGACCGGTGATCTGTACGGCAGCGCGGGCGTGTTCCTGTTCGTCCTGGCGATCGGCGCGTTCATCACCGTCGTCTTCGCCACCGGGGCGCTCGACCGGGGCATCGAGCGCCTCGCCCACCGGCTGCGCGACCGCGGCGCCCTGCTGATCGCCGGGGTGATGCTGGTCTTCTCGGTGCTGGGCACGGTGGAGGGCTTCGCCGAGGAGACGCTCGGGTTCTACGGACTGCTCGTGCCGATGATGCTGGCGCTCGGCTACGACCGGATGGTGGCGGTCGGCACGGCGATCCTGGGCGCCGGGGTGGGCGTGCTCTGTTCGACCGTCAACCCCTTCGCCACGGGCGTCGCCTCCTCCGCCGCCGACATCTCGCTGGGCGACGGCATCGTGCTGCGCTTCGTGATGTGGCTGGTGCTCACGGCGGTCACCATCGCCTACGTCGTGCGCTACGCCCGGCGCGTCCAGAAGGTGCCCGGGCGCTCGTTGAGCGGATTCCTGCCCGGGGACCGCGAGCGGACGGCGACGGACACGGGCGAGGCCCCGCGCCTCACCGGCACGCACAAAGCCGTGCTGGTGGTGCTCGGCCTCGTCTTCGCCTTCATGATCTTCTCGGTGGTGCCGTGGTCGAGCGCGCTGACGGGCAAGGCCGACGCCACACCGTACTCCTTCGAACTGGGCTGGTCCTTCCCGCAGTTGGCGGCCCTGTTCCTGTGCGCGGCGGTACTCGTCGGCATGGTGGCCCGGCTCGGGGAGCAGAAGACCAGCTCGACGATCGTCCAGGGGGCGGGGGACTTCGTCTCCCCCGCGCTCGTCATCATGCTGGCCCGCGGGGTCACTGTGATCATGAACAACTCGCGGATCACGGACACGGTCCTGCACTCCATCGAGGGCGTGGTGAAGGGCACCTCGTCCGGCGTGTTCGCCATCATCGTCTTCGTGGTGAACCTGCCGCTGGCCTTCCTGATCCCCTCCACCTCCGGCCACGCCACCCTCGCCATGCCGATCCTCGCCCCGCTGGCCGACTTCGCGGGCGTCTCGCGCGCGGTGGTCGTCACCGCCTGGCAGGCGGCGAGCGGCTGGATGAACCTGTGGGTGCCGACGACGGCGGTGACGATCGGCGGGGTCGCCCTCGCCAAGGTCGGCTACGACAAGTACCTGCGGTTCGTCTGGCCCCTGCTGGTCATTCTGGCCGTGCTGATCTGCGGGTTCGTGGCGCTGGGCGCGGCCGTGACCTGAGCGGCGGGGCAGGGGCCTACACCCTGCGGTGGGCCGGGTGGTCGCCCATCAGGGCGTCCGTCACCAGGCGCACCCCGCGGGCGAGCCGGCCCAGCTGGTCCAGCTCCGTCGCGTACATGCGGATGGTGTTCTCGATGACCGCCTCCGCGACGCCCAGCGTCGGCAGTTCGGCGCGGCTGGTCTGGAGGGCGACCCGGACCGCGCGCATCTCGTGCTGGAGCTGGAGCTGCGCGTGCCGGGCGAGGATGACGTGGTGGCGCGTCAGCGGTGAGTAGCCGGCGTAGCGGGCCGGCAGCAGGTCGCGCAGCCAGCGGGTCGCGGTGCGTTCCCAGTCCCGCGTCCCGGGTTCCTTGACCTGACAGGGCCAGTCCGGGCTGAGCGCGATGGTGGGGGCCGTGTGGGGCATTCTCGTCGCTTCCGAAGTTGTCGAACTCTGATCGAGAGGTGGGGAGGGGGCGGCCCCGGCCTAGGGGTTGGCCGAGGCCGCCCGTGGGCGTCCGCCCGGATCCGAAAGCCTGGATCGGACGTCCGGCTGACGCGAGGAGGGGGGCGTCACGTCGGCTGTCCGTTCTGGGAGGGCGTGGGGAAGCGCCTTCCTTGGCATCTGGGGGATCGGGGGGATCGCCTCCGCCTCAGTAAACATATATACCGTTGAGTAAACAAGGGTATGAAAAAATTCATGCGCCCGTACGGTGTGAAGATCCCAAGGAGCCCCACCGGGGAAACGGGCCCGAATCGGGTCCTACAGGAAGAAACCGTGCTGGTCGGCGGCCTGCTCGTACTCTTCGAGGCGCGCCTGGGTCCGCTCCGGATCGGCGTCCGCCATGGCCTGGAGAAGAGCTGCCGCGAGCACACCCGGCGCCGCGTACGAGTCGAACACCAGCCGCGACCCGGTGCCCGCGGTGAAGGCCACGTCCGCCTCGTCGACCAGCGGCCCCAGGGTGGTGTCCGTGATCAGCGCGATGCGCAGCCCGGCGCTGCGGGCGGCCCGCAGCGCGGCCAGGGTCTCCTTGGCGTGCCGGGGCATGGCGAAGGCCAGTACCCAGGTGCCGCCCGCCGAGCGCGACTGGAGCAGCGCGTCGTAGGCGACGCTGCCGCCGCGCGTCACCAGCCGCACATCGGGGTGGATGCGCCGGGCCGCGTACGCGAAGTACTCCGCGAGGGACACGGAGATCCGCAGCCCGAGGACGGTGAGCGGGACCGAAGCGGCCAGCTCGCGGCCGGTCTCCAGGACCTGGTTGGTGTTGGCCACCAGCCTGCGCACGTTCTCCAGGTTCTCGATCTCGGCGTCGACCGCCGCCTGGAGCTCGTTGTGGCGGATCTCCTCGCGGGTCTCCGGCGAGCCGGCGACCGCGCTCAGCGCGATCGGCTGGAGCACGTCCCGCAGCGCCGGATAGCCGCTGTAGCCGAGGGAGACGGCGAAGCGGGTCACGGACGGCTGGCTCACCCCGGCCCGCTCGGCGAGCTCGGTGATGGAGAGGAACACGGCCTCGGTGAGGTGGTCGATCAGGTACTGGGCGATGCGCCGCTGCCCCGGGGAGAGGCGGTGGCCGTCGAAGAGGGCCCGGACCCGGTCCGCCGCGGGGCGCTCGTGGTGCGACGCCTGCCCGCTCGGCGTGATCGCGGCCGCCTGGGCGCGCGCCTTCTGCCCCGATGACACCGGCGGGCCTCCTTCTCATGCCATGTGTGCTCAAAACATAGCTCACCGCCGCGATGGGCAGGCGCCCGTTCCATCCGCTGGTCACCCGCGTACGCGCGGGGCTCCGGCGGCCCCGTCCGGATCCTCGTGCGCGGGGGCGTCCCCGGCTCGATCGACCTCCCTCGCACGGCGGGCGCCGTCCGCCCTCCGGTTGCCTCGTCACCCTCGGCGCCCGCCATCTCCGCCCGGGCCGAACACCGCTGCGGGCAGGGCCTGTTGGGGACCGCGGCGAGCGCGATACCGACCGGGAAACGACCCGCCGTGACCGACCGCTCCCCCGTACCGCCTAAAATCGTGCCGCCGGCGGGACGCGCCGGCGGCCAGGAGGGACAGCGCGCGGTGAACAGCGACAGTGACGTACCGATCTACGCCCAGCTCATACGGGAACGGGGTGACGTCCCTGGCGACGTGCGCCGGGAGGCCGAGCAGATCCAGCGGCACCTGGAGCAGGTGATCATGCCGTTCCGCCCGGGCCTGCCGACGCCGGGCTTCTTCCGCTGACCACCCGCCCCACCGCGTCGGCGGAAGCCGGTCAGGACAACGCCTTCGGGCACAGCAGCCTCGGCCCGCCGTCGCCCTTCAGCTTCGCGCTGACGCATCCGGCGGGGACGCCGTGGGACGCGGTGGCCCCGAAGTTGGCGGTCACCGTCAGCACACCGGCGCCGAAGACGGCGCGCTGCACGGCGCGGTCGGCGGTCAGCCAGCGGAAGGACGTCAGCCGCTCGGTGCCCGCCTTCTGGTGCAGCGGGGCGAAGTACCGCTGCAACGCGGCCAGTTCGGGCCCGTCCTTCTTCAGGGCCGGGCCGTCGAGGACGTAGTTCAGCGGGATGTTGTAGAGCATCGCCAGCATCGCCCGGGTCGTCTTCTGCCGCGGCAGCTTCCCGTAGGACAGCTCCCAGCGCTCGACGTTGACGAGCGAGCCGTGCAGGGCGGTCTCGTACAGCGGGACGCGGTACCGGGGTCGTACATCTCCCGGGCGAGGTCGGCGGGCAGGTCGACCGGCTTGAAGAACGTTTTGGGCGCCTTCTCGGGGGCGTATCCGCCCCACACCTCCTTGTCGCGCTGGAGCGGCCACAGGCCGTCGCCGACGGGGGTGGCCGCTCCGTGGTCGAAGGCGAGGACCTGGTTGGCCCAGGCGCCGGCGGACTCGGAGCCGAGGACGAGGCCGCCGTCGGTGAGGCGCCGCATCCGGGCGAGGCGGTTGGCCCGGTCCCGCGCCTTGGTCATGGGGTGGGCGCGGCTGTGGTCCCGGAAGAGGTCTCCGGCCGCGTCGACGTCGAGGAAGTAGCTGTCGGCGCCGTTGGCCACCATGTGGCGGGTGCGGTCGGCGAGGAGGTGGCTGCCCGGCTCGGCCTGCTCGAACGCCTGCGAGCTGAGGTAGCAGCCCCGGTTGCCGAACCCGGTCTCCGGCTTGCCCCGGGCGTCGGTCACGCAGTGGTCGGGGTAGACCCGGCCCGGCCACGCCGAGCTCGGGGAGTCGGCGGTGGCGGGGTCCTGTCCGTTGGCGAAGGAGTCGTACGGGCCGACGAGGTAGCCGCTCCTCTCGGCGGTGCGCACGGCCTCGGAGCTCATCGGGGCGTTGCCCGCGTCGTAGCCGAGCCACATCCGGCTCACCCCCAGCCGGTGCAGCTCCCGTACGCCCCGCGGGGTGCGCGCCTCGCCCCACAGATAGGCGTGGAAGGCGCCGAGCAGCCGGCCGTCGGCGGGGTTGGCCCTGATCTTGTCGCGGAGGCTGCCGAGCCGGCCGTGCTCGGAGAGCCAGTCGCGGTAGTCGACGGCCGGGGCCACCGGGTTGCCGTCGGTGAGGGCGAAGGTGACGGTGTACGCGCGGGTGTCCTCGCCGCGGTCGAAGGTGTGGGTGGCCGTGCCGCGCAGTCGGCCGCCCTGGGAGGCGAACCGCAGCGAGGTGCCGATGTCGGTGGGGATGAGGTAACTCGCGCCGCGCCCGCCGTACGTATATCCCCACATCGGCATGGTGAGGGCGCCGGAGCCCAGGTCGATCGGGTCACCGGTCAGGCCGCGCTCGGGCGCGCTCCAGAAGGCGTCGCCCACGGGGATGTTCAGGCCCTCGCCGCGCGGCAGCTGGAGGTCGGAGGCGGACGCGTCGGTGCCGGTGACCGGCCAGCGCACCTCCCCGTCGCGTCCGGCCGCCATGTCGACGCGCAGCCGCCCGCGCTCGGCGACGGCCGTGACCGTCAACCCCTTCGCGGGGTACGTCCAGCGGGCTCCCCCGCGGATCCGGGTGACCGGGCCGGGCCGGCCGAGGCCGGTGGCGGCCGGCGCGGACAGCTCCAGCTCTCCCCCGGAGGCCGGGTGCGCGCGTACGGCCAGTGAGACGGTGTCGATGACGGCGGTGCCGCCCCGGACGGGGACGGTCACCTTGCCGTCTCCGGCGTGGTCGGAGACCTCGGCGCCGTTCGCCGTGGTGCATCCGGCGAGCGCGGCGAGGGCGAGGACGGCGGCGAGGCCGTGGGCGGCGGCACGGCGGGGTGTGCGGGCCGGGGCCGGGAGGATTGATCTCATGGGTCGTGAATAGTCGTGTCCCTTAAGAGGGTTCTAAGAGGGCGGGCCGCCGGGCACCCGGACGATCCGTACACCCACTGCCTCCTCGGTCGGCCCGCAGGGGTCAGGGAAGGGTGACTTCGACGCGGAGCGGCAGGTGGTCGGAGGCTTCGCTGTCGAGGACCCGCGCCTGCTGGGGGGCCACGGTCGAGGAGGCGAGGACGTAGTCGATGCGCTTGCGCGGGTTGCGGACGTCGAAGGTGTATCCCGCGCCCTCCCCCGCCTTGCGCCACGTGTCGGCGAGGATCCTGGTCAGTACGCCGACCTCACCGGCCGCCGGAGGGGCGTTGAGGTCGCCCATCAGCAGGGTGGGACGGCTGGAGCTCTTGACGACGTTGCCGACGGCGTCGGCCTGGGCGAGGCGCTCGGTCTGCGAGGTGTGCTCCAGATGGGTGTTCAGGACGCGCACCGCCGTGCCGTTCACGTCGATGTCGGCCTCGAGGAGGCCGCGTTGCTCGCCCTGGCGCGGGCGGGGAAGCGGGGTGTTGTGCGCCGCGACGACCGGGAACCGGGACAGGATCGCGGTTCCGTACTCCCGCCGCGGCGCCCCGGCCCGCGGCGGGTCGAGGCTGAGGTTGGCGCCGTAGGCCACCTGCATCCCGAGGCGCTCCGCGAGCCAGCTCGCCTGGTCCACGAAGTCGCTGCGCGCGTCGTAGTGCCGGTCGACCTCCTGGAGGCCCACGACGTCGGCGCCGCTGTCCTTCACCACCGCGGCGATCCGGTCGAGGGCGAGGGCGTTGTCGGAGTCCGCGCCGTGGTGGATGTTGTAGGTCAGCACGGTCAGGGTCTGAGGTGCGGCCGCCGCCGAGGACGTCGGTGCGACGGCCAGGGGGACGAGCATCAGGACGAGAGCCAGCGCGGGCCTGGCGCACACACGGATCACAAAACACCTCTGTCTTCTTCGAAGTCTGCGGAAGTCGTCGTACGGGTCCGCGCACAACCCGGAGCATGCCGACACGCCCTGACGGGGTGGGTGCTGCCTGGGGCCGTCAGAGCGACATCGACACGGGCGTGAACGGGACGGGGGACGGGCCGGGGGACGGGGGGTGGGTTCGCTACCTTGCTGTCTAACTCCCCACTTACCTAGCAAGGTTGACAAAAATCATCCGATTGGATGGAAATTCGCCCTCACGGCCCGTGTGAAACGGCACAGAGGAGGAGCGTTTTGACGCCCTTCGGGTGGACCTGTCCCGGCCTCCCGGGGGCAGCCTCAAGATCCACTTTGACCGTGCTCAGACAACGCTATGATCCGTGCGCGCGTTCCCGGCCGACCGGGGGGTCGGCTTTCCGCCAACGGGCACGCGCACCCCCCTGACCAAGGAGAACCATGACCTCACAGGTCGCACGGGCGCCAGGGCGCCCGCGGAGCGTGTGGCACCGTGCCCTCGCCCTGGCCGCCGGTCTCATCATGGCCATCGGCACCCTGCTCTTCACCGGCACCACCACCGCCCGGGCGGACGACGCGCACGAGCTCACCTACACCCTGGCATCCGTCGACAAGGGCTCCGCGGAGCCCGCGGCCTGGCAGGTCGCGGCGATGGCCGAATGGCGGTTCGCCCAGTACTTCGCCTTCGACACCGACTGCCAGGGCCAGCTCAAGCCCGGCGCGAAGTGCATGCTCTCCTACCTCGGCACCGAGAACCCGGTGCAGGCCACCGACGTGTACACCACCGGCTTCCGGCTGGTCTCGCTGCCCGGCCACTCCGAGGGCGCGGGCCGCGCCATCGTGTTCTGGATCGAGCGCACGGACAGCGCGCTGCTGCTGCACGTACGGGCCGACGGGCCGTGGAGCCTGAGCGAGTGGCTCACCTACAACACGCCGGTCGCCACCATCATCTGGGACCAGTACGCCAAGAACCTGTCGTACGGGATCACCCATGGCGAGTGGCACCAGTGGGCGTACCCCGACGGCTTCCTGGAGCACCTCGACTCGCAGTGCCGCTACCCGGTCGACCTGGCGCGCAACGCCCACATCCCCTGCGAGATGGGGCACCTCTACTGGCCGTGGCAGTACGGTCCGCCGGACGGGCAGAACACCTGGGGGTGCGCCGCCCACGGCGGCGCGGTCTCCCCGGCCGCGAACCGGGCGATCGACGCGGCCTGTTCGCAGGTCGCGGCGGGCACCTGGTACAGCTGGGGCGGCGGCCACGGAGCCTCGCCCGGTGCCTCCTACGGGTGGGTGGACCAGTCGGATCCCGAACGCAGCAAGAACGACCCGTACCGCAAGGGCTTCGACTGCTCGGGCCTGGTGCGGTGGGCCTGGTCGCAGGCGGTGGGCTACGACGTCATGGGCAACACCACCGCCGCGGGCATCTTCAGCCTGCCCGGGCAGCGGCTCGGCACGGACACCACGGCGCTCAGCCCGGGTGACATCGTGTTCTGGGGCAAGCGGTCGGTGCACCACGTGGCCATCTACCTGGGCGCGGGGAAGATCGTCGAGGCGCGCGAGTCCGACACCCATGTGATGGTCTCGGACCTGAACAGCCACAACATGGCCGACTACGCGGGCGGTCTGCGGTTCATGGGCGGCGCGGGCTCGGGCAACCACATGACGTGGGGAACGGGTATCAATGTCCGTTCCGCCGCGGCCCGTTCGGCCTCGGTCGTCACCACCTTCCCCGGTCCGACGGCGATCACCATCGACTGTCAGAAGCACGGCGAGACGGTCACCGCCGAGGGCATCACCAACGACGTCTGGTCCCATCTGCCGGACTACAACGGCTGGGTCAGCAACATCTTCGTCAAGGGCGCCTACTGGCTCGACGGGGTGCCGGACTGCGGCGGTGCGAGCGGCTCCGGGGAGCACTCGACGTGGGGCGACAGCGTCAACGTACGCTCCACGCCCTCGCGCTCCGGCTCGGTGGTCACCACCTTCTCCGCGCCCACCGCCATCCACATCGACTGCCAGAAGCACGCGGAGTCGGTGACGGCGGAGGGCATCACCAACGACGCCTGGTCGCACCTGCCCGACCTGGGCGGCTGGGTGAGCAACATCTTCGTCAGGGGCGCGGCCTGGCTCGACGGTGTGCCGGACTGCGGCGGCGGCACGTCGACCGGCAACAACAGCACCTGGGGCACCGACGTGAACACCCACGCGCACCCCTCCACCACCTCGGCGGTGAAGAGCACCTTCTCCGGGCCGACCCCGGTGAAGATCAGCTGCCAGAAGCACGCCCAGTCGGTGACGGCCGAGGGCGTCACCAACGACGTGTGGTCGTACCTGCCCGACTACGGGGCCTGGATCAGCAACATCTACCTCAAGGGTCCGGCCTGGCTGGACGGTGTCATGGACTGCACCCGGCCGCCGGCCCTGGACCCGGACACCGGCAGCGGAGGCGGCACCAGCGCGGGCGCCGACGGTATGTTCAGCACCTGGGGCACCGGGGTGAACACCCATGCGCGCCCGTACGTCACCTCCGACGTGAAGAACACCTTCAGCGGCCCGACCCAGGTCAGGATCGGCTGCCAGAAGCACGCGCAGTCGGTGACGGCCGAGGGCGTCACCAACGACGTGTGGTCGTACCTGCCGGACTACAAGGCGTGGATCAGCAACATCTACCTCAAGGGCCCGGCCTGGCTCGACCGGGTCATCGACTGCACCCGGCCGCCCGCCCTGGACCCGGAGACCAGGGCCTGACCGCTGTGCGGTGAACAGCACGACGCCCGGGCGTCCGCTCCCTCCGGGGAGTGGACGCCCGGGCCTTTTCCGCCGGTACGCGGGCCCGACCGTCTCAGAACGTCAGGTTCCAGCTGTCGATCCGGCCGGTGTCACCGCCCGCGTTGTCGTTGACGCGCAGCTTCCACGTGCCGTTGGCCACCCGCGCGGACGCGTCGACGGTGTACGTCTGGTGGATGTCGTCCGCGCTGCCGCCGGTGTGGTTGTGCAGGGTGTACACGGTGCCGTCGGGGGCGACGAGGTCGACCTTCAGGTCACCGATGTAGGTGTGCACGATGTTCACCCCCACCTTGAGCGCGGCCGGGGCGTTGCCGGTCACACCGCTGACGGTGAGCGGGCTCTCCACCGTGGTGTTGTCGCCGATGGCGACGTCGGCCGTGTTCTCGAAGTACGCGCCCGGCGGGACGGTGCCGCCGACCGCCTTGAGCGCGTCGACCTGGCCCTCGCCGAAGAACGCGTTCTTGGCGGTGGTGCCGGTGCACCGGCTGTCCGACGGGCAGGCGACGTCGTTGGCCTGGACGGCCAGCTTGTCGCGGAGCTGGGCCGGGGTGATCCCCGGGGTGGTGCTCGCCAGGAGCGCGGCCACCCCCACGACGTGCGGGGAGGCCATCGAAGTGCCGCTCTTCGTGCCGTACTTGCCGCCCGGCAGGGTGGAGTAGACGCCGTTGGAGCCGTCGCCGCCCGGGGCCGCGACGTCGATGACGCCGTTGCCGAAGTTGGAGTAGGACGCCTTCACGTTGCCGCTGCCCATCGCCGAGACGGTGACGACGCCCGGCAGCTCGGTCGGGATGTCGAGGCAGGCGTTGGTGATGCGGCGGGTGGTGGGCGTCGAGTCGTTGGGGCTCTCGGTGTCGGTCGTCTTGTTCGCGAGGTCGTAGTTGGAGTTGCCCGCGGCGGCGACCTGGAGGGAGCCCTTGCCCTCGGCGTACGCCTGGGCGCGCCGCACCCCCTCGATGATGGCGGCCTGGTCGGCGTTGTCCGGGCAGTTGAACTGCCACGGGTCGGTGTAGTAGCTGTTGTTGGTGACCTTGAAACCGTGGTCACCGGCCCACATCAGACCGCAGACGGTGTTCTCCGCGTAGAAGAGCGTCGAGCCCGGCTCCGCGAGGCGGACCGAGGCGATCTTCACCCCGGGGGCGACGCCCACGACACCCTTGCCGTTCCTGGCGGCGGCGATCGTGCCCGCGACGTGCGTGCCGTGGCTGTCGACGTCGCGCCAGGCGCCGGCGCGGGTGTCCGGCTTGCCGTAGGCGCAGGAGACGGAGTCGGCGGCGTCGAAGTTGGCGGAGAGGTCCTGGTGCTGGTCGTCCACACCGGTGTCGAGGACGCCCACCTTCACCGAGGACGATCCGGTGGAGACCGCCCAGGCCTGGTCGGCCTTGATCTGGCTCATGTCCCAGCGCACCGGCTCACCGGCCGGGGTGGTCGACTGGGCCGGGTTGGCGGGAAGCGCCGGGTTGTAGGCGTCGGCCGGGACGTCCGCGGTGCGGGTGGCGCCGACCTGCTGGACTCCGCCGACGCCCCGCATGGTGGCGGCGAAGGTGCCGGAGGCGGAGTGGGCGACGATGACGCCGATCGCGTCGAAGGAGGAGAACACCGTGCCGCCGTTGGCGGTGACGGCCGAGCGCACCGCCGAGGTGTCACCGGGGGCGGTGATGACCAGGTAGGCGCGGGTGCCCGCGGCCCAGGCCGCCGTGGTGCGGGCCGTGACCGGCGCGGTCGCGCGGGCCGGCGCGGTGGCGGACGGGGCGACGGGCTGGGTGCTCGCGAGGGCGGGAGCCGCGAAGGTCAGCGCGGCTCCGAGGGCGACGGTCCCGGCCAGGAGGCGTCGGGGGCGTCTGGATATGGGGGGTATCAATGCGTCCTCCGATGACCCGACAGGCACGGGTGGCACCTACCGGGTCGTACGAAACGAGTGGTGGACGCAAGATGTCAGATGATCAGCCGGGGAGGGAAGGGGCTTTCACGGTGCGGGTGTTCATCTGCGGCACGCGCACCGTGCCCGCGACGCGATCAGCGCCGCCACCGGCCCTCCGCCCGGACGCGGGCGGTCAGAGCGCGTGCCCGGTCGTCGCGTCGACGTGGGCGGGAACCTCCTCATGGCGGTCTCCCACCGAGAGCGTGCCGCTGGGCTCGAACATGAGGATCGAGGCACCGGACGGCGCGGAGGGTTTGTGCTCGGTGCCGCGCGGCACGGTGAAGACCGAGCCGGTCGGCAGGGTCACGGTCCGCTCCCCGGCGTCCTCGCGCAGCGCGATGCGCAACTCCCCGTCGACCACCAGGAAGAACTCGTCGGTGTGGTCGTGCACGTGCCAGATGTGCTCGCCCTCGACCTTGGCGACGCGTACGTCGTAGTCGTTGACGCGGGTGACGACGCGGGGGCTCCACAGGGCGTCGAAGGAGGCGAGGGCGCGGTCGAGGGCGATGGGCCGGGCGGCCAGGGTGTCGTCGGTGACGGGGTGGTGGCTCATGGACCCATCCTCGGATGTGCCACCGCCCCGCCGTGAGTGCTAGAAATCGCACATGCCGCAAGATTCCTCTCACGGGACCCACGGGACGCGCACGCATCGGGTCGTCGTGATCGTCGACGAGAACTCCAACCCCTTCGAGCTGGGCTGCGTCACCGAGGTGTTCGGGCTGCGCAGGCCCGAACTCGGCCGCGAGCTCTACGACTTCATCCTGTGCGCACCGGAGCCGGACACCCTGATGCGGGACGGGTTCTTCACGCTCACCGGGGTCGCGGGGCTGGACGCGGCCGACAGCGCGGACACCCTGATCGTGCCCAACCGGCCGGACACCGACGTACCCCGGCGCCCCGCCGTCCTCGACGCCGTACGCCGGGCGCACGCGCGCGGGGCGCGGCTGGTCGGGATGTGCAGCGGCGCCTTCACCCTGGCCGAGGCCGGGGTCCTCGACGGGCGCCGGGCCACCGCGCACTGGCAGTGGGCCGAAGCGTTCCGGGCCCGCTTCCCCTCGGTCGACCTGCGGCCGGACGTGCTGTTCGTCGACGACGGTGACATCCTCACCTCCGCGGGGAGCGCCGCCGCCCTCGACCTGGGGCTGCACCTGGTGCGCCGGGACCATGGAGCCGAGGTGGCCAACGCGGTGAGCCGGCGGCTGGTGTTCGCCGCCCACCGGGACGGCGGGCAGCGGCAGTTCGTGGAGCGGCCGGTGCCGGACACCCCGGACGAGTCGCTGGCGCCGGTGCTCGCCTGGGCTCAGGAGCGGCTCGGCGCACCCCTCACGGTGGCCGACCTCGCCGCCCGCGCGGCCGTCAGCCCCGCCACCCTGCACCGCCGCTTCCGCGTCCAGCTCGGCACCACCCCGCTGGCCTGGCTCACCGGCGAGCGGATCGCCCTCGCCTGCCGTCTCATCGAACGGGGTGAGCGGCGGCTCGACGTGGTCGCCCGGAGCAGCGGCCTGGGCACCGCAGCCAACCTCCGCTCCCGGCTGCGCCGCGAGACCGGCCTGAGCCCCTCGGCGTACCGGCGGCGCTTCGGGCCGGAACCGGCGCCCGTGCCGGGCTGACGGCAGGACGACAGCACACGCGGACGACATCCGGCCGCATACGGAGGAGTCACCCGCGCGCACGCACCGGTCTCTCCGGGACCAGGACCAGGACCAGGACCAGGGCCGGGGCCGGGGTCAGCCCGCGCAGTACGTGTCCTTCTCGGGCCGCTCCCCCGTAGTGAGGAACGTGGTGACCGCGCGGTCGCCGCACGCGTTGCCGTTGTCCAGGTACATCCCGTGGCCGCCGTGGTCGACGGTGACCAGACGGGCCCGGTCGCCCCAAACCCGACGCATCTTCAGGGCGCCGAAGTACGGGGTCGCGGGGTCCCGCAGGCCCTGGATCATCAGAATGTTGGACGGGCCGTCGCCGGTGATCCGGACCGGCTTCTCGGCGGGTCCCTCCTTGAAGAAGGCGCAGGGCACGATGTTGACCGGACTGCCCGCCGTGAGCGGGTGGCGGAGCCGGTCGGCCGCGACGGCCCGCTCGTACGTACCGGGTGTGTGCTGGGGCCAGCTCACGTCGTTGCAGATGACCCCCACGGTGGCCGCCGCGTCCTGGTCGCTGAGGGGCTCGGCGAGCGGCGGGGGCAGGACCGGTGTCGCGGTGGGGTCCTGGGCCTGCTGGACCAGGCGCGCCAGCATGGGGAAGGAGCTGTCCGAGTAGAGGGCCAGCTGGAGCGCCTGGCGCAGGTGGTTGCCGGTGAGCGCGACCCCGTCCGTGGTCGTCTTCCTCGGCCGTACGTCGAGCTTCGCCGCCAGCGCGAGGAACAACGGCCGTACGTCTGACGGGCGTTGGGCCAGTCGCAGTCCCTGGGGCTCCCGGGCCGGGTCCGAGGCCCAGGCCGCGAAGTCGGGGAAGCGGATGTCGGCCGCCGGTGCCATGTTCGCCAGCCAGCCGCGCTCGACGCGGCGCGGGTCGGGGTCGCCGTTGCTGTCGAGCACCCAGCGGTCGGTGTGCTGGGGGTAGGACTGCGCGTACACCGCGCCCACATAGGTCCCGTACGAGACGCCGTACGCCGACAGCCTGCGCTCGCCGAGCGCCTGGCGGAAGCGGTCGATGTCGCGGACCTCGTTGCGGGTGGTGAAGCTGCGCAGGACCGCGCCCCCGTTGCGCTCGCAGGCCTCGGCGACGCGGCGGGACCGGGCGACGTTCTCGCTGATGTCGCCGCCGGGGCCCGGCCAGGACCGCAGGTTCACCAGCATGCGGTCGTCGGCGGAGAGTCCGCAGCTCGCGGTGGTGCTGGCGCCCACGCCGCGCGGATCGAGGCTGACGACGTCATAGGCGCCGCCGGTCTGCGTGCGCAACGCGGGCCCCTGCTCGGCCAGTTGCCGCAGCCCGGAGCCGCCGGGCCCGCCGGGGATCACGAGCAGCGCCCCGCGCCGCTTGTCCGGGTGCTGACCGCGCAGCCGGGACACGGCGACGGTCAGGCCGGGACCCCGCGGGTGGGCGTAGTCGAGCGGTACGGGCAGCGAGGCGCACTCCTGCCCCCTCACGGCGCCGTCGAAGGCGCAGGGCTTCCAGTCGAGCGAGTCGGGCGCGGGCGCCCCGGCGCCGGTGGAGAGGGCCTGGGCCGCCGGGGCGGCGGTGGCGGTGAGGGCCGTGGTGGCGGCCGCGAGGGTGAGGGCGATCGCGAGGCCCCTGGTGCGGTAAGTCGTCATGGGACAAGGGTGGTTGAGGGTCTCCCGTGGTCCCATCCGGCAGGCAGGCCGACCGGGGTGGGGATATCCCCCGAACCCCTCGAACCCCCCGGAGGCACCCGCGGCGCTCTTCCGGGCGGCCCGGGGCGTCTGCGGGTCAGCGCACGATCTGGTCGCCGTCCGGTACGTCCTCGACCGTCACGAGGGCGCGCGGCTGCCTCAGCCGGAGCGCGACCGCCTCGGCCAGCCCCGCGAAGTCCCGGCCTTCGGGCTGCGGCACCGCCTCGCCCTCGCCGTACGCCTCGATCGCCCGCGTGAAGTAGCCGGGGTGCCAGGCGCCCACCGCGCCCCGGACCTCGACGGCGGCGACGGGCCGCCCGGCCACGGCCCTGCGCAGCGCGGGCAGGATCTCGTCGGACCGCAGCTCGCCCGGCACCTGGAACAGGCTGGCGTGGGCGCCGACCAGTCCGCCGCCGCGCAGCCGGACCGTCACCGTCAGACAGCTGGTGACGGAGGGGTAGGTGAGCACACCGCCCCGTGCCACCTCCCTGACCTGTCCCTCGGTCACGGTGGCGGTGAGGGGCGCCGGGTGGGTGGCGGACGCGGCCACGGCGGGGCGTGGCTGTGCCTGGGCCGGGCCGGTCGCGACGGCCGCGAGGAGGGGGAGGGTCAGGGCGAGCACCACGGCACGTGATCCGGTACGGGTCGGGGAGGTGTGCCGGGGCGGCTGGCGGGAGGACAAGAAGGCTCCTGTTCGGAGTGGGTCGCGGTCGACGGGCGTCCGACGGTCCCGTCGGTCGCCCGGCTCCCATCATCCGCGGTCAGGGCGGCCGAGGACAAAGCGGCCGGGCGCGGCGCCGGTCAGGGTCGCGAGCCCAGGGAGGCCGCGCGGCGCCGCGCGGTCTTCCGGGCCCACCCCGTGCCCAGGTCCAGGACCCAGCCGTTCCGGCTCCGCCGGTGGCGGAGATCCACGGGTATCGACAGAAGCCACCAGGGTCGTACACAGTGGCCTCCCGTTGTCGTGACCGAGCCAGCAGCGCCGAGGAGCCACCGTGACCCAGTGGGCAGGCCGGACCGCCGTCGAGATGGCCGAGGCCGTCCGGCAGAAGGTGGTCACCCCGCGCGAGGTGGTTGCCGACCACCTCGCGGCGATCGCCGCGCGGAACGGACGCGTCGGCGCGTTCCGCGTGGTGCGCGCCGCGGCCGCCCTCGCGGAGGCGGACGCGGTCGGTGCCCGTACCGACCTGTCCCGGCTGCCCCTCGCCGGTGTTCCCGTGGCCGTCAAGGACAACCTTCCGGTACGCGGCGAGTCGACCCGCAACGGCTCGGCGGCCACCCCGGACACCCCGGCGGCCGAGGACCACGTCACCGTCGCCCGGCTGCGGGCGGCGGGCGCGGTGGTGGTGGGGCTCACGCACGTACCGGAGTTGTGTGTCTTCGGGACCACCGACGGGGTCCACGGCATCGCCCGCAACCCGTGGGACCCGTCGCGTACGGCGGGTGGCTCGTCCGGGGGCGGCGCGGCGGCGGTCGCGGCGGGCCTGGTGCCGCTCGCGCTGGGCAACGACGGTATGGGGTCCCTGCGGATACCGGCCGCGCACTGCGGCCTGGTCGGGCTCAAGCCCGGTACCGGACGTGTCCCGGCGGACCTGGGCGGTGGCTGGTTCGGGATGTCGGAGAACGGCCCGCTGGCGACGACGGCGGCCGACGCGCGGCTGATGTTCTCGGTACTGGCGGGCGAGACACCGCCCGGCGACGGCGATCCGGCGGACCCGCCGCGCCCGCTCAGGATCGCCGTCTCCACGCGCAGCCCGATCGCCGGGGTGCGGGTGAGCGGCGCCCATGCCGCGCTCGCCCGCCGGGCCGCCCGGGCACTCGCGTCGGCCGGGCACCGCGTGTCCGTGGCGCATCCGCCCTACCCCCTCACCTTCGGCGCGGTCGTCCTGGCCCGCTGGACGGGAGGCACCGCGCAGGACGCCGAGGGGCTCGATCCGCGGCTGCTCACCGCGCGCACCCGGCGCCACGCGGCGGTCGGGCGGGCCGCCGGGCGGCTCGGGATGCTGCGCGCGGACCACCGGGGCGCGCTGAACCGGCGGTTGGCGCCGTTCTTCGAGGAGTACGACATCCTGCTGACGCCCGCGCTGGCCCGTCGCGGCCCGGCGGCCGACGCCTGGCACGAGCGCGGCTGGCTGGCCAACGTCCTGGTCAACACGGCCTGTTCGCCGATGACCCCGCCGTGGAACCTCTCGGGGTACCCCGCCCTCGCGATGCCGTTCGGCACGCTGCCGACGGGTCTGCCGGGCTCGGTCCAGCTGGTTGGCCGCCCGGGCTCCGAGCACCGGCTCCTCGACGTGGTGGCGCAGTTGGAGGGCACGCACCCCTGGAGGCGCACCGCGCCGGTCACTGGTCAGGGCAGGACGTGAGGACTGGACGTGAGGGCTGGACTTGAGGGCTGGACTTGAGGGCTGGACTTGAGGGGGCTGGGTTTGAGGGCTGGACCTCAAGGCCGGGCTCAAGAGCGGGGCTTGACTGAGAGCGCACTCCAATTCGTAGCGTCGTCGGCATGACAGCGCACCCCTCCTCTCCCACGACTCGTACGAACCACACGGGCGACACGCACGACACGAACTGCGCGACCGCCCCGACGACACCGCAGCGCGCGATCGGATCGGGATTCGGTCCCCGCAGCACCGCCCAGGAGGTGGTGCGGGGCGTCGACCTCACGGGCCGGCTCGCCCTCGTCACCGGCGGCTACTCGGGGCTCGGCCTGGAGACGACGCGCGCTCTCGTGGCGGCCGGGGCGCGGGTGGTGGTGCCCGCGCGGCGCCGCGCCGCCGCGCGGGAGGCACTGGCGGGTCTCCTCGGCGCCGAGGGCGGCGTCGGACCCGGCGCCGAGGTCGACACCCTGGACCTGGCGGACCTCGACAGCGTCCGCGCCTTCGCCGACCGCTTCCTGGCGTCGGGCCGTGCCATCGACCTCATGATCGGTAACGCCGGTGTCATGGCCTGCCCCGAGACCCGGGTCGGGCCGGGCTGGGAGGCGCAGTTCGCCACCAACCACCTCGGTCACTTCGCGCTGGTCAACCGCCTCTGGCCGGCGCTGGCGGCGGGCCGGGCGCGGGTGGTGGCGGTGTCCTCGCGCGGCCACCAGCTCGCCGGAATCCGCTGGGACGACGTGCACTTCGCGCGGGGCTACGACAAGTGGCTGGCGTACGGGCAGGCCAAGACGGCCAATGTGCTCTTCGCCGTCCATCTGGACGCGCTGGGCCGGGACGCGGGGGTGCGGGCGTTCGCGCTGCACCCGGGCGAGATCCTCACGCCCCTGACGCGGCACGTCTCGCGCGAGGAGATGCTCGACGCGGGGTGGGTGGACGAGGACGGGAACGTGGCCGGGTCGTTCAAGACGCCCGAGCAGGGTGCGGCCACCCAGGTATGGGCAGCTACCTCCGCGCGCCTGGCGGGTCTGGGCGGTGTCTACTGCGAGGACTGCGACGTGGCGGAGCCCGCCGCCGTGGCGGAGCCCGCGGGCCCGGCCGTCGGTCCGACGGACGGTGAGGTGGGCCGCGACGCGCTCACCCCCGGCGTCAGCGCCCACGCGACCGACCCGGTCCAGGCCGCACGTCTGTGGCGGCTCTCCGCCGAACTGACCGGGGTGGACGCGTTCGCGCCGAGCGCCTGACGGAGAGGGGGCGGTGCGGGGGGCCGCCGCCTCTCCCGCGTCCGCCCGGTCCCCTCCGCCTCCCCCTACGTAAGTGAAGCTTCAACCGTCTTGCCGCGCCCACGAGTTGGCGTGAACTCAAGATGACTGGCGCCGCGCGCGCATGGCATGATCACCTTCGCGTTACTCCCGAGTAACGACCCCCCTCCTCCCATCCGAAGGTCACAACTCCGTGCGCACGTTCACCACCCGCCTCCTGGTGCCCGGCCTGGCCACCCTGGCCCTCGCCGCCACCGGCTGCTCCTCCTCCGGGCACGGCACCGCGGCACAGCCCGGCAGCACCGCCACCATCGCGGTGACCGCCGACGACACGCGGCAGCTCGACGTGGCCGCCGCGCCGCAGGAGGCGTCCGCGCCGACGGCGGTGGCCCGCCCCGGTACCGGCAAGGGTCGCCCGCAGAAGTCCTCGCTGAAGGTCGCCTCCTACGACCGGACGAGCCGACGGGCCGTCATATCCACACCCTCCCGGCACCCCACCGGCGCGCCCGGCCACTCGCCCGCGCCCGACAAGCCCGTGGCCGTCGGCGACGTCATCGCCAGCGCCCCGGCGCCCGGTGCTCCCAACGGACTGCTCGCCAAGGTGACCGAGGTCGTCGGGAAGACCGACCGCGGTACCGAGGTCAAGACCGCCTCCACCACGCTGGCCTCCGTCCTCAAGGACGACAAGGCCGACGGCAAGGTCCCGGTCGACCCGTCCTCGGTGAAGGTCGAGCCCCTGATGAAGGGCGTCACCTTCTCCTGGGCCAAGGGCAAGGGGCTCACCTTCGGCCCCAAGGGCGCCAAGCTGCCCCTGGGCAATCTGCGCCTGGACGTGAACGCCGCCGTCGACACCGCCAAGGACGCCCCCGTCTCCGCCGGCGCCTCGGTCTCCGGCTTCGTCCAGCTCGCCCCCGAGGTGGAGTTCGCGTACGACGGCGGCAGCGGCACCGGGCCGCGCTCCGCCTTCCTCGGCATGAGCGGCGACTGGTCCTCGCAGTGGGCGCTCAAGGGCCGCGCCGCCGCAAGCACTGGCGCCCCCAAGCGCATCCCGTTCGCCAAGCTGCACAGCGCGCCCGTCATCCAGGTCGGTCCCGTCCCGGTCGTCGTCAACCTCGACCTGACCTGCTACGTCCAGGTCGAGGCCGACGGCCGCGTCACCCTCGACGTGGCGCAGGACGTCAAGGGCGACTTCCGCGTCGGCGGCAGCTACGCCTCCGGCAAGGGCTGGACGCCGGTCAGCACCTCCGCGGTGCACAGCTCTCCGGTGACGGCCACCGTGAGCGCCGCCGGACGCGTGAAGGGCGCCATGGGCGCCGAGGCATCCGTCGGCCTGTACGGGGCCGTCGGCGTCAGCGCCGACTTCGCGCCCTATCTGCGCGGCGAGGCCGATGTGACGGCGACCGCGTCCAGCGACGGCAAGGCGTCCGTGTCCGGTGCCTGGGCCGTGTACGGCGGGTTCGACCTCAGCGGGCAGCTCCACTTCCAGCTGTCCCTGTTCGGCACGCCGGTCTTCGAGCGCCGCATCCCGCTCGGCGCCCTGCACCGCGAGTGGCCCCTGGCCAAGGGGCACGCGGCGAGCTAGGGCGCGCGCACGCGTTCCGGGTGGGGGGTCACGAGGTGCGGGCCCCCCATCCCGTGGCGCATTCTTGCTGTATCACCTACCGCGCGGCGCGCGGACGAGGGCAGACAAGATGACTGAGAGCGCCGAGAGCCGGCGCTGGGCGCCGGGAAAGCTGACCGCACTGCTCACCGGGGCCGTGGCGGAGGGCATGCGCGCCGTCGGCGGCCATGTGGGCGGTGTGTACCTGCGCTCCAGCACCCCCGGACTGCTGCGGCTCGCCGTACTCGCGGGGTTGCCCGGGCCGCTGTTCCGCCCCTGGTGGCGCATGCACGTGGACCGGCCGTTCCCGGTCGCCGACTCCCATCGGCTGGGCGTCGAGATCCAGCTCGCCGACCCCATCGAGACCATGCGCCGCTACCCCCAGCTCGCGGCCGGGCTGCCGTTCCGCTTCGGCTCGGTGTACGTACCGGTCGTGGGGGCGTCGACGGCGTACGGCGTCCTGACCGTGCTGTGTCCCGCCGCGCCGGACGCCACCTCCGCTCCCCGGGACCGCGACCGCCTCACCGAGGCCGCTCAGGGTCTGGGCGCCGCTCTGCTCGCACTGGACGAGGAGGGCCCGGAGGTCGTCTGGGACGGTGAGCCGCTGTGCGTGGCGCCCCTGGCCAACGGGGCACCGGCCGGCCGCGCGGCCGGGGAGCACGCCGCCGACCTGCTCCCCGAGGGCGTCTTCACCCTGGACCGGCTGGGCCTGATCAGCTACGTCAACCCGCGCGCGGCCCTGCTCCTCGGCCGCCCCCGCAGCGAACTCCTCGGGCAGCCCCTGGGACACGCCGCGCCCTGGCTGGAGGAGCCCACCTGCCAGGACCATCTGCGGGGCGCGCTCCTGTCCAGGGACCCGGTGCACTTCCAGGTACGGCGTCCGCGGCCGCCCGGCGCGGACCCGCACACCGGGGAGCGGTACGGCGACCGCCTCTCGCTGTCCGTCTACCCCGGCGCCGACGGGCTGACGTTCACGGTGGTCCCCGTGGGCCGGGACGCGGACGCCGCCGGGGCCGCCCCCGCGCCCGGCGCCGCGGCCCGCGACGGCCGCGAGCCCGGCGCCACCCCGTTCGGCCCGCCGCCGGCCCCGGCGGCGCCCGACGGCCTTCCGGCCGCGCCCGCCGACCGGGCGGCCGGGGCGGAATCCCTCTACCCGCCGGTCTTCCTCGCCCTGGCGCTGAGCGAGGCGGTCACCGCGCGCCAGGTCTCCGCCGTGGTGATGCAGGAGCTGCTCCCCGCCTTCGGCGGCCGTCGCCTCGCCCTCTACCTGCTCCAGGACCGGCACCTCTATCTGGCCTGGGAGAGCGGCTTCCCCCAGGGCTTCCTCGACCCCTTCGACGGGGTGGCCCTGGATGTGCGGCTGCCCGGGGTCGACACGCTCACCCACGGCCGCCCGCTGTTCTTCGAGTCGATGGAGCAGCTCGCCGCCGCCTATCCGGGCATCCCCCTGGACGCCGAGGAGGGCGCCCGCGCCTTCCTGCCGCTGATCGCCTCGGGGCGGCCCGTCGGCTCCTGCATCCTCGGCTTCGACCGGCCGCGCGGCTTCAGCCCGCAGGAGCGCACGGTCCTCACCGCGCTCGCCGGTCTGATCGCCCAGGCCCTGGAGCGGGCCCAGCGCTACGACACCGAGGCCGCCCTCGCCCGCGGCCTCCAGGCGGCCCTGCTCCCCCACCGCCTGCCCGCCCACCCCCGGGTGGAGACGGCGGGACGGTATCTGCCCGGCACCCAGGGCATGGACGTGGGCGGCGACTGGTACGACGTCGTGGAGGCCGGGGACGGGCTGGCCCTGGTCATCGGGGACGTCCAGGGGCACGGGGTGCAGGCCGCGGCCACCATGGGCCAACTGCGCAGCGCGGTACGGGCCTTCGCGCTCGGCGGGCATCCGCCCGAGGAGGTCATGAGCGGCACCAACCGGCTGCTCATCGACCTCGACCCGGGCCAGTTCGCCAGTTGCTGCTACATCCGGCTCGACCCGCTCACCGGCGAGGCCCGCGCGGCGCGCGCCGGGCATCCGCAGCCGCTGCTGCGCCACCCCGACGGCCGCGCCGAGGTCCTGGACCTGCCCGGCGGGGTGGTGCTCGGGGTGGCCCCGGACGCCGTGTACCCGGTGGCGGACCTGCGCCTGGAGCCGGGCGCGGTGCTCGCCCTGTACACCGACGGGCTGGTCGAGCGGCCGGGCACCGACATCGACGAGGGCGTCGAGCGGCTGCGCGCGTCCCTGTCCCGTGCCGCCACTCCCACCCGGCGCACCGGCCCGTCCCTGGGCGGCACCGCGGACCTGCTGATCGAGGAGGCCCGGCAGACCACGGACCGCCCGGACGACATCGCGCTCCTGCTGACCACCCGCCGCGCCCCGCGCTGACGCACCCCGCCCGGCGGACCGTGACCTTCGCCGCAAACCGCGCCCGCCCGTTGTGGACCGGCCCCGGGAGCTGATCGAGTACGTACCGCATCACGTGCGAGCGCGCCACGCGACCGCCGGCCGAGCGGGAGACCAGGAGAACGCCCCATGACGACCGGGTACTTCACGTCCGTGGACGAGGTCCGCGCCCGCCTCGCCGAGGCCGGTTATCTGGCGTCCCCGGCCGTCGCCACCACCGTCTTCCTCGCCGACCGGCTCGGCAAGCCGCTGCTCGTGGAGGGCCCGGCGGGTGTCGGCAAGACGGAGCTCGCCAAGGCGGTCGCCCGGGTCGCGCAGGCCCGGCTCATCCGGCTCCAGTGCTACGAGGGCGTCGACGAGTCCCGGGCGCTGTACGAGTGGAACCACGCCAAGCAGCTGCTGCGCATCACCGCGGGCCGCGAGGAGTCGTGGGACGAGACCCGCACGGACATCTTCGGCGAGGAGTTCCTCCTTCCCCGCCCGCTGCTCACGGCCATCCGCGGCGACGACCCCAAGGTTCTCCTGATCGACGAGATCGACAAGGCGGACGTGGAGGTCGAGGGGCTGCTCCTGGAAGTGCTCAGCGACTTCCAGGTCACCGTGCCCGAGCTCGGCACGATCACGGCGACGCGCCGCCCGTTCGTGGTGCTCACCTCCAACGCGAGCCGCGAGCTCTCCGAGGCCCTGCGCCGCCGCTGCCTCTTCCTGCACATCGGCTTCCCCGAGGAGGAACTGGAGCGCCGCGTCGTACGGATGCGGGTGCCCGGGCTCGACCAGGCGCTGGCCGCGTCCGTGGTACGGGTGGTGGGGGCGCTGCGGGCGATGGACCTGCGCAAGGCGCCCTCGGTCGCGGAGACCGTCGACTGGGCCCGTACGCTGCTCGCGCTCGGCGCCGGCACCCTCGACGAGAACGTCGTGCGCGAAACCCTCGGCGTCCTCCTCAAGCACCAGGACGACCTGCTGAAGGCCGCCTCCAAGCTCGACCTGGACGCCGTGTGACCGCGCTGCCCGACCGGCTCACGGGACTGGTCCGCACCCTGCGCGCCCACGGACTGCGGATCGGCCCGGGCGAGACGGTCGACGCGGCGGCCGCCCTCGAGGCGCTGGGCCTCGCCGACCGCGAGCGGATGCGGGAGGGGCTGGCGGCGACGCTGCTCCACGGCGAAGGCCAGCGGACGGTCTTCGACCCCGTCTTCGATCTGTACTTCCCGCTGCGCGTCGGCGCCCCGGCCACCCCCGGCGGCGACCTGGCGGGCCTGCGCGACCGGCTGGCCGCCGCGCTCGCCGACGACGACGCGGCGGCGCTGGGGCGGCTGGCGGCCGAGGCGGTGGACGCCCTCGGCGGATACGGCTCCTCCCCCGGCTCGGACGGCTTCTCCGCGCACCAGACCCTCGACCGGCTGCGCCCCCAGACGCTGCTCGCGCGGGTACGCTCCACCCTCGCCCGGGGCGGCGGGGGCGGCGGCTTCACCGACCGGCTGACCGACGACGAGATCCGCCGCCGCATCCAGCGGTTCCGCGAGCAGGTGGGCACCGAGGCGCGCCGCCGGGTGGCCGAGCGGCGCGGTACCGAGGAGATCGCGCGCCGCGCCCTGCGGCCCACCGCCGACCGGGTCGACTTCCTGGTGGCGGACCGCGCCCAACTCGACGAGCTGCGCCGGTCGGTGCGGCCGCTGGCGCGCAAACTGGCCACCCGTCTGGCGGCGCGCCGCCGCCGTGCGGCCCGCGGCCGTATCGATCTGCGCCGTACCCTGCGCGGTTCGCTGTCGACGGGCGGCGTCCCCATGCGTCCGGTCCTGCGCCGCCGCCGTCCCGCCCGCCCCGAACTCGTCCTGCTCTGCGACGTGTCCGGCTCGGTCGCCGGGTTCGCGGACTTCACCATGCTGCTCGTGCGGGCGCTCCACGACGAGTTCTCCAAGGTGCGGGTGTTCGCCTTCGTCAACCGCGTCGACGAGGTCACCGCGCTGCTGCGCGAGGACGCGGCGGATCCGGCGGGTCCGGGCGGGCGCATCGCCGGTGAGGCGGCGGTGACCGGCCGGCACGGCAGCAGTGACTACGGCACCGCGCTCGGCGAGTTCGCCGAGCGTTACCTCGACGCGGTCGGCCCGCGTACCGCCGTCTTCGTCCTCGGGGACGCGCGGACGAACATGAGCGACCCCAACCTCCCGGCGCTGCGCCGTATCGCGGAGCGCGCCCGCCGGGTGTACTGGCTCAACCCGGAGCCGGCTTCCCTGTGGTCGACCGGGGACTCCGCGGCGCTCGCCTACGCCGAGGTGGTGGAGATGCACGTGTGCCGCGACGCCCGGCAGCTCGGCGATCTCGTCGCCCGGCTCCTGCCGGTGTGATCGGGCCCGCCGGGGCGCGAACCGCCGCTAGCCGCGCGCCGGTTCGATGTTCTGGTTGGCGTGGAAGAGGTTGTGCGGGTCGTAGGCGCGTTTCACCGCGGCCAGTCGGTCGTACTGGTCGCGGTAGGTGGCCCTCACCCGCTCCTGGCCCTCCCCCGCGCCGATGAAGTTCACGTAGCTGCCGCCCATGGAGTGCGGGTGCAGCTCCTCCCAGTAGTCCACGCACCACTGCCGGACGGTCTCGGCGTTGGCCGGGTCGGGGTCGATGCCGCCGATGACCCCGGACCAGACGGCGTCCCGGTAGCCCCAGGCGGTGTCGCCCGGCTTGACCCGGTGGGCGGCGCCGTCGACCGGGTACAGGTGCATCGTCGACAGGTCGGTGGGGATGCCCTCGGCGTACTTGGCGTGGACGTCGACGGCCCCGTCGGTGATCCGGTCGAAGAAGGCGCCGCGCCAGTACCACTGGAGGCCCGCGGGGATCAGCTCGTCGAACATGCTCTGCACCATCGGGTACGGCATGGGAGCCGTGAAGTGGAAGGCGGGCGGGCCCGGTTCGGCCACCGGCGCGAAGACCGTGTCGGCCTCGTCGGGGTCGCCGGTCCAGCACCACACCACTCCGCACATCTTCTGCCCGTGGATCTCCTCCGGGAACGGCGGCCCCGGCGGGACGACGAGCACCGCGAAGAACCCGTTCAGGTCCTCGGGCGCCTGCGGCAGGAACTCGCGGTACCACCGCAGGACGTCGCCGATGCGGTCCAGCGTCCACACGGTGACACCGAGCACCACGGTGTGCACCGGGTGCACCGAGAAGGTGAAGGAGGTGACGACACCGAAGTTCCCGCCGCCCCCGCGCAGCGCCCAGAACAGGTCGGGGTGGCTGCGCTCGTTGACCGTGACGAAGCTGCCGTCCGCGAGCACCACGTCGGCCGCCAGCAGGTTGTCGATGGTCAGCCCGTACTTGCGGGTCAGATGGCCGTGGCCGCCGCCGAGGGTCAGCCCCGCGACACCGGTCGTCGACATGATGCCGCCGGGCGTGGCCAGACCGAACGCGTGCGCCGCGTGGTCCAGGTCGCCCATCAGGGAGCCGCCGCCGACCTGCGCGATCTCCGCGGAAGGGTCGACGCGCGCCCAGCGCATGGGCGACAGGTCGAGGGTGACGCCGTCGTCCACCAGGCACAGGCCCGCCCCGCTGTGCCCGCCCCCGCGGACCGCGAGTTCGAGGCCGTGGTCGCGGACGAAGTCGACCGCGTCGATGACGTCGCCCGCGTCCGCGCACCGCACGACGGCGGCCGGCCGCCGGTCGATCATCGCGTTGTAGATCGTGCGCGCCTCGGTGTACCCCGGGTCCTGCGGGCCGATCACCGGACCGCGCAGCACGGTCCGCATCGCCTCCAGCGTCGTGCCGTCCATGACGATCTCCTTGCCGCGGCACGGCGGGTCCGGGGACCCGCCCGGCCCTTCCCCTGCTGGGCCGCCGGTGGGTTCTCGCGCGCCGGTGCCCCGGCGCCCCCACGGGTATCGGCCGCTGACGGGCGCCACAGGGCTGACACCTCAAGCGTCTCGCCGCGACCGGGCACTCGCAATCCCCGGCCCCGCTTCCGCCTCCGGAGATGACCGGGCCGGGCCGCGGGCGCACGATGGGGGAATGGACGCCCGTTTCGCTGACATCAGCACCCCGGGCCGGCTCGCCGACCCCGGGGAGGGAATCAGCCCCGAGGAGCTGGCCCTCGCGGCCCGCAACCACGGGCTGCCCCTGGAGGCACTGCGCTACGACGTCACCCCGCCCGGGCTGCACTACGTCCTGGTCCACTACGACATCCCGTACGCCGACGCGGACAGCTGGGAACTCACCGTGGACGGCCGGGTGCGCACCGCGCTCACCCTGGACATGGCGACCCTGCGTTCCTTCCCCGCGGTCACCCACCGGGTGACCATGGAGTGCGCCGGCAACGGCCGGGCGCTGCTCGCCCCGCGTCCCGTCAGCCAGCCGTGGCTGACCGAGGCGGTGGGAACCGCGGAGTGGACGGGGGTGCCGCTGCGCGCGCTGCTGCTCGCCGAGGCCGGAGTGGAGCCGGACGCCGTCGAGGTGGTCTTCACCGGCGCGGACCACGGCGTCGAGCGCGGGGTGGAGCAGGACTACCAGCGCGGCCTCCCGCTGGCGGAGGCCCTCGGCCGGGACCACGAAGTGCTGGTGGCGTACGAGATGAACGGCGCCCCGCTGCCGCCGCAGCACGGCCATCCGCTGCGCCTGGTCGTACCGGGGTGGTACGGCATGGCCCATGTGAAGTGGCTGCGCGCCATCACGCTCACCGCGACCCCGTTCACCGGCTTCCAGCAGCAAGTGGCCTACCGCTACCGGCAGTCGGCGGGGGAACCGGGCGAGCCGGTGACCCGGATCGCTCCGCGCGCGCTGATGATCCCGCCCGGCTTCCCCGACTTCATGTCCCGCACCCGTGTGGTCCGCCCCGGCCGTGTGCTCCTGGAGGGCCGGGCCTGGTCGGGGCGGGCGCCGGTGACCCGCGTCGAGGTGAGCACGGACGGCGGGCGCGGCTGGTCCGAGGCCGAGCTGGCCCCGGCGGTCGGCCACGGCTGGGCCTGGCGCCGCTGGCGGGCCCTGTGGACGGCCACCCCCGGCAGCCATGTCCTGAGCGCTCGCGCCACCGACGCCGGGGGCGCCACCCAGCCGCTCACCCAGCCCTGGAACCGCGGCGGTTTCGCCAACAACCTGGTCCAGCGGATCGAGGTGTTCTGCCCCGGGGCCGGCTGAGCGGCCCGGGCCCCGGGCTCAGGAGGGCTTGGTGGCGGAGAGCGCGGTGACCTTCACCTTGTTGTCGCACTCGGCGAACACACCGTCGTCCAGGGCCGTCTGGTGGCGCCCGGCACCCGGCACCCCGAGGACGAGGGTCGGGTACGAGGACGGCTCGGCCCCCGACACGCAGTACCCGTCGGCCTCGCCCTGGACCTGCACGAAGGTCAGCTTCGTCCAGGCGCGGGCTCCCGGGGCGAGCAGGACCGTGGAGGCGGTGCCGGTGGGGGTGACGGACAGGGGGACGTTCTTGTCCGGTGCGCCGTTGCCCGCGCCGGCCACGGTGACGAACCCCTTCACCGAGCACGGGTGCGCGGAGGTGTTGGCGAAGCCGACGACGGCCGCGCCGAGGCCCGTGCCCGGGGGGCGGTCGGCCGACTGGTGGGCCGGGGTGACCTTCAGGTCGGTGAGCGCGCACTTGGGGGCCGCGTGCTTGGGCTTGGTGCTGCCCGCGGGTCCCGGGTGGGTGGGGGGCTTCGTGCTGGGCGCGGTGGTGTGCGGTGTGGCCGCGGCGGTGGGGATCACCGGGGACGCGGCGGCGCCCGACCCGGATCCGTTGCCGCCACCGGGCTCGCAGCCGACCACCAGGACACCGGCCACCGTGGTCGTAGCGGCCACCGTGATCACGCGACGCATAAGTGAGTAGTCCATGACTCCCCCGAGGATAGGGCCGGTACACCCCGGCGCTCGCCGAACAACACACCCTGGCGGCGGCAATGGTTCGCGCGGACCGGGAGGTGTGGCACGACGGTGACAATCCGCGGTCCGAGGGGGCGATCGAGCGTATTCGGCCGCCCTGCCCGGCTCGCCCGGTGGTTTGACACCTCCTCGCCCCCGACCCCATGATTCCACTAGTCAACTAGTGGAATCATGGAAAGGGGGAGGCGTGGGCGACATGACCGCACCCGGCGCGGCCGACACCCGCTGGGCCCTGGAAGCACGCGGGCTGGGCAGGAAGTACCGCCGGGGCTGGGCCCTGCGGGACTGCACCTTCCGGCTCCCGGCCGGGCGCATCTGCGGCCTGGTGGGACCCAACGGCGCCGGAAAGAGCACACTGCTCAACCTGGCGACCCGGCTCGTCGAGCCGAGCACCGGCGAGCTGCGGATCTTCGGCATCCCGGCCGGCTCCCCCGCCGCGCTGCCCCGGTTCGCGTACCTCGCCCAGGACAAGCCGATGTTCAAGCGGTTCACCGTGGCCGAGTCGCTGCGGCTGGGCCGGGAGCTCAACCAGGGCTGGGACCAGGACGCCGCCGAGCGCATCGTGCGGGGCGGACAGGTCCCGATGGGCGCCAGGATCGGCAGCCTCTCGGGGGGCCAGCGCACCCGCGTGGCCTTCGCGCTCGCCTTCGGCAAGCGGCCCGACCTGCTGCTCCTGGACGAGCCGATGGCCGATCTCGACCCGGTCGCCCGTGACGAGCTCAGCTCGCTGCTGATGTCCGAGGCCGTCGAGCGCGGCACCACGGTCCTGATGTCGTCCCACATCCTCGGCGACCTTGAGCACATGTGCGACTACCTCCTCGTCCTGGCCGACGGCCGGGTCCGGATGGCGGGTGAGACGGACGAGCTGGTGCCGATGCACACCCTGGTCACCGGGGTCACCACGGACCAGGGCCTGCCCGCCGCCCTGAGCACCCACACCGTGATCGAATCCCGCACCGCGGGACGGCAGTTCACGGCCATGGTGCGCACCGAGGGCCGGCTGACCGGCGACTGGCAGCTCGCCGAGCCCAGCATGGAAGAGGTGCTGCTCGCCTACCTCCGCAACCCCCAGGCGCCCGCGCTGCTGTCCCCGGCCGCCGCTCCCGGCCACCAGGAGGAGTACGCCGTATGAACACCCTCACCCGCCCCTTCGCCACCAGGGAGCCGGCCCGCACCAGGCCCAGGAGGCTGCGCGGACTGCTCTGGCTGGTGACACGCCAGCACCGCGCCGTCCTGATCCTCTGCGCGGCGGCGACCCTGCTCGGCGCGGCGCTGATCATCCACGAGCGCGGCGCCCTGCTGGACGAGGCCCACGCGGGCGGCTGGCCCGCCACCTCCGTGGACGACTTCGACGGCGCCCGGCGCATGCGGATGTCGGACACCTTCAACAACTACGCCGCCTACGTGGGGTATCTCCCCCTGCTCTTCGGCGTCTTCCTCGGCGCCCCGCTGCTCGCCGCGGACCAGGAGAACGGCACGGCCCGGCTGGTCACCACGCAGTCGGTGCCCCGCTCGCGCTGGCTGCTGTGGAAGCTCGGCTTCGCGCTGGGCCTCGTCGTGCTGACCACCGCCGTCCTCGGCACGCTGCTGACCTGGTACTGGCATGCCGCGCGGCCGTTCGTCTCCAGTGACTGGCTGGACGGGACGATCTTCGACAACACGGGTCCTGTACTGCTCACCAGGGCGCTGTTCACGCTCTCGCTCGGCATCGCCATCGGCGCGCTGGTGCGCCGCGCGGTGACCGCGATGACGCTGACCTTCTTCGGTGCCTTCGCCTTCTCGGTGGCCTTCGACTACCTCAAGCCGCACCTCGCCACGCCCCGCCGGATCGCCTTCCCCCTGGAGAGCACCCAGCCGGCGGTGCTCGACGGCGCGGTCCAGGTGGACCAGTGGATCGGCACCGCGTCCGGCAGGCTCTACGGGTGGGGCACCTGCGTCGACACCGCGAGCCCCGAGCGCTGCCGCGCCCAGAAGGGCATCGTCAACTCGGTATGGGACTACTTCGGTTACGACCAGATGGCCACCTTGCAGTGGACCGCGGCCGCTCTGCTGACCGCGGGAAGCGCGGTCCTGCTCGCCGTGGCCGTGTGGCGCACCCGCCGCCAGGCGTTCTAGCGCGGCCGTCCGGCCCGGCCGACCGGCCGGGCATAGGCTGTACGTCACCGTACGCAAGGTGTCGGCGCCCCGGGTCCCCTGACTTCCGGGGCCCGCGACCGACAGGGATTCCCACCGAAGGAGGCAGGTGCGATGGTCGCGTTCCGTGTGGACCGCCGCAGCGGCCTGCCCGCCTACCTCCAGATCGTCCACCAGGTGGAGCAGGCCCTGCGCATGGGGGCCCTGGCCGAGGGCGACAAACTGCCGACGGCGGCCCAGGTGGCCGCCACGACGAAGGTCAACCCCAACACCACGCTCAAGGCCTACCGGGAGCTGGAGCGCGCCGGTCTGGTCGAGGTGCGCCAGGGCGCGGGGACGTTCATCACCCGCTCGCTCGCCACCCCGCAGACCGCCCCCGAGTCGCCGCTGCGCGCCCGGCTCGGGGAGTGGCTGCGCGAGGCGCGGGCGGAGGGCCTGACCGAGCACGACGTGACGACGCTGTTCGACGCGCTGCTCACCGAGGTCTTTCCGGCGAGTACCCCCACCCACACGCCTGCCCGCTGAGACGCCGCCCGGCCGGGCCGGACGGCGTCCGCGTACGGTTCCGCGTACGGTTTCGGCTAGGCGGAGCGGCGTACGCGGGCCGCCTTGCGGGCCTCGGCGAGCTGCTGGGCCTCGGTGGTCCGCCGGCCCCCGCCGGAGCGGCCGGGGCGGCCCGGGGTGGTGCCGATGCCCCGGAACGGGGCTCCGCCGCGCCTGGGGCGCTCGGCCGCCGGCGCGTTGCCGATCGGGACGCCCGACGGGGCCTTGGCGCCGGTGATCCGGTTCAGCTCGGCCTCACCGGAGCGGACCTGGGTGATCTGCGGCCGGATGCCGGCGTCCGCCATCAGCCGGGTCATGTCGCGCCGCTGGTTGGGCGTGACCAGGGTGACGACGCTGCCGGACTCACCCGCGCGGGCGGTACGGCCGCCCCGGTGCAGGTAGTCCTTGTGGTCGGCGGGCGGATCGACGTTGACGACCAGGTCGAGGTCGTCGACGTGGATGCCCCGCGCCGCCACGTTCGTCGCCACCAGCGTGGTGACCTGCCCGTCCTTGAACTGGGCCAGGGTGCGGGTGCGCTGCGGCTGCGACTTGCCGCCGTGCAGCGCGGCGGCCCGTACACCGCTGCTCATGAGGTGCTTGGTGAACTGGTCGACCGCGTGCTTGGTGTCCAGGAACATGATCACCCGGCCCTCGCGGGCGGCGATCTCCGTGGCGGTGGCGTACTTGTCGGCGCCGTGCACGTGCAGCAGGTGGTGCTCCATCGTGGTGACCGCCGCCGCCGAGGGGTCGACGGAGTGGACCACCGGGTCGCTCAGGTAGCGGCGCACCAGCAGGTCCACGTTGCGGTCCAGGGTGGCGGAGAAGAGCATCCGCTGCCCGTCCGGGCGCACCAGGTCGAGCAGCTCGGTGACCTGCGGCATGAAGCCCATGTCGGCCATCTGGTCGGCCTCGTCCAGCACGGTGATGTCCACCCGGTCCAGACGGCAGTCGCGGCGCTCGACGAGGTCCTTGAGGCGACCCGGGGTGGCCACCACGACCTCGGCGCCCGAGCGCAGCGCCCCGGCCTGCCGGCCGATCGACATGCCGCCGACGACGGTGGCCAGGCGCAGCCTGAGCGATCGGGCGTACGGGGTGAGCGCGTCGGTGACCTGCTGGGCGAGCTCGCGGGTGGGGACCAGGATCAGGGCCAGCGGCTGCTTGGAGTCGGCGCGCTTGCCCGCGGTACGGGCCAGGAGCGCGAGGCCGAAGGCGAGGGTCTTGCCGGAGCCGGTGCGGCCCCGGCCGAGGACGTCACGGCCCGCGAGGGAGTTCGGCAGGGTGGCGGCCTGGATGGGGAACGGCTCCGTCACGCCCTGGTCGGCGAGCGCCGCCAGCAGGGGGGCGGGCATGTCCAGGTCGGCGAACGCCTCGGCGGCGGGCAGCGCCGGGGTGACGCTGACGGGCAGGGTGAACTCGCCCTGCGGGGCGGCGGGGCGCCGGCTGCGGCCCGCGGAGCGGTTCTGGGCCTGGGCGCGGTAGCGGGCGCCGCCGCGTTCGGCGCCACCGGATCCAGAACCGTTGCGGGCGCCGTAGGAGCGGTCATTCGTGCGAGCAGAGCGGTTCATGCAGAACCTTCCTCGATAGGGCACGTATCGAGGAATTCGCGGCGGAGACCACTGCCGGGGAATCGCAAGAACGAGCCGAAAGAAAAGACGGGAACGAGCCCGGTTCGGCCGCGTCGTCGCGGGCCGCCGCCGGGCCTCGGAATACCTGCCGCGCGCCGGCCCGCAGGGATGGTCCCGGCGGGGGCGGTGGGGCGGTGCCCGGTGTGCCGCGGGTCGTGGAGTGCCGTCCACGCCGCGCGGGACACGGGCCGTACGGCCGCGTGTCCTGGAGACAGCAACGAGCTGGGGCCCGTACACAAGGTGCGGGCCCCAGCTGCGTCAAACCTGTGCCTCAGTGGCTTCAGGCGGGGGTGATGTTCTCCGCCTGCGGGCCCTTCTGGCCCTGCGTGACGTCGAAGTTCACCTTCTGGCCTTCCTGAAGCTCACGGAAGCCCTGGGTGGCGATGTTCGAGTAGTGGGCGAACACGTCCGGGCCGCCACCCTCCTGCTCGATGAAGCCGAAGCCCTTTTCCGAGTTGAACCACTTCACGGTGCCAGTAGCCATGTCATATCTCCTTCGGGGCATTGCCCTTGGAGTCCACACTGTGTGAACCCCGGCGTCGCCGCGATGATTACCCCGTCCGGAAAAAGCACCGGAAATACAAAAGTGCCCGGCGGAAGATTGCCCGCCCAGGCACTTGAAGTCTTTGGGAACCACAACTGCAACTGAGATCAACAGTAGCACGGGTCGGCCGTGGCGTACAGCAAATGCCGAAGTTTTCATCCGTGTGCCGCGGAATCCCTGATCTCCCGGGGAAAACCCCTGGACACGCCCCGATCCTGCCCCTCCGGGCCTTTGCTTACGTAAAGCATACTTTCGGCGTACGGCGAGGAGACGCGGGGCGACGTGGGGAAGACGCCACGGTGCGCACCCGGCCTGTGCCAGAGTGTGACCGTGCTTCCCGAGGCCCCCCGGTCCCCCGTCCTCACGGCCGACTTCACCTCTCCCGCGCAGTGGGTCGCGGGCCGCTCCTGGGCGTATCCGGACGGCGGTCCCGTCAACCCCGGCGACGACAAGCTCGACCATCTGGTGCCCGACGCCGAGTACGGCCGCGGCGGCACGTTCCGGGCGCGGCGCCGCGCCGACGGGCTGTGGAACACGGGTCTGCTGACCACCGAGGGCAGCGACGAGGACTTCCTGGTGCGCGCGGGTGACGTGTTGGAGGCCCGCGTCCGGCTGCCCCGCGAGCAGGGGGCCTGGCCGGCGATCTGGACCTGGCGGGACGGCGGCCAGGAGGTCGACGTGTTCGAGTACCACCCCGACAACCCCGACCTGCTGGAACTCACCAACCACGTCCGCGACGCCCACCACTCCCACCGCGACCCCTCTGTCGCCCCCGGCGCCCTCCTCGATCTGAGGGTCGAGTTCGGCGCCCGCTCGGTGGCCTGGTGGGTGAACGGCGCGCCGGTCTTCGCCGACCACAAGGGGGTGGGCCGCCGCTGGCACGCCCACCTCATCGTCAACCTCTCGGTCAGCGCGGGCCGATTCCATCCGCGGCCCGCTCCCGAGGTGTCGGAGATGTCGTTCGAGGTGCCCGCGCTACGGGTGTACCGGGAGCCCCCAACGCCCGTATGACGCGGGCTTCATGACATCTCGTCACCTGACAGTTGCCCGACGGTGTCTCAGGCGCGGGTGTCCGTACGGAAGGTGACGTCCTTGCCGGAGAGCGTCGCGGTGAGCCCTTCGGATCTCGTGGTGATGGAGGTGAGCGCCAGGCCGTCCGGAATCCCGTCGAGCTCGATCTCGCGCTCCAGCATGCCGGTGACGATCCCGCGCACCGCCTTGGGCAGGTCGTCGCCCGCCTTCACGGACCGCAGCTTCAGGGTGCGGCCGCCCGCCGTCTCCACGCGCGCGCTGGCTCCGACCTTCCCGAAGAGCGGCAGCGAGGCGGTGGCCGCGACGCGCGGCTCGGACCTGGTGCTGTCCCGGCTGTAGCCGATGTCGATGCCGAGTGCGCGGGACAGGTCCCGGTAGGACACGAAGGCGGTGGCCCTGGCGGAGGCGGCGTGTGCCTCGGAGGCGTGGGAGGAGCGCCGGAGGTGGTCGAGTTCGACGTTCAGGGTGGTGATGGGGAGCCTGCCGCCGTCGCGGCCCGCGGGGATGTCCGAGGCCTCGATGTCGACGCGGTCGAGGGTGCCCCCGGCCAACTGGGTCAGTACGGGGAAGCCGTGCACCTCCACATGGGGTGCGGACGGGAGCCCCCGCGCCTTCTGGAACGCGTCGGCCGTACGGTGTTCCGTCCAGGAGGCCGCGGCCCGGTCCCCCGCCACGGCCAGTCCCGCCAGCACCACGACGGCGACGGCGTACTTGCACCATCCCCGCAGTGCCCGGCCCGCCGCGGCACGCGCCTTCAGCACGGGGCCCCCTCCTCGGGGACGGGGTGCGCGCAGATGCCGCACGCGGCGCGGAAGGCGCTCAGGAGCGGGGCGCGCAGCAGCTCGTCGGGCAGGTCCTGGCGCGCGGCGACGGTGCTGACCAGGCCGGTCACGGCCAGCTGCGCCCGGACCGTGCCCGCCAGGTCGTCCGCGTCCGCGAAGGCGGCCAGGGTCTCCGTGCGGTGGTCACCGAGATCCCCCAGGCCCTCCACTCCGGCGAGGGCGCCGGGCAGCACCGGCAGCCCGGAGTTGAAGAGCAGGGCGAGCCGGGAGCGGTGGCGCAGCGCCAGATCGACGAGATCGGCCGAGGCCCGCAGCTGCCGCTCGGGTCCCTGCGGCAGGGCGCCCCAGGTGGCCCGGAGCGCGGCGAACTCGGTGAGGGGGCCGATGAGCGTCGCGGCGAGCAGTCGTTCCTTGGAGGGGAAGCGGTGCAGCAGCCCGGTCTTCGAGTAGCCGACCCGGTCCGCGATCTCCTGGACGGAGGTGCCGAGGTACCCCTGGGCGGTGAAGAGCTCGGCGGCGGCCTCGACGATCTCCGCGTCGAGTTCCGCGCGCGTCGGGCGTGGCATGCGGTCCTCCCCTGAGCCTGGTCACGCCACCGTAACAGACCATCTGGTCCTGGATGGACCAGATGGTCCGGCGGCTGCCGGCGGCTGCCAGCGGCTTGCGGCGGGGAGGTTTTGTCGGTCGGCGGGCTTCCGTCAGTACGGACCGTTGACGTTGTCGATCGAGCCGTACGTCTTCGCCGCGTAGTTGCACGCGGCGACGATGTTGGCGACGGGGTCGTAGCTGTCCGTCGACGTACCGGGCACGTGGAAGGCCTGGAAGGTGGGGTCGATGACCTGCAGGAGGCCCTTGGAGGGGGTGCCCGCGACGGCGTTGGAGTCCCAGTTGTTGATGGCGAAGGGGTTGCCCGACGACTCGCGCATGACGTTGCGGTAGATGCCGTCGTAGGAGCCGGGGATGCCGTGCTGGGCCATGATGTCCAGCGACTGGCGTATCCAGCCGTCCAGATCGTTGCCGTACGTCTTCGCCACGGCGGCGGTCGCCTGCTGGGGCGGCGTGCCCGTCCGCGCCGAACGGTCGGCCCGGGCCGGGGTGGCGGGGCGGTCGGCGGACGGGGCCTTCGCCTTCTTGCCCACCGCCAGCTGGAGGCCGGGGTGGATCAGCGCCGGGTTGCCGCCGATCGCCTGGCGGTTGTCCTTGTAGAGCCTCTTCCAGCCGCCGCTCACGTCGAGGTCCTGGGCGATCTTGGAGAGCGTGTCCCCGGCGACGACGGAGTAGGTCGTCGGGGCCGCCTTCGCCGCGCCTGCCTTCTGCGCCACGATCGGCTTGGCGGACACGGCACCCTTGGCGGCGACGGCGGGAGCGGCCTTCGGGGCGGCGGCGTGGGGGGCGGCCGAGGGTGCGGCACCGGCGCTCGTCGCGCCGATCACCGGAATGATGAGCGCGGCGCCGCCCGTGCCCGCGGCGGCGATGCCCCGGGTCAGGCTGCTGGACTTGGGGCGGCGGTGCTTACCCTTTGCAGGCATGGCGAATTCCTCTCCTTCGCCTGCGAGGTGAGCTGTCGGGTTCGGGCGAGGGCTGCCCGGCCGCGCTGCACGCGGCTTCACCCCGAGCCGTTCCGTCCTCCGGATCCGGCGACTACCTGGGTCCCCCGCTCCTGCCTTTTCGTGTGTGGGAGGTTTCCGGACAGCGGCAGGATTCGGCGGTCCATCCGGATTTGAGCGAGACCGTAATCGAATGGGCCCGGCGGAAACAAGAGCGTGAATTCATTCCGGCATCGGAGAGAAAGATCCATCGGTGCCGGGGATACGAGCGCCCTTCTCCCCGTATCCCCAACTCGCCTTCCACGCAACGGAATGAGCGCATCACCCTCGCGCGCGCACCGGGGCCCGAAGTGACCCACTTCACTTCTTCCGCGGCCTTGGAGAGGGATTCCTGCGCGTTCCCCAGAAGAATGAACGGGCGTTGGCGGCGCGCAAAAGAAAAGCTAAGCCCCTTTATCATTCCCAATGAATAGATTGACGACATAGGAGCGAAACCGGGCGCCCGCCGTCCATTTCGGACATCTAGGCGGACGGCTCCGACGGCGTCTCCAGCAGGGCCGCCTCCTCGTCGGTGAGCCGGAGCCCGCCGGCGGCCACGTTCTCCACCAGGTGGTCCGGGTTGCCCGTGCCGGGGATGGCCAGCACGTGCTCGCCCTGCCGGAGCGTCCAGGCGAGACGGACCTGCGCGGATGTCGCGCCGTGCGCGCGGGCGACCGCGAGGACCGCCTCGCTCTCCGCGCCGGCCGCCTGCCCGGCGCCGCTCTCGCGGCCTTCGCCCGCGATGGCGAAGAACGGGACGAACGCGATGCCCTGCTCGCCGCAGAGCCGCAGCACCTCGCCGGAGCCCGTCCGCCTGCTGTCCAGGCCGTACCGGTTCTGCACACAGACCACGGGCGCGATCGCCTGGGCCTCCGCCAGGTGCTCGGGGCCGATGTTGGAGATGCCCAGGTGGCGGATGAGGCCGGCCTCGCGCAGCTCGGCCAGGGCGCCGAAGTGCTCGGCGAGCGAACCGGGCCCGTTCAGGCGCAGGTTGACCACGTCGAGGTGGTCGCGGCCGAGCTGGCGCAGGTTCTCCTCGACCTGGCCGCGCAGGTGTTCCGGGGTGGCCCAGGGCAGCCAGGCGCCGGACGCGTCGCGCCCCGGGCCGACCTTGGTGGCGATGACCAGATCGTCCCGATAGGGCGCGAGCGCCCGGTTGATGAGTTCGTTGGCGGAACGGAGCCGGGAGAAGTAGAAAGCCGCGGTGTCGATGTGGTTGACACCGAGTTCGACCGCGCGCCGCAGCACGGCGAGGGAGCGCTCGCGGTCGCTCGGCGTACCGAGGTCGAACGCGGCGCTCCCGGTGAGGCGCATCGCGCCGAATCCCAGGCGGTTGACCGACAGGTCACCGAGTTTCCAGGTGCCCGCGGCCGCCGCGTGGATCGTCTCCGTAGTCATGATCGCAGTCTGTCATCAGGACCGGCGCGAACGGAACGCTCCGACTCGGAGCACGGCGAGGCCTACGCGGACTGTGAACAGTCCACGACCTCAACGCACTCAATGCGCCGAACGGACTCGCGCCCTGCGCGGAAAAGCGCGCCGGGGGAGAATTCTTCGCGATATCGCCTTCACCGGCACCCCTTTCGGTTTCAGCCCGCCGCGCTTTCTCCCTTCGACATTCCACATAAGTGCTCCTGCCCGTTCGCCTTGTCCCGTGGATTCACGCCAACACGGTGGGTCGGTAAGGGAAGTGTCTACTCCGCCCGCCACAGCGCGGGCACGTTCGGCGGCTCCCAGCCCGGCTGGGCGGTGTGTGCCTGGAGACAGACGTAGCCGCGTCCGCCGTAGGCGGCGCGATCGCCCGAGCGGTAGGCAGTGCCGACGGACCAGGTGGTTCCGGGGGGTGGGCCGGTGGGCGTGGGGGTCGGTGACGGCGACGGCGACGGCGACTGGGCCACGTCCAGGACGAAGTCGAACGCCGCCTCCTTCGCGCCGCCCGCGTCCCGAACGGTCATCAGCAGCCGTGCGTCGAAGAGCGAGTCGGTGTTGTTGCGCGGCTCGCCGGGGAAGTAGAGCTGGGTGGTGAGCACCCGCCGGCCGGGCGCCTGCGCCTTCACGTGGATGTGGCGGGTGCGGCCGGGGTAGAGGCCCGGCACGATCGTGGTGAGGGTGAACGCTCCCCGGGCGTCGGTGTACTGGTGCCCGCGGAGGCGGAAGCCTGTGTTGTCGTAGGCGCCGTTGGTGTCGGCCTGCCAGAAGTCGAGCAGAACGCGGGACAGCGGCAGGCAGGCCCGGCCGAAGACGTACCCGGTGACCGTGAGGCGGGTGCCGGGGGTGCCGGGCTCCAGGAGCGAGGTGCGCTCGGGGGAGTTCGGTTTGAAGTAGGGGCCCTCCGTCTGTTCCGGGGTGGGGTGGTCGCCGTCGTCGCACGCCGGGGTGAGCCGGGGGGCGGTGCCGGCGGCGCCACGGGCCAGCGTGGGCACCCCGGCCAGGGACACGGGCACGGCCACGGAGGCCGCGAGCGCTGCCCGCAGTACGGTCTTGCGGCTGGGCCGGGACCGTCCATCGGCCTCTGCGGGCCGGTTCTCGTCACGTCGTGTCGCGTCGCTCTCGCCATCCATGGCTGCTCCTTGGGGGGAGGTGGGGGACGGCTACGACGCTAGGCGGACGATCGGGTTCGGGCGATGGACGCGATGCGGTGGTCGTGGTGATAATCTCCGCCGCCGCGCCGGAAGTCGCCGGGGCTGGCGCCGGTCTCCCGGCGGAAGAAGCGGCAGAAGTAAGCGGGATCGGTGAACCCGACCCGGTCGGCGACCTGACGTACCGTCAACTCCGTGTGCAGGAGGAGCCGTTTGGCCTCGTGAGTGCGGGCCTGGCGGATGAGCTCACCGGGTGTGCGGCCGGTGGCCTCCTTCACGGCCTCGGTCAGATACCCCACGGACACGCCGATCCGGTCCGCGCACGCGCGTACGGACGACGGCAGGTCGTCGGCGCGCGCCACCAGGGCGGCGAACCGGCCCGCGACACCGTTCGCGCGGGCGACGTCCTGAGCGACGGGGGTCGCGGGCAGTCGCGCGGCCCGGACGAGCAGGACGTGCAGCAGCGCGCGCAGCACCCCGTGAAACCCCTCGGCCCCCGTCCGGTACTCCTCGTACATCTCCCCCACCAGCGAGGAGGCCCAGCTCTCGGCCTCCCGGTCCAGCTCCAGCCAGGGGCGGGGGCCGAGGCCGCGCAGCAGGGCGCGGTCGTCGGGGTGGTCGAGCAGGAAGTCCTCGGTGAAGAGGATCACCCACCCCTCGGGCCCGGCCGCGCACTCCCATTGGTGGACCTGCCCGGGGGCGATGACGCACAGATGCGGTGGGCGCAGCGGGAACCGGGCGAGGTCGAGCACATGGGCGCCGGTGCCGCCGGTGATGTGCACGATCTCGTAGAAGGTGTGCCGGTGGGGGAAGTCTGCGCGGGACATCGCGCCGATGGTGTCGAAGGTGCCCATGGCGAACGGCAGCGCGTTGGGCATCGGCACCTCCAGCCGATGCAACGGCGGCACCTCGCCCCCGTCTCCACACCCACCGGCCCCCGGCAACACAGCCGCCCCACGCATCCACGACCCCCCACCTGGCCCGGACCAGCCAACGGTGAGCCTCACGATGACACGACCAGAAGGGATCCGGAACACCGCCGCGAGCGGCCGGGGGCGGTCAAGCACACCCCACACCCCCAGCCTCCACCACAATCAAACAAAAACTTCCAACAAAAGTGTTCAGTTTCTCGCCGGTGAGGCGTAGGTTCCGTTCCGATCAGTTCGCTCGACGAAGCGGGTACGTATGCAATCTCTGGCCGCAGGGCTCCGGCTCCCCACCAACGGGCTCGACTACACGATTCTGGCGATCTACTTCGTCGTCGTTCTGGGCATCGGCTTCGCCGCCCGGGCGAGTGTGAAGACCAGCCTCGACTTCTTCCTCTCCGGGCGGTCGCTGCCCGCCTGGGTGACCGGGCTCGCCTTCGTCGCCGCCAACCTCGGCGCGACCGAGATCCTCGGGATGGCCGCCACCGGCGCCCAGTACGGGGTGGCGGTCGTGCACTGGTACTGGATCGGCGCCATCCCGGCCATGGTCTTCCTCGGCCTGGTGATGATGCCGTTCTACTACCGCTCGAAGGTCCGGTCCGTGCCGGAGTTCCTGCTCCAGCGGTTCGACGCCTCCGCGCACCTGCTCAGCTCGGCTCTCTTCGCCTTCGCCGCGATCCTCATCGCGGGCGTGAACCTCTACGCCCTGTCGATCGTCGTGGAGGCGCTGCTCGGCTGGCCGCAGTGGGTGGCCATCGTGGTGGCCGGGCTCTTCGTCCTCGCGTACATCACCGTCGGCGGACTCTCCTCCGCGATCTACAACGAAGTCCTCCAGTTCTTCGTGATCCTCGCCGCGCTCATCCCGCTGGTCGTCCTCGGCCTCAAGCGCGTCGGCGGCTGGGGCGCGCTCAGCGACGACCTGGAGCCCGCGCACGGCCACAACTACCTCACCGCCTGGGGCGGCACCGGCATCGGGCAGAGCAACCCGCTCGGCGCCAACTGGCTGACGATCATCCTCGGCCTCGGCTTCGTGCTCTCCTTCGGCTACTGGACCACCAACTTCGCCGAGGTCCAGCGCGCGCTGTCCGCGAAGAACCTCAGCGCGGCCCGGCGCACCCCGCTGATCGCCGCCTTCCCGAAGATGTTCATCGTCTTCCTGGTGATGATCCCGGGCCTGGTCGCCGCCGCCCTGGTGCCGAAGATCGGCACCCCGGGCTCCGACCTGACGTACAACGACGCCATCCCGTATCTGATGCAGGAGCTGCTGCCCAACGGTGTGCTCGGGATCGCCGTCACCGGTCTGCTCGCCGCCTTCATGGCGGGCATGGCGGCCAACGTGTCGTCGTTCAACACCGTCTTCACCTACGACATCTGGTCCAAGTACGTGAAGAAGGACCGGCCGGACGCGTACTACCTGCGCTTCGGGCGGCTGATCACGGCCATCGGCGTGCTGGCCTCGATCGGCACCGCGTTCATCGCGTCCAGCTTCTCCAACATCATGGGGTACCTCCAGACGCTGTTCTCCTTCTTCAACGTGCCGATGTTCGTGGTCTTCGTCATCGGGATGTTCTGGAAGCGCGCGTCCATGAAGTCCGGCGTGTGGGGGCTGGTCGCCGGCACCACCGCCGCGATGGTCAACTACTTCTGGATCTACAAGCAGGGCGTCGTCTCCATCCCCACCGACCAGGGTGCCAACTTCGTCTCCGCGATCGTCGGCTTCGCCGCCGGCGCGATCACCATGGTCGTGGTGACGCTCTTCACCGCCCCCAAGCCCGAAGCCGAACTGGCCGGCCTGGTGTACGGGACGGTCTCACCCGGCCTTGAGGAAGCGCCCGGCGAGGGCGACGGCGCCTGGTACCGCAAGCCCGCGCTGCTCGGCTGGGGAGCGGTGGTCCTCGCCGCGCTCTGCTACGTGCCCTACTCGCTCTGATCGGAGGCCAGGACCATGTCTGAACTGCAACGCGAAGTCTCCGAGCTGGAGAAGAAGTCCGCCACGGCGGCCCGGCTCTTCGACATCCGCCGGATCATCGGCGGGCTCTTCACCCTGTACGGAGTGATCGTCACCATAGCCGGGCTGACGGCCTCCGACGCCGACCTCGACAAGGCCCAGGGCGTCAACATCAACCTCTGGACCGGCCTCGGCATGCTCGCCCTCGGCCTGTTCTTCCTGGGCTGGCTCTGGCTGCGGCCCCTCGCCCCGCCCGTCCCGCAGGCCGGCGAAGACGGCAGGGACGGCGAGGACGGCGAGGACGGGCCGGCGGCGCTCTAGCCCACGGCCAGGCCCCGGCACCCGGCACCCTGCGCGCGGGACCCTCCCGAAGGGTCCCGCGCGCCCCTCTTCCCCTCCTCCCGCTCCCCCTCCGCCTCCTCCGCCCCGTCACATTTCCCCGTTCGATTCCGTCAGGGAAGTGATCGCGAAAGCCGGCCGGTGCGGTTCCGGGGGCACACGCGGAACGAGGAAGTAGGGAAAGAACCATGACGACGAGCGCTCTCGCCGAACTGCGGTCACAGGTGCGCGGCCGTGTCCTGCTGACCGGTGACGACGACTTCGACCAGGCACGACAGCCGTGGAACCTCTCCGTCCAGCAGCCCGTGTCGGCGGTCGTCGAGGCGGCCGACGCCGACGACGTCGCGGCCGTGGTGCGGTACGCGTCGGCGGCCGGGCTCGTCGTCGCGCCCCAGGCCGGCGGCCGGGGCGCCAGCGGTGACGTGGAGGGCGTGATCCTGCTGCGCACCGGCAAGCTCGACGAGCTGCGCGTGGACGCCGCCGCCCGTACCGCGCGCGTCGGCGCGGGCGTCCTGGGCGGTCAGGTCCAGGCCGTGGCGGGGCCGCTCGGTCTGACCGGGCTGCCGGGCAGCTCCCCGCTGGTCAGCGTGGTCGGCTACACCCTGGGCGGCGGGCTCAGCTGGTTCGGGCGCAAGTACGGCTGGGCCGCCGACAGCGTCACCGCCTTCGACGTGGTCACCGCCGACGGCGACCGGGCCCGGGTGACCGCCTACTCCGACGCCGAGCTCTTCTGGGCGCTGCGCGGCGGTGGCGGCGACTACGCCCTGGTCACGGCCATCGAGTACGACCTGCACCCGGCGCCCGCCCTCTTCGGCGGCCGGGTGGTCTGGCACGGCAGCCAGGCGCCGCGCGTCCTGGACGCCTTCCGCAGGATCACCGCGAACGCGCCGGACGAGCTGACCGCCTGGATCAACCTCCTCCAGATCCCGAACGGTCCCTCGCTCGTCACCGTGGACAGCACCTTCCTCGGCGAGGAGGCCGAGGGCCGGGCGCTGCTGCGCGCGCTCGACGGGATCGAGGGCGCCACCACCGACACCCGGGGCGTGCTGCCGGTGGCCCAGCTGGGCGAGATCACCGGCGAGCCGACCGAGCCCGGTCCCAGCGCGACCCGCGCCGAGCTCCTGACCGACCTGGACGACAAGGTGGCGGCGGCCCTCCTCGCGGAGCCGATCGACCCGCTCGTCGGTGTGCACATCCGCCACCTGGGAGGCGCCTTCGCCGCCCCGACGGAGAACCCGCAGGGCCCGCTGACCGAGCCGTACACCCTGTCCATGTTCGGGGTGCCGTTCTCGCCGGAGCGCGGGGCCGAGATCGCCGCCCGCCAGGAGGCGCTGGTGCAGTCCGTCGCCCCGTACGTCAGCGGACGCAAGCCCTTCACCTACCTCTCCCCCGGCGACACCGCCGCGACGGCCTTCAGGCCCGAGGCGCTGGCCCGGCTCCAGCAGGTCAAGCGCGACCGCGACCCGCGCGGCGTCCTCCGCAGCAACTTCCCCGTCCTGGGCTGACCCCGGGAGCACGGGCGGCGCCCCTCGGCCCTGGGCCGTGGGGCGCCGCTCCGCGTCCGGGGACGGTCAGGACAGCTTGCCGTCGTAGTCCGGGAGCTTGAAGGCGCGCTCCGCGTGCCCGCCCACGAGGTCGGTCGTGTTGTTGCCGATGTTGGCAATGATCGTGTAGCCGCGCGCCTCGATCTCGGCCCGCTTCTGCGTCTTGTACGTGCTGACCTCGTGGAAGAGGTCCGGCAGGTCGCGGACGTACAGACCGGTGACCGGGTAGCCCACCGCCTTGAGGTTGTACGAGGTGAGGGACTCGACGATGCCGGGCCGCGCGGTGACGAAGAAGACGGCGACGCCCCGGGAGCTCGCCTCGCGTGCCAGGGCGCGGACCGAGTCGATGGCCGGGGTCGGGAACGTCCAGAAGTGGTGGAAGTCCGTCTCCAGCGAGGTGTTGTCGATGTCCAGGACGATGGCGGGCTTCTCACCCGCGGGTGAGGCGGCCACGCGCTCCTCGATGTAGGGGCGGGCGGTGTCCACGACGGTCCGGACATCGCGCAGCCAGGTCGCGTGGTCGACGCCCTTGGGCCCGGCGATTGCGCCGGAGGCGGAGGTGCGGGCCGCGACGGAGTACGGGGCGGAAGCCGTCGGAGCGGCCTGGGAGGCGGTGGGCGCGGCGATGAGGGCGGTCGCGGCGGCGGCCACGGCGACGGCCGTGCGCGTCGTCCAAGCAGTGCGGGGCATGGGGGGTCGGTGCTCCTCTGTCGCGAGGGTGGGAGTCCGCGGGAGATCCGCCCGGGCCGTGGGGACCGGCACGTACGGCAACGGAATTGGCATGCGCACGGCCAAGAATGATCAGCCGTTGGCGCGATGTCTACCGGTCGGTAGGGAACTTCTCGTTGACGGGGGATGAATCCGCGGGAGGACCGCTCACGCCCGCACAGGACCGCCTCATACGGAAGCCGGGCGGCCGGATCCAGCCCGTTCCGCACACCCGGGAATGTATTTTGGTACCTCAACTGTTGGTATATACATCGAGCCTTTGCGGCTCGTCCGACGACCACAGCGCGGACCGACGATCCGCCCCCAGCAGCGAGGCACCATGAACCCCACCCAGGAGCAGCCCGCCGACACCGTGGCCCGGCTGCGCGCCACCTTCCGCACCGGCCGCACCAAGCCCGTCGAGTGGCGCACCACCCAGTTGCGACGCCTGCGCGAGATGCTCACCGAGCGCGGCGCGGAGCTGGTCGAGTCCCTCCACGCCGACCTCGGCAAGAGCCCGGCCGAGGTCCAGCGCACCGAGATCGGCTTCGTCGTCCGCGAGATCGACCACACCCTGGAACACCTCGCGGGGTGGCTGCGCCCCGAGCCCGCGCCCGTGCCGGAGCACCTGGGCGGGGCGACGGCCTGGACGCAGTACGACCCGCTGGGCGTGGTCCTGGTCATCGCGCCCTGGAACTATCCGGCGCAACTGCTGCTCACCCCGGTGATCGGCGCCCTGGCCGCCGGGAACGCGGTCGTGGCCAAGCCCAGCGAGATGGCTCCGGCCACCTCCGCCGTGCTGGCGCGCCTGCTGCCCGAGTATCTCGACCGGGACGCGGTGGCCGTGGTGGAGGGCGGTGTTCCCGAGACGACGGCGCTGCTGGCCGAGCGGTTCGACCACATCTTCTACACCGGCAACGGCACCGTCGGCCGTATCGTCATGGCCGCGGCCGTCCAGCACCTCACGCCCGTCACCCTCGAACTGGGCGGCAAGTCCCCGGCCTTCGTCGACCGGGACGCCGACATCGCCGGCGTCGCGGCCCGGCTGGCCGCGGGCAAGTTCCTCAACGCGGGCCAGACCTGTGTCGCGCCCGACTACGTCCTCACCGACCCCGAGACGGCCCGGGCCCTCGAACCGGCGCTGACCCGGGCGATCGAGGCGCTGTACGGGACCGACCCGCAGGCCTCCGCCGAGTACGGCCGTATCGTCAACGAGCGCCACTTCGACCGTCTGAACGGTCTGCTCGACTCCGGCCGTGTCGTCACCGGCGGCCGGGGCGACCGCGCCACCAAGTACCTCGCGCCGACCGTCCTCGCCGACGTCGACCCCAAGTCGCCGGTGATGCGGGAGGAGATCTTCGGCCCGATCCTGCCGATCGTGACGGTGTCCGACCTGGACGAGGCCATCGACTTCATCAACGACCGCGACAAGCCGCTGGCGCTGTACGCCTTCACCGAGTCCGACACCACCCGGGAGCGCCTGGCCGCCGAGACCTCATCGGGCGGCCTCGGCCTCGGGCTGCCGCTGGCCCATCTCACCGTCTCCGACCTGCCGTTCGGCGGCGTCGGGGAGAGCGGCATGGGCAACTACCACGGCCGCTACTCCATCGAGACGTTCAGCCACCGCAAGGCGGTGCTGGCCGCCGGGTGACCGACGGTCGGTGAGGGGCCCGGGACGGATCTCCGTCCCGGGGATCTCCGTCCCGGCCACGACACCCACCGGACCGGCCCCGGTCTCCCCCGCGACCAGGCGCGGGGGCCTTCAGCCGACGGCGTCCGGGGCGGGCGCGGCGCCGTCCCGGGGCGCGGGAACGGCCTCGCCCCGGGGGCCGGGTGCCGCCTCGTCGCGGGCGGCGTCCGGCGAGGTCCGGCCCGGCGCCGCGGCGGCGCGTACCGCCCACCGCTGCTCGACCCTGGCGAACCGCCAGTACGCCAGCGCCGCCGCCCACACCGCGACGAACAGGCCGACGATGATGAAGCCGACGTTGTCCAGGTCGAGGCCCGCGACCCACCCGGTGACGGCGTCCCGCAGGTCCAGCTTCTCGTGCAGCACGCCCACCAGCTCGATCGTGCCGATCAGGAAGGCCACCGCGATGGAAAGACCGGTGATGGTGAGGTTGTAGAACACCTTGCGCACCGGGTTGGAGAACGCCCACTGGTAGGCGAAGTTCATGAAGGTGCCGTCGATGGTGTCGAACAGGCTCATCCCCGCCGCGAAGAGCAGCGGCAGGCACAGCACCGCGTACCAGGGCAGTCCGGCGGCGGCGCCCGAGCCGGCCATCACCATCAGGGTGACCTCGGTGGCGGTGTCGAAGCCGAGGCCGAAGAGGAAGCCCAGCGGGTACATCTGGCCGGGGCGGGTGATCGACTTGGTGAAACGCCCCAGGAGGCGGTTCATGAACCCCCGTGAGTCCAGGTGCTGTTCCAGCGCGGCCTCGTCGTACGTCCCGGCGCGCATGGCCCGGAACACCCGCAGGATGCCGACCAGGGCCAGCAGGTTGAGGGCGGCGATGAGGTAGAGGAACGATCCGGAGACGGTCGTTCCGACCACGCCGAGGGTCTGATGGGTCGGCGAGTCGTCGTTCATCAGGGTGCCCGCGAGCTGGGCGCCCCCGGCGACCAGCGCCGCCATCACCACGACGACGCTGGAGTGCCCGAGGGCGAACCAGAAGCCGACCGACACCGGCCGTTTGCCGTCGGCCATCAACTTGCGGGTGGTGTTGTCGATCGCGGCGATGTGGTCGGCGTCGAAGGCGTGCCGCATACCGAGGGTGTACGCGGTGACGCCGAGCCCGAGGCCGAACGTCTTGGAACCGACCTCGTAGTGCTCGGGCACCACCAGCAGGAAGAGGATGCCGAACGCGACGACGTGCAGGGCGGCGATCACCGCCAGCAGCCAGGCGGTGCGTACGGTGTCCTCACGTCGCCAGTGGAATGTGGCGGCAGGGGTGGGCAGGGTCATTCGTTCACGCTCCAGCACCTCGTGGATCATTACGCGAGATGCCGTGGCCGGTCTCCTGGCTTCCGGGTGTCGCACCGTCCCCGCCTTCCCAGCGGCCTCACGGCCACCAGTGGCACAACGGGACGGGCTACCCGAAGCCGTTCATGGCCTGAACGACGTGGGGCCCGATCACAGTGGCGAGGGCCGCTCCGGTCTTGCACCGGTCTTCCCGAACACCACGGCTCGCCAACCGTAGGTGCGACCCGCCCCACCTGCAAGTCTGGCCGTGGACGCGGGTATTGCAGATCACATTCCGGGCAGCCGTGCTCACTTCGTCGCCGGCGCGACGAACGCCGGGCGGCGGTCGATGCGGGCGCGGACCTCGTCGGAACCGAAGTGGTAGTCGATGCGCCGGACGGCCTCGGCCCAGCTCCGCATGGTGCCCGCGTCGGAGAGCGCCTCGGTCACGAACGGATCGTTCCACCGTTCCACCGCACGCCGCCACAGCTCGGCCGGCGGTTCCTCCAGCAGACTGCCCACCGTCCCCTCGTAGATGAGCATGGCCCGCACCTGCCCGTCGGGCTCGACCTGGAGGGACTGGAAGTCGAGGCCGCGCGCCACCTGCTCGGGATTCATCTGCAGGGAGAAGTTGGTCGACGTGCCGACGCGGACCGTGGCGGGGGCGAGCGACTGGAGCCGCGCACGCTGCTCCTCACTGCCCAGCCGGGCGAGCTGTTCGTCCGTGAGCAGCTCGTGCTCGGCGTATCCGGCGCGGCTGCCGAGCCCCGACGGGACGGCGGCGCCGAAGTCCAGGGAGCTGAGGTGCGGGAAGCGCGGCAGGACGTCCGTGCAGAACTCCTCCAGCCGGTCGATGTTGCTCCGGACGACCGCGCAGTCGACGGCGAACGGGAGCGGGCGGTCCGCTCGCCGGTCCCGCTCCCGCGCACCGTCTTCCAGCAGCGCCAGCGCGCGCATCGCCCGGCCGAACGAACCCGCCCTGCCGCGAATTCGGTCGTGCACCTCGGGCGTGGGACCGTCGACACTCACCACGACCCGTCCGCAGACACGCGCCAGCTCTTCGGTCATCCACGGCCGGTAGTTCCAGCCGCCGGTGTAGACGAGGACCGAGATCCCCGCGCGCGTCAGCCGCTCCGCGACCTCGAAGACCCCCTTGACCAGCAGTGGTTCGCCCCCGGCGAGGGTGACCTGGACCGGGCCCAGGGTGATGATCGCGTCGGCGATCCGGAGCAGGTCCTCGTGGCTCACCTGCCGCGACGGGCGTCTGCCGGACTCCGAGTAGCAGTGGGTGCAGCGCAGCGGACAGGCGTAGGTGATGTCCCAGATGACGGACTGCGGACCGTCGGCAACCTGGTGCGCGTGCTCCGTCGCGTGCTCCATCGCATGCTCCCGTGTCCGCTCGCGGTCTCGGCGCCGGAACACCCCCCGCGCGGGCGGGGGACGTTCCGCCGGGCCCAGACTAGGAGGGGGCGGCGGGGCACGGTATCCCCAACTCTGGGGATGGCGTGGACCCGACGGAGCGCCCCGCGCCCCGCCCCGGGGGCCTTGCCGCCATCACGGACCCCGCCCCTTTCTGCTCCTGCCGCCTTCGGGCGCTCAGACGCAGGCGTGGTCCAGCAGACCGGCCCAGGTCCGGGGGCCGACCAGGCCGTCCACATCGTGGCCCCGGTAGCCGCAGACGTACTGGAAGGACTTCACCGACTTGATGGTCCCGCTGCCGAAGATGCCGTCCACGCGGGTGCGGAAGCCCTGGTCCGTGAGCTTCTGCTGGAGGAACCTGACACAGGTTCCGGTGTCGCCCTGCGACAGGAACGGCCTGCTCTGCGCGCAGCCGGCGGCGCTCGACGCGGCCGGCGCGGCCGCGTCGGCGGGGGCGAGCATGCCCGCCCCTCCCAGCACTCCCGCGCTGACCAGGGCGACGACGAGGATCCGTACCTGTTTCATGGGGCCTCCCGTTGACAGGGCGACCGCGTGTGGTGGACACGCGTGTCGCCGGACTGCGGCGGCGTGCCGATGCGCCGCCGCCGGAAGGCCACGCTAGGGAGAGCGCGGGCGCGAGGCGTCCCACAGGGGGTGGATTCACCTCCTGCAACCACAGCGGTAGCCGGCCCGCCCCTCCACCTGGCGCGGCAGCCGGGTCACGCCGCGCCGGTCGGAGGGGCGACGCCATGTGCGTTCCCGGCTCAGGACGCCGGAGTGGGTCCCTCGATCTGTTCGCTGATCCACTGCATGCTGCTCGCGTCCATCCCCTTCACATACGTCACGGCGTTGTGCCGGCCGCCCTGGATGACTTCGAGGTGGGTGTGGATGGGGCCCTTGTTGCCGTAGGTGGCGATGTACTTGTTCACCTTGGGGATGACGGACTTCTCCTTCGTGCCGTACTGGAAGGCGAGGTACACGTCCGGTCCCTTGGCGGCGATCAGCCGCCGGGAGAGCACCTCCGGGTTGTTCTCCGCCTTCTCCTGGGGGTGGCCGTTCCACAGCGGTGAGTCCGGGACGATGTCGGGGCCCGAGGCGATGACGGCCTTGAACTTGTCGGGGTGCTTGAGGACGGCCTTGAGGCCCGCGAAGCCGCCGGAGGAGGAGCCCATGAAGGCCCAGCCGTCACGCGACTTGATCGTGCGGAAGTTCTGCCGCATGAGGTCGGGCACGTCCTCGGTCAGCCAGGTGCCCATCCTGGGCTGGCCGGGGATGTCGCTGCCGTCCCAGTAGAGCCCGCCGTCGTCCGGCTTGGGGTTCAGCACCGGCATGGCCAGCAGGAACGGTTTGCCCTTGCCCTCATCGGCCCACTTGGAGATGGACGACTCCAGCTTGAGGTTGTTGTCCATCCAGTAGTTGTTGGGGAAACCGGGGCCGCCGGGGAGGGCGATCAGGACGGGGAAGCCGCTCTTGTCGTACTTGGGGTCGTCGTACTGCTTCGGCGCCCAGACCCACACCTTGCCCGTGAAGCCCGACTTCCTGCCGGTGATCTTCACGACGCCGACGTGCGTGCCGTCACCGAGCGTGCTGGAGATCTTGAAGTCGGCGGCCGGTCCCGTCGGCATCAGGGTCTTGGAGTCCACGGGCTTCTGGGGGGCGGCGCCGGGCTTGTCGTCGATCCTGCCGTACGAGATGGGGTCGCCCTTGTCGGTGAACGGCGGTATCTCGAAGTAGCTCATGACCGGCCACGCGATCGCCCCGAGCAACCCCACGCCGACGACCACGAGGAGCCATCGCCGGGCCTTGGAGGCGCGGCGGTGGCCCCGGGACTCGTACGTCTCGGCCCCGTCCCTGGTCCTGGTGGTCGCGTGCGACATCAATGGCTCCGGCTTGGTGCGGCCCCTCGGGGCACGACGGTCGTGTTCCGCCTCCGGGGATGGACAAAGCAGCTGTAAGGGTTCCAAATTTGCCAAACTGTGATCAACGTTTGACGAGGAGCGGACCGACACGGACAGTAACGAAAACGCAGGATCACGGCGCCACGGAGCGCGGAACACCGCCGAGGGCAAACCCGGAGGAGATTGTCAGTGGCCGCCCCTACGCTGATGCTCACGTCGTGATCGACGAGGGGGGCCTCGCGATCGCCTGTTTCCCTGTGCCCGCGAGGTGATGATCCATGACTTCCGCCGCCCCGACCGACGGCGCTCCGCCGGACGTCAACAGCTTCCAGGTCGACCTGCGGGGGCTGGTCGACCTCCTCTCCCACCATCTGTACTCGAGCCCGCGGGTCTACGTCCGCGAGCTCCTGCAGAACGCGGTGGACGCGGTCACGGCCCGCCGGGCGCACGACCCCGGGGCCCGCATCCGCATCCGCCTCTCCTCGGTGGGCGGCAGGGTCGCCATCGAGGACAGCGGCATCGGCCTGACCGCCGACGAGGTGCACACCCTGCTCGCCACGATCGGCCGCAGCTCCAAGCGCGGCGGGGAGCACGGTCTGGAGTCCGCCCGGCGGGAGTTCCTGGGCCAGTTCGGCATCGGCCTGCTCGCCTGCTTCGTGGTGGCCCGCCGCATCCGTGTGGTCACCCGCTCGGCGCGCACCCCCGACGCCGCCCCGGTGGAGTGGCTCGCGTGCGACGACGGGTCGTACACGGTCCGCGTCCTGCCCGACGACGCCAGGCCCGAGCCCGGTACCACCGTCCACCTCGAACCGCGCCCGGGTGCCGAGGAGTGGACCACCGCCGCGCGCGTGGAGGAGCTCGCCCGCGACTTCGGCTCCCTGCTGCCCTATGACATCGCGTTCGCGGGGGACGACGGCGCCGAGCGCCCGGTCACCGACCGGCCGCCCGTCTGGGAGCGGGAGTACCCGACCCCGGCCGCCCGCCGCGTCGCGCTCTCCGGTCACTGCGCGCGGGTCTTCGGTTTCACCCCGCTGGACTCGATCGACCTGGACCTGCCGGTCGCGGGCGTGCGGGGCGTCGCCTACGTACTGCCGGAGCCGACCAGCCCGGCGCACCGGGCCGGGCACCGCACCTACCTCAAGGGCATGCTGCTCACCGACCGCGCCGACAACCTGCTGCCCGAGTGGGCGTTCTTCGTGCGCGCGGTGGTCGACACCGACACCCTGCGCCCCACGGCCTCGCGGGAGAACCTGTACGACGACGAGACGCTCGCCGCCGTCCGCGACGCCCTCGGCGCCCGGCTGCGGCAGTGGCTCGCGGAGCTCGCCGCGGGCGACCCCCAGCGCCTCGCCGCGTTCCTGAGCGTGCATCACCTGGGCGTGAAGTCCCTGGCCCGGCACGACGCCGAGCTGTTCGCGCTGATGCTGCCGTGGCTGCCGTTCGAGACCAACGACGGCCGGCGCAGCCTGGATGAGTTCGCGGCCGCCCACACCGAGATCCACTTCACCCGGACCGTCGAGGAGTTCCGCCAGATCGCCCCGATCGCGGCGGCGCACGGCCTGGGCGTCGTCAACGCGGGCTACACGTACGACGCGGACCTGCTCGCCCTGCTCCCCGGAATCCGGCCCGGCCTGAAGGTGACCGAGCTCGACGCGGGCGCGGTCACCGACCGCCTCGACCCGGTGCCCACCACCGCGGAGCTGTCGCTCGCCGCCTTCCTGTCGACCGCCCGCACCCGGCTCGACCCGCACGGGTGCGACGTGGTGCTGCGAGCCTTCCAGCCGGTGGCCGTGCCCGCGCTGTTCCTCGACGACCGGCAGGCGCGGCACGAGCGCGACCGGGCCGCCGCCCAGGAGAACGCCGACTCGCTGTGGAACGACATCCTCGGCGCCCTGCGCGGCTCCGCCCCGCGCGCGCGGCTGGTGCTCAACCACAACAACCCGCTGATCCGTCGGATCGCCACGCTGCCGGACGCCGAGCTGACCGGCACGGCGGTCGAATCGCTCTACGGCCAGGCGCTGCTGATGTCGCAGCGACCGTTGCGCCCGGCCGACTCCACCCTGCTCAACCGGGCCTTCCTGGACCTCCTGGAATGGGCCACCCACTCCACGCCGGGCACCCACCCCCAGGAGGGCCGGAAGTGACCGCCATGACCCCCGAGGAGATCCGCCAGGCCCTGGCGGAGAACGCGCGGACTCCCTACGGCGCGGCGCGCAACGCGCGCGCCGAGACACTGGCCGCCGCCGCCGAGTCGAGCGGGGACCGCGAGCTGTTCCGCCAGGCGCTGGACCGGCTGATCGACGCGTACGAGTGGAGCGCCGAGCGCACCAAGATGGTGGTGCCGTTCGCGCGTCTGCTCCAGGAGTACGACCGCGACCCGGCCGCCTTCCCCGCCTACGAGGTGCACGGCCTGTTCTGGCGCTTCAAGTGGGTGGCCGGGCGGATCGTCGAGTCCCCGGACATCCCGCTCGCCGCGGTGGAGGGCTGGCTGGTGGACATGGAGCGCCGCTACCGGCTCGCCGGATACAGCGAACGGGCCGTGCGCCAGGCCGAGTTCCACCTCGCCGAGGCGACTGGCGACGAGGCCCGCATGGACCGGGCCGCGGCGGGCTGGACCGCGGCCTCGCGCGACCGGATGAGCGACTGCCACGCGTGCGAGATCAACACCCAGGGCTGGTACTGGGCGCGCAAGGGCGAGGACGCCAAGGCGATCGAGATCTGGGCGCCGGTGCTCGCGGGTGAGATGTCCTGCATGGAGGAGCCCCACCGGGTCCTGGCGCACTCGCTGCTCCCCCTGGTGCGCCTCGGCCGCCTCGACGAGGCCCGCTCCCACCACTTGCGGGGCTACCGGATGGCCCGCGGCAACGACAGCCTGCTGCGCTCGGTCGGCAAGCACATCGAGTTCTGCGCGCTGACCGGCAACGAACCGCGCGGCCTGGAGATCCTCGCCGAGCACACCACCCATCTCGGCCCGCTCACCGACGTCGAGACGCGGATGGAGTTCGCGGGCGGCGTCCTGGTGCTGCTGCGCCGTCTCACCGACCTGGGGCACGGCGACCGCCCCGCCGTCCCCTACCGGGGCACGGGACACACGGTGAAGGAGCTGTACGAGCGGCTCTTCGCGGACGCCACCTCCATCGCCGCCCGCTTCGACGCCCGCAACGGCTCCGCGCATGTCTCGCAGCGGCTCGCCGAGCGGATCGCCCAGCAGCCCCTGGTCGACGTGCTGCCGCTCGGGGTGCGCACCGCGGGACTTCCGGCGGCCCCGGCGCCCGCGGGCGTGCGCCCGGGCGCTGCCCCCGCCCAGGCCGCGGCCGCCACCGACACCCTGGACCTCGCGACTCTGGTCGAGCACGCGCGTACGGCCCGGAGGCAGGGCCGTCCCTCGGCCGGCGCCCTCTGGGCCCGGGTCGCCGAACTCGTCGAGGCGGGAGAGGCGTCGCCCGACGCGGCCACGGCCGCCGACCTGCTGGAGTTCCGCGCGACGGCGGCGGCCCGGACCGGCTCCGAGCAGGCCCGGGAGTTGTTCGCGCGCGCGGCCGACGCCCAGCGGGCGGCCGGGCACCCCGCCCGCGCGGCCTACGCCCTGCTCGGCGTCGCGGCCGCCGCCGCCCGGTCGGGCGCGGAGCCCGTGGAGATACGGCACCTGCTGGCCGTCGCCACCGCGGCCGCGCGGACCCTGGCCGAGACCGACCCCGCTCGCGCCCGCCGGGTCGCGGCAGCCGAACTGACCACCCTCCAGATCGAGTCGTACCTGCGCGAGCGCGAGACGCCCGAGGAGGACCGGCAGACGCGGGACGCCCATCTGGCCGTCGGGCTGGAGGAGTTCGTCGCCGCGCACGGCACCGGCGACCGCGCGGACGTGGATGGGGATGGGGGTGGGGATGTGGCGGATGTGGTCGCCGAGGCGGAACTGGTCCTGGCCCGGATGGCGCTGATGACCGGTGACCTCGGCCGGGCCGAGCCCCTGCTGGCCTCCGCCGCGCAGCGCTGCCTCACCGCCGAGCGTCCTTGGGAGGCGGTCGAACCGCTGTCGCTGCGGGCGCGCGTGCTGGCGGCGCGGGGCGACGCGGAAGGCGCCGAGGCTCTCGCCCGGGCCGCGCTCGGCCATGCCGCCGAGCTGACGGATCCCGAGGAGCACGCCGCCGTACGGCTCACGCTCGCGGAGATCCTGTTGCGCGGCCCCGGCGCGGCCGACGAGGCGGCGGCGCACGCGCTGGAAGCGGCGCACTGGCTGGACCAGGCGGGGCTCACCGCGACCGACGGCGCCCGGGCGCGCCTGCTGCTGGCCCGCGCCTACGCGGAGGCCGAGCGCACCGCCGAGGCGGCCGAGGTCCTCCAGTCCGCGCTGCCCGACCTGGTGGAGCACGGGGAGCAGGAGGCGGTGGAGGCCCGGCGGATGCTCGGTGAACTGCTGCGCGGACTCAACGACCAGCGCGCGGCGGCCGAGCAGTATCTGCTCGCCGCCGAGACCGCGAAGGGCTGGGAGAACCCCCGTCCGCAGGCGAGCCTGGCCCACTCCGCCGCCGAGGCGCTCGCGGCGGCCGGGCTGCGCGAGGAGGCGCGGTCGGCGTACGGACGGGCGCTGGAGCTGTGGCGGCAGGCGGGTGACAACCCCGTCGGGGAGGTCCGGGTGCTGCGGTCGCTGGCCTGGCTGGCGGCGGAGAGCGCGGCGGGGGACGACCGATACGGGCAGGCGCGCGTGCTGATGGAGCAGGCGATCACCGTGCTCGAAGGCTCCGAGGAGCCCGAGTCCCGCTACGAGCGGGCGCAGACCTGGCAGCAACTCGCCGCCGTCCTTGAGGACTCCCTGGAGGAGGACGAGGAGTACGAGGAGGAGTACGAGGACGACCACGACGACGGGCAGGACGGAGGGGGCACCTCCGCCAGTGCCGAACCGGACGTGATGGCCGAGGCGTCCGCGGCCGTCCGGACCGAGATCGTCGCACTCCTCGACCGCGCGTCCACCGGCTATGCCGGGCTCGGCGAGGACGCGCTGCGCGAGTGGTTCCAGTGCGCCGCCCGGGCGGCCTTGACCGAACAGGAGATGGGCCGGGCACACGACGGCATAGCCCGGCTGACCGCCCTCATCGCCCGTCTCGGGCAGTTGGAGAGCCCCGAGGCGGCCGAGCTCGCTGCCCAAGCGGAGCAGATACGGGAGCGGTTGGGCTGATCGCGGCGGGAGGTGTGAGTAGGCCCCTCCCCCTCCCGCCGCCGGGGCCCGGGGGCCCTACTGGCGCTGCCAGTGCCCCGGGAAGCGGGGGGCGTGTTCGGGCTGCGCTTGGCGGCCGGCGGGTGGCCCGACAACAGGAGCAGGTCAAGTGCCACCGGCTCCCAGGCCGGCCCGTGGCCCCGAGCGCACGGCCCCAGGCGCCCAGGCACCGTTGCCCGCTCGCCGCAACGCCAAAGTCGCCGCAGTCCCCGCATTCATCGCCGGATGGCGTGACCTGCGGGGCCGTCAGCTCACCCGGACCGCAAGTCCACACCCGGGGTCGGCACCCTCCGTGGGGACCGCCGTCCGGGTCCGGATCCCTGATGGCTTCCACGGACGGGTTGCCGCCCCGCGTCACATCCTCGCGGGGCCCCTCACCCCAGTCAATCCTCTGGTTTTCTTTCGAAGGCCCAAGCAATACCTTGGGGTTCATGACTCTCGATGATCTCCGCGTCTTCGTCGCCGCCTGCGAGAGCGGCAATCTCAGCGCCGTGGCACGCGATCTGTCCCGTACGCAGTCGGCGGTGAGCCAGCACGTCAAGCGGCTGGAGGCCGAGCTCGGGCTGCCCCTCCTGGAGCGGCGCCCGCGCGGGGTGGCCCCCACCCAGGCCGGGCGGATCCTCCAGCAGGCCGCCGCGCAGGGCATCGGCCACATAGAGCTGGCGCTGCGTCAGCTCCGCCAGCTCAGGGAGGGCGACGGCGGCACCGTGCGGATCGCCACCGGCGCCACCACCGTCCGCCACTTCATGTCCGACGCGGTGGTGCGCTTCCGGGGCGCGCACCCCCGCGCCGGGCTGGAGTTCCGTACCGAGAACTCCAGCCGGGCCTGCGTCGACGCGCTCGCCGCGGGAGACTCCGATCTCGCCTGGATCACCATCGGCGCCCCCGTGCGGGGCATCGAGCAGCGTCCGGTCATCGAGCTGCCGTGGGTCCTCGCCGTCCACGCGGACGATCCCCTCGCGGGCAGGAGCAGTATCGAACCGGCCGACCTGGCCGGTATCCGGCACATCCAACTGCCCGCCGACTCCAGGTCCCGTCACCACCTGGACCGGCAACTGACCGGTCTGGACGTCAGTCTCGCCTCGACCACCAGCGTGGCGGACTGGGACACCGCGATCCTCCTGGCCGAGCTGGGGCTCGGCCACGCCGTGGTGCCCGCGCTGCCCGGGTGGACCGCCTCCGCCCCGGGCGCGGTGCGCTTCGTACCGCTGCCGACGCTCCCGCCGCTGGCCGCGGGGTGGGCGGTACGCCAGTGGGACGCGTTGGGGCCACTCGCCCAGGAGTTCGCGGGCACCGTCGTGGACACGCTCACCGGGGAAGGGTGAGGGGTGCGCCGACGCGGTACGAAAACTTTCTTCGACTGGTCGGCAACCCCGGCCCGCGCCGCACGTCGTGAGGGGTGAAGGGCGTCGTCCGACGCCGTTCAGCCGACCTGGAGACGTACTACGTGAACACCACGAAGCACCACGGCCGCACCTTCGCCCGCGGGGCAGCCGCCGCCGGACTGCTGGCCGCGCTCGCCGTGCCCGCCCTGGCCGGCACGGCCCACGCCGACGGCGGCACGCAGCCGCGCCATCTGGCCACCACCCGCCCCGCCCCGGCGTCCGCCGCACCGACCGTGGCGCCGTCCACCTCACCCCAGCGCCCCGCACCCGCCACGACGCCCGCCTCCCCCAGCCTGCGGCCCACCGCCGCGCCCAGCACGCCCCCGAGCGCGCCCGAGCCGGCGCCCCCGACGAAGACCCCAAGCGAGTCCCGGCCCGGCACCGAACCCAGCGCCGCGCCCTCCCCTTCGACACGCCAGGACGAACTGGCCCATACTGGCTCGTCCAAGACCAACACGGTCCTGGGTGCCGGAGCGGGCGCGCTGATCGCCGCGGGCGCCGGGACCGTCTACGCCGTCCGGCGGCGACAGAACCACTGAGGCGCAGGACGGCCCCGCCGTGCGGGGCCGCGCCGTTCCACCCGAGGAAGTGATGGAGTACACCGCCGTCCGGTACCCGGCGCCGCCAGGGCGTCTGGGCCCGCGCGCCTTTCTGCACTGGCTGCTGCGCCGGGACCGGCTGGCCACCGGGCCGGAGCGCCCGGCCGTCCTCGGCGGGTACGGCCCGCACCCCGCACGGCCGACCATCAGCGGGCTCTACCACGCGCACCGGCTGCGCATGGTGCACCTCGCGGTGATGCTCGTGGACGACCGGGCCACGGCCGAGGACGTGGTGCAGGACGCGTTCACCGCGCTGTACCGGCGCCACGGCGAGGAGATCGCCGAGGTGGACAACGCGCTCGCCTATCTCCGTACCGCCGTGGTCAACGCCTCCCGCTCGGTGCTGCGGCGGCGGCGCACGGCGCGCGCGTACACCCCGCCGTACGAGGCCGACGCGCCCTCCGCCGAGGAGCGCGTCGTCCTCGACGAGGAGCACCGCGAAGTGCTGGCCGCGCTGGGGCGGTTGAGCGCGCGCCGCCGTGAGGTGCTGGTGCTGCGGTACTGGGGCGAGCTCACCGAGGCCGAGATCGCGCAGACGCTGCGGATCAGCCGCGGCTCGGTGAAGTCGCTGGCGAGCCGGGGCCTGGACGCCCTGGAGAAGATCTTGAAGGAGCGGTCGTGAGAGGAGTGGACATGAGCGGCGGGGAGAGTCCCGAACGCCCCGTCGAGGTACGGCTGCGGCGGGCGTTGGCTGCTCGCGCGCAGACCGTGACGGTCCGCGATCTGCGCCCGGCGGACCCACCGGGCCCGCATCTGCGCCGGACCGCGCTCGTCCGGTCGTGGCCGCCCACCCCGGGGTTGCGCCGCCTGGCCCTGCCGCTGGCCGCGCTCGCCACCGCGGCGGCCGTGGCGATCGGCTACCTGGCCGTGGAGCCGGGCGGTGCGCCGGACCACCCGCTGCCCGCGGCCACCCCGGGCCCGGTCTCTCCGGGCCCGGTCTCCCCGCAACCCTCCCCCCGGCCCTCCCGGGCCGAATCGTCCCGGCCCGAGCCCTCCACGCCGCCGACGAAGGCGCGACGGCCCGCCCGGCCGTCGGCCCGGACCCCGGGCACCACCCCCCAGCCGGACACCAGCGCGCCCCCTCGAACGCCGCCACCGAGGTCGACGGGCCTCCCCTCGCTCCAGCCGTCCCGCACACCGTCAGCACCGGCAACCCACTGAAGCCGCCGAAGTCGCCGAAGTCGCCGAAGTCGCCCACTGAAGCCCCCGTGCCGGGCCCACGGCATACCCGGCCCGCTCACCCCACGCACGCAAGTGCCGGCCGGCCCACCGCCCCCGTAGCCGTGTGTGGGCCGGCCGGCACTCCCCCGTTGTCGTGCACCTCCACCGTGGCAGGGCCACGGCCCCGGAGGTGACGTGTTTCGGGCTGGTCCGAAACACGGCCGAAGGCCATGCTCGGGCGCGTGACGCTGCGCATCCACTTCACCGCCGACGACCTCGCCCGCACCCGGGTGGCCGAGGGACCGCGGCCGATGCTCGAACTCGACGTAGCCCTGCGGGTGTTGCAGGAGAACGTGCACCGGGCGCGTTTCGACGCGTGGCGGCGGGAGTCGCTGGCACGGCTGGCGCCCCGCAACCGCCTGGCCTTCGACGTGGTGCCGCCCACCGGGTGGTCGCTGGACTTCCTCCTGCCGGTGGAGCCGGGCGGCGTCCAGGAGTTGTGGGAGAAGGTGCGCGCCACCCCGGCGGGGCGGGTACGGGAACACGTCGGCCAGTGGGCGGGCCGGGTCCAGCGGATTCCGGAGTGGACGGGCCGCCTCGCCGACGATCCCCGCTTCCTGCGGGAGCTGGTCGATGTCTTCGAGGACACGTACGAGCAACTCGTGGCGCCGTACTGGCCCCGGATCGAGCGGCTGGCCGACGTCGACCGGGCGAGGCGGATGCGGCATCTGACCGAGGGCGGCGTGGAGCGGTTGCTCCAGCGGCTCCACCCGCGGCGGGTGCGCTGGAACCCGCCGGTGCTGGAACTGACCATGGCATCCGGCCACGACGGCGACCTGCGTCTCGAAGGGCGGGGACTGCTGCTCGTGCCGACGCTCTTCGGCTCGGCGTATCCGGTCTTCGACGACGCCGGGCCGCAGCCCTGGGTCAGCTTCCCCGTCGGCGACGACCGGCCGCCGTGGTCCCCGCTGCCCGCGACGGTGACCGCGGGCGCCCTCAGCGCCGCGCCCCGCTCGCTCGCGGCGCTCCTCGGCCGCACCCGGGCCACCGTGCTGTGCGCGATCGCGGAACACCCGGGCCTGACCACCAGCCAGCTCGCCGCCCGGGCGGGCATCTCCCCGGCGAGCGCGAGCGAACACGCCACGGTGCTGCGGTCGGCGGGCCTGGTCGGCACGGCACGGGACCGCAACGCGGTGCTGCACACCCCCACCGCCGCCGGGATCGCCCTGCTCAACGCGTCCACCGCCGACGCCACCGGGCCGGAAGCCACCGCCCTGCGCGCCTGACCGGCCCCTGTGGCCCAGGTCACGTACGCGGAAAGTGTTATGGCCCGGCCGCCTCCCGCTCTCCCATGTGCCGGACACCCCGGCAGTACCGGAGAGAGAGCGGAGCCCCATGCAGCACCACGACGACCACCCCCACGTTCGGCCCGCGAGCGAAGGACGGGCCACCCGGCGGCGTGCGCACCGGCAGCGGTCCCGGCGGGCCGTCGGCACCGCCGTGGCCGGGACCGTGGCGGTCGCCGCCGTCGCGGGAGCGCTGCTGTGGCCGCACTCCGACGACCCCGCCGAGGCCGTGCGCACCCAGGCGGCCCCGCCCGCCGGGCACCCCCTCGGCACCGGAGCGGCCGCGGACGCCCCCGCCCCGTCCGCCACCCCCTCCCCGATACGCTCCACCGCGCCCGCGAAGTCCCCCTCCCCCAAGCCGAAACCGAGCCGGACCGGCACCGCCTCCGGTTCCGCGCACCCCGGCACGGGCACGGGCACGGGCTCCGGTACCGGCACCACGACGACCCAGGGCCACCACCCGGGCGCCGGTCGCATACCGCGCGGGAGCACACCTCCGCGTACGGACAACGCGCCCACCGGCGCCGCCGCCTCGTACGTCCAGCAGGTGGTGGACCTCGCCAACGCCGAGCGCGCCAAGGCGGGTTGCGCGCCCTTCAGGGCGAACGGCCGCCTGAACACCTCCGCCCAGGCGCACGCCGACGACATGGCGGCCCGCGACTACTACGAGCACAACAGCCCGGAGGGACGCAACGCGGGCGACCGGATGAGCGCCGCCGGATACGACTGGCACAAGTGGGGCGAGAACATCCACCGGGGGCCGAAGAGCGCAGCCGACGCGATGCGCGACTGGATGAAGAGCCCCGGCCACCGCGCCAACATCCTGGACTGCGGCTTCAAGGACATCGGTGTGGGGGTCAACCTCAGCGGCAACGGCCCGTGGTGGGTGCAGAACTTCGGCAGCTGACCCGCGCCCGGCAGCGGTGGGGGCGCGGGACGGCGGGCCGTCCCGGGACGGGAAACCGCCCCGGGACGGGAGACCGCCTCAGGGCGAGGCGCCCGCGAAGTCCTGCACCCACACCGTGCCCCCCGGCCCCGGCACGGCGGCCACGCCGGTGTCACGGTAGCCGCAGTCGAGCATGTTGCGCTGGTGGATCGCGCCGTCCGTCCAGTCCTCGACGATCGCGGCCGGGTCCGCCGTCCCCCGGTCCAGGTTCTCCGCCCAGGCCCCGACCGGATACCCGGCGCTCCGCATCCGGGCGTCGGCGTGCCGCCCCTCGGGGTTCGCGTGGTCGTAGTAGTGGCGCGCCACCATGTCCCGGGCGTGCCGCTGGGCCGCCGAGGTCAGCCGCGGGTCCATCCGCAGCGGGGCGCAGCCGGCCGCGCTCCGGCGGCTGTTGACCAGCCGCAGCAGCCGTTGCTCGGGGGGCACGCCGACCGGCGTGGGCCGGGCGGTCCTCGGGGTGGAGGTGGGCGACGGGCTCGGCTTGGCGGATGGCCGTACGGGTGGGGCGGAGGGGGACGGCAGGACGGTAGGGGCGGTGGTCCGGGGTGCGACGGGCGGCGCGGGAGTGGCCCGCGGCCTCGGGTCGGGCCAGAGCAGGGCGGTGCCGACGGCGAGGACGGCGGCGAGCGCGAGAGCGAGCGCGCCCTTGACCGCGTACGCGGGTGCCTTCGCCGGTGCGGCGGGCCCCGTCCCGGCGGCGCCCGGCACGGGCGCGGTGGACGCGACCGGCGCCAGACGGGCGCCCGGGACGAACTGCGCGGCCCCGTACAGCGGCGCCAGCAGGGCGAGGCCGGCGAGCAGCCCCTCGGCGGGCACCAGCCCCGCGCCCCGCCCGGAACAGGTCCGGCAGTCACGGGTGTGGCGGGCGATCCGCTTGCGCCACACCGGGGCGGGGCGGCCGTCCCACCCGGCGACGGTCCGGGCCAGCTCGTCGCAGAGCGGCCGGGCCCCGAGCGCCCGCACCACGACCCGGCCCACCTCCAGCTGGGCCTTCATGCGCTGGACCCGGACGGCGGTGTGCTGCGGGGTGAGGGCCATCGCCTCGGCGAGTTCGGCACGGGTGAGCTCGCCCGCCGCCTCCTGCCACCACAGGGCGAGGAGTTCGCGGTCGCTCTCGTCGAGCCAGCGGGTCGCCTCGGCCACTTCGCGGCGCTGCCCGGACAGGCCGAGGCGCAGGATGGTGAGGTCCACGAAGTCCGGTTCCGGGTCGGCGGCCGCGGCCAGCTGCTCGGGGGCGGCCGGGGTCGTGTACTGCTGGGCGCGCCAGCGGTGGCGTATCTGGTTCATCGCGATGGCGATCAGCCAGGACCGGAAGCGGGACGGTTCGCGCAGCCCGTCGAGGCCTTCCAGGGCGTGGAACATGGTCTCCTGCACCACGTCGTCCACGTCCGCGTGGCCGTCCATGGCGCGGCCGACCACGTTGTAGACCAGCGGGAGGTAGTCGGCGACGAGCCGCTCGCGCGCCTGGGCGTCGCCGGTCCGCGCGGCGCCCACCAGCTCCGGCATGGACGTGCTGTCCCTGTGCATCCGCTCCCTCACCCACTGGCGTCGTCTGTGCGCTCCCGTCGTTCGGAGATCCCTGGCAGGCGTGGGGATAACAGGAACCGGGCCCTCATTTTGTACGACGACCCGCCCCGCCGGAACGCCCACCTCCCGTCGCGCCGGTGTGCGGGATCTCCCGCGTTGTGCTATCGGCGCCGAGGGGAGACGCTGGTGGTGTACGCGGCCGGGAGTCACCGGTGCGCCGCAAGTGAGCACCCACCCGGTCGGGAAGGGGTGAGTTTCGTGCGCATGCTGTTGACCGCCCAACTGGACACCGAGAAGGCGAACGAGGCCATCAGGAACGGCTCGATGCAGAAGACGATGGAAGCCGCCGTGGAGGCGATCCACCCCGAGGCCGCCTACTTCACCTCGCGCAACGGGTGCCGTACCGCCTACCTCGTGTTCGACCTGGAGGACTCGTCGCAGATTCCGAAGACCGCTGAACCGTTCTTCCTCGAAATGGGCGCGAAGGTCGACTTCACGCCGGTCATGAACCAGGACGATCTGCGCAAGGGTTTGCAGGCCCTGGCCCGCTGAACCCCTGCGGCGGGCTCCCGCTCTCCGGTGGGGACGGCACTCAGGACGCGGGACCCGCCGGTGGGGCGCCCCTGACCGCGGCGCGGTAGAGCGCCCGGGCGGCGGCGCCGAAGGGGGCGCTGTAGGAGACCTGCGGGGTGTTGCCGCCGGTGTGGTAGCCGCCGATGACCCCGATCACGCCCCAGCCGTCCCACCCCGGCACCAGCATCGGTCCGCCGCTGGTCCCGCCCACGAACGCGTCGCAGGCGACGCGCGCGAAGGTGCCGGGGTCGGCGGGGTCGTCGCTGACGAACCTGGTGGTGCGGCTCCAGCACTCCAGCGGCCGCTGCGCGTTGCCCGGATAGCCGATCATGCGTACCGGGAGGTGGGAGTAGCCGGTGCCGGTGAGCAGGCGGACTCCGCCCACCGCGTCCTGGAGCCTGGTGCCGTCCTGGTTGGGCTCGGTGCGCGCGAACCCGAAGTCGTAGGCGGCTCCGGCGTGCTCGCCCAGGTCGTAGTACGGCTGCGGCACGTAGACGCCGTCGGTCACCACGGGGAAGGCGCCGAACGGCTTGGTCCCGTCGTGGTAGCGCGGCACGAACGCGAGACGGCGCCGGGGCGCGGGTCCCGCGTAGCCCTTCAGGCAGTGTCCGGCGCTCAGCACCAGGTCGCGTCCGGGGCTGCGGACCACCGAGCCGCTGCAGGTGCGGCCGGTGCCGTGGGCGTCGGTCCAGAAGAACGTGCCCGCCTGGGGGATGCCGTCGAAGCTCCGGCTGGGCGGGATGTGCTCACCGGGCCGGGGTCCGTCCTCGGTGGGCGAGGCCGTCGGCCCGGCTCCGGCGCCCTTCGCCGTCTCTGCGGGCAGCGCGGCGGCCATCCGCGCCGGGCTCCAGTAGGCGTCGAGCGCGGCGGCGTTCCGGTTCGCCCGGGCCGGCCCGCTCTCGTCGGCGGCGGCCGAGGTGGCTCCCGCGCCGGCCCCCGCGCCGATCAGCAGGGCGGCCGCGAGTGCGGCGGTGTGCCGGATGATCCTGGTTCTACGCACCATCAGTCCCCTTCCGGGCGGACACACATGACGACCCACCATAGGCGCGGCGCGTGGCGGGCAGAAGGGTCCGCCGGGGGCCCGGCCCGGCGAGCCGGTTACGCGACGGCGACGGGCTCGGCCGCGCGTTCCAGCAGCCCGGCGCGCAGCGCGTCGACCAACTGCTCGTCGGCGCCGAGCAGTTCGCGTGCGTAGGCGTGCACCGAGCCGTGCCGGTCCGCGAGGCCGTCGAGGAAGAGGCGCATGACGGCGGCGGGGGCGCGGCCGTAGTCCGGCCAGGTGATCTCGCGGCCGGGGTGGGCGGCCCGCCAGTCGGCGATCAGGCGGTCGGTGGCGAGCCCGGTGAGGGTGAAGTCCTCGATGACGGCCTCCTCGGGGACGCCGAGCAGGGTCAGCACGAGCGCGGCGAGCAGACCGGTGCGGTCCTTGCCCGAGGCGCAGTGGAAGACCAGCGGCCCGCTGCCGGGCGCGGCGATGACCCGCAGCGCCTCGCGCAGCTCCTCCACTCCGTCGTGGGCGACTTCCAGGAAACGGTCGGCGAGGTACCGGCCGGTGTCCACGTCCGCGCCGAGGCTCGCCTGGTCGTACGGGCGGTGCTCGACGCTGAGGTTGCGGTACGTCAGCGAAACGTGCTCGGGGACGCGCCCCTTGCCCTCGATCTCCCACGGGTAGCGCAGGTCGATGACCGTCCGCACTCCCAGGCCCAGGAACCGCTCCCAGTCCTCGCCCTGGAGTTTGCCCAGCGAGTCGGCGCGGTACAGCCGTCCCCACCGCACGGTGGAGCCGTCCTCGGTGCGATAGCCGCCCAGGTCACGGAAGTTGTGCAACCGCTCGAACGCGATGTGTCTGCTCACAGGAGCGCACCCTACGGCCGTCGCGGCCGTCCGTCCGTGGTGTGGATCACTGGACGCACCGCCCGGAACCGGGTGGTGGGGCGGCACACCGGTTGAGATCCTCTCGACCATGGCCGAATGGGCAACCTTCGCCGTCGTTCCCGGCAGCGGCGACCACGAGCGGTACGAGCTGTACGAGTCGCGGTTCGGGGCGGCCGGGCTCGATCTCGACCTGCTGGCCGGTCCCGACGTCGTGCTGCCGTTCCTGCGCGCCCACGACCCCGCGCGCCACGGCTGGCTCGACGACGTCCGCTGCGAGGGCGCGGTCCTGGTCGACCCGCACCGCCGGGTGCTGCTGGTCTTCGTCCGGGACGGGCCGACCACCTGTATGCGCCACCGGGCGGCCGCCCTGGAGCTGCTGCGCCACTCGTGGCCGGGCTGGCAGGTGCGCTGGACCTTCGACGGCCCTGCCGAGCTGCGCGCCTACCTGGGCCTTGACCCGGACGCGGTACGCGATCCGGGCCGCGAGGTGCGCGCGGGAGCTCCGCTCGCCCCGGGCGACGGGGAACTGGCCGAGGACGATCCGCTCGCCACGGTCGTCACCGTGGGCACCGGCCGCTGCCATCTCCTCGCCGCCGCCGGGGACCACCCGGTGGCGGAGGGGCCCGCCCTCCTCGACCGCCTCGCAGCGGCGCCCGACCACGGCCGGTGCGAGTTCGCGGTGCTCTCCGGGCTGCACGTCGACCCGGCGCGGCGTTTGGTGGGCTGGTGGTTGCTGGGCGCCCAGGCCGGGGCCTACCAGATGGAGGCGCGCTGGCCGGGCTGGACCGTCGAGTTCTGGCAGGACCGGTGGCAGGAGCAGGCCCGGGCGGCGGGCGGCCGGTTCGCCCCGCCGCCGGTGGAGCGCCGCCAGGCCCTCGTCGACGTACGGGACGAGGCGCGCGAGCACTGGGCGGGCCGAGGGAGTGCGGCGCGACGCGGCCCGGCGCGGTCCCTCGGCCCCGGTCCCGTGGACGGCGGCGGTTTCCTGCCGGACGTCCCCGCCGACCTCGCCCCCGCCGCCCTGCTCTCGGTCGACTCGGCGTGGCGGCGGGCCGTCAGGGAGGCGAGGTGAGGGGTACGCCCTGAGCGGCGAGGCACCCGTCCGCGCAAGGGGGTTCAGGTCGTCCGGGTCCGGCTCTCGCGTGCGCCGGCCCGCAGGTCGCCGAGGGCGAGGAGCAGCGCGCCGACCACGAAGGCGAGCGACACCAGCAGTCCGTGGTCGTACGCCGCCGCCCAGCCGTCGTCCGCCAGCCGCGCGAAGAAGACCGCCCCGGCGGCGGCGATGCCGACGGCGGAGCCGACGCGTTGGCCGGTCTGGAGGGTGCCGCCCGCACTGCCCGCCGAGCGGACCGGGACCCGGGAGAGCGTCAGCGTCTGGTTGGGGGCGATGACCAGACCGCTGCCGAGCCCGGCGAGGAGCAGCGGAGCCGTCATCGCCCATGCCGCGGACCTGCCCGGCACCAGGTGGACGGCGAGCGCCGTGGCGCCCAGGCCCGTGGCGACCATGACCAGGCCCACCGCGACCAGCCGGCGCCCGAAGCGGCCGACGAGGCGCCCGCCGATGGTGGCGGCGACTGCGGAGCCGACGGCGAACGGGGTGATGGCCAGGCCCGCGAGCAGCGCGCTCAGATGCAGTCCCGCCTGGAGGTAGAGGGCGCTGATGAAGAAGATCGAGGTGAACCCGCCGAAGTACAGCAGGATCAGGGCGCAGCCCAGCCAGTAGCCGCGGTCGCGGAACAGCGTGAGGTCGACGACCGGGGACGCGCCGCCGGCGCTCTGGCGCCGCTCCCAGGCCACGAACGCCGTGAGCAGCGCGGCCGACAGGACCAGGAGCAGCCACTTCTCGGGGCCGTGCCACTGCTGGGCCTGGACGAACGGCAGGAGCAGCGCCAGGACTCCGGCGCCCAGCAGCAGCACCCCGGCCGGATCGAGCGCGCGCAGCGAGATGCGGCGGGCGGACGGGGTGTCCGGGAGCAGCCGCCGGGCCAGCAGCAGGCAGCCGATCCCGAGGGGCACGTTGACGTAGAACACCCAGCGCCAGCCCTCCCGCGGGCCCGCCGCGTGGATGAGCAGCCCGCCGAGGAGCGGGCCCACAGCGGTGGAGAGGCCGATGACGCTGCCGAGCATCCCGAAGGCACGGCCGCGTTCGGCGCCGGTGAACATCTGCTGGATCAGGGCCGAGATCTGCGGCGAGATCAGCCCCGCGGCCAGGCCCTGGACGGCTCGGGCCGCCACCAGCCAGAGGCTGGACTGGGCGGCCCCGCAGGCCGCCGAGGCGAGGACGAACAGGGCGAGCCCGGTCATGAACACCGCGCGCCTGCCCCGGGCGTCGCCGACCCGCCCGGCCGGGACGAGGAAGAGCCCGAAGGCGAGGGCGTACCCGGAGAGGACCCACTGGAGGTCGGCCTCCGGGGCGTCCAGGGCCACCCGGATCGAGGGCAGGGCGACGTTGACGATCGACACGTCGAGCAGCGTCATGAACCCCGCCACCAGGCACACCGCGAGCGCCCGCCAGCGGCCGCGGTCGGACAGGGGCTCGGCGGCGGCCGTACCGGCACGGCCCGGCCCGGCGTCGCGGCCGCCCTCGGAATGCGGAGCCACCGGCGGCCTTCTTTCTCACGCGGTCAGGGGCAACGGTACGCATCCGCATGATGACGCAGGAGACACACCGCACGCGCCCTCCCGCGCCGGTCCGGCGCGGTGACGGCCCGTAGCCCTGGCGAAGCGGCCTCACGAGGGGATCATTGAGTCAGGGAGCGACGCGAGGCACCGCGTCCGCCGCCGCGCCGCACACGACCCCGGTGGACGCAGGAGGACCCATGACCGCCGAGGTGAGGAGTCCCCGGGCCCGATACCGGGAGCAGACGCGCGCCGAGATCAAGGCGGCGGCGCTGGACCAGCTGGCCGAGGGCGGCGCCCAGGCGGTGGCGCTGACCCGGATCGCCCGGGACATGGGGCTGTCCGGACCGGCCCTCTACCGCTACTTCGCGGGCCGCGACGAACTGCTGGACGAGCTGATCCGGGACGCGTACGACGATCTGGCGCACGCCGTCACCCATGCCCGGGGTTTCGGTGCGAGGGACGCCCGCGCGGTGCTGCACACCCTCGCCGACGCGTTCCTCGACTGGGCCACCGCGCAGCCGCACCGCTATCTGCTGATCCAGGGGACCCCGGTGCCGGGCCATGCCGCGCCGCCCGACACGGCGGAGCGCGCGCGGGCCGCGCTCGGCCCCTTCCTCACCGTCTTCGCCTCCGGCGACCCCAGCGACGCGTTCCGCCCGACGGTGGAGGAGATGGCCGGGTGGGTACGGGAGGACGACTCGCTGGCCGCGTGGATCGCAGAACACACGGGGCTGCCCCCGTACGACGCGCGGACCGGTACCGCGCTGGCGGGCGCGGTGCTCGCCTGGTCGCAACTGCACGGCACGGTCAGCCTCGCGGTGTCGGGCCAGTACGGCGGGATCGGTCCGAGGACGCGGACCCTGCTCCTGGCCCAGGCGGACGCGCTGGCGGACGCGTTCCGGCTGGCGTGACCGGCGGGCCGGGGGGCGGGCCGGATACGGCGGAACCGGGGGCGCGAGGGCTGCCGTCCCGACCGCCGTCCCACCGCCGTCCCGACCGCCGTCCCACCCGCGTCCCAACCGGCGTTCCGTCGCTCAGAGTTGTTGCTTCTTCGACTAATCAACGGAATGACTCATTGCGGTCTCGTTCACCCTCAACTCCTTGACGCCCCTTGCGCCTCCCAGTTGACTTCCAGCCACCTCGGCCGCGAGGACGCGGCCATGTCAGGGGAGGTCTCTCGATGAACACCCGTATGCGTCGTGCCGCCGTGTCCGCGACCGCCACCGCGCTGGCCGTCTCCCTCGCCGCCTGCGGAAGCGCCAAGGAGTCCGGGGACCCCGCCAAGAAGTCCGGGGCCAGGAAGGGCGGCGCCATCAAGATCGGCCTCCTGCTCCCGGAGAACCAGACCGCGCGTTACGAGAAGTTCGACAAGCCGCTCATCGAGAAGATGGTCAAGGAGCTCACGGCGGGCAAGGGTCAGGTCGTCTACGCGAACGCCAAGCAGGACGCGACGATCCAGACGCAGCAGGTCGACACGATGATCACCAACAAGGTCGACGCGCTGATCGTGGACGCGGTGGACTCCAAGGCGATCGCGGGCGCGGTGAAGAA